>JBHLPW010000078.1:0-19972 GCA_048939015.1 Promethearchaeota archaeon
TTGAAAAGTAATCTCAAACTTTATTATTCACGATTAAGTCCTCTTTTGGCATACTTTCCCATTATAGCAGGTATCCTATCTTCTATGGCAGCAATACCTGCTCTTGCATATATTTCTTGGAATATTTTTTATTTATGGCCTGGATTCGATTTAATGGCATCCTGGATCTTTTATTTAAATGGTTATACTACGAATTTTCCAATTAATTCACTCTTATGGATAGAACTTATTATTTTTATATGTGGATTTAGCCTGTTTTTGCATGGATTAACTTACTTAGTAAAAGCAAAAAAAAAAAATATTGCTATAGTACAAACAGGGCTATATAAATATATTCGCCATCCGCAAAACTTAGGTATCATAATCTTTTCTTTACCTTTTTGCTTATATGTTCCTTTTCTCGGTGATCATGGCTTAAAAGTGGGAGATATTTTTTCTTGGATTTTATTTTGTTTATTAATGATTATCTATTCTGATATCGAAGAAATACATATGTTAAGAAAGTTCCCTGAAGAATATAGACTTTATAAGTTCAATACGGGACTTTTTCTTCCAAAAATCATCAAAAGTAAAAGGAAGAATCATAATTTATCAATTGAAACTTATGTTAAACGTTGGTTTTACTTAATAGTAGGATTTATCCTAATTATTGTGCTACTCACTTTAATAATTCAAAATTTGCCAATTTTTATACTCTTCCTTAGCTTTTATAGTGATACAACTTGGAATTTTATTTTTATTTTTAATGTGATTCTTTTTTATGTTGTTTATTATGAATATAAAGCTTGGCGTGATCTAAGGAAGCAACATTTAAAAATATAAGAAAAAAGAAGATTTATTTTGCGTTTTCATCTTCTTGCATGATACCCAATTTATTTCCTTCAGTGTCCTTAAACATATATATATAGCCTACTCCAGGGACTGTTATTTTGGGGCTTTCAATAATGCCTCCCGATTTTTCAATCCTATTTTTATACTCATCCACATCAGATACTTGGATATAATTGAAGATTTGATCTTCAGAGGCTTCTCTTTTTTGGAGACCCCCGTCAATTCCTTCTTCATTATCTTCCCCGGTCATTACTAACCAATATTCTATGGGACCTTCCCATTTTTCGATTTTCCAATCAAAGGCTTTTTCATAGAAACTCTTAGCTCTTAATGGATCATCAGCATTAATTTCAAAATGTGTTATTTTTGGCATAAAATCACCTCTAATTTAGTATTATTCAATTTAATTTAAAGTGTTAAAAATCTTACCCTTCGAAATGATAAGCGTTGAGATATAGAATCTGAAGATTCATTTAAGAATGTAGAGTCTTAAAATTTTTTTTGAAAATTATAAATCTATATAGCAGATTATTTAGATTAACTATGAATTATTATACTCAAGAAGCATTAAAAAACAGTATAGAAAATAAAACCGAACTTGTTGAGCTAAAATCTGGTGAAGCAACAGCTATTATCTCAGAATTTGGGGGTCGTCTTTTAGCACTTTTTCCTCGAAATGAAAACTATAATTTACTATGGATTAATAATGATCCAAAAAAAGTAATTGGAACCAGAGACAGAGCAATTGGAGGAGATAGGTATTGGATAAGTCCAGAACGAGATTTTTTTTATAAAGATCCTGAGAACTGGGAAGGATGGGAATGCCCAAAATCACTTGATCCTGCAAATTACGAAATATTGGCAAGTTCTACTACTTCTTGTACATTATCAAGCCAAATTTTTGTTTTTAATCATAGAACAAAACAAGGAATTCAGGGAGAGATTACACGACAGTTTCAAATAATAAACGAACCTTATGAAACACGAGTATCATATTGTGGAGTAGAGCTCTTAGATGATTGCGTTCTTTACAGACCTAATCTTAAAATTAATGGTTGGAGTTTAGCAACAATCATTAGTGGTGGTCCAGATAATCCGGGGACTGTGCTCATACCCACTAAATCTAATCCACAACCGATATCCTATTTTCGTACAATACCCGAAGATCGCCTGAAGGTTGGAGAGAATTATGTAGCATATAAAATTGATGTAGATAATATTTATAAGCTTGCTATTCGACCTGAAGATTTAGATTTCTCTAGACCTGCAAAGATTGGTTATGTGTTAAAAATACCTAATAGTGAAGATTATGGGTTTTTAGTTAAACTTTCTAATGATATACCAAGGTCACAAAATGAAATCTTTGATACTGCGAGAGATCATCCCGATGCGGAAATAGGTGTTATCCAATCTTATAATTCAGAATCACCTGAAAAACCTATTCTAAAATATGGAGAAATTGAGCTCCAATTAAATCAATTTGAAACAATTGATAATACATCACATGGGAAAGCAAAGCATCAAATATTTAGCTATGTTGATAATAAAGAAGAAATATTTAGGGTTATAAAGAAATATCTAGGAATAGAAAATCCATTTTTATTTTAATTTCCTTTAATCTCCAGTAGGTACTACAGTATTTTTTTCTATCACTAATACGGACGCACGAGAGGGGGCTCTTGTTTTATGCATTACTCCTTTTGGAACCATAAATCCTTGCTTTGGTTTTAAGTCAATTGATTTATCTTCCAAATCAATTATGAATGAACCCTCTATGACAAAAAAAAATTCATCTTCCTTTTCATGTTTGTGCCAGTGGAACTCTCCTTTTACAACGGCCAATCTTATAACAGACTCGTTAATATTGCATAGTGAGATATTTTGCCATTCTTTATTACATTCACTAATTAATTGAGGCACGTCTATAATCTCTAAAGGACCAAATTTAACTTCGAGATCGATTGAATATTTATCTTGATCATTCATATTTGATCTTCTAAATATTTGGAAGTTTAAAAAGATTCAATTAAAAAATAAATCTTTAGAATAAAACAAGTAAATTAGTATTACTAAAAAGAGAAAAAAGTTAAATCTTTAATTTACTTCTCCAAAAATTCATTTTATTTCTTAACTCTTCCTTTTCAGTATTATTAAGTAAATTTCTATTATTTTTTAGAGCACTAGTCCCCATTCTTATTTGCCTTAAAACAGCACTAAAACCTTTCCTTTCGAGTATATCATCCTGCAATTTTTCTAAAAGTAAAGCGAGATGCTCTCCAGGTAAAGTATCTATTTTACTTAAAATATTGTCAAATTGAGTGGAAAGATGTCCATCCGTGGAAATTACTGCTTCTGGCCGAATTTCCGGCTGGGTTTTGATCGGTTCAGGTTGTGGTTCAAATCTTTCTGGAGGATGTTCAATTGGTATAGGTATTGTTTTCTCAGGCACAACAAGCGGCGGTGAAATCACAGGTTTTGTAGCTTCGGGTTGAATTTTTGGTGGTTCTGGGGCATATTTTATGGCTTGTGTAATTTCAACTTGATCAAATTTTCTACTTTGAATCCAAACATCTTCTAAAACTGCAGCAAATAATTTTACATGTTCTTCAAGAACTGAACCCATTCCAGCTATTTCAATTTCTTCTCCTTCTGACTTAGATACTACACAAACTACTACTTCTTCGAAATCTTTATTAATTGACCATAAATTTTCTCTTGGATAATGTCTAATTGTTATATTCGGATACCCTGCTATCTCTTTAAATTTAATTTGATCTTCTGGACTATTTAAATCAAAATTTGTAGAAATTCTGATGTTAATATGTCTTTTTAATCTTGATACAGCGAGTAAGTCAATATCTTCTAATTTAGGAGCTACAATATGTACTCTCATTTTTACTCTAGTAAGTGACTCATTAATTTGTGCTTTAATACCCTCTACGCTTCTTACAAACCAAACATCTTTAAAACTTAGTAATGACGCTTGCTTTGATCGCTCCCAAAATTCATTCATTGTTAACTCAGAGCTTTCTAGTTGATTTATAATATTGTTTATTATATCATCTTGTATCGATTCAAATATTTCTTCTCGGAAGAGAGTTTTTAGTTCATTGATTCCATTAATAATATCATCATAGACTCCAGAAACTCTGCTTTCTAGATCTTGTAATGTGTTTACCATTCCACTCTCAATATCAGTAAATACTGTACCTAAATCAGTAGTTATTTCTCCTGCAGTATCAGTAATACTTCCTAGTTGATTTATAACTTGATCGAGCATGTTTTCAGTTGTTTGAACAAATTTAGCTTTGAAAGATTTGGTTATTACTGCAAATTGCTCTGAAATAACTTTTGAGACTATTTTTTCCGCCATACTGCTTAAAGCACCTATTCTAAACTGTTTTTCAAATCTTGTGGCTATTTCAGATTTAACTGAATCTAACTGAGATTCCATAGCTTCAAATTCTTTGGTGATATCTGCTGGAACTATTTCCTTTAAATTTAGGATAAATCTTCTAACATCTCGAAATCTGTTAACCTGCTCAATTTCTTTCTCAAATCGGTCAAATTGTGTTTTAATTTGAGCAGGTAATTTAGTTTTCATTATCTGAAGATAAGATTTATAGTCGTCTAATTTTTTAAGCTTTGCAGAGTGAGTCTCCAATGAGTCGAATTTTTCTTGTATATTTTGAGGAGCTACTTGTTGAAATGTCTTAATTGTTTCTTTGAATTGATGTATCTGCCCAACAAGTGCTGCATATGGAGGTAATGCTTCATAAATCGGTGTTTTGCCGGGTATTTGCTTAAGGAGACCTTTTTGAAATAAATTATTAGCTATTTCTGCTGCTCTTTCTTCACTGACCTCGGAAATCAAAGCAATTTCGCCAACCATTACAGGTCCCCTTCCCGTAATCTTATAATATGTACTTACTTCATCATGAGCTAAACCAATTAGTTCTAGAACATGTTTTGTTGCAGAATCCTGTTCTTTTGACACGGTACTTATAACCTATTTCCTATTTTTTATATGTTTTTTCAAGAAATTCTAAATGACTGATTGCTACACGTTTATCTATCTTATCATCCATACGACCCTTTCTAATTTTTTCTATTAAATATTCGGGATAAAATGTATGTATAGCAATATCTGTTAATAAAAATACCCATACAGACTCTTTAGTATCTTTTATTAACTGAATAATCCGATTCTCCTCAAGAGACTTTAGAAAATTTCCGATTTCATCAAGATTTTGACCTGGAGCCTTCGGAATCTTATTTAAAGGATATGCTCTTTCTCGTAATAAGGTAATATAATCATAATTATCTGGATTCATTAAAATTTGGGCAATTTTTAAATTGTCTACCTGATCTGGTTTGTATTCCATAAAGAAGTTCTTTACTTCATTTAGATAGATATTTCCAATTTCTGGAGTAGGGATTCCTTTTCTAGCATCTTCTATTAATTTTTGAACAGGTTTTCTAAAAATCGTGAAATCATTAAGTAGAAATAAGCTTATATCTGTACTACCTTCCACCCAATCCTGTGTTATTAAACCAGTTTTAATAAAGGGATCTAAGATAAATTCCACATTAGGGACAATTTTATTTAATTTTTCTTCTATAATTCCTTGTAAATCTCTTCTTGATAAAGGTCTTTGTTGCAAGGCTTCTAAAATAGCCCGAGCTTTTTCACTACTATATATTTGCGCTAATCTTTGCTCTTTTGATAAATTTTTCAATCGATCCATCAGAATTAGACTATTCTTCATGTAAAGTCTTATCTTTTTTACAATTTCATAGTTTTCAGATACGTTAGTTTTCAATTCTTTCAAATAATTTAATATATCTCTATTAATTTCATTGAGAACAGTTTCACCAAACATTTCTGGATCTTCCCCTAACTCTAACATTAAATTTATCATTACAGGCATATCAGAGTCTAATCCAGTAAAATAACTCGAAACATTAGATCGAACTTTTTCTAATCGTACTAGTACATTTCCCGCTGCTCCCGCACCTGTAATGTGGGCATAAAAGATACGCATCATATCATCTAAATCTACATTAAGGTTTTCTGGATAACTTAGCTTGACAATTAGCCCCTGATCTTCAGTCCATTCAGTTACAACAAATCCATGTGCCATTTAATTTTCGCCTCCTTCTTTGAAGGATGTTTTTTCAATTTTGTCTACTTGTTCAGTTTGAAGAACTTCATATTCTACAGATTTTATTTGATTTTGAAGTTCATTATTTATAATTTCCTCTCTTTTATTCACTAAGATAGGTTTTGTCTTTTTAGCTTTTCTTACTTTTTTCTTTAATTTTCTTATTTTTCTAACCATTGGAGGGTATTTAAAGTGTGTTTGATATAGTGTAAAAACAGAAACAAGACCAACAATACCTCCGGTTAAAACGTATATTAGCCAGCTCAAATTTGGACCAGGAGTTACTGTAGGAGCGGTAACAACTAATGTAACTGTATAGCTCTCAAAATCATAATCATCCCCGGCAGCTGCACTTATAGTTATAGTGTGAACCCCTTCTCTTACATTTTCTAAGAGAACCTCATAAATACCATCATCATCAAGATCTTCGAGTTCTCCTGGACCATAAGCCCAGCTATACGTTACCAAGGCTCCTGCTATATCAGCACCAAAAATTGTATCATTTAAAATTATTTGTAATAATACATCGTCCCCTATTTCCGCTTCGATTTGAGCATCTCCAGATGAAGTTCTAATCTCTGCTGAAATTCGGCTTACTGTGATTCTTGGATCTATTGATTTAATCTGAAAATTATTTGCTTGTGCCACAATCGAAAATAATTTTACACCTATACCCAAATCTTCACTATCAAGGATTATATAATATTGACCTAAAATATCATCTCTTGTTAAATTATATGTAAATCCTTGTCCAATAATTTGTATGAGTGCTGTATTAATATGATTACCAGTTTGATTATCCGTAAATTTTATAGTTATATTTAGAAATTGGCCAATTGTAAGACTATAGGTGGGATCAAGGGTTTTATCGTCATTATTTAAAAATAATTGGATATTGGTTGCCCTCTCGACAACTTTAACAAAAAACTGAAAAGATTGAGGTCTATAATTAACTAATTGTGCAAATATTGTTAAAATTGTAATTCCTTGGTCTAAATTAGCAGCATTTATAGTTATATTATAATAATCATTTGTTTCGTTGAATAATCCCCTTCCTACAAGATCAACTGTCGCACCTGGCAGATGAAGTTTTGTTTCATTATCTCTATAATATACTGTAATATTTAAGATATCATCAGCTTCAATTTCAATTGTATCTCCGTCAATAATAGGAGCACTATCCACAAATAATAATAATTCAGTTGCTCTCTCGACAATTTCAACTAAAAATTGAATAGACTGAATTTGGTAGTTGTCTAATTGAGCATATATAGTTAATACTGTAATCCCTTGCTCTAGATCGAGAGCATCAATGGTTATATTATAATAGTCATTTGTTTCATTTAATAAACCTCTTCCAACCATATTAACCATTGCACCTGAGATGTGTTGATTTAAATCATCTCTATAATATATAGTGATATTTAATGAATCATCAATTTCTATTTGAATTGTCTCCCCATCATTAGTAAGAGTACCATCAATAAATAATGAGATATTTGATTCAATATCAACAAGTTCGACTAAAAACTGAATAGATTGAATTTGATAATTATCCAATTGAGCATATACAGTAAACACGGTAATACCTGGACTTAAATCCGCGGCGTTTATTGTATAATTATAATAATTATTGGTTTCATTAAATTTTCCAACTCCTATTAAATTCACTGTAACACCGGAAATATGTTGGCTTAAATCGTCTCTGTAATAGATTGTTACATTAATGGAATCTCGTATATCAACTTGAATTTTCTCACTATCACTAGTAGGGTTTCCATTTAAAAATAACGATATTGTTGTTTGGACATCAACAAGTTCAACTTGGAACTGGATAGTTCGGCTTTGGTAATTATCCAATTGAGCATATACAGTAAACACAGTAATACCTGGACTTAAATCCGCGGCGTTTATTGTATAATTATAATAATTATTGGTTTCATTAAATTTCCCAACTCCTATTAAATTCACTGTGGCACCGGAAATATATTGACCTAAATCGTCTTTATAATAGATTGTTACATTAACAGAATCTCGTATATCAATTTGAATTTTCTCCCCATTGGAAGTAGGAGTGTCATCCAATAATAACAATATTGTTGTTTGGACATCAACAAGTTCAACTTGGAACTGGATAGTTCGGCTTTGATAATTATCCAATTGAGCATATACAGTAAATACAGTAATACCTGGACTTAAATCCGCGGCATTTATCGTATAATTATAATAATTATTGGTTTCATTAAATTTCCCAACTCCTATTAAATTCACTGTGGCACCGGAAATATATTGACCTAAATCGTCTTTGTAATAGATTGTTACATTAACAGAATCTCGTATATCAATTTGAATTTTCTCCCCATTGGAAGTAGGAGTGCCATTCAATAATAATGATATTGTTGTTTGGACATCAGCAAGTTCAACTTGGAACTGGATAGTTCGGCTTTGATAATTATCCAATTGAGCATATACAGTAAACACGGTAATACCTGGACTTAAATCCGCGGCGTTTATTGTATAATTATATTGATTATTGGTTTCATTAAATTTCCCAATTCCTACTAAATTCACTGTGGCACCTGAAATATGTTGACCTATATCGTCTCTGTAATAGATTGTTACATTAACGGAATCTCGTATATCAACTTGAATTTTCTCTCCATTGGAAGTAGGAGTGTCATCCAATTTTAATAATATTGTCGTTTGAATTTCAATTAATTCAGCTATAAACTGAATAGATTGACTTTGATAGTTATCAAGTTCAGCAAAAATTGTAAATACTGTAAAACCTTGCCCCAAATCGGCCGCATGTATCGTATAATTATAATAATCATTTGTTTCATTAAATTTCCCAAATCCAACTAAATTTACTGTGGCACCAGTGAGATTTTGTTTACTAAAATCGTCCTGATAATATACAGTAACATTTATAATATCATCGATTTTCACTTGAATAGTTTCACCATCATTAGTAGAATTGTCATTCAAAAACAATAACAGATCTGTTTTTCTTTCAAAAACCTCAACATAAAATTTAATTGATTGGGTTTCATAATTAATCTTTTGAGCAAAAATATTAAATGCACTAATGCCCTGACCTAAATCACTCGCATTTAAAAATATATTATAAATGCCATCCGTTTCATTTAATTCACCAACGCCTACCAGTTCTATTGTGGCATTTTTAATAAGTGTAGTAGGCATAGATACATTGTCCCTAAATTCTACTTTTACTTCTAATGTTTCATTTAATTCAATTTGAATAGTTTCCCCATCGAGTTTAGGAGAATCATTTAGAAATAATAATAATTCTGTTTCCCTTTCGATTACTTCTACGAAAAAATTGATTTCTTGATTATCATAGAGTAATTTTTCAGCTGTCACCGTTAAAAGTTTCGCACCTATTCCTAAGTCGCTAGTATTAACAATTATTGTATATTGTTCTTGAATAGGAAATGGGTCTAAAGTGCCATTAACTTTTCCTTCTAATTGTACTAATGCGCTAGGGATGTAATCTCCCGTTAGATTTGTGTATTTTACAGTGATATTTAGTTCCTCTGCTAACGGGACTTCAATAAACTTTTCAGATGTCTTATCTTTTCCATTTAAAAATAATTTTAAATCTGTTTGAATATTAGTGACAGTTTCAATATATGTGACATTTAAATATACCTCATCAATCGAAATTGATATATTTCTATCAAAATTAAAATCATCTGCTATATATACTTGTATTGAAAGATTAATATTCTGATCTTCTTCTATTAAATAGGTTAAATCAAAACCCCCTATTTTTGCTTTTTGAAAAGACTTGGTTGCACTACTTAATTTAATGGTTTCTGGAAATTGGTTACCGTTAATATAAATTCTGATTTCTGAATTTTGAGATAAATAAGTTGGCCAGAGGCGCCCAATTTTGAATTTAAAATCTAGTAAAGCTTCAGTTACAGTGATCGGATTAGTGCTTATATCATCAGGCTTATCTCCATCTTGATTCCAAGATATAGAGGATTGTTTATCAATCTTTTTTTCATAAGTAAAAGTTAAATTTAAAAATTTAACTCTCAATTCATCCCAGTCATCATAATCTGAACCAGTATTATCATCTTCGCATGATATTTCAATTCCGATAATTATCGTGAAATTATCATGACCAGGATCACTTTCAAAGACTTTATTCAAGTAGTATACTAAGTCTGACTCATCTCCTACTTGTTCAATACTTTTCTCTTCTATTGTTAAAATAGTAGGATAACCATATTCAACAGGTCCCTGATCATATTGTCCTAAATTGGTAGTTTGATTATATGCAATTCTATATGTTGTACTTACATTTAGATCTGAGATTTCAACAATGAAAAAAGCGTGATCAAATATGCCTGGTTGATTAATAGGTTGATCATCTGAGTGAGAAAAATCATCACCTCCATATCTAGCCCAAGCATCATTTGGGGCATCAACATTTCGATCAACATCAGCATACATAGTGGCATTAAGAAATGCAGAAGTTATTTCATATTCTGACATATCAACATCCATGCTGACATTATATCTCCAGTATATACTTGCAAATTGATCCGCAGTAGCATCATGCCATGAATGATTAACATAAAAGCCATTATCATCAATAATAAAGCCATCAGGATTTATCGCTGGTTCAGTCTTATTAAATGCTTTCCAATTACCACTATTTGCAATATTAATTGGATCTGAGATTTCTTTTCTTCCAGTTTCTCCTATAACAGTAAAATTTGCTTGTTCTCCAGTAGTATCAATCTCTGCAGCAACATCATTAGGGTCTCCCAGTAGTAACTCTTTAGTTGGATACCAATATTGATCTGATGTAAAATTTCCATTCTTGATCCATTGTTTTGTATTCGTTACCTCACTTGATCCTGAATTACGTAGATTAGTAGTATAATTCTTAACCAAAGCATTGTTTTTTAAATTCATTAAGGGAGTTTGAACAAATAAAGTACAAACCGTCAAAATTATAAAAATCAAACTTAGTTTAGTCTTTTTCCATCTCATTTGAATGACCTTATCAAATAAATTTTAGTTCAAAAATTAAAAATCCAGAATATGTCTTTGATAAATACTGGATAATAATAGTAATTCGATAATATAAAATCTTGTACTTTTAAAAAATAAATATCTGAAATACTCAAGTGATATATAAAATTTTTTTTTTTTATTAAAAGATGGTTTTTGAAAAACCCCCATCTATTTGGATTACGGTTCCAGTTATATAACTAGCCTTTTCTGAGGATAGAAATACTACTAAATTAGCAAGTTCCTCTGGCTTTCCTAATCGTCCTAATGGTATAGGATCAATCCAAGTTTTTTCAACATCGCTATATGATCTTCCCGTATCTTGAACAGTCTTATTTATTAATTGTTTCATGCGCTCCGTTAAAGTTGGTCCAGGACATACAATATTAACCAAAATATTATATTTTCCATACTCATTAGCTAATGATTTAGCAAAACCAACAACTCCTAGACGAGTTGTATTAGATAAAACCAAATTGTCAAGTGGTTGTTTAACAGATACAGAAGTTATTGCAATAATTCGACCAGAATTCTGTTTTTTCATGATAGGCAGAATTAAACTCGTTATAAATATAAATGAACGGAGATTTATGTTAATTGAATTTGACCAATCTTCCATAGTTATACTATCGATTGGACCAGAAGGAGGCCCACCAGCATTATGGATAAGTATATCTATCCGACCAAACTCCTTTAAAGTCTGTGTTACGAGATTATTTATTTGATCCTCATACATTAAATCTGCAACTATTGGAAAAACTCTATTATTATGGTCTAATGATCCTAAAGATTCAATCTTATTCTTGGCAATACTCAAATTATCTTTAGACCGACTACAAATAACCACATTAGCCCCCTCTACATAAAGTTGATTAGCACATGCTAATCCTAAACCTTTACTTGATGCTAATACTAACGCAACTTTATTTTTTAACCCTAAATCCACAATCTACTACCTCTTAAGATATTTAGAATCAGTATTGAAATTAGTGAAAATAGTACATTTATGAAAAAACATATTACATCTATTACAATTTTCAGCATTTAAACAGTTAGACGCTTTAGGACATACTATATTGTTTTTATCTACCTTTATCATAACTCGGTGTAATCTCTGTTCTACGTCATTTCTCATAAATAATAACCTTGTATAAAAGTGGTTCTCTGTTATAAATTCATTTAAGAATAAAAATCCTTTGCGATAATTTAAGAAAATAATCTTCAATTAAAATTATTAGGATCTTAATATAGTAATTACTAATACTTACATATAGAAAATTCAATTTCCTAAATTTCAGATGACAGAATTTAAAAAGATAATTTTATAAATTCAAAAAATTATAATTATAATAGTTTTAAAGATTGAAGAATATATTATTATTATAATAACAAAAAATAAAGATAAAAAGGTGTGTAACGATGAGTATTGACACCAAAAGTTTTGATAATATTCTCAGTAAGATTATTAAAAGCGAGAGTGGTATTAAAAAAGTAATTTTGGTTGATAGAACGGGTTTAACCATTGCAAGTGTCTCGAAATTCTCATACTTCCCTGCTGATGTTGATGGGATTGGCGCAATTGCTAGCGCGGTTTTTTGTGCAAGTGAAGAACAAGGTAAAAACTTGGAATTAGGCAATCTTGAAATAGTCACATCAGAATTTGGAGGGGGTAAGATTTTTGCGTCTTCCTGTGGGCCTAAAGGTGTTCTTACTTTAATCTCAGATCCGGACATCAACATTGGATTAATAAGATTAATCTTAAAGAGATCTGGTGATGAATTAAAAGATATTTTAGATGAATTTCTATCAGAAACAGTCGAAGTAATGGATAGTGGTTTAGATTTATCTGATCTCGACTCACTCACACCTGACTAAGAAAATTAAACCTTTTCATATACTTATTTCATTTAATGCTAGCTCTAAGGAGCCTTAAAATTTACAATTTATTTTCTATTTAAGATCTCATATCTAATTAGATAAAGCAATTTTTTTATCTTAAATATTAAAAATATTTAAAAACCTAATTTTTTTCCTTAACAACATTTAAATAACAAAATAACTGTTTAAGTTTTAGAATAAAATATATCAAATATTTCTCGAAATCAAATTGGGATAAATTATATTATTCCTTTTAAATAAAGACGGTGAAATTCTACTGGAAAATTCAGAATTAATATATAATAAGAAGAGAGAACATTATAAAGAGCCATATAAAATACTATTCACAGGATTAGATGGTGCAGGTAAAACTAGTATTATATTGACTCTTAGTAGAGAATTATCAAAAATCATTAAAATAGAACCTACTAAAAGTGTTAAGAGGACAAATTTTAGTTTATTAGGAAGACAAATAAGTGAATGGGACTTGGGAGGACAGAAAAGTTATCTTATTTCTTATATAAAGAATCCTACTAAATATTTTGATAATACAGAAATTGCTGTATATGTGATAGATATATTGGATAATAAACGTATAGTAGAATCAATGAGTTATTTATATGATGTGGTCGATAAATTTAAAGAATTGAAAATTAGACCACCTCTTAATATTTTTTTTCACAAATACGATCCAAAATTAATAAAAGGTATTAAATTAGTAATTGATAAGCAAATCAGTGAGTTAAAGAGAGAAATGCAAGAAACATTGGATTATGAGAATATTCATTTTTTTTTAACTTCAATATATGAGCCCTACACAATAATGAGTGCAATATCAGAGATCTTACTAGAGCTATATCCAAAATCAGAATTATTACAAAAGACTGTTGAAGAATTTGCGCGAAAGTTAGATTGTGAGGGCTTAATAATAATTAATAAGCATTCAATTATTTTAGGTTCTTATTTTAGTGATAATGAATCAAACCAACTTCTCAGTAAAACAATTGCCTATTTTCTAACTCTAAATGATGTATTTACTGAAATGGATTTAGAAGAAGAAAAAGATCAAATAATAGTTAGGAAATCGGGAAACCATTATTTATTCAAACCAATCATATTCGAAGCGAGTGAAATTCCCTATTATATGCTTGTTTTAAAAAAAAGAAATCCTTTTGATCTTTATTTTATAAATAAAAATTTTATTGCCTTTACTAAAATTTTCAAGGATATAATTTTAAGTTGAATTCCTTAGTAAAAAGCGCTATAAGATAAAATGATAAAATGTTAGAAATTGAATATAAGAATTAAAAAAGTTTATCAAGATTATATTCTAAAAATGATTTATGTCATTTGATTTTGTGAAAAAATTAGATTTTGAATCAGACTTCTTTGATCTCTATAAACTCTCAGAAAGTGCTTATGCTGCAATCTCTAAAGAAAATTCTGGTATGGGCGGTAACGCAGGATTTATTGATATAGGAGATTATTTGATAGTTATTGATACCACAGGACATGTAAATGCTGCAAAAGATTTAAAAAAAGCAATTACTCAATATACGCAAAAAGAGCCCAGTTTTATTATTATAACTCATTTCCATATGGATCATCTTATGGGAACATCTCTTTTTGACATATCAACTCAAATAATGACATCGGATAGAACACGGAATAACATTCAAACAGAAGGTAGAAAACGGATTAAAGAATTAAAGAAGGTGGATCTAAAAGAAATGGAAGAATCCCTAAAAATGGAAACAGACGAGGAAAAAAGAAAAGAGATTGAAAATGATCTCATTTTTCTAAAAACTGTCCAATCGGATGATTTCATTGTTAGAGAACCTAATATAACTTTTAAAGGAGGTTGTGTTATACATGGAGATAAATCTAATGTTCATATGCGGGCATTTAGTAAAGCACACACCGATGGTGATGTGATTGTATATATTCCTGAAGAAAGAGTACTTTTCGCGGGAGACCTCTTATTTGCGAGGATTGAGCCATGGTTAGGTTCGGGTAACCCTGAAGGATGGATCTCTACTAATAATGAAATAATGACTCTTGATTTTAAAGTTGTTGTTCCTGGTCATGGAGAGTTAGCATCTAAAGATGAATTTTCCTTAGAAAATCAATATATTAAAGAATTACTCGATTTGGTAAAAAAGAAGATTGAAGCAGGAGAGAATCCTTCTCAAATAAAAAGAGAGGATCTTTCTAGTGATTTTCAATCTTGGGAAAACCCGCGTTTGGAAATGAATCTTAATTTTCTTGCGGAATTTTTAAAGAAATCCTAAATTCTTATTTGTTTCATTTCAATTAGAAAATATCCTTATTTAGTCTATAATAATTCAAGTATCAAAAATAGTTCATCTGAACTTCATGAATTTAATCTATAAATACGTATGAATCTTTAAATCTGATCATGCTATTTGATTTTGTAAAAAAATTAGACTTTGAATCAGATTTTTTCGATCTATATAGACTTTCAGATAGTACTTATGGAGCTATCGCAAAAAAAGATTCGATGATGGGATCAAACGCAGGATTTATCGATGTTGGAGATTATTTAATAATAATTGACTCAACTCTTAATGCTAAAGCTGCAGAAGATTTAAAACGAGCTTCTTTACAGTATACTCAAAAAGAGCCAAGTTTTGTTGTGATAACCCATTATCATATGGATCATATTGTTGGAAACTCTATTTTTGACAAATCAACACAGATAATTACTTCAGATCGAACATTAAGGAATATTAGAAATGAGAGTAAAAAAAGTTATGACGAATTAAAGAATTTTGATCCCGTAAAAATCGCTGAATTGGAAGAGTCTCTTAAAACTGAAACAGATGAGGAGAAAATGTTAGATATTCAAAATGATTTAAGATTTATAAAGGGTGTACGTTCGGTAGAATTCCTTCGTGAACCAAATCTAACATTCAAAAATGGATGTATAATCCATGGAGATAAAAAAAACGTTCATTTACAAGCTTTTCAGAAGGCTCATACTGATGGTGATGTTATAGTTTATATTCCAGAAGAAAAAGTATTATTTGCTGGAGATCTTTTGTTTGCGAATCGTGATCCTTGGATAGGTTCTGGCGATCCAGAGGGGTGGTTATCTGTTAATAACGAACTAATGGCTATGGATTTTAAAGTAACAGTTCCCGGGCACGGAGATTTAGCTTCTAATACAGAATTTTCTTTAGAAAGTAAATATATTAAGGAGTTAATGGAATTGGTGAAAGATAAAATTAATGCTGGTGAAGAACCAACTCAAATAAAAAGAGAGGATTTTTCTAAAGAATTACAGTCTTGGAACAGTATATGTTTTGGCTGGAATATTAATTTCCTTATTGAATACTTAAAAAAATCATAACTTTTTTTAAAAATATATAGAACTGAATCCTTATCAAAAGGGTTTACTTCCCTTCACAATTTTGTAATATCTATCACGTTCTTCTCGTACAATCTTAATGTCATTCTGTAAATCAGTTAATAACCGTCTTAAATTATCCTTTTCGTTAGATACACCTAAAATTTTATCTTTCAATTTATTGATTTCAAGTTCTAAATCAGGAATTGATTCACTTTCCCTTTGTGTTTTAAGTAGTTTAAATTTTAGATTTTTATTTATATCTTTTAATTTTTCAAATTCTTGAGTTAAAGATTCATTTTCAGTTCTAATTTTTCTTATTTCTATTAATAATTGTTCGGCTCCTTTCTCAATTTCTGTAGTATCGCCTAATTTTGCTAAAAGATTGTTAATTCGTTCCTCTTTTTGATCTAATGCTAATTTTTGAACATTAGTTAATCTTGTTAATTCTCTATTTTTTGCAGTTAATGTTGCATTATATTCATTTAATTCTGCCATTTGACTACTCCAATTTTCCAATTTTGAATATAACTCAGAAACTTCACTCTTTAATGCTTCTACATTTCTAAGATGTTCTGATCTGTCTGAAACTAATAAAGATACTTTTTGAGCTAAATCATTAATTCTCCCCTTTTTTTCTCCAAGTTCGTGTTCAAATTCTTCCCTTTCTTGCCAATAGGCATCGAGTTCCCCCTTTTCCAATAGACTAAAAGACTTCTCGAATAAATCTTTAAATTTTTTCTCTTTTCTTTTGGGTAATAATTCAAAGGCGATTCTTCGTACTTGGCCTTCAAAATTTCTTGGAAGAATATCCTCATCAGAAAGAAAAACGGTAATCACATGATCTCCCTTTCCAATAAAATGTTTTGAGGAATGTCCTGTGAAGAAACTTGCAACACTAAGATCACGTTTTATCTGCATTTCCAAGTAATTAGGACCAGTTCGAATTCTTTTATGTTCATCAAAAACAGTCTCTAACATTGATTCTGTGACACCTAATTCCTCACAGATATTATGGGGATATTCAGTATCTATAGACAGTTCTGATTTTTTATCTAAATTTAGTATTACAATTCCTTTCAAGGTGTATCCCATTTCTTTTTTGCATATCTAAATCCTATTATACAAAAAAACTTACTCTAGTATTAATTAGTATTAAAAGTATATAAGATATACTTTAACTGCGAAAGATTAAGAATAAATATGGGAAAATGTCTCTACTGTTTTTAGAACATCCGTAGCTAAATAATTTTGCTTAAATACCGATCCAAAGAAAGCACGATCTTCTGGATTAAAATATTTGTAGCCAAATTTTTTCCATTCAATATTTGCTTGTAATGGCGCGAAAAGTGAAATTTGATCTTTCACTATGTTCATTAATAATAAGTCTCTTTCTTGCTTAGTACTAGTGGATATGATATTTAATAAAACATCATCGTTAAAAATATCCCACGAGTCTTTAAATTGAATACAGAATTTTTTAATATCTATTTTGTTATCAATAATCAATTTTGCTAAAGCTTTTAGAGACATTTCATAAGTACTTATTTTATTTTCTTTAAATGAAGGATTGGATAATATTAAACTCGGACTAACTTTTTGTCCTTTCTGGGTTTGAGGTAGATTATATTCTGGTAATACTTTTAATTGATTCAGCCCGATTATATTTCTAACATCTGAGATTGTTCCTCCTGTATCAAAGAATTGTTTATTAATAATATACTTCATAAGTTTTTGTGCATGAGCATCTCCAAAATATGGATAATCTGATGCAAATAAAATATATTCTGACCAATCTCTATTATCTACACTTTTTTTGTTATTAGTCCGAAACCATTTTCGAAAACTTTCAAAAAAATTTCCTGCTCCTGCTCCATGTAGCATTGAAAGATCTCCATAAGTATTTGGTTGAACAATTGTATTATAAACATCATAATCATCAATATTTCCCTGTGCGAAATGAGCAATGATAACTTTAAAGTGAGGTAATAAATCAGGGTATTTAGACTTTATTTCACTTCTCGCTAATTTTACTAGTTTACCAATTTCTAATATAGATCCTCTACCTCTTGTATCAAATATTACAGGTAAAGAATAACTTGCCGCTTCTACAAGCACATTAATTACTTTATCAGAAGCTATATTATCTATATATCCTTCTGATCTAGGATGTAATTTTAAGCCTCGTAATCCTAAGGTTTCCCTCAGATGCTTTACTTCGTTTATAGCCTTTTGGCCTTCCATTGGATCAACACGACCGTATCCAATTAATTTCAACGAAAAAGGAAATCTTGTTGTAAAACGCGACACATTTATATTGCTTGCTCTATATAACGCTTCAGGGTGTTTATCTCTGAATACATCTTGAAATGGAAAGCAAACTCCCTGATCGATAAAAGAATAGAACTTCGATTTTGCTTTTAAATCAGAATATCGTTTTCCGAGTGTTTCCAATTCAGTATATAATCTATCAGTGAAAGGAAAAGGTGTAAATGACCACGAAATTTTGGTAAATTTACCATCCATAGTTGTTGTAAATGACTGTTCCCCTGTTTTCTCCCAATCTGCTTTAATCCTGCCTTGAACATTCCCCCAAAAGTCAAAAGTTCCTGCTCCAGGAGCTAAAGGATTCATCATTGTGGCTCCATCAACATCTTGTCCTAAATGTGAATGGGCATCAACTACAATTAAATGTTCTACTCGTTTTATTCCATCTTGTTCTATTGTACAGGTTAACATAATAAGACCAATAATAATTTGTATTTAGAAATTAGTAATAGTTACCAAATTAAAATTTAATTATTGCACTATATATATTTCTATGATTACTCCTTTCTAAGATTTAGGTTTTATTTACAGTAAATCTTTAAAATAAAAACCATTTCTTTTATTGAATGAACATACAGATAATAATTCTTACATTAGTTTTATTTGCCATTTTGATGGCTTTCTTTTCCCAAAATAAGATCGATTATTTCCCTATTGCATTAATTATAGGAGTTGTTGCAGTACTTTCAATGATAATGTTTGGTAATGTCAATGAAGAAGAAATTCTTGGATTCATCAATTTTAAAACCTTAATTTTCATATTTGCTATGCAGATAATTATTTATTTTGCGGTAAGTGACCGAGTTTTAGAATATACTGCAATAAAATTGATCCATATCACGAAGGGAAATAACCGACTGTTTTTCTATATGATTTGCCTATTTACAGGCATAATTGTTGCCTTTATTGAGGATTTAACTCTCTCGTTGATTTTAATTCCATTGATTTATAGGACTTGTAGAGTTTTAGAAATACCTGCGGGTACTTACATGATGGGAATGACGATTACGATAAATATAGGAGCAATTCTAACCCCTGTTTCAAGTTTGAAAAATTTAATAATTGGTCAAGAATTTGGGTGGGGTTTTGGAGAGTATCTTGCTAATATGGGTATTCTATTTGTAATGATTTTAGCAATAACCATTTTCTTATTAGATTGGTTTATTTTAAGAAAAGAAGAACGACCAACTGAGCGAAATAAAAAGATATTATTGGAAATGCTTGCGCCTGAAATTGTAATTCAGAATAAAAAATACTTTATAATAACGGTTGTTATCATTCTAGCAACTTTTCTATTTATGTTCTTAGGAATTTCACCAGCAATCGTTGCGACAATATCTGCAGCGAT
>JBHLPW010000079.1:0-13008 GCA_048939015.1 Promethearchaeota archaeon
GGATTTTTCTTCCACATTATCAACTCCTTTCGTTAAATCTTCATGCTCTTTTAACCATGCTTTCGCACCAGCCAAATCCCATCCGTCATCTTTAGGGAATATAATAGATTGCACAGTCATAGAATCTTCACCTTTAAGACGTCCCATTACTGAATTAACTCTAGGCTTGTCCTTTTTGATAGGAACGGTTCTAAAAGTTCCTTCTTGGAATAATCCTGGATCTCGAACTCTAAAACGAAAACTTGTTCCAGTTTCATCCCAACCAGGCTTATTAATTACTTCTTTTGCTTCTTCAAACATTTTTAATTCATTATCATCAATAATTCCTTTACTTCTAGCTTCCATTAAAGCTGTAGGATTTGAAGGGACTGGAACAATAGAAGTTTCAAGTAATTCTTGTTTCTTATATTTCTTCCCAAGATAATTCCCTTTTTCATCGAGACGTGGTTCTGATTGAATCCCGATAAATCCGACTGATGTTGCATTCAAATACCCTGCTTTTGCAAGCCGATAAACAGTATCAGCAAATTCATATTCTTCTTTAGTTGGAAATTTTACATCTTGAATTAGCTTTTTGTTGATATTATCTTTTTGAATATTTACAGATCGTCCTACTGGAAGTCCTTCATAGTTATGACCATAAAGAATGACTGGATTTTTCATATAATTATCAAGTTTCCATCCATCTATTTCGATTATATCTCCATCCCTATCTTCTGCTTCTGTAGAAGTTATAAATCTTAATACTCGATCTTGTTCTTCACCTATTTGTTTTATTTCACTATGAAAAGTTTTATTAATTTTGTCCAAATTTTCACCTCATTTCTAATTAGGCATTACTTGGTAATTTATAGTTCCTGTACTATAAAAACTTAGCGAAGTTGTTCCACCCTGTGGATGATAATCAATGCTTTGTCCGGCTAATAAACGAATTGCTGTCGTACTCGCTGTGGTTATAGTTGCTGTGCTGTCAAAATATAAAATGGTGTCTGCTGCCGTATTTGAACCTGCTGTGAGATTTTGAATAAAGAAGTTTTGATGAACATAAGTCCAATTCCATGTTTGTACACTGGATGAAGCACTAATAGTAGCATTTATTGTTTTATCACCACTAATTGCCATCTGCCCACCTGCTTTCTATTAAACTTCGAGAATTTGCATCTACAACCTCAAAATGTTTAATCAAAGCTTGTCTAAATTCAAGCATAGTCGCATTTGCTTCTTTTTGTGCGGCTTCATGTTTTAACATATCAATTTTATCTGTTATCATAGTTTCCCTCCTAATATAGACCTGTGAATGATGCATACCAATTCACTCCAGCATCAAAGCTTTTCATATCAATTAAAAATGTACCTGCTGCTGTTGGGTTTGGTGCTGTTGCGGCCCCTGTACCTGCATGCCATGTGATTGTACCTGTATAAGTGATTGTAGCTGTCGTGCTAAAAGTTAATTTTACATTTATATTTAGCATTGTATCTGCCGCTGTCGAAGCATTAGCAATTTTTAATGTTGCTGCTGCTGTTGTCGAATTTGTTATTGTAAAATTTCTATATGTTGTCAAATCTAAAGTAAATACTGCCGTACTTAGCGTTACATCAACAAAATCATTTAATGCTGTTATATTGCCACTTAATGTTGTTATTTCCGAATCTAAAGAAGTAGCATTTGCACTAATATTTGATAATTGTGTATCTATCGCAGATTCTAAAACTTTTTCATATTCACTTTTTAGGTATGGTCCAGTTAAACTTAATGCCATATTAATTCCCCCTTTATTCTGGTATAACAGGAATTTCTGTACATCGACAATTTATAACTTCTTCTGCTATCCCATTTGCATCGCCTGGATGCATTAACCCATTTGAATAAGTTTGATTGATTCCAACAATTTCGCCATTTATAGAAGCATGACTATCTCTCTCACGTCCATCTATAATAGTCAACCATTCCGTCTGTTGTACACCTGCTGTTTTATAAGTTTCATGACTTCCTACACTAACGGTATTATGTGTTTATGTTCTAGCAATCTTTTCTGCTCTACTTGTTTTTGCTTCTGTCATAACATTAGAATCTCTATCACGTAGTTTAGGAATAGATTCACCATCTGCAATTCCTTCACTTAACGTCTTTCTTAGTTTTTCTTTTGTTGTATTATTAATTTGTTTTACCTGTTCGGCTCCAAACTTATCTATCCATTCTAAAAATTTAGATTGCAATATATTTTCAGAAAGCCCAAAATTAAATGTTACATTGACAGTTTCAAATCCTTCATTGAGCGATTGTAACCATAGCGGAGTCATAATTCCAAGCAATATTATAGCTTCTTCATCCCAATCTAATAAATCATCTGGATTATCTGTAGCTTGTTTTACAGCTTTTTGAAGTTCATCATTTAGTTTATTTTGCTGATCTTGGAAATATCGTTTTAATGCATTAATAAAAGGCCGCTCATTTTTCATAGCCGCCTTATCTAATACTTGCCATAATTGATTTTTATGTTCAATCGTCAACTTTTTTTTTACTGTTTTTTCTGATTCTTGTTTTGGTAATTCCTGTTGTGGTTCCATATTAACTTCTACAACTTTTTTATCAAGTGGAGTAGGCATCATATTAAGTGGAGTATAAAGTATTTTACCTTTGCCATTGGGTAGTTCTTCCCATCCGTTTGCTCTACGCCATTCATCAACAGTAAGACCACCATTTTTAAGTCCTTCAGAAGCTTTTTTAAGTTCAAATTCTGCATCTTCGGGGACCACGTTGTCATGTTCAAAAAATATATTTTCTGCGAAATCAGGTACTAATTGACGATTTATAACATCACGTATAAAAGTTAATTCTTTCCTCAAAACATTTTTTGTATATAAATAATAAGCACTGTCAATGGTTGATCTATTTGAATTTTTAATATCTCCAAATAATTCAGGTGGTATTCCAAAATATTGTCTTGTTGCATCTGCTAGATATATACGGCTATTTATATAATCCATATCTTTAGCATTTTCTTTTAATATTTGAAATTTCGCATCAAAATTTAGCCAAGCGGTTTTATGGGCATTGTTGAATCCGCCATATTTTTGTTTCCATATTTCATCAGTTCTATTTATTGTTGCCTCATCTGCTCCGGGCATCATTCCAACCATATCCGGTATTGCACCATTGAAAAAATATCTTTTGGAATATTTTGACATATATTCATCAGTTTCCAATTCGTCGCCTATTCCTTCCGCTCTCCCTATACCTCGCAAGTATGGGTTTTCAGCATCAGGACGTTTAAAATATACAATATCTTCCGGCATAACATAAACAGGTTGTGCTTGCATATTACCCGTAGGTTGTATTGTAAAATACGGTTTTGCCTTGCTAGGTATTTCACTAACCCAATGAGGAGGTACTACCCACAATTCAGTGACTTTTCCTAATTTATTTCGCTCTTTGAGCCAGAAACTTTCTCCACTAGGAAGCAATAAATATGATTCTGTCAAATAAAACAAAGTATATTCAGTCATTGTTTTATCTGTATTCGGGACTTTAAGTAATTGTTCAATTGCATGATTTTTAATCTTTATTTTTTTTGAATCAGTTTTATTATAAATGCCATAAGTAGCTGATCCTACATCTGATGCAATCTGATGTATTGGTCCCATCCTAGGAGATTTGTTATATAATGCAAACCAATCTTGAGTTGATCGTCTTGGCGGCTCTCCTAAAGTTGGCATGAATGTTCTTAAAAATGATTTAGTTGGTGATCTAGTAAATGCGCCTTTTATTAAATTGATTCTATCCCTAAATCCTATTTGTTGCTTCATTTAATCACCTGTCTTTCTATATAAAAAAACACCCATTAAATGAGTGCTAATTGTTGCGTTTTAGTTTTTTTATCATAATTTAAGTACTTTAATATTTTTTGTTCTTTTTTCTTATTATAAAAACTTTGTTTAGGATACCATTCAAAAAAATCTTTATCGCATTTGCTTGAATTACATTTTCCACAAGCTGGTATAATATTATTTTTTGTATATTCTCCTCCATTTGCCAATGGTATGAAATGCTCTTGATGTAAATTTGCCCCTATACCACAATAACAGCATTTGTTTCCAAAATATATTTTGCATTCTGTCCATTGTGCCGTCGTCAATGTCGCTTCTACTTTTTTTAATAATGATTTACGTTTGTGTTTATTTTTTTTGGCGGTTGCTAGTGATTTTTCAAGATTTTCATAATACCACTTTTTCGTTTTTTTTAATAATAATTCTTTGTTGTCAATATAATATTTAGTACCCCATTCAGAACGCTTCTCTGAATTTTCTTTATTATATATTTTCTTTTTGGCACAAATATTATCTCTATTTGCCTTGTGATATTCTTTTTTTTGTTCTAGTATCTTTGCTTTATTTTTCTCATAGTATATTTTAACTTTTTCTTTTCTACATTTTTTACATTCTGGATGCAATCCACTTTTAACTTGATTGTGTGAATAAAAATATTCATTTGTTGCCGGATATTTAACTTCACATGATTTACATATTTTTGTATATATAACAAAAACACCGCCTTTCGTGTTCGCCTTATTTGTTAAGCGGGAAACATTCTAAGGCAAGAATGCTTGTCGGTTGGCCTACCTATCCCACATGTTTATTATACTATATTATTTGATATAATATAATGGTTTCTTAAGTGTTTTATGCAATAATGCAAGTGAGTCTGGTGCATCATCATGTTTACATCTTGGTTTTATACTAAAATCTTTCACTTCCTCATTAAATGAAACATTTAATGAATTAAAAAGGATTTTTCCACCAGTAATATCAGGTTCAAGTTTCATTATTCTTGTTTCTTTATTATCAGTTGCTTTAATATGTGTTACTGTTCTGTAGCAATCAGCATCACTCAATTTCTTTATTAGCTCTATTTTTAATAAATCTTTAAATAAATTACTTTCTAATATAATTTCATCTATCTCGGGATACTCTTTAACAAATCGTATAATTTCATCCATTATTTGATAAGGATTATGCAAGGCTAACTTTCCATCTTTAATAAAACATCCGCCGTTTAATTCGCCACCAACAACATAAGCGGAACTATCTCCCTTGCCTTCCGATGGGTCACAGGCAAGCTTGAGCTTTTTAATCTGTTCCGGCCATTCATCCCAATAAGTTAAGTTTTTAAAAGGCTTATCTTTTGCATTCTGCGGGTTGTTTTGGTCCTCTTTTTGAAAAGAATCCTCGCCAAATGCTTCTCTGTCTAACATAACGGCGTAATAGGAACCTTTGTATTTCATTTTATCTTTCGGGGTTTTGCCTTCCCATAAAACTTTTGCGCCTTTAATCATTTCTTCTTTATTTTTAAGATAAAAGTTGTAGGCATCATCCATTCTATCATGATTAGTC
Organism: Promethearchaeota archaeon; assembly: GCA_048939015.1. GTDB lineage: Archaea > Asgardarchaeota > Lokiarchaeia > Sigyniarchaeales > SOKP01 > Loki-b32. Next base: position 5,392 of record JBHLPW010000079.1, read on the forward strand.
ATATCTCTAAAAATTTGCCGCCATTCTTCCCATATTTTTTCATTTTCAGGGAATGATAAAACTCTCTTATAAAAAAGTGTTTTCCAAGATGGCATTTGTATTACTCTAGCTAATAAAGCATCAGTTGATAACAACGTCCCTATATAGAACATGTCTGTGTCGTGGTCACCAAGTCTGCCTATTTCTTCGTTAAAACTAATTTCTAGTTTAGCTCGTAAAGACTCTGATTCTAGTACTGATTTATCCTCCAAATCGTCCATAATTATTAAATCGGGTCTACGGTCCTTGTTGATTCCTCTAATGCCCGATTTCCAGCCTGTGCAACCAATCCATGAATTGTTTGTAAGATTTATATTATCAGCATTCCAGACCCGCCCTTTTAGTTTGCCAAAGTCTTCTATAACTTCGGAGCTTTCCATGACTTTTTTAACTTTATCCAAAAAGTTGGCTGCTGTATCACCATTAGCAGATATGAAATAAGTAAATTTCTTTTTACCGTATAAAGCAGCCCATGCCGGAATTGCTACTGAAGATAATGTGCTTTTACCATGGCCTCGGGGAGCGATTACTGAAATTTTTTCAGCTGCTTCAGAATTTATAGCCTTTGTTAATTCGGCAAGTATTTCTTTTGCATATTCGCCAAATTCTTTATCAAATAGTTCTGATAAATAAGATCTACAAAAATAATCCGGATAAATTTCCCCAAGCATCCTTCTAAGTCCTTCAGGACCAGTTAATGGATAGTTAATTAAAACTAATTCGGCATCATCACCAAAATGTTTGTACGTAAACTCTATGATTAAATTTGTTTGTGCCTCATCCATAAAATCACCTCTTAAAAATAAAAAAAGAGCCATCTACCCTGTTAAGGATAAATGGCTCACTAGAAGCACTCAAAAGTTAATTTTCAATTCAATTGATATTTCAGTTATAATTACAGTTTTTCCTGCTGAATAAATAACTACGGTTTCTTTGCATTTAGGGCAAATATTTCGATAAATTGAATCTGTACCGCTTAAATAATGTGAAATTGTTCGTCCGCATTTAGGACAAGATACTTTCTTAAACTGCATATAGTTTTTTCTTTGCCTTTTTTAAACTTTCTAAACAGATTTCCGAAATATCACCAATGAAAGAATACCATTCAGGAAATTTTAAAAGTACTTCATTCGGTTTCGTATAAAGCATCACTGTTTCCATTTCAAATTTCAAATGAGTTGATTGTACAACATGCATTAAAAAACGTTGGAATGAATCGCCATACTTTGTTTGAATTTCTAACCTAGGAGCAATTATTTCAGTTCTAATCTCATTTAGTCTATCATTTGTTAAGTCACTTTTTAATTCATATTCATGTGTTTTACAAATATCTACTCCTTTAATACAATTATTTATGATTTCTTGTACTTCGTTTTCAGTTTTTTCTATGATTAATCTTAGTTTTTCAATATCATTTTCTACGTTTTCGGAAGTGAATTGTTTTAATGTATCTTTAATAATAGTTAATGGATCAAATTTTTCTGTGATATATTTTTTAAGTGTTTCCTCTAAAGTTGCTATTTCTGTTCCTTGAATATATGCTCCACCTTCCGTTGCATTAATGACTTTTTTATTATTTGCATTTGCTTCAAATAAATAAGCTTCTATTTTAGCTAGTAATATCTTTTTAGTTTCTTCTGCTATATTTTGATCGGTAGAAATATTATCTTTCATTGCAAATAAAATAGGTTTGGGAATATTATAGATATTTGCATTGTTTCCCAAAAGTCCATTAAATTGAGCAATATCAAATTCAAATGCTTTTAAAAAGTTATACCATCCAGAATTTGTTTTTACTTTTTCTTCAATATTTCCTTTCACATAGAAAATTCCTTCCCCTTCACTTGTAAATGGAACTTCTGTAGCATGAGTTTCGTCATTTTCGCCATAAGCAAGGTCTTGTCCTACTAGAATAATAGGATCACAGCCTAATGCTTCTGCTACTTTAAAAGCCATATTAGAACTTGAAAGTTTAATATCTAAAATACCTCGATCAATCTCAAGCCATTTAAAATGATCAAAATTACGATACACAATAAGTTGTGGACCATTATAAGATTCGTATACATGGTTAAAAAGTACTGGACAAGCTGTCATGTATACATCTTTTACATCTTCTTTATCAAAATTATCAAAGAATTGTTGTACCTCATGCTCTCTTTCTAAACTCGTCACCATATGAGGTTTAATTCCATTTTTCATGAGCAATTTAAAGCTTGCATCTACGCTTATCATAAGAGCTTTATCTTCAAGTCCTTTAAGTAAGTGAAGATTCTTTTTTAAACTTGGACCAGTAGCCACGATAATAGCAGGTTTGCCCTTGAATTTTTCATAAAGTAAATTGATTCCTGGATTATTCACAATTTCGTTTACATTATCAAGCATATTTTCTAAGCCTATCAAACTATCTTCTGCACTATTACCAAAATTTTGTATACTATGATAGAGTGATTCAAAAAATACATGTAAAACTTGTAAATAATATTCTTTGTATAAATTCATATTAGTATAGAGAAAAATAGGTTGTGTTGCTCCACTCATTAACATTTCTTGAATATGATTTTTAAAATGTTCTCTTAAAATAACATACAAATTTTCGATTGAAATCCCAACAAATAAATGAATATTAGGATTATTGATAATTGGTGTAATATCAATGACATTCATAGCCGCCATAAATATTTCAGGATTTCTTTCAAAAATAATAATAGCTTGAGACCCATATTCTTTAGATTTGAATTGCATCCAATACATGATTTCATATCCTAATCCCATTCCTAAAAATACTGGAACTTTTACGTTGTTCAATTCAAATCCTTTTAATTGTTCCTCAACATAATCTTTTATATTTCCAATGTAATAAAGTCTATTATTTATAATTAAATTAGGTAAATTATTTCCTTCTTTAACAAGTTTAATATTTTCTATTTTAACTGTACTTAATCGTAAAGCTAAATCAGGATAATTTTTTTGTAGTGCTTCCATATTATTTTTAAAAATATTATGATCAATGTTCATTGTATCGCTCCTTAAATTGTTTCTCTGATTTCATCAACTGTTAAAAACCAATCATTTATACCAGAATCACTACTATAATCCATTTGCTCATGTATTTTTTCACCTGGACGAATACCAATCACTTTATATGGCATATTAAAAGCTTTTGCTAAATCAGTAATACGAACAGAAGGAAGTCTTGGTATAAAAATTTCATTGCCTTGCATTTTTTCTAAACTATCTTCAACAAATCTCATCACATCATCCATCTTAAACCAATAACGAGTCATTCTTTCATCGGTAATAGGTAATTCTTTTGCCCCTTTTTCGATTAATTTTTTCCAAACAGGGACAATTGACCCTGCTGAACCCACAACATTGCCATAGCGACAAATGGAGAATCTTATATCATCATCAGCAGCATACTTATTTGCATTCAACCATAATTTTTCTGCCATAGCTTTACTAGTGCCATAAGTATTTATAGGATTCACAGCTTTATCTGTACTTATAAACAAACATTTTTCAACTTTTTTTTCTATGCAGGCATCAATTACATTTTGTGTACCTTGAATATTTGTTAGCATAGCTTCACTAGGGTTATATTCGCTTGATTCTAAATCTTTTATAGCTGCCGCATGTATTACTATATCAACGTCTTTAAATGCTCTTATGAGCCTGTCACGATCTCGAACATCACCAATAAAAAAACGAACCCAAGGTAATTCCCCTAGTTCGCTTTTGAGATTTTTCTGTTTTAACCAATCACGACTGAATACAATCAGTTTTTTAGGTGGATATTTAGCAAGATACTTAGTAAATGCACTTCCAAAACTTCCTGTCCCTCCTGTTATTAAAATTGTTTTATCGTTCCAGTTCATTTATAGTACCTCCGATAATTGTTTAGGTGTGTGAGCAAATAATCCTCCGTCTAAATTATTTTTGTCATGCTCTAAAACATAATGCCATTCAATAAATTGTGGTTGATATCTATACCATAATCCAAAATTAGTAGTGTGATCTGAAATACCATACTCAAAATGTGTATAAAAATCAATATCAAAAACATCTTCATAACTTTTAATGTCAGCAGGATAATCAGAAATACATAAAAGTCTTTTAATATTTTCTTGTGGAGCTATTTTCAACTCATCAACACTACCATAACTAACATAAATAGGTATTTTCCGTGGAATTTCTCCCATTAACCAATCTAAACTACGGTTATTCGCTATTTTTACAAAAGGAATATCAAATTGCAATAAAAAATCTAGTGATTCTTTATCGAATACACTAGATGTCGTTTGATACCCTAGTTTTTTAGCATAATCATAAGCATATTTGAAAATATCATGTTCAAGTGGAATGTTTTTACCAGCTTCTTTAAATAGTTGCCATTTGATGACGATTTCATGTTTTCCTGTATCCACTTTTTTAAGTTCATCAAGCATTTTTTTAACAATTGTTTTATCGTTATGGCAACTATTACCACTTCCAAAATCTAAAATAATCATATTATCGCTCTCCATTAATTTGTTTTTCTATCCATTCTTTAGCTTCATTATTAAATATACTATTATGTTCATTTTGATTATTAACTTTCCAAGATGTATTTTTGACAATGCACTTACCTAAATTATCAAAACTAATTTGTCCCCTAATAGTTATGTCGTAAGGTGATTCCCAGGATTTATTTCCTATTTTATAATCAATAATTTTACCATCTAATAATAATACATTTGCATAAATCATATGAGGATAATTATCAACCCAATTCATATTATCGCTCCTTTACTTTACCTATAATATCTTTAATCGGTGTATCCCAACCTTTAATTAAAAAATTTTGGTATTTAATTTTATCTTTTGATTTATGATAAGTAAGTTGGGGCATCGATTGTATGTTTTTTTTGCGTATGTCAGACCAATATGCTTTAAATAGATTTTCCATTGTTTCAGATAATCTTTGATAAGTTGTTTTTAATGTATCATCCTCATAAATTTTAATTTTAGTTTGAGCAATAATGTCTCCTGTATCTATTCCATCATCCAAATAATGAATAGTAACTCCCTTCGGTGTATCCTCTAAGAAACTCCATAGGTTAGGGTCAGCTCCACGATTCCACGGTAAATAAGAAATGTGCAAATTAATAGCCCTACCCTTGAACTTATCAAGAATGGGCTTTTTTATGATGTGTCTATATCCATATGATACAATAAAGTCTATTTCATTCAATATTTTATCTGTCAAAGGATCAACCGTTTGAATAACCTCATCCCCAAATGATTCAATAAACTCAATCAAATGTTTATGAGGACTTAGAAATAAAATATTCATTATTCTATACCTCTTTTATAACCAAAATCTTTCTTTTTTATTTTGACCATTCTTCCATCTGAATGATGCCACACAATACCTTCAATATCTTTATTTTTAAACCATTCTTTTAAATCTTCAAAAGTTGTTGGTACATCAAATAAAATTTCTTGACCATGAGGGATTAATATATGTTTTTCATATTTTTCAGGATTTCCTTGAATTTTAGGACCGCATAATTCATATGTCCCATCTGATAGATTATTATCCATTGCTTCATTATGCCATTTATCATTTGATGAATTTGTTACAGGAACCCACCCTGGCCAATGTCCTGTTATAAAATCAGGTTCTTGTGCTGATATAAATTCCTTTGGAGGTTTTTTCCCTTTTTTAGCATCATATCTTTTGTATAATTTTCCATTTTCAATTTTGCAACATGTTCCATCAAATTTCCTTGTTGCAATTCCCTCGCCATTAATAACCCATTCTGCACCTTCCACAATTTCATTTATTACAAGTCTATTTTCATTATAATTTCTTTTAAATAAACTTATTATTTTTTTCATAGTATCGCTCCTTATTAAAGTTTATATATCTACTGTTATAATAATTTCCTTTCCAATATTTACGATTAGGTAATATAACTATATCTCCGCTAAATTCTTTAGATAATTCATACCATTCAGCATAAAGTTTATTGGTTGGGTAGACTTCTGTAAAAATATTATCTAAGTTTAAGTAATTAAATCCTTGCTCTAAAATTAAATGTAATGCTTGTTGTAAATTTTCTTGATTATTATATTCAGGATTTAATATTAAACTAATTTCGCCTAATCTATTTTCCCATTGAATATTTTCGATACCTACCATACCTATTAATATATCGACTATTGTATTTGAAGATTTATATTCTTTTTGAATCCATATTCCCCAAAACCGAGCATTAGTTTGCCGATTAGAAATAACTTCATGATAAAATTGTTCCTGCATTTCTTTTGTCAATGGAAATGATGTTCTAAGTATTTCTAGTTGTTCATTTCGCCAATGTTGGATTAATTCCATATCAGATAATGATAAAGCTTTAAGTTCCATTTTATTCGCTCCTATCATAATTAATCATCAAATCACTATAAAATGAATTAATATAATCTTTCATCATTTCATTAATTTCTTTTTCTTTTTTTTCATAATAACTATTAGAATTTTTATTGATAATCGGAATGGTATTAAAAAATGTTTTCCAAAACTTGTATTTTGCTTGAATAAGTTCCATCTGCTTATATCCAAATGTACTCTTTATTGCTTTTTCTAAATTAGAATCATCATTCACATAATCCATTATTTTTTTCATATTATCGCTCCTTTTATCGCTCCTATATATTAAATAGCACAAGGAAGTGGGGAGCGAATCCACATACTATGATAATAGTCCCTGTGCTAAAATTGACAATAGAAAAAATCACCCCTATTTGCTTAACTATACCACGTGGTACGTGATAAGTGACTGAGTTAACCTCAATCCGACAAATACAAGTGATTTTTTATTTTGCATAAGCCCAAGAATGCTTAGTCCTATGCTCTAGTATTCTTTGTAATGTTTGGTGTAAGTGAGTGTATCCATCTACTCATTGTAAAGTATGCTTATATATCGGCTTTTCAGCTACACCATTAATAAAATAGGTCAATATATAAGTCTGACTACCAAATTCTTAATTTAATTATAACATGCATATCTTATTTTTGTAAACTTATTCCTCATATTTAATAACATAAGTTAAATAATTCATTATTCCTGCTACTGCCCAATTATTTATAGCTTCTTTATTTGTGTTTAATTGTACATCTAATATTTTATGATTATCTAAAAATTCATTAACTTCATTTTCAAAACATCTTAACCCATATCCTTCACTATGATCAAATTGCCTAACAAAAGTTTTAAATTTAATCAATTGTCTATCGCTCCTTTTTTACTTCCTCATATCGTTGTTCGATAAGCCATTCAATTTCTTTTTGTATGCTTCGCTTATCTATTTCTTTGAGAAGGTCTAATTTCTTTGATATTTCAGGTTTCATTACAAAGGTTATTTTCTTATCCATATTTTCACTCCTTATGGTATCTTTGTTACTATTTTACCATAAGATTGACATAAAAACAACCTCTTTTTATTTGCTAAATTTTTTTTAACGCTTAACCACTGCACTCTCGATTTTAAAAGGGCAGTCAACATCCCCCGCCTTCTATAACGTCCGATAACAAA
>JBHLPW010000079.1:13108-18963 GCA_048939015.1 Promethearchaeota archaeon
CCTTCGACTACACCTTTTTCATAATAATGTTCTATTAACATCTTGGCTTTTTTAATCGTGTGCATGAACTCATTTTTTACTTGATAGTTCATTAATGTATGTCTCGTAGTAAATCCTAGTGCTAAAGCTAATCCTGTGACTGTAGGACGCTCTCTCAATCTAAATTGTATATTGCCATCTTTATCATAAACAGGTTTCCATATATCTTTCCCTTGTTCATTTACTTTACCTGTTCTTTCCCAATGTTCTTCCCAACATGATTCAAAGTATCCATCTATGATCTTTTCCATTTCTTCTGGAGTTTCATAAGTTAACGGTGCTCCGCCTTTATTTCCTAATGCATATTTATTCCCTTTTGGTGCCCCCATATTAATCACCTACCTTTTTAATAGCGAAGTTTTCTTTGCAATATATTTTGTATTTCGATTCATCTTCGAATGTAAGAACTATTTCTTGGTTTTTAATATCAATTCTAGATAGTAATTTATTTGTTAACTTATTCATATCACTACCTCGTTTCTAAGTTTACTATCATCATATACTCCCCTTTTTATAATAAAGATATATGCACTAACTTAAATATTACAGCTCCCATACATGTAGTTCCTGCTACATCTGATATTACAGACAGTTTTACGTCAGATTTTCCATAATAAATAATAGGGATATTAAATACGCTTTGTTGTATTTCTTGATAATTATTCCAAGTTAGTGTATCAATCCATCCTGTTCCTTCTGGTTTAACCTTAATAGTAAAATACACTTCTTTCCCTTTACCTGCTCCTGTTATTATATTTGCTAAATACGGTACGTAGTTTCTTGGAGTTGATATAATACCTTGCCTCATCCAACCTTTTCCTGGCATAATCACGCCGTTTATTATTGTTGGCTTTCCTGCTACTAATGCTCCTTGTCCTATATATACAGTTCCAACTGGAGTTGTATCTCCACCTGCTGAAAATATAACTGCTCTATTTATTCTTGAAAATGTTAATGTGCTTTCGGCAGATACTGTTCCATTTAAACTTATGGTTTCTTCTTGCTGATCTCCATTTTCATCTAGTCCAACAATATATATACTTTGTGCTCCATCTCCTGCTGTTGCATCTGCTGTATTTGTACTTACTAAAGTAAGTGTATTGCTACCAGTCATGATTGTAACTGTTTCGTCATTATCTCTAATGATAGATTCTGATGTTGTAACTGCTGTACTAATACCATATAAAATCATGGATGTAACGGATGCAGTATATACTGTATAATGCAATGCGATATTATTTGGATTAAATAAATCCTGTCTGTTAAATATATCTGCTTTATTTACTGTTGTATTATCTTCTTTTATTAGTCGTCCGCTTTGTGGTCCATATTGATTAATATCCACTTTATCACATCCCTATGGTGTTTCCTTTGACCAAGCTAACACTATATTTTCTTCTACTTTTTCACATACTGGACATTGATCTTGTTTATATCCTAATTCTCTGAATAGTGGCATCTTATATATTGGAGTAATATAATGATATTTATAATTAAATTTATCCATAATAAATTGCGATGCTTCTATTCTAAATTTTTTTGGTACTTTATCAAAATTTCTTTGAATATCATTTGTTATTGTATATCTATAATAAGCATGTTCACATTCTGGTCTTACTTTTATGTTAAAGTATTTAGCATTGTCTCGTATCTCTTTTAATATACCATCTAGTTTCTTCAATTGTTCTCTAGCTATGGCAGCTTGGATTTCTGTCATCCTTAGATTCATTCCGACTAACCTTGTATAGTCTTTATACCATGAGATTGATTCTACATTGTTTTCGTTTTTTAATTCTGCATCGTTTATAACTGCTTCGCTATGATTGATAACTAGTCTTAGTCTTAATGCTAAATCGTGATCATTGGTTACAATCATCCCACCCTCACCTGTTTGAATGTGTTTATGGCGGTTTAATGAGTATACTCCGATATCTCCAAGAGTACCTGCATATTTATCTTTGTATTTAGCTCCTATTGCTTGTGCAGCATCTTCTATAACATATATTTTATGGCCATATTCTTTTCCTTTTCTTTCGGCTATTTCATTGATAGCATCTGCATCATAAGGTTGTCCAAATAAGTCTACTACTATAATTGCTTTTGTGTTATATGTTATTTTTTTTTCTACACTTTTAGGATCCAAACAAAAGTAATCTTCTTCAATATCTGCAAATACTGGTTTAGCACCAAAATGAAGAGGCATAGAAGCTGAGCATGTCATGGAATATGGAGTAACAATGACTTCATTCGCCTCATATTCTGCTCCGTTATCAAATTCTAATCCACCACATGCTGGAACTATTTTATTTTCTATATCATTAAAATTTTGTTGTAATCCTATCGCTACTAGTGCTGCCCATAATCCACTTGTAGCTGAATTAACTGCAATAGCATGCTTTACTCCAAAATAATCTGCCCATTCTTTTTCAAGTGCTTTTATTTCTTCTCCACCGTAAAAATGTTCTGACCAATTACCTTGGTAATCCGATAATGTTCCTCTTTCTAGTACTCTTAATACTGCTTCTCGCTCCTCTTTACTTATCATTTTTTATTTCCTTTACAGTTATTTTTATATATTTACCTTGATATCCATATAATAAATCATGTAATGATTTATCTGGTGATATACCTCTTTCAGCATCTTTTTTATTTTTATAAAAACCTGAGTAATCAAAATCTCCACCATACCAACCTTGAATTTTAAAGTCTATCATTTAATTCGCTCCTTTTAAATGAAATGCGATCTCCAATGCTTTTAAAGCATCTTTACCAGTACATTTTAAATCTTCTTCACCTTGTAAAAATTTATATATATTATCTACTATATGCCAATGACTTTTATCGTAATAATCCCATACTGGCATATTTAAAATACGTTGTTCTTGCCAAAAATACTCTTCAAAAAATAATTGAATTTGCCATACCCTATAGTTGTCATTTGCTTCTGTTAATTTCCAATCGTCATATCTGTCCATTCCTAAAAACCATATCATAAAATCTATACCATGTGTCCCTGTATGAAGTAATCCACGGTTATATATAATATTATAATAAGTTAATTCTCCAAATTCATCATTTTCATATCTTTGTTTTAAATCTTGGTAATATGGCAAGAACCGTCTTGTATAATTAACCATAAGTGGAATGTTATTATTTTTATATAATTCTACAATTTCATAAGCTTGATCTAAATTAGTTGTTATCGGTTTTTCTGTTAATACTAATTTTGGTTTGTAATAAACAATATCTTTTAATATTTCATAATGCGTTTCATCAGTAGTAGTGACTACAATTATATCAACATCATATTTAGATAAATGTTTTTTATAATCTCCAATCCAATGTGCATCCCATTTTTCAGCAGATTTATAAGCCTTTTGAATATCAATATCGTAAAATATAACTTCAAATTGTCCATATTTTTTAAATGCATGAGCAAAACTTATTATTTTATCGCTGTTTGGGTGGTCTGCCTCGCTTGCTTGTTTGCCGGCTCCTATTATCAGTACGCTGTACATTTTCATTTTTTATATCGCTCCCTTTAAAAATACCTTTTGGTACTTCTTCTTTACCATCTCCATATAATATGTTATTTTCTAATTTTTTAATAAATTTGTAAGATTTATTTAATTCCTCAAAATAGTCTTTTCTTTGTATATTTTTTACTTTTTCATACATCATAGGATATGTGTCAATTAAATTTATGACATTTTGACATGTTAATTCGATATTATAACCTTGTTTTTCAAATCCATATATCCAGCGAATTAATTCTAAATCTTCTGGAGTATCTAAAGTTATTTCAATATCTGATCTATTTTGTTCTGGTGGTGCTGTCCAATTTTGTATACTATAATTTTGTTTACCTTTTGGATTTAGATACATCCAAGTGCTTACATGTTGACGATCAACGTTATTATTTACTTCTTCATTTACTCGTTCTAGCGTTTTTGTATCAAATATCCGTATATCATAACCTCTTGGGAATGTTCGCTCTAAAATGTTAGTTGTCATGTCTGCATCATTGACTAAATGCCAATCTATTAATTTGTCAATATGGTTATAATCAATTAGTGGGCAATCAGCAGTTATTTCTACTATGACATCTACATCAAATTTTTTAGCAGCATTTAAAACTCTATCTAATACGTCATCCTCGCTACCTCTAAAATAATTAGTACCTAAAGATTTGCATAATTCTACAATTGCATTATCTTCTTTATTTATTGTAGTAGCAACTATTACATCATCTATCAGTTTAGCACTCCATATACGCTCTATTACACGTTGTAATGCAGGTTTACCTACTATATCTATTAAAGTTTTACCAGGGAGTCGTGAACTTCCTTGTCGAGCTTGTATGATTGCTGCTACTTTCATATAAACAACTCCTTATTTGTTTCCCTAAATTCATCATAGATAGCTTTGTATTCATTGTGGTTATCAATCCAGGGAACATCATTCCAGTGATTATAATTATAATGACTTCCAGAACCTTGATTCACCCATTCTTCAAGTGATTTCGGTTCTTTATGCCCATATTCTTTAGCTAAATCAGTCAAAATTGTATCTGGTAATGGTTTGAAGAATGTTGTTGATATGCGAAAGTTAGGATTGATCTGTTTGATTTCTTTTATATATTGAATGGATTGGCGAATATCGTCTAACGTTTCTCCTGGAGTCCCAAATATCACACCAGAAGCCATTGTCATATTATATTTTTTTAATTTTTCGGCTGCTAGTTTATAATCTCTCAAATGATATTTGCCTTTTTTCATCAATTTCACTACTCGTTCAGATCCTGATTCTAAACCGATTGTCAACTGCATTAATCCACTATCAATAATGTCTTTTAATATTCCATCATCTAATCTTGCAATCTCAGGTGCTCTAGCATCAGCAATCCATTTTAAATTGTGTTTATTCATGATTTTAGCGATTCTATGAGCACGTTCTTTAATCGTAAAAGCGGTAGCATCAAAGAAAACTGCTTGTTCAAATGGATAAATTTTCATTAAATTATCAATATCTTGTTCTACTTTATCCAATTCTAAAAATTTTAGTTTACGTTTATTTTTAGTAGCACAAAATGTACAAACACCAACACAGCCATAAGATGTGACATATATAAATCGTTTAGTAGCTGGATTTATATATTTTTCGATATCTAATAAGTGATATGGCAATAAGTTTTCTCCTGAATCAAATTCACCGATAAATACTTCGTCTATATATTTAGATTCTAGTGTTTGTTGTGGAAGTGCTGTAGCATGTGGTCCACCTATTGTTATTTTTTTATTAGTATTTTGTTTAACTAATTTTATAAATTCATATGCTCGTGTTAACTGATATCCAGTAAATGCAGATACCATTATTTCATTAGCATTGTTAATTTTTTTAATTAATGTGGATGAATCATCTACTCTTTCGTCATGTATCACGACTTCGTTTCCTCTAGCTAATAATTCAGAGGCTACTGCTAAGGCTGTGATGGGTAAATGATGATAGTCCTTATATTCCTCTAATTTTGGGAAAAATAATAGTATTTTGCTCATTTAATCGCTCCTTTAAACTCGCTTTTTGCATAACTATCAATCCTTTTTTTCATTGTTTGTTTAAAATAGTTTTCATTAAAAAAAAACTCGGATTGTGATTTTAAAATAGTTTCACATCCAAAATTTTTTTTAAATTTGCTTATATTAATTTCTTTTTCATTAGGTTGATAATGTAAAGAATTTATAACATCTTCACCTAATTCAAAATATCTTATCCCTTTTTCTTTTAATAGCCCAAATGCTTTTATAAGTAAAAAGTGA
>JBHLPW010000080.1:0-18212 GCA_048939015.1 Promethearchaeota archaeon
TCTTTCTCGAAATATACATATTTCTGGTTTATATAGTGAAGAAATATGCTATAGGGGAAATGTTACGAAGGATCTTCCTGGAAAAAAACTAACTGATGGAGATTACCAAAATTTATATGAATCTTTTAAAAGATTAAGAAATCAGCTTTTATTTGGTAATCTTAACGCACAAATTGTTTATAATCAACAAGGCAATCAATTATTTGTACTTCCTTTTGAACTCGAAATTCTTAAGGGATATTCTAAAAAAAATTTCCCTTCATTTAATCAAGCAGTTGATGAATTCTATTCAAAAACTGACTCTGAAATATTAAAAAGTCCCAAAGACCAGGGAGTTAATGATCAAATTAAATCTCAAGAAAAAATATTACTAAATCAACAAATATATCTAGAAGAGCTAAAAGAAAAAAAGAAAAAAAATTACAGAATCGGAGACTTAATATATGCCAATCTAAATTCATTAGAGAAATTATATTTAGTCATATTAGATGCTAAGAAAAAAGGTTACCAATGGGAAGCAATTAATAATAAACTTCAAGCTGCAAAATTAGAAAATTTAAATGGAACAGAATTCTATGAAAAAGTAATTCCTTCAACTAATCAATTAAAACTTAAAATAGACAGTTACGATGTTTATATTGACTTGAAGAAAAGTATTGGACAAAATGCTAATCAGATATATTCCAAAGGTAAAAAAGCCGAGAAAAAAATACAAGGTACAATTACTGCGATTGAAAAAACTAAAGAGAAAATTAACAAATTAAAACTTACTAAAGATTCAATTGAAAAGGAAATTGATTTCCTCATCAAAAAGCCAAAGAAAAAATGGTATGAGAAATTTCGATGGTTTATATCCACTGATGGATTTTTAATCATAGGAGGTAGAGATGCCAGTTCTAATGAGAGCATTTTTAAAAATCATCTAGATCCAAAAGACTTAGTTTTTCATACGGTTTTTCCTGGGTCCCCATTGGTTGTTATAAAAAATTTAGACGATAAGACAATTCCTATAAACACTATTCACGAAGCTGCTGATTTTGTCGCCAGTTATTCAAGAGCATGGAAGGAAAACTGGGGTATTGTTGAAGTTTTTTATATTCAACCTAATCAAATTTCAAAAAGTCCACCTTCAGGTGAGTTTCTTCCAAAAGGATCATTTATAATATCTGGTAAAAAGAATTTTATCAAAAATGCAAAAACTGAATTGACAATTGGATTAAAAATGATTGAATCAGAAGAAAATTTTCATGATAATCAAAAAATATATTACCCCACAATCATTTCTGGTCCAGAATCTACGATAAAAAAGCAAACAAAAATAACAATAGATATTGTGCCTTCAAAATCAAATGGATTAACAAAAGGTAAACTAGCAAAAGAGGTGAAATCTTATTTTCTTAAAAATTGTGGTGAGGAATTAAGAATTTGGGTAAAATTGTTATCAACAGATGAGATCATTCTTTTTTTACCTAGTGGTTTTTCAAGGATTAAATCAGATAGTTAGGTTGTTTTCATCCATTCCCTAATTTTTCTGATGTTCCTATAATCATCAAATAAAATCCCATCAATCCCCATATCAATTAAAGATTTAATTTTAGAAATTGGATCATGGCATGAAATGAAATCCCATGCCAATGATTTTATGTCATTATTATGGCAAATTTTGATGAATTGTTCAGATATAAGATTTGATCTTAAGCTTATTAAATCTGGTTTAAAACCTAATTGATTTAATCTCCCAAATCTCAAGAAATCATCAATTTTAAGGTCAAATCCTTTTGTGATATTATAACATATTCTACTATTAGGATAATTTATCTTAATTTCCTGTAAATTTGATAAATTCCTCCCACTGAAAATACATTCACCAAATACATTTAATTTATTTACAATTTTTAGTATGGCATCTTTTATATCTTCATCTTTTAACTCAATCATAAACTTTACTTTTCCTTTTAACTCCTTCAAGACTTCTGAAAGGAGTGGAACCTTACAGTTATGATTTTTTGTTCTGAATTTCTTAATCTCTGTAAAATTATATTTCTTAATTAATCCTGAACCGTTAGTAGTTCTCTCTAAAGAAGAATCATGAATTACTATGAAATTCTCGTCTTTAGTTTTTCTAACGTCAAATTCAATATAACTCGCCCCAAATTCTATCGCTTTGTTAAAAGCTTCTATTGTATTCTCATCAAAATTAGTTCTAGTGCCTCTATGTCCTATATAAATTAAACCTAAGCTCATTTTCTATTTAACGAAAAATACTGATTTAGAACTCTTGGATTAGATATAAATATATTAATAATAATATTAGTCCAAAAAGAGTGAAAAGAAAAACCCAAACATTTAAGATTGTTTGTCCAATAGAAAACAGAAAAACTAGTGCTAATTCTTTCCAATTTAATGGTTTACCAATTAATTCTTTGTAATTTCCTATACTAGTTATAATAAACAGGAAAAACAACAGTATAACTATAACTTTAACCAATATGTCAATAAAATTCCAAATTATACCTTTATTCAAAAAAATGGTAATAAACTCAGTGTTAAAGAGTAGAGACAAAACCAAAAAGATACCTCCAAAAATTGCTGAAACTATTACTGATCTAAAAGCAAAGCTCTCATTAAATTGATTTTTTTTTAATTTTTGCTCATTTTCCTTTTGTTTCGGTATTTTTGACATTTTATCTTTTTAATCTCTGAATTTTTTCTTTTAATTTAAATATTTTATAAATATAAAATCCATATAAAATCCCTAATACGCTAAATATCATTATACATAAAACAAATAAAAAAACATTGGAAAGCGTTGGTGTTGAAGAAGAGACTGATTCTAAATTAATAAGAACAATAGTACTCTTTTTAATCCCATTTGGATAAGATGGAATATCTCCATATGTTATATTAAAGGCATAACTATTACCAAAATTCAATACTACATCCTCACCACTATTCGTCTCGTTTTTAATAGGAATAGAAAACTCATAAATTGAAGTATATCCTTCCATCTTTGCAACTCCATTCCCATTGTTTTCATTATCTATTGAAAAAACGCTATTATTTATCTTATAATCAAAATAATTGAACTGATTCGCTGAAATATTGGAAAATTGAATGATTTTTGCATCTTTAAAATTTTCTTTATTCTCTGAAGAACTATTTGAAATGATAAGCCCAATAAATTCTGTGATATTATGATATCCACTTTCTAACTCTAATTGGAGAGAGATATATAGATTTTCATCGCTTTGGATGACCCAACATTTTATAGGTAAGTCCTCTAGAAAAATCTCCTTTTTTGTGGCTTTTTGCCATTCGCCAGAAAGTAGATCAATGTAGCCATCAATCACCGGTGATTCTCCAAATTTAGAATCGATTTCATCACTTGCTCCGTAACCATTTAGTACAAAATGTAGAGAATTTATAG
This sequence comes from Promethearchaeota archaeon, assembly GCA_048939015.1. Taxonomy (GTDB): domain Archaea; phylum Asgardarchaeota; class Lokiarchaeia; order Sigyniarchaeales; family SOKP01; genus Loki-b32. Next base: position 3,428 of record JBHLPW010000080.1, read on the forward strand.
TTAAAAATACCATTGTGATACATAAGACGACTCTAAAAGTTCTTTTCTTCAAGATCGTTAAGCCATTAAATTTTAAATGATTCTATTTTCTGTATTTTCTGATATTAAAATTGATAATTAAAATTTAATTTAATATTTTTTGCTTATTCTTTGGATTTTTCTAGAGTCTAAACAAATAATTTAGAGATAAATAGTAAATTATTAAAAGATGGCTATTAGGTTAATATAATTTTAAGAATTCAAATTCAAGGAAGGAAATTTGGGAGCATAATACCGCAATTAAATTTATTCAAATAAACTACAATATAATTTATTATACTTTTAATTTCTCTTTTTGCTTCTGGTAGATTTTTATCATTATATTCTGCGAAGGGTTTTGGACCAATAGCAACTAGTTTTCCAGATAAATCTTTTTCTCTTTTGATGAAAAACCAAAAAGTTTTTTGTTTTTCATTATCCTTTGCTATTATAAGCATCCAAGGATTTAGGGTCCAATTATCATCGTTAGGGCTTATTACTTTTTCTATCGCTTTTTGAGTAAAATATTTTTTGGTCATTTTAACTGTTTTATAAAGAGTATTAAAATAACTTCTTTTAATCGTCAAGTATCCTCCAAAATATACTTTTGCATCAAATAGTTCAAGCTTTTTATCTTCTCCATTTGAAAATTTTAAAAAAACTTTCCATTTTTTCATAATTCGTTTAACTTGCTTTTTTTAAGTCCAATTTCTTCTATTTTTACTTCTTTAAATATATTTTTAATCTTATCTAAAGTAGCTTTTAAATCCACAAATTTGATATCATTTATACTTAAATTCAAATAACACTCATAAAATAGTTGTTTATTAATTACTAAGGCTCCGGATGTGTGAATAACTTGAAAATTTTGAAGAATACTAGTGATATTGTCAATAATCTCACTAGAAAAATTAAATCCTGAAAATGTTACCTTTATTATTTTGTTTCGTTTTAATGGATAAATTGTTAGTTTTATGGAATTCTCTATTGTTGATTGTATTATTAAAAGGTATGGATAAGTCTCTATATCCTTGATATCTAATAAGGATACTTTTAATAATGCATTAGTGATGTTATTTATTTGTTGAATGTGCGCTCTTGTTAAATTATATACTTTCATAATTCCTTTTAGTTTGATTTTATCATTTTAATTTATTTTACTCTATTTACTAGCTTTTTTTATTGATTTTATTGTTCCCGAGGTTTTTCTTGGCACCAATATCACCCTTGTGTCATTTACATCTTTCACCAGGCTTAAAGCTGAAATTAAAATTTCCTTCGTTTGGTGTGTACACCTTATAATTCCATAATTTTCGTCTAAATTAAGTTCTATTAACCATAATCCAATTTTATTAGCTTCTTTCAAACCAAAATATCGCCAAATCGATTGCCAAATTGATTTAATTAGAGAATTTTGGGTGATTACATTTTTATTTTCTGTAATTATTTTAAAAAAGATATATCTTTGCTTTTCCTTTCTATTTATGTTATATCACCATTACTTAGTATTCTGACTTCTGATTCAAATTTATTATTTAAACGTTTCTTTGATCTTTCAATTAATAGATTGGGATTAATGGTAAAGATATTCTTAGCTTTTCCTAAAGGAATTCCTAATAGAGAATTACAAATACTTATTAAAGCCCTTGGATGTCTGAAATCATACATATCATCAAAATTACCACTTATAATACAATTAGCTTTTAATTTTAGAACTAATTGAATGGCTCTATATAAGTTTCTAAAATTTTTTGATTGATAAATCTTATTTTTTACCATTATTGGAGCCATTGAAAATTCCAAAAATGAATTGTTTTGTCTAGTAAGGGAAATCACTCCTGGCGTAAGTGTCTTCATAATTTCTGGATCAGAAAAAGAAATAATATCTACTCTAGAATCTCTCGCTGCATGTATTTGGACGTCTTTATTTAAAGACTCAATTGAAAGAATATCAGAAAATTTATTAAAATGGTTAATCCTGCTTTTATAACCATTTAGATTCTCTAATTTTAAATTTACTCGATAAAATATATTTATATTCGTCTCTCTTTCAATGGATTCCTTATTCTCTGAAGTTATTTTCGTTTTTATATTTCTAGGCTCAACTATTACATTTTTAATTCCAAGTTCTTCACATAATTTTAATTTTTTTTGAACTTCAGTCAAATTATTAAAATCAATTGGTAATCTTGATTCAAAATAGGACAATAATTTTATAACCTCAAAAGAACTGCTTTACTCGTTATTAATTATCTTAAGCTTTGTATAAATAAAAAAATTTTATTATAAATAAATATTTAAAATGATAGTTTTTGAGACGAAGTGATGATTTCTATTGGTTAAAAAAAGAAAATTATCAGAAATCAGAAAGAAAATTGAAGATGGTTCGGCTGTTGTATTAACCGTTCAAGAATTGTTAGATCAGATTAAGGAAGGTGAGACAGTCAAATTTGAAGACGTAGATGTTGTTACAACAGCGACTAAAGGCCTTATGAGTGGAATTATGGGAATTTTCTCATTTCGCCTTTCACCACCTAAAACTTTGAGGAAGTTTATCGAAGTTGACATTAATGGAATACCAAGTTTCCCTGGACCATGCCCAAATGAATACCTAGGTATTGTAGATCTAATTATTTATGGCACATCTCAAAGTAAAACGATTGATAATTATTGTGGGGGTTCACTCTTTAGAGATATCGTTGATGGAAAATCAGTTAAAATAGTAGGTATTAGTGCAGAAGGTGAAACTATTGAAAAACAAATGAAACTAGAAGATATGCAATTTGCTAAACTAGTTGGGACAAGACAGGCAATTAAAAACTATAATGCAATGATTAATTGTGAATCTTATCAAGTTGATACTATTTTTTCTTGTCTACCTTTCTCACCTAATAAAACAGAAATAACATTTTCGGGATGTGGTGCCTTGAATCCATTCCAAAATGATCCAGAATTTGAATCATTTGGAATTGGTTCTCCTGTTCTTGTGAATGGAAATATTGGTTATCTAATGGGTCCCGGAACGCGTAATTATGTAGAAAAACCAAATATGATGACTATAGCTCCATTGGAAGGAATGAAACCAGAATTCATGGGTGCGTTTAAAACATCTTATGGATTAGAACCGATTTGTAGTATAGCTGTTCCTATTCCTATACTAAATGAAAAAATCTTTGAAAATATAATAAAATCGGATAAACTTGTCAATTTAACGATATTAAGTCTTGTAGGGCGAGAAAAAGTAGGAGAAATGACATATGGAGACGTTTGGGATGACAATTTCATTATGAAATTTAATCCTAAAGCGTGTAAAAATTGTGAAGAATGTAAAGCTATTGATAAATGTCCTACTAATGCTTTTATTATTAAAAATGGTATGATCTCTGCAATCGATCGATCTCGATGTTTTAATTGTGGTAATTGTACTCATCTATGTCCAGAAGCATTTGATTTAGATCTAAAAACAATTAATTTCGAAGGAAATAATATTCCAATTGTTTTAAGACAATCAGACCGATATGGAGCAATAAAATTAGCAGAACAATTGAAAACCATGATATTAAAAGGAGAATTTCCTCTAAAAAAGCCAATTGGTAAATTGCAATTTGCTAAAATAGTAAAATAAAACTCAGTAGATTTATAATGGTAGAGTTAAAACTATCAAAATTCGATCATATTGGTATTCTTGTCAAAGATATTGAGAAAGCAGCAGAATTCTATACTGCTTTATTGGATTTTAAGCAAAAGATTAATATTGTAGAACAAACTAGCACCGTAATTTATAGAGGAAATGAAGTACAATTTAAAATGAAAAAGATAATGCAGCACTTTAGTGGGAAACAATTTGAAATTATTGAATTATTAGAATCCACAGGAGATCATTTATACTCAGAATTTCTTAAAGAAGGAAAAATTGGATTACATCACTTAGGCGTATTTATTAAAGATGCTGAGACTCTCATTAACCATTTTAAAAATAAATATTATATTGATGTGATTCAGTCGGGAAAGGTTGGAAGGGTTAAATTTTATTATTTAGATACTCAAGAAGTTTTAGGGTATCATCTCGAATTAATCAATCTTTAAAATGGACGTATTTGTTAATTTTTTATTGTAATAAACTTTTTTTGTTATTTATAATACGTCTAGATATGTCAAAGCAAGAATTAGATGGTGGCGACTTAGTCGTTAAATGCCTTATAAAGGAAGGGGTTACAAAGATCTTTGGTATTGTAGGCGGTGAATTATTAAGAATTTTTGATGCAATAGAACGATGGGGTAGAGAAGAGGGTATTGACACTGTAATGGTTCGACATGAACAAGCGGGAGGTCATATGGCCGATGCATGGGCCAGGGCTACGGGAGAAATCGGTGTGTGTCTTGGAACTGTTGGTCCTGGTGTTACTCATATTGTACCCGCAGTAGCAGCAGCTAATGCAGATTCAATTCCTATGCTTATTATTGGGGCACAAATTGGACGAATGTTGGAAGATACTGGTATATTACAGGGAGGAATTGATCAAATTGCATTGATGAAACCAATAACCAAAGCTCAAATTCAAGTTGAAGAACCAGAGGAAATTCCACACGCCGTTCAAAAAGCTATTAAGACTGCTTTATCAGGAAGAAGAGGTCCAGTCTATTTAGAATTCAGGGAGACAGCATTAGTAAGAAAAGCCAAGGAAGCGGATATTAATAATATTCTAGACCCTGAAAAGTATAGAGCTTTAAATAGACCAAATGGTTCTTTAGCAGATATTGAAAAGACTATTGAAATATTAAAAAACGCTAAGAAACCTCTTATGGTAGCTGGTGGTGGAGTTATTGCTTCAGAAGCTTCAGAGGAGATAAAAACTTTATCAGAGACTTATATGATACCAACAAGCACGACAATTAACGGTATTGGTTCAATTGGCCGAGATAAAAAGAATTTTTTGGATTCTTATTTAATAAATAATGCATATAGGACAGCTGCTACAGAAGCTGATGTAATATTATCTTTTGGTTGTAAATGGGATTATTCCATATTTTATGGAGCCTTACCAATGTGGAATCAAACTCAAAAAATTATCCAAATTGATATAGATCCAAATGAAATTGGTAAGAATAGACCAATTGAAGTTGGGATTATTGGTGATTGCAAAGCTGTACTTAGCCAATTATTAAATGAAATGGAGAAATCTCTACCGAAAGAAAAGATAACTGAATGGTCAGAATGGAACACATATTTACAAGAATTATGCAAAAACCAATTAGATATAAATTTAAAAATCCTTGAATATCAGAAATTACCCATGAAACCTGAACGATTGGTTTATGAGGTTTTCGATTATATTCCTAAGGATGCCCAAATTGTCCTTGATGGCGGTGATATTGTTGTGTTCTCATACAAATTTATAAATTTAAAACCTCGTCCTCCAAGATCAACATTTTTTCCAATTTCAATGGGGCATTTAGGCGTTGGAATTCCTTATGCCATTGCAGTTAAAATAGCAAAACCAGATAAACTTGTTGTTTGTTTAAATGGTGATGGAAGTTTTTTATTTAATGTACAAGAATTAGAAACAGCCGTAAGGTTAAACATACAAATAATAGTTGTTGTTGCAAATAATTGTGCTTGGGGAATGATAAAGAGTAATCAGAAGAAAAGCTTTAACAAACGATATTGTGATGTTGATTTACCTCCAATAGATTACTCGGAAATTGCTAGAGGATTTGGGTGTTATGGGGAAAAAGTTGAAAATCCTGAAGATATTAAACCTGCTTTACAAAGAGCTATTGATTCTAAAAAACCTGCAGTAATAGATGTAAGTATTGCTTTTGAAACACCCCCTCCAATGAGATTATTAGCTCAATATAAGAAAAATAAAGGTTTATTTGGAAAATAAAATATAAGTAGATGTGAAAAATATGTCGGAAGAAAAATATTTAGAGGGAAAAGTTGCTTTAATAACTGGTGCTGGTGGAGGTGGATTTGGAAGAGAAATGGCTAAAACTTTTGCTAGTAAAGGAGCTAATCTCGTAATAAATGATATTAATGAAGAAGGGTTAGAAGAAACACGTGATATCATTCTTAAAAATTACGATGTTGAGATTCTTATAGCAAAAGCCGATATTTCAGATTCTGGACAGGTAAAAGAAATGGCTGATAAAGTACTCGAGAAATTCGACAATCTTTTTTTATTAGTTAATAATGCAGGCATTGATGGAGGTTTGTATCCCACCTTAAAGCAAAAAGAAGTAATGTATGATAAGATTATGGCAGTTAATCTAAAAGGTGCGTGGAATGTTACTAAAAGCCTATATAAACAGATGAGGAGACAAAAGCATTTTACACCAGTTGCAGGAAAAATTATCAATATTGTTTCTTGTGCTGGAACAGCAAATGGTGCAAATCCTATGATTGGGATTTATAGTGTAAGTAAAGCAGGTTTATTAGCATTTACAAGATTATGGGCTCTTGAATTAGGTAAAAACAATATTACAGTTAATGCTATTTCTCCCGGTGTGTTTTTAACGCCCATCTATAATAATGATCCGAATCTTATCAAAGATTTTTTGAAAACTAGAGGTGTAAAACTTCCTATTGATAGAATTGGTGAAAGTAAAATGGTAGCAGATGCTGCATTATTTTTAGCTTCACCAGGAGCAGATTATATCACTGGTCAAAATATAATCATTGATGGTGGAATGACAGTTAGTGTAAATAAATTATAATTTTATCTCAATTTTTTTTAAGTGAGAGAGAAAAAGATAAAAATCTATTTTCCTCGACCCTTATTTGCTCCAATACTTGGTCGAGTTTTTTCAGAACCCCATCCTTTTTTATGTAATCCTCGAGCTCTTTTTCCTGCAGAAGTAAGACCACGAGTTACTCTCTTTGAATGTTGTGGGTCAGCGATCCAATTTATATTGGTATCGGATTTAATAACAGGATGGTTTGGATCCACTAAAATTGTTTCATAATACCAATGTTTTCCATCGGCATAAACTTTATAGCTGTTTAGAACTTGCATGTTTGGATACTTTCTCTGAACACGCTCCTCAGCAATCCATTGTAGATTTTTCCCAGTTGTATATTTGGAAACTCCCATCGCTCTTGGCTTTCGTCCCCGCTTTGGACGAACTTTATGCATTCCTCCTTTTCTTATTCTTGCTCGAACAATGATATATCCTTGTTTTGCCTTATAACCTAATGTTCTTGCTCTATGAATATTGGTTGGTTTTTCCACTCTTTGAATTGATCTTCCTTTTCGATATTCAATCCCGCGATACCAGTGTGGTGTCTGATATCCTTTTTCATGTTTCTCAAATGTTTCTTTCACATAACTATATCCAGACTTCAATTCTATCAGCACATCTGTATGTTAATAATTACTAAAAATAAGCATATTTTATTATTTTTTTGGTTAAAAAATTTTTTAAATATATTTAATTAATTCGTTAATTTATCTTATAAAGTACCTATGTCAGATATGATTCATTTGCCTGGATATACCTTTTACAAAACCAACCAATGAAGATCATATCATCTTCTTTTAGATTGGCATTTTCTAAGGCATTATAATAACTCTGTCTAATTTTATATTCAATATCAAACATAGGATATTGATTCTTAAAAAGAATATAATTCATAAGAATTCGGCACATTCTTCCATTCCCATCTCCAAAAGGATGTATTGAAACAAATCTATAATGCATCATGCATGCAAGAAAAACAGGATGTAATTTATTTTTATTACCATTATACCATTTAAGGAGATCATCCAAAAGGTACTCTACTCCTGCCATGGGAGGAACATATTTACTTCTAGTTATTTGAACTGGATATTGTCTTATAATTCCTGCGATTTCTGGTTTTGTTAGCTCAAAGATTTTCTCGTGCCAATCCAGAAGTAATTCCCAATCAATATCTCTCTTACTTGTAATCATTTCTTCATAAACACTCATATGTGATTTTGCCTCTATTATATCGTGTGATGGTTTTTTGATTGGAACATCTGGTTCATCAACAATTAAGGCAACTTCATTCAAGGTGAGGGTTGACCCTTCAATTCTATTTGTATTATGAGTAAAGCGCACTCCAAAAGTCCTTAAATCTTTTACCTGTATTGGTTTTGGTAATGACTTAAATGTATCCCGATATTTTTCAGTAATTTTATCGATGATAGGCATCCAAAGTTTCTGAAAGATTTCATAGCAAAATTCTTCTTTTAGAAGAGCTAAATCTTCGTATTCTGGAAGATCTTTTCCAATTGATTTTGATAAATTGTTGACCTTATTATTCTCGCGATAAGAATATGAAAGATAATAATATTCCTTTCCACCAACATTTTTCTTTATTACACTTACCATAATTAGATATTATCTCTACAAATATATAAATTTATGTCTTATAATACATTTTGTAGAGATAATTATATTATAATTTTTTAAAAACTAAATTGATTTAGGTTGATTCATTTTTTTAATTATCGTTCTATAATCATTATTTAGAAATGAAAAACATTATAATCTCCGGAACACCCGGCTGTGGAAAATCGTCAGTAGCAAAAGAAATCTCTAATATTATTGATGCTAAGATAATTTCTTTAAATGAATTGGCAATTTCAGATAAGTTCTCATTCGAATATGATGAAGATCGAAAAACATATATTGTTGATTTTAAAATATTTCTACCTTATGTGTTGGAAAAGATTGAAGAAATTAAACATAAGAATCCACCATATCTAATTATTGAAAGCCATTTCTCAGATATAATTCCAGAAAAGTTTATTGATTATGCCTTTATTTTAAGATGTGATCCGGATGAATTATTTAAAAGATTAGAATTAAAAGATTATAATATAAAGAAAATCACTGAAAACATTCAAGCAGAAATTTTGGGCAATTGCGTCAATTATTTTATCCAAAGGCAGATAAAAGCCCCCATGTTTGAAATCGATACAACAAATATCGATATTGAAACCGTAGCAAATATTATCGTTGGTATTATAATTGAAAATAATAACGGAGAAAATTACAAGATTGGAAAGATTGATTGGCTTCAAAAATTATTTGAAGAGGATCGTTTAAAAGATTTTTTTGATTAATCAAGAAATAATACCACAGGGAACCAAATGAAGTATGAAATTGTCGATGTAGATGCTCTAGGTCGAATAGGAACATTAGAAGTTAATAAAAAACAGATGATTACCCCTAATCTTTTTCCTGTTGTACATCCTTTTAAAAATGTAATTCCCCCTTCTGACTTAAAAAGTTTTGGAGCTCAAGCAGTTTTTACTAACGCATACATCCTTTTTCAAAATGATTCTATTAAAGAAAGACTCATGGAGAAAAAAATTCATCAATTTCTTGATTTTGATGGCCTAATTGCCACGGATAGTGGAGCCTTTCAGCAATATATGTATACAAAATCTAACATGAAAATTGAAGCTGAAGAGATCGAAGCCTTTCAAGAGAAGATCGAATCTGATTTTCCCGTGATCCTTGATATCCCTGTACAACCTGATGATGTATATGAAATTGCAAAAACTAAGGTTGATGCTACAATTTTTAGGGCAAAAGAGAATATTGCTAGACGATCCAATGAAAAATGTGCATGGTTTGGACCAATTCATGGAGGTAAATATGATGATCTTTTAACAAGATGCATAAATGAAATGAATAAATTAGATTTTGGTGTTTATGCAATTGGAGGCCTGGTAAAATCTTTTCTTGATTACAGATTTGATGTCGCTATTCAAATTTTATTAAATGTGAAAAAAAAAATAATACCAAATAAACCTTTACATATGTTTGGATTAGGATTGCCTCAGTTCTTTTCCTTAGCTGTTGCTTGTGGATGCGATTTAATGGATTCGGCAGCATACATCTTATATGCTAAAGAGAACCGTTATTTTACATTGTCAACAGGCACTAAAAACCTTGATGATCTAGAAGAATTTCCCTGCCATTGCCCGATATGTACAAAATTTAACCCAAAAGAACTGAGGAAATATGAAAAGGATTTACGAATTAAACTTTTAGCCGAACATAATTTATATCTTTCTTTTTCTGAGTTAAAAACAGTCCGACAAGCAATACGTGAAGGGAATTTATGGGAACTTGTAGAGCAACGTACCAAAACACACCCAAACTTAGTAAAAGCTGCACGTATCTTAAAAAAAGAATCTCCAACATTTGAATTCTATGAAAAAAGCTATAAGAAAAGTGGAAGGTTATTTGTTTCCCCTGAAAATATCTATAGACCATTGATTAATAGATATGAGAAAAAGATAATAAACAGTTATCGGATTCCTAAAGATGTAAAATTTTTAATAATTTTACCAGAATTAGACGCTAGAGGAGAAAATTCTCCAGCAATTCAAAATTGGCTTAAAGAAATTGATGACAATATTATTATTCCTCGAGAAGAAATACATATTGTTTTTAATTCTTCTTATTTTGGAATAATACCACTTGAATTAAAGAGTACATATCCAGTGGGCCAATTTGAATCCATCTCAGCTATAGATGAGAATGATGAATTATATGAAAATTCAGTAAAGAAGTCAAGTGCTTTCATAAATCAATATTATCAAAAGTATGATAAATGTGGTGTACTAATTCCGGAGAAATTTTTAAATCAATTTAATGAAATTGTGGAAATAAATGCTGTGAATCCTATTTATGGATTAGATTCTATTTTAAAATCTAAATTTCAAATAAATTATTCTATTTTTAATAAAGTTGAAGATTTACTTCAATTTTTTAAAGAAGGCTAAAATATATGGTGATTTTAGAAACGATTACTGCTTATGGACACGAAAATATTCTATGTACACATAGTACAACCATAGAAATTACAAAAGAAAAGAGTTTAACTAAGAAAGGGAACTGTATCATCGGAATTGGTGCTTCCAAAGCATGTTTTGATTTGAATAACGATTTGAAAACCAAAATTAAAGATGGAACTAAATTTAAAATTACTTTAAAAATAGGTAAATTCCAAGATTCCTTTTATGGATTCGGAAATAAGGAATTGAAACTATTAGATAAAAATGATATGGTTTTTCGCAAAAGTGATTTTATATGTGATAGAACTGTTCTGATAAATTGCAGCAAATCATCAAATGAAATAAACCGAGAACTAATTAAAAAGCTAATAATTCCAGAAACACAATTATTAATTATATTTGAGTTGATTGAGGGAAATGGGAAACGCTAATAGGTCTGAAATCTTATACATTAAATTGAAAAGAAAAGATGGACAGGCTTTTATCAACTTTTTAAAAGAAAAGTTTAGTAATTCTCAAATTGTTGACCAAAAATTCCTAATTCTACATAAAAATGATTATATTTTATACCCGATTGTTGATAACCAAGTTCTAATCGATAAAGTAATAAAATTAGTAGATAAAGAAATTAATTTTGACCTTATTTCCAGACCAGGAATACCAAATGAAAGTTATAAATACAGAACGCTTCAAGATGCTTTAGAGGGAAAAATTCCAGATAAGTATTCCAATATAATCCCCAAATCATATGATATCATTGGACATATAGCTATTATTGAGTTTGATAAGTTTTTTAATATTGATGATACAGAATTTAATTTTTACAAGAACACAATTGCTAAAGGTATATCAAAAGTAAATAAAAATGTCAAAACAGTTTATGAGAAAAAGAGCCAAATAAAAGGAAAATTTCGACTGAGAGAATTAGAGATTTTATATGGAGATGATAAATCTGAGACGATTCATAAAGAAAATGAATGTATTTTTAAGGTTGATGTTAAGAATACATACTTCTCTCCAAGATTGGTGTTCGAGCGGCGAAGAATTGCTTCAAGTGAGATACAAGAAAATGAAATGATTGTTGATATGTTCGCTGGAGTTGGGACATTCTCGATCCAAATTGTAAAGAATCAAAATGTTAAAATTTATGCTTTTGATATCAATCCTAAAGCTTATGAATATTTGAAAGAAAATATCGAATTGAATAATCTAAAGGGAGAAATCTTACCATATAACGTTGATGTTAAAGATCTTCTTAAGCCTAAAAATGAATTAGGTAAGTTTTTAAGCAAAAAAGCAAATCGAATAATCATGAATTTACCTGAGAAATCAATCGAATATCTTGATGTAGCTTGCTCTTTAATGAAAGGGTCTGGTGGAATTTTGCATTTTTACCAATTCTCTGAAAAACCAAATCCTGTAGAGATAACTTTAAAGATTCTCGAGAAAGGATTAAGATCTCTTAATTGGGAAATTGAATCTTTTATTAACTCTAAAATCGTAAAGCATTACTCCCCAAAGTCTGAATTGGTTGTTTTAGATTTAAAAATAAAAGCAAAAGAATAAGAGCGGACCTAGCAGGATTCGAACATTCTGTATATACGTTATCCATACGAGAATAATTATTTTACTTTTAAGAGAATTAAAGGTAAAAAATTAGTTTCTATTATGCTGATTAGCGACAGAAACTGAATATATCATTATATATCATTCAATACAAAAGGAAAGCGATGGAATGGACTAATATCATCATAGAACTATAATTACAAATCACTAATGGGATTTCTCCTTAATTAAATAAATTTTATCATTATTGATTTCTGTAGTTCCTATCAATTCAAAACCTACTTTTGAAAAGAAATTCTTTATTTCTATAAATTCCTTATTTATTTCCTCAACTTGTATTGACATATCTAATTAAATGTTATGACAAGAATGTTTGTATCTAGTTAAACAAAAAAAGATTTCTTCAGAATAAAAATTAGAAAGACTTTTTACTTTTCTATAAGAGAATTATGTGAAAATACTTTTGATTGAGAATTGATGTGTTTGACAATTGCCAAACATTTAAATATAAAGTCAAACTAATTATAATTAATAAACAATTAAAAATTAAAAGTGAAAAAAAAATGATTTGTAAAGATTGTCAAAATTCTTATCTAATGGCTGAAGATGGAAGTGATTACTTCTGTCCTAAATGTCAAGAAAAATATGAAATGCGAAAAGCTTTTAGGAGTATTATGGCTGAGATTGACAAAATTAATAAAATGGATTCAAGAGAGAGAAATTTTCTAAGTGGTTTTTCATGGGCAGAAAAAGAACATTTTTCTCTTATCATGAAAAGATTCTTAAAAGCAAATCATTTTCCTGTTGAAGATAAGGATTTTGCAAATGACTATTCTAGAAAAGAATTGAAATATATCAAAGAAACAATTATTTTTTAAATTTACCTTTTGGATACTTTAATTTATCTCAAATTAAAGCTAAGAGGTTAAGATAATGTATCAATGTCCCAAATGTAAAAAAACATATAAGAAAAACGGTAAATGGTTAATGAAGCACATGATTGAGAGTTGTCACGTTCAATATTTAAAACCAATTAAATTAACTGACCAAGATAGCATTGAAGAAATTGCACATTTAGTTCTAAAATTGCTAAAATCAAAAGGCATTACTATTAATGGTATTGAGAGATTAAAGATTCCTGGAACTTCTGAAGACTTGATTAATCCAGAAGAACAGAAAAGAATTATTGTAATTAACGAAATGAAAGCAATTTTCAGTAAGATTGAAGGAAAATTTGATTATCATCAAATCCTAACTCCAATAACAATTTAGAGGGAAAACAAATAAAATGACTCAAATTGATTATAATAAAATCCAACTCCCTAAAACTTCGAGAGGAAGAAAAACGGAAGCTCAACAAATTAAATATCAAAAAGAGCTTAATGAATTTGCTGATACCCTAATGAATTTACAATTAGATATTACAAATAAAACAAGGTGGAATAGAATTAACGAGAAAGAGAAAATATCAGCAAGAGGTTGGTGTTATCAATTAGAAAACTTTAATCTGATTACAAAAGATAAATTTGATTATTGTGAAGGTTTGATTAATTTATGTAGGAAAGAAGGGTATTTACCGTTAGATTTTACAGCTCAAGACAAGTCAAGAGAGTTTTATAATGTAGAAAAACTAAAAGAGGAATATGAAAGTCCAAAAGATTATCTCTATAATGTATTAAATTATGCGATTGATGTTGAAGAGTTTAAGGAAGATATAGCTTTTTGGGAATCTCAAAAATATTATATTCAAATGACAGTTGAAAAAGTAGATGTTAGAAATATATTTTATGATATTTGCGAAAAATATCATATTCCAATTTCTAATGCTAAAGGATGGTCGGATATAAATTCTCGTGGTAAATTAATAAAACGATTTAAAGAAGCTGATGAAATTGGTCTTATTCCCGTATTGCTTTATTATGGAGATTTTGATCCTGCAGGATTAAAAATTGCAGATACACTAAGAAAAAACATTATAGATTTAGAGAAAGCTACAAAATGGAATCCAAAAAATCTATTAATTGATAGATTTGGATTGACAATTGAGTTTATTGAACAAAATAACGTATTATGGATTGACAATTTAATAACAGGTGGAAAAAGAGATTTAGGGAAACTCTATAAGCAATATAAAGAAGGGAAAGAAGTAAAAGTCTATGATTATGAAATTGAATATATAAAGAGATTTGGCATTAGAAAATGTGAAGCTAATGCAATTATACCTATTAAAAATGTAGCTATAAAAAATTGTGAAGAAATATTAAAAAAATATCTTGGAGATAACCCATTTGAGATTTACAATAAAAAGATTGAAGAAAATCAGAAAGAAGTATTAGATTTAATGGATGCGATTGATTACAAAGAAAGAATTCAAGAATTAATAGATGATATTGAAAATTCAAATCAAGATTCAAATTAATTTT
>JBHLPW010000081.1:0-10125 GCA_048939015.1 Promethearchaeota archaeon
AATATTTCGAATTGCCCCCTTAACTGAATTATAGAAATTTAAAGAGTATTTAAGCATCACCTTGACTTGATCTTCAGGGATCTCAAATAGAGTGATCATATTTGCTGTTGGGGGGAAATCTGCTACAATTATATCAAACTGAATTTCTTGAGTATTAATATCTTCAGCATCCAATATTTTTTGAAAAAACATTGCATTTTTTAATGCTAATGGTATAGAGTCAGTTGTAAATGTAGTATCAATAAATTTTTCGATTTGAGGAATCTTTCCTACAAGAGGCATTTGCTTTGAAAGGCTTTTCATTTTTTCTATTAGATCTTTCGTATATCTTTCTGCATATTCATCAGCATCAGGTTCAATTCCCCATAGATTTGTTGTTAATTGTGTTACTCTGTTTCCAATCTCCAATTTAAATAAATCACTAAGGTTATGAGCCATATCAAACGAAATTATTAAAATTTTCTTATTTGGAAGCAAATCTGAAAGAAGAACTGCGGTAGCAGCACTAATAGAACTCTTCCCAACTCCCCCCTTTCCTCCAAGAACAATAATTTTTTCCATAATAAGGTATCTACCTAAAAGATCTATTTTATTATATCAGAAACAAAAATACCATAAAAAACTAACCAAATATCTTAGATTAATATGAGAAAATAGTCTTATTAGAAATTGACAAAAAATAAATATCTTGGACGATTTTATCAGTATATAATAATTAACATTTTCAATATTATTAAATTAATTTTCAAATTAATTAATCCATCATATCAATACATTATAAATCTTAATCAAATGAATTAGTATATAAAAAAACATCATTAATTAAATTAAAAAATAAAATAATAAATTCAAAAATCAAAAATATAAGAATATAATCATTTCAATAAATCAAAATTATTGTTATTACTTAGAATAAACCATAAGAAGTAGTATCAAATTTCAAGCTTAATTTAAATTCAAATTATTCTATTAATTGACAGAACGTTTAAAATTTTAAATAGATATAATACATTTCGTATTGTTTTTAAATCAAGGGTTAGATTCTGCTTCTTTTTTATAAGTATACATTTACATTTTGATTTATTGAAAATTAAAATAAATCAAAAAGAAGTGATTAAAAATAACAAATCAATCAGAATTTACAACTAAATATATTATCGAAGTTAAATTTAAAATTATGGGAGTTGTTGAGAAATCAGATATCGTAGGAGCTATTTTTGGCCAAACTGAAGGGCTCCTATTAGATCTTGATTTACGAGACTTACAGAAGTCTGGAAGAATTGGGAGAATAGAGGTTGAAAATGAATCAAAAGAAGGAGTTTCAAAGGGTGTTATCAAAATTCCATCTTCCTTGACTAGGAAGGAAACTGCATTACTTGCAGCAACTGTTGAAACTGTATCCCGAGTAGGACCTTGCGAAGCAGAAATTTATCTTGTTGAAATTCGTGATGTACGTGAAACTAAGCGACAACAAATAATAGAGAGAGCAGCAGAACTTTTAAAGGAATGGGATCAAAAATCATTAGAACAAAGCGAAATAGAAGAACAAATTGAAACAGACATAAAGCTTGGAGAAATAATTACATGGGGTTCAGAAAATCTTCCAGCAGGACCAGAAGTAAATGATAATTCAGACTTAATTATAGTAGAAGGTCGAGCTGATGTTCTAAATTTATTGAGAATTGGTGTTAAAAATACAATCGCGGTTCAAGGAACGCAAGTTCCCAAATCAGTAATTAAATTAGCAAAACAAAAAAAATCAGTAACAGCATTCGTTGATGGAGATCGAGGTGGAACTATCATTTTAAATGAATTATTGCAAGTTGCAAGAATTGATTATGTAGCACGAGCTCCAGATGGATTAGAAGTGGAGGAATTAACTCGAAAGCAAATGATAAAAGCTTTACAAAACAAAAAACCGGCAAAAGCATATAAAGATGTTAAAGAAAACGATAAAAGTGGGAAAACACATGGTGCTGCTGAAGAAAGTCTTCAAAAAATTTTAAAGAAATTCAAAATCAAAGATGAAACAATTATAGTTAAGGCAATTAAGAATATTCAGGCGGGTTTTGCAATCGGATTTGATAAAAGTCTTAAAAAATTATTCGATATGCCTGTAGGAGAAATTTTTGAAAAAATAAGAGATTTTAAAGACACACAATATTTAATAATTGATGGTATTTTATCAAAACGGCTTCTTTCATTGTCAATTAATATGAAAATTAAATTTATAGCTTCGAAAAATAAAGAAGAAGATCTAAAAATCCCAGAACATATCTCAGTATGGTTTTTCTAAAAAATAACTCCCTCTACCCAATAGGCATCGCAACAGAGAAAATCATTTGTATAACATATGAAAGAGCACCTAAGATCACAATGCCAATTGCACAAATTTTGAATACCAAGAGATAATCTTTTCTTTTAGGTTTGTTAGCAATCTTGATTATTCTTCTTGAGTTTTGGAAGAACTTAACCAGTCTATCATATAATCCTGGTTTTTTCTGTTTTTCTCTTTTAGAATAACTCTCATATTTCGGGTAATTTGACACAATTAAAAAAAAGCAATGTCAGATAAAAAGTTAACTGTTAAGAGTGAGTTATTTCAGTAATTAAGGAATATCAAGTATATTTGATATAAACACATCTCTATCGAATTGTATTAAATCATCGTAGCCTTGTCCAACTCCTACATAAAGAATTGGCTTCTTGGTTTCATAGGAAATCGATAAAGCAGCACCACCTTTTGCATCAGCATCAAGTTTTGTTAAAATATTCGCATCGATACCAACATGTTTTTTAAATTCTTTTGCTTGAAAAAGAGCATCATTCCCAGCTAAAGAATCACCCACAAATAAGATTAGATCAGGTTGAGCTACTTTACATATTTTTTGGATTTCAATCATCAAATTTTTGTCTGTAACTTGCCTACCAGCGGTATCTACTAAAACAACATCAACTTTTTTTGCTTTGGCATGTTCAATAGCATCAAAGGCGACTGAAGCAGGATCAGACCTATATTCATGCTTTATAACTCTAATACCCACTTTATTCATATGATAAGTTAACTGTTCTATTGCTGCCGCTCGAAACGTATCTGCTGCTGCTGCTACAACTGAGAATCCTCTATTTTTTAAATTGTAGGCAATTTTAGCCATTGTTGTAGTTTTACCTGTACCATTGACTCCAAGAAAAACTATTACATATGGCTCAGACTTTTTTTTAATCTCATTGAATAAATCAATTTCCTCTTCGGGGGTTAAGATATCTGTAATTGTGTCTTTTAAGGTTTCAAATAAGGTTTTTTGGGTAGATGATAACCTACCAACCTGTTCACCTCTAAAAGATTCAATGATTTTTCCACAAATTTCATCAACGGTGTCAATAGCGACATCATTACTCAAAAGAAGTAATCTCAAGTCATTAATTGCATTATCTAGCTTCTTTTCTGTTAATGTTTTTTTCACAAATGATGAAAAAGCATTTTTTAATTTTTCAAGCATTTATTTCTCCATAGATATATGAAATATAATTAGAAATATAATGAGTATGATAAAAAGTAGACTATTAAGAATAACCTGTTTGTAGAGTTTGTGAAATTTGTTGAAGGTTAACATCTATATTTTGTATTTGCGTTTGCAGGAATTGTAATTGTTTATTATGTTGTTCGATTAATTTATCAAGAAATTCAATAGATCCATCTAAATCTTTTTCTATAACTACATCCTGTGTAACGGCTAATAAAGCTTTCTCTGGATCTTTAATTGATGCTTTAATGTTAACTAATCCTCCAATAGGAACCAGAATTTCATCATTTTCTTTTACTCCCTCTTTAATGTTTTCTATAGTTGTTTTAGTGTTTAGAATATTTCCTAAAGAGGCATTAATGATTTCTAATTGACCCTGAAACATTTCACGTTGTTCTTTAAAATATCTAAATTTTAATAATTGCTCTTGATACTCTTGAGATGATTCCATCCATATCACTTCTCATGAAATTTTTTTATTCTGATAATTCTCTAATAAGATAATCTTGAGCTTCTTCCAGAGATATTTCTTTAATTTCTTGAATTTTAATTTGACGTCTAAAAATCCCTATTGAAGTAATTTGACTTAACACTTTTTCAATAGCATCTTCTTCCTTTAAAGCACGCACTTCTTTTCGAAATAGATATTTTTTATGGTTCTTATTGTAGTTCCCTGTGATTCTATATATTTTAATCTCTGACATAATTAATTAAATTCATTCTTTCTAAGCTATTAAAATACCATAATATAGTAAAAAATATTAAATTTTGGATTTTAAACTATGTGGGATTTTATTATGTATAATAATAGATAACAACAAAGTCGAATAGTACTATAAATGCAGTACGCTCGTAATTCGCATTAATTCTGGACCTGTGCAATCATTACCAAAAATCCCACTCTTATCATTAACTATTGCTCCTGAACTTAAATAAGGTATACCACGATTTACTGTTGAAACATCAACTTCTTCAACCTTCAAAATAGAAGATACATGTTCAATTTCATCATCATTGGATAATGGATGAACAAGACACCCATAATTATTTGCTAAAGAAATTGACCCTGGAAGATAATAATCAGCAAATTCATAAATAACTACCTCAACATTCAAAACATCCTCTATTTCTGTTTTATGCTTCTCTAAGAAAGAGCTAATGATAGCACCTTTATCATTGCATAAAATTAAATTACCAAAAGCATTATCGATTGAATTTAGAACCCCAATTTGACTAGTTTCCTTCACATATGATTTTAAATTATTAAGTTCGTCTTCTCTTATTATATCTGGTACGATTATTCCATATTTATTTGATGCAGTGTACACACCTAATAAATTTGAATTGTTAATAGTAAGAGGGAAAAAAGGTTCTTCAAAAATGGTCTTAAATTTTTTAAGTATCGGGTTCAGTAATGTTGGAGGATAAAGAATATATGAATTATTGGCAGCTAAATACACTCCAATTAAACTTCGTCCATATATTTGAGCCCGAATTATTGCCATTTATGATAAACTAATTTGATTTTATTTCTTTAAATTTTCAATTACTAAAAAGAGTGTAATATTTTTGAATTTCTCTATACTTTAATAACATTTACCCTAGATAAACAACAACCAATCCATCGATATTTTTAGTTGCTCTTACTTTTAACTTTCGTGGTGGTTTCTGTATTCCACGCTGCCAAATACGCTCATTAACTTCTTGAGTAATAACTAAAGATTCTGGTTTAAAGTGACGTGTGATATATTCTCTTAAATATCTAACTGCTTTATTAGCTCGCTTATTTCTCGGTCCCTTTCGAGCTTTTGCTAGTGGTATTATATACATCCTCTCATCAATTATCTCTTCTTTTGCTTCTTCAATTTCTTCTAATTCTTCTCTCTCCTCGATCTCTTCTTCAAAGATCTCACTTATTTCTTCCTCTTCAGAAATTTCATCTAAACTAAATTCCTCAATCTCTTCGATTTCTTCTGGTTCTTCTTCAGAATCTGCTAACTCTTCTTCTAAATCATCTAAACTAATTTCTTTTTCTTTTTTAGCCATATTGTTTCAATACCTCATACTTTTAATTTAATCTCGTTTAAGTCGCGTATTTCTCCATGATTTTCTCGAGTAAGGGCTAGTAGTCACTTTGCGATTTGTTTTTATCGCAATCCAATTTGGTAATGATTGACCTTGCTTCGCTCTTTTTCCTCTGCGTACTTTTGAAGCTAAATCCTTATTTCTCGCCATAATACCTTATACCTTAATTTTTACTATAGTTTTTTTATTTTCTTATATTAAACTCTTTTTTTTTTCCAACTGAAGAGATTTGTTCAAGAAGTTTCTTAAATGCTTTATCTGGCAATGGTGTTGCTCCTCTTAATTGTCCTGATTGAAATAATTGAATCAGTTGTATTTCGATTTGTTCTGCAAATTGTGGTTTAACCATTCTTATGTTTTCTAATCTTTGCCTTCCTTCTTGGCTTAATATCTTCCTCATTATTAAATATTTTTTCTTCTCAAAATCTTTTTGCTGAGCTTCAGCTATTTGTTGCTGAGCTGCTTGTTGCTGTAATTCTTCTACTCTTCTCCTTCGAATTTTTTCTAATTCTTCGTCATTACTCACAATAATTCACAATATCTTTCAAATTATCGGTTTAATGTCTTAAAATATCATAAGCTGTTCTTTCTAAAAAGCTTGTCCCTTCAGAAGAGACAACCCTCCCTTCTTTCTCTATATTGTCAATTAAGTTTGCATTCTCTAATTGTTGTAACGCTACTCTTATAATTTTTCCACTTCCTCTAGCAGAATGATTTAATCCTGAACTTTTTCTATTTCTCCCACCATAAAATTTTCTGAGCTTATTCACACCAATAGGGCCATACTTCTTTACTTTTCTAAGTAATGAAGCGCACCTCAGGTACCAGAAATTTTCAAAGTCTTGAGGTGCTAATTCTTTAAAAAATGCTGTCTTCCAAAATTCTGACCCTTCAGGAGGTGAAATTTCAGGATATTCCTTTAATTTTTCTGCGATAACTTCAATAAGTTTCTGCGGTTCAACGACAAATATCGACATGTTAATCTTTAATTCTATATTACTTTATTAAATATAATACGTTTAAAAGGGTAGAATAAATTAAAAATTTTTTGTATTTTTTGAGTTCTGGGACGATGGATTACCAACAAGAATTTAAAAATGCTCTATTATCACACCCACATTGCATTTTAGGTAAGAATGGAATAACTAATGAATTTATAACTCATGTTCTTCAATTATTAAAAAGATATAAAATAATAAAAGTTAAAGCATTACGGTCTATAGCAACTAGAGCTAACATTAAGGAATTAGCTAATAAAATCTCAAATTTGACAAACTCTCATCTGCTTGATGTTAGAGGTAGAATAATTATCCTTTCTAAATATCATATTGAAAAGTTAAATTAAAATTGCTATCAAGAAAAATTAAATGTCAAAAGACTATAAAAAAAATAAAAATATTGTAAAAAAAATTGCAAATCAACGAATGCTCTTTCTGTTTGAAAAAGCTCATGAAGTCTTTCCAAAAAATAAAACATTTTCAAATCGATATGTTTATTTAGCAAGACGTTATGCTCAAAGGGCCAAGATAGAAATTCCTATCGAATGGAAAAAACGTATTTGTAAGAAATGTAAAAAATTCTTATATCCCGGGATTAATTATAGAATTAGGATGAACTCTCAAAAAGGAAAAGGTTCTCATATTTCTTTAACATGTTTAGAGTGTAATAAAACGACAAGATATTTCATTAAATTAATAGATATAGGAAGATAATTGTATTAATTAGAAGTTAAAGATGCCATTAATTTTAGTTTTTGTAGAATGTGGATTAGAACTAATTCCAAGAAATATACGAGATCATCCATCTGTCAAGAAAAATTTGTCATCAAGGATTTATTCTTCACAACTCTTAGATAATTCATTACATTCTTCTGCAATGAAAAAATTAAAGAATAGAGAAAAGAGAGGAAGACCTGATATAATTCATAGCTGCTTACTCAATGCCCTGGGATCCCCTCTAAATAAGATTGGCAATTTAAAGATATACATTCATACAATCAATAATAAAATTTATGAATTAAATTCTGAAATTAGAATCGCCAGAAATTATAATCGTTTTAAAGGATTAATGGCGAAATTATTAATCGATGGTAGTATAGAAACTGAAACTTCAAAATTAATATCTCAATTTTCAGGAAATTTAAATCAATTAATAAATACATTTGAGAATCCTGAAATATATATCCTTTCTAGCAAGGGCAAGTTGATAAATGACTTTAAGCATTTATTTATTGAAGATATCAGTAAAACTTATGTCACAATAATTGGTGGGTTTCAAAAGGGTAATTTCTCCATAAATATTAAGAATCTGTCAAAAAATTTTATTTCTATTTCCCAATACCCTCTAGACGCTTGGGTAGTGACCAATAGAATTATAACCTATTATGAACTCAGTTATAGAATCCTTTAAAACCACTAAAGTTAAAAGAAATGATGAATTTTTAATAATACACTTAATTCTAAATTAAACAAGCGCGATTAGTCTAGTGGTCAGGATCTCGGCCTTCCATGGCTAAAACTAGCTGAAGATAGCCGATGACCCGGGTTCAATTCCCGGATCGCGCATTTTTTAACCATTTAAATTCTGGTATTTTTTTAAGTATTTAATAGCTTTAATCAAAATAAACATATTGTCGTTAGCTTTTCCTAATAGAAGGTTACATCTATCGCATAAAAGCCCTCTATTTTCTCCTGTTTTATGGTTGTGGTCAACTCTGGGCACATACGCATAAAATTGATTGAATTCATTATTAAATTTCCTTCCACATATGGCACATTGATTATTCTGGTTTAATATCATAGAATTAAATTCCTTTAATGATAATCTGTATAAATACCTTTTATTTCTTCTTTTATCGTATTCTCTTTTACATTCTTTACATATATTACTTAATCCTTGTTTACATTCTTTCTTTATGTGGAAAAACTCTGATGTAGCTGGTAAATTCATATTGCATTTGGAACATTTTTTAATTTTTGATCTATCAATAGAAGGAATATCTTTACTTGAATTCATGATTTTTTGTCCTTTTTTATCAACTATAAATTATATCAAACTCTAACAAGAGATTTAATATTTAATATTAATGTTTATAGAAGATTTATATTATGAGACAGCGAATTTTCTAGTTTGAAAATATTTAATGGACTCAAACAAACATACGGTTTAGTAATGAGAAATAAAATTTTTTTTATAATTTGTAAAGCAAAGAATTATATTTACATATTTGTATATTAATATCGAAAAAACGCCTGCTAATTACATTCCATTTCCATATTGGATCACTTCAAATATAATATTAAGAGGCGTTTTTTCCACTTTTTTCCAATTTTATATTCTTTTCTCACATTAATCTTAAATTATTTCTTTTATTATTGACCAATACTAAAATTTTACTCAAAATAATGGTCAAATATACTTATAAAGAATTTAAAACAACTTTAAATAAATTAAAATACCCAGATTCCTGGTTTTGGTCTCGATATACTCTAAACACATATTCTGGATGTGCTCATGCTTGTATATATTGCGATGCTCGAAGTGAAAGATACTATATTGAAAATTTTGAGAATGAAGTAATTATTAAAACTGATTTTGATAAAAAACTGGATCAGAGATTTAAAAGGGCTAGAACATTATTGCAAGATATTATTGCTCCTGGTGGTGTAAATGATGCCTACCAACCAATTGAAAAGAAAATTGAACACACTCGAAAGGTATTCCAAGTCATTGCTAAGCATAAATATCCAATTAACATAGCTACTAAATCAAACCTTGTTATAAGAGACTTAGATATCCTTAAAAAAATAGCAAATGATACCTGGTGTACAGTTGGGTTTTCAATAAGTACAACTGATGTAGAACTCGCTAAATTTTTAGAGCCCTACTCATCATTACCTATAGAGAGATTAAAAGCATTAAGGACCATAAAACGAGAAGCACCTGAAATTCAAGCAGGTACGTATTTTATACCAATTATTCCATTTCTAGCTGATGATGACGAAAATATGGAGGATGTAATTAAACAATCTAAGGACGCTGGAGCAGATTTTATTTTATTTTCACCTGGTTTAACAATGCGTGATTCCCAAGCGGTTTACATCATAAAAAAATTAAAACAAAGTAAATACAATCAAGTTGTAAAACCATTGCTTGAATTATATAAAGGTCAGATGCATCCACCTATACAATATATCAGAAAAATTCATTCAAAATTATTAGAATTGTGTGAAAAATATAAGTTATCAGTGAGAGTAAAAAGGTGGATTCCATCCGATTACCGCAAATGGAATTATAAAATATCAGAATTCCTTTTAAATAAAGAGTATTTGGATTCATTAAAAACGGGGAAATCAAATAAATCTCTAATGTGGGCAGGATTGAACCTCAATAATTTAGAAGAATCGATACTAGATGTTTATAACAGAGAAGAATTACATACTTTACCAAATTTTAATCCTAAAATAATTGAAATGGTTGAACCTGTCTTAAAAAAAAGCAAAGAATTGACACAAAA
>JBHLPW010000081.1:10135-18099 GCA_048939015.1 Promethearchaeota archaeon
AAAGCTATATTTACTGCTCAAAAATTTGAAGATAATTTTATCCCCCTAAAAGTATGCAAAGAATTGACACAAAAAACGGGGTTAGAAAAATTTCTATAATTGAAAAAATTACTCAAGAAATTAGCAAAGAATTAAAAAGAACTGCGCCTGAATTATCTTCCGATCAAATTGATTGGAGAAATAAAATATTGAATTCTAATAATCCAAACTTTTTTGGATATGGTCATAAAGTATCGGATATTGAAAGAATCATAAAAGAAATCCATATGAAATATCAATGTAGTTTTGAAGATGCGCTTAATGTTAGTCAAAATTTAATGAGCTCTAATATACAAGAAGAAAAATTTGCTGGATTTTTATTTCTCAATCGCTTCAAAAAACATTTCAATCATACAACCATAGAATTATTAGAGCGCTTGTTATCAGAAAACTGTGATACGTGGGCTTTTTGTGATAGTATTTGTATTAGATTGATTGGACCATTTCTTGGAAAAAAAAAGAACGAACAATTAGCTATTCAAACTATTAATAATTGGTCGAAATCTGAAAATCTTTGGGTCAGAAGAGGTTCAATGGTAATTTTACTTAAAACAATAATGATGAAAAAGGAATTCAATAAAGATTATGTTTTTAAATTCGTTGAAAAAATGCTTGAATCCTCTGAAGATTATATTCATAAAGGTATTGGTTGGCTCCTGAAAACATGTTCAAAATATGACCCAGATGCTATTTTCAAATACTTAATGACTAATAAAGAGAGATTCCCACGTTTAGTTCTCAGATATGCCAGTGAAAAATTACCAAAAGAAAAAAGAGCACTAATTTTAAAAAAATAACATATTCAAAGATTTATTCAATGGAGTCGTGAAAGTCTTCCCACTCCTGCTCTCAATCTTTATTTACTCTTCTAATTCTGAATTTTAGCAAAGATATTCCTCTTAGATTCTTTATCTATTTTCATTGTAACCTTCATTTATCTTGAGATTATGTAAAGAAATAACTAGACCGAACTCTCCTTAAGATTTCGCTTATTACTTCTTTATTATTATTGACAAAAATATAATATTTTTATAGTAGGCGATCAAAATATGTCTTATATTAATTATACAATTTCTTACAAATTCGTAAAGAAATTGAGAAATCTTATCAAAATTATTTAATTAAGAAGTTAATCTCTCATCTATTTAAGAAACCAATGGGAAAATGCTAAAAACAAGAATTAGAATGAAAGTTTTAGCAGAATTTTCATTCTTACTAATTACATTTTTGATAATTCCAATTATTCCTCTACTTAAGATACATCAGAGAGAACCGGCTTTTGGTATCGAAAAATTAGAGAATCTTAAAAAGTCAGGGTATTGGCTAAATTGTCCTCGTATACATATTAATAACGATAACTGGTCCGCTACTCCACTTCCCTGGATTCAAAATCGAACTGGAATATGGAGCGATCCTCATATCATTGAAAATGTTACAATCGATGCAGGTGGTTCAGGGAGTGGTATACTAATTGAAAATTCAAATGATTTTTTTATAATTAAAAATTGTACGGTTTATAATTCTGGAAATGGATTAGAGGATGCAGGTATAAAGCTAATATCAGTTAGTAATGGAATATTAATCAACAACAACTTTTCTTCTAATAACAAATATGGGATGTATTTATTTGATAGCGACGTCAACACAGTTATAGGAAACACCGTAAATAATAATAATGAATGGGGAGTATATTTATGGCAAAGTAATAATAACACAGTTTCAGGAAATATCGCAAATAACAACACATATAGAGGGATAAATTTATACCTTTGCGATAACAATATGATCTCGGGAAACTACGTACATAACAGCACTGATTATGGGATATATATAGATACTAGTAATAACAACACAATTTCAGGAAACATCGTAAACAATAACATTGAATATGGGATGTATATAATTACTAGCGATAACAATATTATTTTGGAAAATAACGCCCATAAAAACAGTTATGTGGGAATACAATTAGAAGGTAGCTTTTACAACAAGATATTGGGTAATAATGTACAAAACAACAGTTGGTCGGGGATATGCTTATATCTTAGCCAAGAAAACACGGTTTCGGGGAATATCGCAAGTAATAATGGTGTTGATGGGGGGATATTATTATATGAATTTGGTTCTTACAACACGATATCAGGAAACATTTTTAAGAACAATGATTATGGGATACATCTAGCTGCTTTTTGTGATAACAACACGATAACGGAAAATATTATTCTTAATAATAGCATAACCGGGTTAGAAATAACATCCAGCTCATGTAATAATAATAGTATATATAATAACGTCTTCCTTAACAATACATTACACGCTAAAGATGACGGTTCTGATAATCACTGGAATACTTCCTTGATTGGGAATTATTGGGATAATTATACGGGGCTAGATAATGCGCCTTTTGACGGTATAGGTGATATCCCTTATAATATAAGCCGAACACCTTTAATACGAGACTTTTTGCCGATTTTTCAAAATCCGATTCATAATGGGAGTAAGATTCATATTAATGAGAGTGGTGTTAATAGTCTCAATTGGTCCCAAACCGCCCTTGTAAAGTGGTGGTGTATGGGTTCAGGCACTTACTCTAATCCTTATCTAATAGAAGATTTAATAATCGATGCAAAAAACTTAGGTAGTGGCATATTTATTGAAAATTCAAATGATTATTTTATAATCAGAAATTGTACAGTTTATAATGCTGGCAGTGTTTGGTATGAGGCGGGAATTAGACTTCAATCAGTTAGTAATGGAACAATATTCGAAAATAAAGTTTCAAATAATAATTATGATGGGATATATTTGATTGACAGTAGTAATAATACTATTTCTGAAAACACTGTAAAATACAATGATTATGGTATAGCTATGTAAGATAGTTCTAAAAACATGGTTTTGGGTAATATTGTGGAAAATAACAGAATTCGTGGAATATTTTTAAGCAATATTACTAATAACACGATATCTGGAAACACTTTAAATAATAATTCTAATTCAGGGATAGCTTTATTTCCTAATAGTAATAATAACACAATATCAGGAAACATTGTGAATAATTCTGTTTCTGGAATAATTTCAATATCTAGTTACTTTAACACTATCTCAAAAAACACTGTAAATAATCAGATTTCTTATGGGATATATTTAGATAGTAGCGATAACAACACAATTTCGGAGAACAACGTAAGTATCACCCAGTATGGGATATATTTAGATTACAGCAATAATAACACGATTTCGGGAAATATTGTAAATAACAATACTTTAATTGGTGTTTATTTAACCTCTAGTAACATCACTACGGTTTCGGGGAATACTGCAATTAATAATGGTAATTCTGGAATATTATTACATAATAGGTGTAACGGTAATTCTATTTCAGGAAACATCGTAAACAACAACAGTTATGTGGGGATTAATTTAGAGGGTTCCTGTGATAATAACACCATATCACGAAATAATGCTACTAATAATTATTATGGGATAGTTTTAGTTTTAGCTGTTAACAATAATACAGTTTCAGGAAATAATGCAACAAACAATAAGTATGGGATTTTATTCCTATCTAACACTAAAAACACAGTTACAGGAAACATTGCAACTAAGAATGATTATGGGATTCATTTAGAAAAAAGTAATTATAGTATTTTTTCAGGTAATATCATAAGAGATAATGATGTCTCAGGGGTAAACATAAGTGATAGTTATTCTCAATATAACCTTTTCTATAATAATTTCTTTATCAATAATCAAATAAATGGAATAGACAATTGGATTAATAACTATTGGAACAATTCTGTGATAGGTAATTACTGGAGCGACTACCCTGGATCAGATTTAAACGATGATGATATAGGCGACATTCCTTACAATAAAAATGGTATTATAGATTATTTACCGATTTGGGATGATGGTGATTCTATAAAACCGATAATAATTATAAATTCACCGCAAGATGGTACGTATTGCGATGAAGTCCCTCTAATAAATGTAAGTGTGTTTGATGCGAATTTAGATCAAATCTGGTATACTGTTTCAAACAATACAACTAAGGTTTTACTCCAGAACAATATAGAAGTATACCTAGACGACACTATTTGGGGTAATTTACCTAATGGACCATTTAAAATATACTTTAATGCTAATGATTCTGCAGGAAATACTGATAACAAAAACCTTACCTTATATAAACACGTTGGGATTTGGACCCTTTCACCATTTATTATTGATGACTTAGGAAACGGTGATTATACATGGTTAGAAGCATCAATTCAAGGGTGGTGTAGGGGTTCAGGGACATCCAGTGATCCATACATTATCAAAAATATTATAATTGACAGTCAAAATTCTGGGAGTTGCATTGAAATCAAAAATTCAGATGCCTATGTGGTAGTTAGGAATAGCACCTTTTCAAATTCTGGGATCGGAGTTACAGATGCGGGAATTAGATTAGATAGTTCCAGCAATGTAAAATTATTGTATGATGAGACTTCAATTAATAATGGTTATGGTATTTATCTCTCATATTGTCAGGATATCCTGATAGAAGGTTGTACGATAAATGACAATGCAAAAAGTGGAATTATGCTTTATGAAAGCGATAATAACATCATCAGGAATAATACTAATACAATAAATTCTAACTCTGAATATGGAATTTATTTAAATGCGAGCCATTCCAACCAAATAAGCGGGAACACCATAAATTATAACCTCATTGGAATATGTTTTGATAGTTCTAGTTATAATAACATAACATTTAATGATCTTCGATTCAATTCTCAACATGCTATATTAGAAACAGGTGGTAGTACTGGAAATTTTTTTGATGGGAATGATCCCCCTATAATTCCTGAGGGTGAAGGTCCGAGTGGAATACCTTTAATGTTCATTTATCTCATCATATGTGTAAGTATAATTGCCGTTGTAGTGGTTATTGGAGTAGTAATTGCTAAGAAAAGATCAGCTATTCCAAAAGTCGACAAAAAAGAGAAGAAGAGGGAAAAAGAGAGATTAAAAGAAGAAGAGAGATTAAACAAGGAACGATTAAAAGAGAAACAAAGATTAGAGAAGGAGAGATTAGAAAAAGAGAAAGCGATACAAAAAGTTGAAGCAAAGGAAAGGAGAATTGAACAGGACCTTCAAAAAAGCCTGTTATTAGTGGATAATTTAATAAAAGAAAATAAAATTGAACAAGCCTTACGGGATTTAGTTGAAATTCAAAAAGAAGCCCAAGCACAGGGATTAATAGATATAGTGAATAAGGCTGAAGAAAATATAATTCTCTGTAAAAAATCAAAGGTTGATACTGTCAATCGAGTCAAACAGACGATTTTAACGTTAGGGAAGAAATTTACCAGACTCCAGCTTGTAGATATTAGTGAGACAAGTGGAATTAAAGATCAGTCTCTAATCGAAAGCATAATTCATAATATGATACGAAACAAAGAAATTCATGGTCAGTATTTTTCCACTTCTCAAGCCCTTGCCTTAGAAGCAGCTACAGCTGTACCTTTAGAGGAAAAGGCAAAGGGATTGAATGTTTTCATTAGTTACTCAACACTAGATACCGACTACTTTCAAGTATCAAAAATAGTTAGGCGACTAGAACTATATCCCGAAATAAATGAAGTTTTGTTCTGGGAGGTGGATAGCAAACAAAATATCGTTGAATTCATGGAAGAAACACTTAATAAATCTAAGGCTTTTGTCTTGTTTTGTTCTGAGAATTCTATAAAATCTGATGCCGTTAAAGGTGAATGGCAATCAGCATATCAAATGGTCAAAAAGGGATTAATGAAAATTATCCCCGTGTATGAAGATGAGGATCACATCCCAAAACTATTATGGCAAATGTTGAATGTCAAATTTACACCCGATGACTTTGAGGGATTTATCCAAAAGCTTTACGAAGAAATCTTACGATAATAAAGATTCAATATTTATATATTCGCTTGAAAAAACTTTAAATGATATTTTTTCCTTTTTAAATTACGAATTTTGATATTTTAAAAACGTTAATGTTTTATAAAATAGAAATTCTCAATAAAATCTAGCCAAGGTGGCGTAGCCCGGGAACGCACTAGAATCGTCAGAATTACTGATAATAGTGAAACTGAAGATCTAGGTATCGAGTATAATGGATTTCTCGTCCATTTTCGGAAAAGTTCAAAGGGATTCGCCCTGAACGAATTCCGAGCCAATCTCTCCCTTGGCAATTATTTGAAAAATTGAAAATGGACGCTGAATTAGCTTTTAAAATCTTACCACTTTTCAATTTTATCTATCCATTTTCTTATAGTAATCATAGAGACGCCTTGCTCATCAGCGATGTCTTGAATACTCTTACCCAAATCATAATAATGGTGCTTTAACCAATCTAAGTTCTTAAAGTCGTCTTTTTCCTCTACTTTCTCGTATTCTCTTTCGTATGTAACTCCAGCTTTCATACGATACCACCTTTTACTCCTTTCAGAAGCAGCTATACAAGGATATATTTTCTCTTCTAACAAATATATAACTATTGGACTATTAAAACCGATCACAAAACCAAACCAAAAAGTCCCAATCCTATCAACTTCAAACATAAAATCATTGACTAATCGTACGGCAATAAACCCATAGATTACACCGACTATGGAGCAAATAACTACCGCAATTATAACTTTAAATTTCCAATCTAGTGCTTTCCCGCCCATTTTTCTTACTTTTTTAAATTTTGAATCATTAATTGTTCCAATTCTAATTTTAAATATTAACCAATTCTTCAATTTCCTCTAAATTAATTTAGTACCTTATCATTCTTGCTTAGTAGATATAATTATTTCCTGATAAAAATCTTCTATTTTTCCTCTTAAACTTTCATTAATTTTTTTAATATGAGAATGCTCTTTTTCAGGGAATTTCTCAATTTCCTTCATATATAGTGCTTTAAAAAGCCCTTCTATGTTTTTTAATTTTGTAGCAAAATCAGTACAAATTTCCTGTATACTCTGACCTAATAACTTACTTATTGGTTTTTCTAATGTTACACTAATCATAAGCATTTCTTTATTGCCTCGAGCCCATTCTGAAGGAATTTCAAAATAATAATTCAAGGATGATGGTACAATGCTAGACATGTGGACATAATAACCCTCTTTATATGCTTGATCCATTATATTTATTATCAATGGTAATCGATCATCCTGAATATCCTCTGGATATGAATAGAATATTACAGGTCCTATTTTTCTCTCAAAATAACTTAAGGTTACAACAGTTTTAGATGCAATTTTAATTTCGGGTATTAAAATAAGAGTATATGTCATTTCAGGATCCAAAAGCTCATCATCTATATAGGTTTTACTTATTGGAAATTTCGCCCCATTCTTGTGTACTCTTAAAGATTGACGACGTAGGCTTATACCCCCAAATTTTTGCACTTCTGAAATTATATCCTTTCTATCTTTTTCGGACATCATCTTCATAATTGAACACCTTTATATAGTAATAAAGAACAATCATATTTATATTTTTTGTTTCTTTTTTGAACAAATATTGAACAGTAAAATGTACAAGTAAAAATTATAATATTTATAAAATCTCTTCATTAAGATTTCAAAGTTATGTTGCTTTAACCAATAAGAGAGTATAATTGGTTTTTTCTTCTCTCCTCTCCATATGGAGTCATGCATATTTTACTTGGATTAATCGCTATTTGTAAGAATAATTAGTATCTCAATTTTATTGAAAAAAAATAAAGAGATTAGAACCAAGATTTAAAAAGTGTCATATCTTAACATTTTCAAATGAATTTTCATTGTAATGAGACGCTAAATTTACCTTTTCA
This sequence comes from Promethearchaeota archaeon, assembly GCA_048939015.1. Taxonomy (GTDB): domain Archaea; phylum Asgardarchaeota; class Lokiarchaeia; order Sigyniarchaeales; family SOKP01; genus Loki-b32. Next base: position 18,009 of record JBHLPW010000081.1, read on the forward strand.
TTCAAATTTCACAGAAAATTGGGACAAAATTTAAAAAGGCTCGAACCTTGTGTCTCTTAAAACGGAGGAAAATACAAATGAGCGAAAAATC
>JBHLPW010000020.1:0-71157 GCA_048939015.1 Promethearchaeota archaeon
TATCTCCCATTCTTGGCTTTTCATTATGTTTTAAGTAATCTTGCATTCGATTTGTAAAATTAACATCAGTTAATAGACAACCACCGCAAGCATAGTAATTTTCTAAAAGATTGTATTTCCTAGCTAATTCCATTTGAATTTTTCTACTCCTACCATTAATTCCTAACAATTTTTTTCTATCTATCAAACCTTGTTCTTCATATATAGTTGGTTTTAGATGATGAGCTGATAAAGGTCTTAAGAGTTTTCCTTCAAGTCCAGATTCTTTTTCTACAATATTCAATGCTTTCATATGTTGTGATTTTGGTCTTTGATTAAGAACTTCTCCAGTGAATATTAAATCAGCTTTGATTTCTTTCATGAATTCTTTCGCTTTCTTTAAAATATAAATTCTACAATCTATACAAGGGTTTAAGTGTTTTCCATATCCATATTTAGGATTTCGAATTATATCTAAAAAATCTTCTCCTAATGGTAAATAGTGTATTTCGATTCCTAGTTTTTCTTGAAATACATCTAAATTACATTCTATATTTGCAGATTCTTTATTGTATTGACAAAAGGGTGAAGTAAAATTTAGACCAATGACCTTAATTCCTTGTAATTGCATTATATGACAAGCAATTAAACTGTCTAAACCTCCTGATACTAAACCAAGCCCGCTCAATGTTTTTTCTTTACTTTTTCGGTTATCTATCATTTTGTTATTTAGAGAGGCTTTAATTCAAGATTAAGTTAAAATTTAAAGACATATATGTTTTTGCTTAATATAGTATAATATACTCATTTGGAAGCTCTTACCATCGCCCAATTTCTTAAATCACTATCTGGTATTTTATATTCTTCAATGATTTTAAACCCAAATCTTTTGTATATTGGTACATTATTCTTGTTATTAGTATCTAAAAAGCATGGTAGTTTCTGGTTATCAATTTGCTCAAACATAGAATTAAATAGGATTTTAGAATATCCTTTTCCTTGATGCAAAGGATTTATAGCTATAATTGATAAATACCAATGAAATGAAGGCATGAGTTCATTATGTTTTGAATAAGTTAATCTATAAAACCTATTTTGTTTCTTGACTATTTTACTCCCAATTTTAAAGAAATATGAAATTCCTCCATTAACTAGGCCCATTAATGGAGTAATTTTTGCTTTATTAGAAGGTAACCATATGGCAACACCTTCTAAATTAGAAGATGTTGTATTAACTACTCCATACTTCATTCCAATCCGAATTAATAACTCCATCATTAATGATAATTTCTGTTTTCTTTCATTGGTTATTGGAAACAAAAAAACCATCAGTGGATCATTAAAAAATGCGTGACTGATAATGTGACTTGCTCTTTTAATTTGAGTCTTAGTTAATAAATTGAGATCTTGGAATGGAATTTCAATCATTTATATAGATAATCTCACACCTAAATTTCTTATAATACTAATCGTGTAGAATAATATAAAATAATGTAAAAAAATGAATAATTTCTAAAAATAACAAAACTAAAATTAGAACAATAATAATTAGTTATATAGTAATATTGGAATTATGTATTAGAACTGGAAAAATTTAAAGCCAGCGTATCCTAGTAGTTAAGGAGGCGGCCTGCAGAGCCGTTGCTTTTAGCGTCATGGGTGCAAATCCCATCGCTGGCTCCAGTTATTATCTAAAACTTTAGACTTGTTTAATACGACCAAATTTATGCTATAGATAAATACCATAAACAAATTTCGAATATTTATTAAATGATTTAATTTAGGAAGTTAAGAATTTTAATTTATTTTTGATTAAACTTAAATAAATTATTCAAATATTTGGTCATGGATTATTTAATACTCAAATTCAAAAGAAGATAACAAATACAAAATCAGGAACATTTCCACGTGGAAAAAAGATTCATTTATTTACCATTTTAATTTAAATAACAGCATAAAAATTAGGAGTATAAGCCAATCTAGTTAAAAAGATTACAAAAGGGATTTTGAATGAAAAAATCATTTTATATGTTAGGAATTTTTCTTTTAGGTATCTTATTCTTTATGGCTGGTTTTAATCAAGTATTAGCCTATGGGGATGGTGAAGAAGGAGATGGAGATGAACAAAAAGATGGCGATGATGATGGTGTTGATGATAATGTCGAAGAAGATAATAAAAGATCTGTTGAGATATGGTTTGGAGATAATGTGGTTGAAATGGCTTCTATTAAAAGGTCTGATGATAAGAAAGATATTATGGATTTAAGAATAGCTTATAATGAATGGGGTATTTCAATTGCAGTTTCATATAGAACTCTAACAAAAGTCAATATAACGGAATGTGAAGAGGAACATGAAGAAGAAAATGACAAAGAAGTTGAATTTAAAAACTGTGATGGTGAAGAATGGATACATGAATTAAAGCTTAGATTTGAGGTGAAATTTCACGCTCTAATTGAATATATTGATCTCAATGATAATGGAGTATTCGATTATGAAAATGATACTTGTATTGAAGATTATGCGATTAATTCATTTCATCCAATTGTATACACACCAATGAATCTTTCTGATGACAGTATGCTACATTATTTTTTAATCAATACCACAGATGGAGTGTTTGCCACCCATATATACTTTCCAGAAGAGTTTACCGCTATTAATGGTATCTTAGTCGCCCCAACCCAAATCAAAATCGATATTGAGATAACAGATTATGAATATCACGATGATAATTCTCAATTGGCTCTCTTTACCAAGCTTTTTTCTGATGATTATTATAAAGAAAAAGAAGAAACTGAAGATGAAAAAGAGGGAGTTGCAGAAGATGAAAAAGAAGTTTTCACAGATAACGAAGAATATTTTGGAATCTTTAGTTGGAAAGAGACAGCGATGATTGATGGAGTTGAGATGCCAGTATTAACCAATGAACTTGAAGTTGATTGCGAAGAAGATCATTTATGGAAATTATTATTTAATTATCCACGAGGAAACCATATATATCATGATCCAAAAATTGGCATCGTAGTAGGACAGATTACAGTTTCAGAGTTTCCTATGATTCTTGTAGGACCAATAGCAGGAGTGGCAGGATTAGCTATAATAGCGACAGGTATTTTAATATCAAAAAAGAAAGTAAGGTAAATATACCCTAAAAAGAATAAATTTATTTTTTTTATTTTTTATGTAATATATTAAAAATTAGGAAGTTAACAAGAAAGTAAAAATTGCGATAATGTTTTAAATTGGTTGAGGTATTTATTATGAGAAAAAAATATTTTTTGATTAGTCTCGTTTTTTTAGGATTTCTTATTTTCAATAGATATATTTACATTGGAATCGCCTCAGATGAGGGTGATAATGATAATATTGATGATGATTTCGAAGAGTTAAATAAAAGAGATATTGAAATCCATACGGAAGGAAGTGAGATTCTAATTGACTCTATTAGAAGAAATGACAATAATAAGGATGAAATAAGAAGTCAAATTACCTACGACGAAGAAGGTTTAAAAATTGAAATAAGATATCGTCCAGATTTAGAATCAGAGTTTGATTTAGAGTTTGGAATCATATTTCGAGAACTTATAGAATTTGTTGATATAAATCAAAATGGAATTTACGAGCCTGAGATTGATCAAAAAATACAAGAGGTGCCATTAAATGAGTTTAGATCTGCGATATATGAAAGTTCAAATATTTCAAATAATACTAAACTACATTATATTCAAATTCAAACTGAAAATGAAATCTTTATCATACATATTTATTTTGCAGAAGAATTTGCATTAGTAGAACAATCGCTTGTCACTCCAACTCAAGCTAAAATTGATATTGAAATATCTCACTTCATTTTTATCAATGAAAGTTCTAATCTTGCTTTAGATATAGAACTCGAATATGAAGGAAATTACGAAGAAAAGGAGGAAACTGAAGATGAGAAAGAAGGATTTGCTGAAGACGAAGAAGGAGTCGCAACAACTATCAATGATTTTACAGGTTTTTTTACATGGAAAAGAAATGCCACAATTGATGGAATTTCAAAACAAATACATGTTAGTGAAGTGAAAATTGATAAATTCAATGAACACGAACAATCATTATATATCAACTATCCAAAAGGGGAAATAATATATCATGACCCTAAAATCGGAATTGAAAATATACTTATTTCCTTAAAGGGACCCTCTTCACTGATACCTCTTATAATATTAATATCTGTTATTGGAGCAGTAAGTGTAAGTGCTGCATATGCAATCAACTATTATGGAAAACATAAAATTACAGATGCGAAATTGGAACGAGATAGAGAGGATTACTTTAATAATCTTTTTGAAAATAATGAAGACCAAGAACCATATGATGGTAAATTAGCACTTCAAATACTTTCTGGAGAAAATGCATTTGAAAAACTTTCACAAATCAATAATATAAATATAACAGCACTCTCAGAAGATTTTTTTGAAATTGTAAATTGTTTTGAATGGGAAAGTCAAGAAAGAAGCGAGTTTATCCTCGAAATGTTAGCATTAGCACCTCTAGAAAGACAATTAATTCTTGATGAGATGTTAAAGAAATCGTATCATATTCGGAGGTAAAAATTCGCAATCTATAGGGGCTTTCTGAAATAATGTTGATCGAACTGTTAGAACAAGAAAAACTCGTTTTGAAAGTAGTTCAAGAATATCTAAATAAAAATAGGTATTTCAATATGAATGAAATAATCCCCTTTATCGTATCACGATTCAGAAATGCTTCTATAAATATAAACATCAATGGAATTGAAGATATTTTAAGATCCTTAGTGAAAAAAAATTTAATTGTAGAAGGTTCCAAATTAATAAGAAATGATATTTTAAAAAATCAAAAAAGAAAAAGAATTTATGAATATGTCATAAAGAATCCAGGCGTTTATTTTAATAGAATTGTTAGAGAGTTAAATATTAGTAATCACGTAGTAGTATGGCACTTGAACATCTTATTAAAATTCAGATATATTAGACGAACCAAATTTGAGAATCATGATCTTTACTTCGAATCGAATTTCAATGAAAAGGATTTAAAATTAAATTATTTAACCTCAAAAGAAAAAGGTAAAAAAATAATTGTATATCTTAAGGAATTTAACTATGGAATCACTAAGACTCAAATTTCAAAAGAACTTAAAATGCACATTAATACTGTTGCAAAATATCTAAAAATGTTTGAGCAGATCGGTATGGTCTTCGATAAAAAGGTATCCAAAAGAACATTATATTTCATAAGTGAAGACTTTTTCAATATTTAATTGAAAATCCATAGATATTTACATTGTAAGCATTATGTTATGTAATTTTCCTTTATAAATACTTTAAAATTAAAGTCTCTTATTGAAGTTAGATTTTAAGATAATATTATTTCAAAAACTTACCATATCAATTAATAAGATGATTTTGAAATTTAGTAACATAGAAATCTCTAAAGCTTGATAAATTATGACAAAAAAAAAAGAAATTGAGAAAATTAATCAAATCTATGATAAAGAAAATAGAATGCCAATAGATTCATATATTAAATTGTACACTAATGTGATTAGAGAAATGAGTGAAAATCTAAAGCAAAAAACAAGTATACTTGACATTTTTATCACAGAAGAAAACGACCCTAATAAGATCTCAGACGAAGTAAAGATAAATAATCATTTTAAAAAATTACAAAATACTTCCAAAATGTAAGAAATCTACCTTTAAACTAATTATCCTAAATCAGAAATTTTAATTTCTTAAAACAGGTATTATCTTTCAGTATAACCCGCAAAACCAGCAACTAAAACTAAAATTCCTCCAATTAAACTAGTATATACTATCATAATAATACCAAATACTACACAGATTATCCAATTTAACTCTGTAAATTTATGAGGAGTTATTATACTTAACAAAATAATAGTTGCTAATAAAATCGAAATTACTAATAAAATAACTCCTGAACTATCGAAATGTCTGCCATTAAATCCCAAAATAATCTCAATTAAACATATTATTGCCCCCAGTGCCGCTAAAACTTTCATTATATCTTCATTAGACATATCAAAAACCTAAGTTTTTATGATTATATATAAATTCTAATACTTATTCCGTATAATAAATGTGATTGGAATAATTGTGTATTTTCTATAAGAAAATATAGAAAAGGAAAGTTCATGAACTACATAAATAGCAAAATTAATACTTTAAGGATCGCATTAATGTTTTTTAACATTTTAAATTAGAAAAAGTAAAATAATTTTCAAAAATTAAATAATTAAACATTTAGAAAATCTATTACTAAATAATTTCATCTTACTGAGAAGATATGCCAAAAGAACAAGTTGAAAAAATAAAATTAATTATCAAATTTTTAGATAAAACTAAAGTAGATAATTTTAATAAATTGACAACAATAGATAGTATCTTAAATCTTCCTATTTCAGCATTTAATTTTCTCAGTGATGCCGATATAAATTTAGTTGAAGAATATTTCCAAATCAAAAATATAGGACAATTTTCATCATTAGATCCTGAACATCCATTTCAAATTCTATATAAAGATCAGATTACCCAAAAAAAGATTGAACAATTATTAATTACGGATTTAGAGATTGAAGATAAAATAAAAAAAGCAATTGTAATAAGTAATGTCACTCATAAAATAAAGGAAGAATCAATATCTTTTACTAAGAAGGAACAAAAAGTCATTGTTGTTGGCTTAAGTAACGCAGGTAAGACGACGATATTAAGGAAATTTGGAGGAGAAATTGGTATAAAAGATCTTGCTAAATTACAACCAACTAAAGGAGTCGAAAGACAAGAAATAATAACTTCTGATTTAGTTTTATTATTATGGGACTTTGGAGGTCAACAAGAATATAGAGAAAAATACCTAAAAGAACCAAATAAATATTTTATAAACATCGATTTAATAATCTACGTAATCGATCTTCAAGATCCAGCAAAATATCTTGAGAGTATTGACTATTTTGAAAAGATTATTGATCTTATTGAAAAGCTTGAAGAAGATCCTTATATATTAATATTTATTCATAAATTTGACCCAGATGTTAAAGAAAATCCCGAAGTATTGTTGAATATAGAATATGTTAAAGATTTAGTCAAAAAAATTTTTAGAGAAAGAAAACAGCTAGATTATGATATATATTTAAGTTCTATATATTCATTGTTAACCAAAGGTCCAAAATTTTCAAGGTATCTTAAAGAAACAATGAAGAAAACTGCTACATTGTCAGATTATAAATTAGAGGGAATGGCTTCAATATTAGAATCTACATTAAATGGAATAATTCGATTATCTGAATTTGTAATGACAGAAATCAACAAATTAAATACTAAAATAGATATGATTGAAGAAAAAAAACCTATCCCAAAAAGTATATCTAATTCCCCACCCGCTCCAGAATATTCTTCAACTCCTCCATTTACTTCTACACCAAGTTCTAATCTCTCAAAATCCCTTCCAAATAAAAGAGGTAAAAGCGCTAAACAGGCTGTGCTTGATGAATTAAAAGAACTTCTTGCAAAGAAAGGAAGACAATCTTAAGTTAGGTTATTTAGAATAAAAGATTTTTCTTACATTTTCAACAACATAATTTTTATCCTTTTTAATAAATGATATCTAAAAAAAGAATGAAAGAATTCCAATCTTTCTTTTTAAATTGAAAAGAATTAGAAATTATTTATGTACCATTCATAATTTTTACTTTTGGAGCATAAGCTTCGTGTACAGCATAATTGGCAAAATTGATACTATAATGATTGCGCCAATGAGCTTTAACATTGTCTAACATTGCTTCCATAACACTTTCTTTAACTTTACCTTCTGCACATAAAGTGTTACCCATTGGAGTTGCCATAATCTCTCCATCTTTTACTACTATTTGCCCATCTTTTATTGTATAGGCTGCCAATGTAAACGCTTTTTCTATAGAATGACCATCCATTTTTTTCGGATCTAAATTGTAAATAGCGACATCACCAATTGCTCCTATACCCAGATGGCCTCTATCAGTCATTCCTAAACATTTAGCAGTTCCAGCTCTTGAAATTGTGCTTATCTCATATAATGTTAATTCTCGATCAATATCTTTTAATTCGGATTTTTCCGCTGCTTTTTTAGAACATTGATTTAGTAGAATTTCATCTCGGGATTTTTTATCCATAAGCCACCGGATAATTTGTGGATAACTTGTAAATGGTCCGCCATTGGGATGATCGGTTGTCATAAAAATCTGCCATGGATTCTTAGTTAAAAGTATAAGCTCTAACCCAACTGCCCATTGTACTGCATTTACTGCAACTTTTGGACTAAATTGATATGGGACGATTCCTGAGCCTGACTCTCCTTCTACTTGACCATTTATCCATTTAATTCCTGGTTTTGCACCCCATGCTGAAGTACCTCCTATATGATGAAGTGCAAATTCCCATGGTCCGTCTGCGGTCATAGTTGTTGTAGCAGCTTTACCAAAAATAACTTGACCTGCATCCACAGTCACATGATCATGAGAATTTAAATATTCAGTAACATCAGCAGCACCAGATTCAAAATCACCCCAATTAGTCCCTCCATAGGCATTAAATTGGCAATGAGTTAAATGAAACGCTGATTTCCTTCCATCTTTTGGTTTGATCTTATCAACTGCTTTAAAAGTTTCTAAGGTATGTTCCTTATTACCAGGATGTCCTAAATTATTAGCATGAACATGAATTGTATGAGGTAGTTTTAAAATTTCGTTTACTTTTGCTAGGCCTTCCAATATCTCTCGTGGAGTTACCTCAAAATGAAAAACATGGTCATCTAAAGAATTAACATTTTTACCCCAAGTCCAATTTTCAACCCCACCCGGATTTACTATTTTCACAGCATATCCTTTAACTGCTTTTAAAATCCAGGCAATATATGCAGCGAGTTTTTCATAGTTCTTCTCTTTTATATATTCCATTACAAACCAATTATTTCCGAAGAGAGGAAAAGCGGCTTTATCAATAATTGGAGTAACCATAAATTCTTCATGTGTATGTCTTGCTTTGAGCAATGGCATTGCAGGTTCAACCACAGTTGTATATCCTAATCTAGCATAACGATAACCAGTAACCCATGTTGAAGGTACTGACCAACCAGTTCCACTTCGAGTTAATTTAGTTCTTTTCTCATTGCATTCTTCAAGTTTATCATCAGGCCTAAAAGAACGTCCTGCGTTGACTTTTGTTCCTGCAATATGAGAATGTATATCAACACCTCCTGGCATCACGATCATTCCAGAAGCATCCAGTACTTTTGCATCTCCATTTACTTTATCAACTATAATTCCATCTTTTATATAGATTTCTTTCTTTTCACCATCAATATTATTCAATGGATCGTATATTAAGCCATTTTTAATTATTAAATCATTCATCGTATTTTTCCTTTGTAATATCTATGAATTTGATACAATTTTACAAATTATATTATATGAAATGAATCCAATATTTTAAAGAATCTATTATTTTTATAAAGATTTATTATAAAATTTAAGCATAATAGGATAATGCTTTTAAAACCAAATTCCATGACTTTTTTGTATATGTCTAAACTTAAATAAGAGTTTTTTCTTGATTATTGTAATTCATGGTATAATTCTAAAAAGGGTTTTTACTAAGGAGAATAAACCTAATTCAATCATTTTTTTCAATTAAGTATTAAAAATGATATCAATTTTCATTGTTGATGATGACCAGTCTCTACAGGGATTATATAGATTAATTTTGAGTGAAGCTGGCTTTGATGTCTTGGATACAGCTATAAATGGAAAGGATGCTATTGAGAAATATATTAATTTTGATACAAAACCTGATTTAATTCTAATGGATCACCGAATGCCAATTATGAATGGATTAGATGCAATGATTGAGATTTTAGAGATTAATAATCATGAAAAAATAATTTTCGCTAGTGCTGATACGACAATTAAAAAAGAAGCGATTTCTCAAGGAGCATGTGCTTTTCTTGACAAACCATTCAAAATGCAGGAGTTAATTAGAGTAGTAAATCATATTGCTAAAGAACTACTAATTAAACATTAATGTAAACTTGTACCTAAATAAGTTTTATTTTTCTTCACAATTTAGTAGTTTTCGAATTAAGTATTTATTTCATTAATATTACTTATATATTGCTGTATTTATTATTCCTAAATTGCTCACAAACTATTCAAATATTAAATGTTTTCAAAAATAGATTAATATTAAATATTTAAATTAATCTGTTTAATATAAAAAATTAAATAAAAAAGAAAAGTGTAAATATATGGGTGCTGGAAAAGTATTTTGTATACTTGGAGGAATAATAACCCTTGTAGCTACTTACGTTTTTTCACTTGGTTCTATCGGAGTTGCTTATGCTTATCATATTGGTTTCTTCATGAATCTTGGGCTTATTTTTGGAGCAGGATATGTATGGTGGTACATTTTAGCTATTGTCTTTCTAATTTATTCTGCTTCAGGGATCTTAATAATATTAGGAGTAAAAAGTAGAGCTTCTGCGATAATAGGTGCGATATTTGTTCTTGCTGTTGGCGGATATATTTTATCTGTACTCTTTTTCAATTATGATATGGTCATTGAGGCGTTTTACTTGACTTATTTCAGTGATTTTACTTTGATACCAGGAATTATACCTTTTGATTTGCCTCTACATGTAGTAGCTGGAACCAATGTATCACTTGGGCTTTATTTAATGCTCGCAGGCGGAGTATTAGGCCTAATTGGTGGTATTGCCGGTCCTGACGAATTCTAAACATTTAAAATTTTAAAATTTTTTTTTCTCTTAATTTTTTTATATCAATAGGTTCGTTAATATTAATAAAAGTAAGCAAATTATTATCTAATGGTTTAATCTCTCTCTCAATAGAAATAAAATTGGTATTCCAACTTGAACTTATTAAATTCGTTAATCTATATTTCTTATCTTTAAGGTTGTTTCTTGCCATTACTAATCCTTTATTAATAGGATAAATAGCGATTAGTGGTTCTAAAAAGCCATTTGACCATTGAGGAATACAACAATCAGAAGTTTTGCACTGTTCTATTAAATAACTCAACACATTTATTTTAATGAAAGGAGAATCGCAAGATAAAACTAATACTTTCTTATATTTCAATCTGTTTAACTCTTTAAATGTTGAATATAACCCAATCATGGGAGTATATATGACTTTACCAGATTTACTATCTAATTCATCTACAATAAATCCATTTATTTTAGATAAGTCAATTTTATCCAAGTAATTACTGACTTGTCTTATGGATTTTGCAACTAGAAAAATATCATATTTAAGATCACCTAATGTTTCAAGTTGGTAAGAGATAAGTAGCTTTCCAGAAGTCTCATAGAGTCCTTTATCACTTCCAAATCGACTACTCTTCCCTCCGATTAAAATTGCTATGGCCAAAGATGTAGTTCTTTTTGCCATTTTTAAAACATTTTATGTCGAAATAAATAATAATCTATTAACCTAATAATTAAAAATTATATATGATTTAATAAATTGAAGATAATTAATTTGCGTCTCTCATATTAATGAATATTATGCTTTTTAAAAAAAATGGACAAAAAATGAGAGAAAAACCTAGAGAACATTGTGCTATTTTTGGTGTAACTTGTGATGATCTCGGTTATTCAGTCTCAAATATTTTGTATCGAGGATTAATAGCATTACAACATAGGGGACAGGAGTCCACAGGTATATCTCTTTTGAAGACAGGGGGCAAAATTTATACATATAAAAAAAACGGATTAGTTTCAAAAGTCCTTAAGGAAAGAATTATATCATCATATTGGGGAAATGTTGGGATTGGTCATAATAGATATGCTACAACTGGTGCTGTAGGATTTAATTCTACTTTATATATGCAACCATTTCATTTCAGAAATAATGAAATAGAATTTTCTATGGCTTTCAATGGAACTATAGCTAATTTCGATGAGGTCAAAAAGAAAATGGATGAAATGGGACGCATATTCATAACCGACACTGATACTGAGGTTTTAGCACAATTAATCGGTTCAATTGCATTAGGAACAGAAGATTGGCCTGAAATTCTAAAATTAGCAAGTAAATTATTAGATGGTTCTTATTCCTTAATATTAATGACTTCTGAAGGAGATATTTATGCTATAAGAGATCCTTTAGGATTTAAACCACTATGTATCGGTGAACTGAAAACTGAACCACGAAATCTATACTTTGTTGCTTCAGAATCATGCGCTATAGATACTGTCGGAGGAACCTTCTTAAGGGATGTAAAACCAGGAGAAATTGTGCATCTAAGCCATCAAAAGGATATTCATTCAGAATTAATAATTAATGGAAAAAGATCAGCTATATGTCAATTTGAATATGTCTATTTTGCACGTCCGGATTCTATCATTGATGGAGTTTCAGTTGCAGAAGCAAGATTAAGACTTGGGATGAATTTAGCTAAAAATGATCCTATTTTAAATAATTCTGAGATAAGAGAAAATGCAATAGTTGTTCCAGTTCCAGATTCTGGGCGGAGTGTTGCTGTGGGATATGCGAAGGAGGCTAAGCTTCCCTATATAGAAGGATTAATGAAGAATCGATACGTACATAGAACATTTATTATGCCTGGTCAATCAAAACGAAAGATCGCTGTTAAAGACAAATTAAATCCAATAAAAACAATTGTTGAAGGCAAAGATGTTATTCTACTAGATGATTCGATAGTGAGAGGGACTACTACGCAGCAGATAGTTTCATTATTAAGAGAAAAAGGTGGTGCTAAACGTGTTCATTTACGTATTAGTTGTCCTCCTATTGTAAGCCCATGTTATATGGGAATTGATTTTCCAACTAAAAATGAATTAATCGCTGGAAGGTTCCAAATTCAACACGGGGATAATTACTTAAACGAAATTCAGCGTGAAATTGGAGCAGACACGTTGTTATATCAAACTGTCGATAATTTAACTCAAGCTATTGGAAAGAATAGAAATCAATTATGTTTAGCATGTTTGACTGGAGAATATCCATTAAGATCAGTGCAGAAATTAGCAGAATTAGAACAATCAATTGTTAAAAGCAGAATTTAGCATTTATTAGATTATTATTCTACACCATCCCAGCAATATGTACAGATCTTCTCTTTAGGTAATCCAATAGCTTTTACTAAATCTTCAAGCCTCTGATATTGTAAACTGGTCAACTGAAGTTTTTTACGGATTACTTCGACCATTGCTTTATAATTATCAGATTCTGGATCTGTATATTCTGCAGGGTCCTCGATATTCCTACCAAGTAATTCTTTTATAGCCCAACGTCCAGCTAAATCTAATTCAGAACGAGACCTAGAAAAATTAAGAAATTTGCAACTATAAACAAGTGGAGGACAAGCGGGTCTCATATGCACTTCCTTAGCTCCATTTTCATATAATCTTTGAATTGTTTTTCGAAGTTGAGTTCCTCTCACGATGGAATCCTCGCAAAAAAGTAATCGTTTGTCATTGATAAGCTCCTTAATTGGGATAAGTTTCATTTTAGCAACTTGATCTCGAACTTTTTGATCCTGGGGCATAAAACTCCGAGGCCAAGTAGGAGTATACTTTACAAAAGGTCGCGAGAAAGGTATTTTTGCTTCACTTGCATAACCCAAACCATGTCCTGTACCTGAATCTGGAATGCCTGCCACCAGATCGATTTCAACACCATTATTTTTTGCTAAAAATGAGCCACATCGATATCGGACAACCTCAACATTAATATTCTCATAATTAGATGCTGGATATCCGTAATATACCCACAAAAATCCACAAATTTGCATTCGTTCTCCAGGAGGTATTATTTGTTTTGGACCATTTTTATTTATGAAAATGGTTTCACCAGGCCCTAGGAATTTAATAGTTTTATATCCAAGATTAGGAAATGCACAAGTTTCCATTGTTAAAGCATAGGCTCCAGGTCTTTCTCCTATTATTAATGGAGTTCTCCCAAGTTTATCTCTGGCAGCATAAATACCTTCATTTGTTAATATTAATAACGTACATGATCCGTCAATCATCTCTTGAACATTTTGGATTCCTTCTTCAAATGTATTACCTTGAGATATTATTGTCGCAACCATTTCAGTAGGATTTATTTCTCCACCATGCATTTCTGAGAAGTGTGAACCATTTTTTAATGCTTGATTAGCCAACTCTTCCAAATTATTAACTTTTCCAACAGTAGCAATGGCAAAAACGCCTAAATGTGAATTTATTATTAAAGGTTGATCATCAAAATCACTAATAACACCAATACCTTTGTTTCCATGCATTTTCTTAAAATCCTTTTCGAATTTTGACCGGAATTGAGTAGTAGTAATATCTTTAATAAATCTTTGAAAACCACCAGAATTTTTTACAGCTAATCCTCCTCTACTTGTCCCTAGATGAGAATGATAATCTGTACCATAAAAAAGATCATCTAAACAATCTGAATTTGAAAAAACCCCAAAAAGACCTCCCATTTTAAATCACAATATATTTGAACGTAAAGAGAGTATTAAATAAAATTATTAATCCAATATGATTTGAGGAAGCTGAGATAATGAATGCGATTTAGATAAAAATGTATAATTAACTTTTCCTATTATGGTCAAGGATGATAATTGAAACTATTGCAGCTATCATAAATAAGAGAAAATGATTCCCAAAGGGAATAGTCGGTTGTTCAATACCATCATCCCATATTGGAAAATTGTCTTGACCTACTGGTACTCCTTGAATTAAATAAGGTTCATCACCTATTCCGTCATCATTAGAATCAACACCTTGGTAATCATCCCAGTAATTACCAATTGATCCATTATCCCACATGTTATTGGTTCCATTGTTTTTAGCATTCTGCCTATTACTAAAGCTATTTAAAAAGATCCTATTGTTATTACTGTCAAATAAGAATATTCCATAATTATCATTTTCATTAGCAATATTATACGAAACTGTATTGTTATCACTTTGACCAATATATATTCCATAACGATTAATCTTAGCAATGTTATCCAAAATCATGTTAGTATTACTATCATAGATATATATTCCACTATCATTGTCATTAACCGAATTTTGTGAAACAATGTTGTTATAACTATCATATAAAGGTATTCCATAATATATGTTATAATTGGCAATATTTTGCGAAATATTGTTGTTATCACTATTATATAATCGTATTCCATGAGTGTTGTCATTTGCAGAATTAGCTATTATTGTATTATTATCACTATCTCTTAGTTCTATTCCGCAATAATTATTATGGCAATAATTATTAATTATTTTACCATTAGTAACGTTATTTAAGGCAATTCCTACGTCATCATTAGAACTAGCATTATATAACACACAATTCTGTATTATGAAATAATCAACACTATTTTGAACCGTGATACAACTACCAATATCCCAAGAATTGATTGTAATATTTTCAATAATATAAGGATCTAATTCTGAACCCGTACCAGTACACCAATCATGTGCCGCTTCTATTGCTGTCCAGTTATTTTCAATAATAATGATGGTTCCGATGAAATTCCATGATGTAGATTGTTCTAATTGACTTACTACTTCCTCATTTAATTCGAAATAATTCATCTTATCATTATTGAATATCATAAAAAAGCTAATACTAGAGACGAAAATAATTATTATAAATGAAAATCGAATTTTTTTTTTAATAATATTAGATTTCATTATTAATACATCCTAAAATCTTAATTTTTCTAAATAAATTCGATTATAAAAAGCTTTTGTCCTTGTTGAATATTTAGATTTAATAATTATGTCTAAAATATCCCCCAATTAATTGCCCAATGCTAATACCAGCATCTCCAGGAGGGATTAAATTGTGTTCTATAAATTTAAAACCTTCCAATAATAAGTCTTCTTTTACTGTTTTTGCAAAGGAATAATTATAAGCAACACCTCCACTTAAACCAATGGATTTAATTCCTTGGATCTCAGCCACTTCTTTTGCAATCTCGCTAAAAGCATGTCCTAATTCTATCTGAAATTTTGCTGCAATATCCGCTACTCGATTCTTTTTGTCCTTTAATAATTCTATTATATCCAGAATAAGCTTTGAGCTACTTATGATTGAAATATCATTTCTTTTGCTAACTTTAACCTTCAGATTTATATTCTTAGGATTACCATTTGAAGCCAATGCTTCAAGTCTCATAGCAGGTTCTCCTCGGTAAGTCTTGATACTACAAGCACCTAGAATATAGGAAACAACATCAAAAATTCTACCGGTAGAACTTGTTAATGGGATGTTTTCAGAAGGAAATTGATTATTTGCCGTTTCAAACTGCGAAATTAGTGTTTTTAATTCAGTTTCTTTATATTCTAAATCTTTTTCTATTCTCAAATCTGTGAAAATTTGTGTTGCTACTTCGATACCAAGTTCTTTTAATAATATCGATGCTAGCATTCGGGCGGGAAATTTAGTACAACGATCTCCCCCTATCATTGGTTGATATTCTAAATGTCCTAATCGATTATTTTTATCATACGAACATAATAATATTTCTCCTCCCCATACATTTCCATCTTCTCCATATCCAACGCCATCAGTACTAATCCCAATGATCTTTTCTTCAGGTGTTATTTTATTTTCTGCCATTAGTCCTAAAATATGAGCAAAATGGTGTTGAATGGGATATAATGGTGTATTGAATTGGGTAGATATTTCCTTACCAAACTTAGAAGTAATAAATTCAGGATGAGCATCACAAGCAACAAATTCTACCTCTGAATCTTTAATTTGAAGTAGATTTTTCATATGAAAAACGGAATTTTTCAAAAACTCATAGGTTTCCAAATGAGTAACATGTCCGATATGTTGAGTTGGAAAAATTCTGTTTTCTCTGAGTATAGCTCCTGTTGTAGCTAATTCCGGTCCTGTAGCTAGAGCACCTTGAGTATCTACTTCAAAAGGCAATGTCAGATATTCTGGTACATATCCTCTTGATCGTCTTATTAATTTTGTTGAATTATCATGTATTCTTAAAACACTATCGTCAGCTCTCTGAAAAATAGGTCTATTATGAAGAAGGAATGCATCTGCTAAACCTTCTAGTTGATTAAATATTTCATTATTATCAATAGCCATAGGAATATAAGATTTATTGCCACTAGTATAAATTAAAGG
Source organism: Promethearchaeota archaeon (assembly GCA_048939015.1). Lineage (GTDB taxonomy): Archaea > Asgardarchaeota > Lokiarchaeia > Sigyniarchaeales > SOKP01 > Loki-b32. Next base: position 17,201 of record JBHLPW010000020.1, read on the forward strand.
TTTTTCACCAATATATTGAAATAATAAATGATGAATGCCCGAGTAAGGGAGCATTACACCCACATTACTTAACCCGGGAGCTACTTGTTTACTAATGATTGATTCATCAAATGATTTTTTTCTTCCTAAGAGTACAATTGGTCTACGAAATGATGTTATCAGTTCCTTTTCCTTCACCGAGATATTAAGATCATTTTTAATAATACTTAAATCTGGTACCATTATAGCAAATGGTTTATATTTTCGATCTCCTTTTCTTTCACGGAGTTTTAAAATGGTTTCATCATTAGCTAAACTAACTAAATGTGTTCCTCCAATCCCCTTTATGGCAATAATATCTCCTTCATTGATTCTTTTAGCGGTTTCCTGCAAAATTGAATCTGTTGAATCGCTTTCTATAATTTCCCTCTGCTGATTATAAAGAATATAGTGAGGTCCACATACAGAACAAGCAAAAGTTTGAGCATGAAACCTTCTATTCTTGAAATCTGAATATTCTTGAGTACAGGATTCAGGTTCTGCCTTCTTACAGAAAGGAAACTTAATCATTGTACTCCTTTCCCTATCATAAGGTAATTCTGTAACGGTTGTAAATCTTGGTCCACATACAGCACACGCGATGAAAGGATATCTGTAATACTTTTTCTTTTGAGGATCATTCATGTCTCTTAGACAATCATCGCAGATTGCTATATCTGGTGGAAGAGTTAGACTAACTCCCCGTCCTTCTTCACTTTTCCTTATCTCTAAATCCTTAAATTCCTCCTGTGACTCTAAGTCCTTCTTCTCAATCTTTTCAATGAAAGAGATCTTAGGTTTCTTTTTCTCAATATCTCTCAGGAATTTATTTAAATTTTGAGATTTTCCTTGTAAAACCAATCTTACTCCTGCATTTCCTCTATTTAATATATAACCTTTAAGATTTAATGATTTGGCTAAATTATATAAGAAAGGTCTAAATCCTACTCCTTGAACAATCCCAGTAATCGTAAGTTCTATTGTTGTATAATCTTTCAATTGCTCAACTTCGAGTTTTTACATTTATTTTAATTAAGTAATTACTGAATAAGAAATTAATAATTTATTATGATAAGTATTATTAAATTAAGCTTTTGTTTTAGTATCAATCACTAATTTTTAATTAAAGGTAGAAAATGGAAGAAGAAACTTGGGATATACCTTTTCATAAAGCGTTCTTTAAAACAAGTCATAATTCATATGAACTTTCTATAAGAGAACAACTAAATAAGGGTGTTAGGGGACTTGAATACGATATACATGATGATAAAATACAAGAATTAGAAGATTTTGAAGTTTATCATTTGCAAGATCATATAGATGTGCTTCTTGGTAAAGATGGTAATCCGAATGACCTTTTATTCTCTAATTGGCTTAAAGTATTAGATGAATGGTCTAAAGAACAAAATAAAGATCATACGCCAATTACGCTATTTGTTGAATTAAAAGATGGAATTATTAATTCGAATAATAAACCTGAAGAATTATATGGGATTAGAAAGATGAATAATGTTATACTGGATGCGTTTAGCCCCAACACTCTTTTTACATATAAGGATTTTAGAAAAAATAACTTTACATGGCCGACAGTCAGAGAGTTGAAGGGACGTGTTCTTATAGTACTTGTTAGTTATTGGGGAGGTTATTGGGCAGCGAGTGAAGATGGGTTTGAATCGAGGTTAGAATATTTAAATAGAAGTATTGAAGGTAAAGATGATGTCTGTTTTGTTTCCTGGGTTCAAGAAGATAAAGGAGAAAAATCATCTTATCTAAGAGAAAAAAGTCATTTTTGGAAATGTAGTCTTGAATATAGTACTAAAAGTTTTACTGAAAATAATCAACTCCAAAGATTAACCCGTGCAGATTTTGATAAAATTGTATGGGGAAGGCATGTTAAAACATATTATAATAAGAATTTTGAAAAAGGATATCGTTGTAATTTCCCTGCTACGGATGCATGGGGAACTGAAATGTATAATTCATGTTTTCCATGGTCGACTTAAGATTTTTCCTCACTATGGTACTTATAATATATACTACAAGTACCTTCCATTGAAACCATACATGGTCCAATTGGATTAATAGGAGTGCATTCTTTTCTAAATAATTTGCATTCATAAGGATACAGCTTTCCAACCATAACGAGATGACAAGAACAACCAGGAGGGATATCTTGAGATTTTTCAATTTTTATATCAAATTTCTTATCAGCGTCAAATTGTTGATATTTCTTTTTAATAGCTAATCCTCCATCATAGATTCTTCCAATACCTCTCCATGGGGAGGTAACAGGCTCAAAAACATCTTCTATTATTTTTTGGGCAAGAAGATTTCCTTCTGGCTTTACTACTCTTGAATATTCATTTAATGTATTGTATTTCTTATCTCTTACTTGCATTAGAAGCATTAAAATTGAAAGCATTACATCATTAGGTTCAAATCCTGAAATCACATTGGGGATTTTATAGCCTTGAGAGAATATTTCGTATGGTTTTAGGCCAATTATAGTTGATACATGTCCTGGAGATAGAAAACCATCAATTCTTAGTTGCGACTGACTCATGAGAAGCTCTAAAGCAGCTGGTATTAATTTATGTGCGCAAATAATCGAAAAGTTTGAAGGAGGACCAGATTGAATTTCATAACCGATTAAAGGAACTGTTGTTTCAAATCCTATAGCAAAAAATATTACTTCTTTGTCTGGGTTTTCCTTAGCTATTTTAACAGCATCATTTGGGCCGTATACAATTCGAATATCTGCACCCTTTGCCTTAAGTTCCGCAAGAGATATATTTGTTGCTGGAACTCTTATCATATCCCCAAAGGTTGTGATAATTGTATCACTACGTTTTCCAAGCTCAACTGCTTTATCTATATCTGCAGCTGGGCATATACAAACTGGACATCCTGGTCCTGATAGTATTTCAATTTCTTTAGGTAACAGAGATCTTAACCCAAATTTTGAGATTGTATGTTCATGAGTACCACAAACATGCATAAATTTAACTGGTCTATTTATTTCTTTAACCACTTTCCGTATATTACCAATAATCTTATTAGTAAATTCTTTACTTCTTAACACATCTAAACCTGGAATATCCATAAATTTCAACTCTTAGCAAATTCTTGGGATTGGTTCACCTAATGGCATATCTACAAATCGAGTACCTCCTACTATTGTTTTTAAGAAGACTCTTTTCGGATTTTCTGCTTTTACTTCACCAATTAACTCGGCATCATTTCCAATTTGAGTTGATCTTATTTTTTCTAAAATATTTTTAGATTTATTTGGATCAACTGCTAAGAGAGCTCTACCTTCACTTGCTATATTATAAGGATCTAATCCTAACATATCACATATAGCTTCAACTTCTTTTTTAAGAGGGACTTTTTCCTCATCAATCCAGATACTTACATTAGATTTTACTGCCCAATCATTTAAAGCAGCAGCAATTCCTCCGCGTGTGGGATCCTTCATAGCATGAATATAATTATTACTAATATCAGGCTTTAAAACATTATAGATTTCAAGTAGTAGTGAGACATCTGATTTCAAATTAGTAGATATATTTAATCCTTCTCGTGAAGCCATTAATGCTGTTCCATGATCTCCAATACTTCCTGTCAAGATAATATGATCTCCAGTTTTAAGATTATTATCTAAAATTTTTATGTTTTTATCTTTTAATCCAATCCCCGTTGTTGCTATAATCAAGTCATTTAAAGTTCCCTTTGGCATTACTTTAGTGTCTCCTGCAATTATTGCAACATTAGCTTTTTCTGCTATAGAATTGATTGAATTAATTATTCTTTCTAATTCTTCGAATTCAAAACCTTCTTCAATGATTATTATAGATGTTAAGGCTAATGGTTTAGCGCCCATCATTATTATATCATTGACAGTTCCACAAATACTTAAAGTCCCTAGATCACCTCCAGGAAAAAACAAGGGATAGACAGTATGACCATCAGCGGTGACTACAATTTCTTTATTATAATCCAATAAAGGAATGGTTGCTCCATCGTCTAGTTCCTCAACACCAACACCATTATTTACATTCTTATAAGGAATATTTTTCACAATAAATTGGATTAATTCTTCTTGTAAAACTCCACCAGCTCCATGAGCCAAACGGATTATATTTGAGCTCTCTTTTTTTTCACTCATAATAAAATGAATGAATGGAAAATTAAAAGAATTTATGATATTTCATAGGTGATTGTTAAAAGGAGGTATTAAATTAAATTATGTATGGATTCCATTGAGTCTATTGCTATTTTGTATGGATCTTCGCTCCAAATATGTTCATTGAATAGTTCTAAAGAAAGCCACTTATCATAACCAATATCCTTCAATTTTTTGACAAACATTTCAAGATTAAAAAAACCCAGACCGGGTAAGATTCTATGTGAATCTTGTAATTCTTCATAAGGCTTCTCAATGGCATCATTAATATGGATTAACCATAACTTTTTTAGCTCAATTGATTCTAATTCTTCTATAGAATGTCCACCAATGAAATAATGAAATGTATCAATAACCAAACCCATATCTGGTAACCCTTCATGCTCGATTATTTTTAATGCCATCTCAACTTTTCTTACGGAACAACTTGGAAAGCCAAGTGGCTCAAAACCGAGTTTAAAATCATATTTTTCTGCTAATTTAGCAATAATTTTCAGTCTATTAACAGTCTTAGAAATAATTTTTACAGATCCTAGATATGAGTCTTCAAGAAAGCTTGGAACAGTAATAATCATATCACAACCAATTTCATTTCCGATATTCATTAATCTCTCAGTATATCTTAAGATATTTTTGAATTCTTTTTTTGGACATAAAGAAAATAATTCAATAGCATTAAAAGTTATGCATTCAAGACCATTATTTTCCAACAATTCTTTTAAATCTTGAACTTTATATTCTTTAAGATATTCAAAGGTCTCATCTCGTCTCAGTTCAACACCTTGAAAACCTGCTTTAGCTATCGCATCCAAGAAAATTTTCATTGGAGTTTTCATCAATGTTGCCTGATTTACCGCTAATTTCATATAAAACCCTAAGTATTCTTCTTTTATTTTATTATGGAGTGAATAATTTATTTAATATTTGTTTTTTTAATTTTCCATAAAATAAAACTCTAAATTCTCCATGAGATAAGCGGATTAAATTTAACCAATTAAAATTGAAATTATAGTAAAAGAACAATTTAAGCAGAAAAAAATAAAAAAAATTTATTTGATTGATTTTGTTTTATCAAGATTACATATTTATGATGGAATCGTTCTCAAAAATTAAATCAATAACCTCTTCTGAGGTAACTAATCCAACTTTATCAGAGATGAATTTATTTAAGCCTCGTAAATCTATATGTTCTTTGCATGCCACAACAGTTTTCTTTTGATTTAGCGCTTGTGAAATTGCTTTATTAGATTTATTTGCGAAATAAACAGCATTTTGGAGTAAAAGAATAGTGACATCATCTTCATCAGTATGTTCCATAGCAAGTTCTACACCAGTGATATCTTCACTCGTAATAAAATACAAAACTTTTTTGCCCATTTTTATTAAACCTCCTAAAACGGTATTGTTACGGTTGATTCTTCTATCATTTTCAAAATTTCACCATGCTCTTTTATCTCCACTTCTTCAATCAAGTCATCTTTAGTAAGTCCAAGGTCATCAAGAGATTTTTTGTCAACATAAATATCTAAATCAATGTTTTTTAGAAAATCTATATGCATTGAATACATTGTCTTATCAGTTTCTTTAAGAAAGGTGTATACTCCCTCATTAATAGCAATAGTTATAGGGTCAAAATCAGCACTTACAGCAACTGACATTCTTAATCCTTCAACAGGGTAAAGCGTTCCATGAGGAGGTTGCCTTAAAAGTATTACTACATTTTTTTCTTCTGACATTTTTTATCACCTTAACATATTACTACTAATTTATCAGTTTCTTCAATAATTTTTGCAAGATCTGGGGTTCCAGCTCTTTTAACATCTCCACATTCTTTCTTCAAGCAATTTTTCATTGTTCCTCTTACTAAAAGACATAAATTGCATAGTCTCACAATTGCACCTTTCTCTAGGATTTCTTTGAAACCTTTTTCAATGTTATATATCCCTTCAATATCTTTTTGATTCTCTAGAGCAGCATTAACAGCATCCATATAACAAAAAATTCTCACTTCGTGTCCTTTGTCTAATGCTTTACTCGCTAATTTGCAAACCGTCTCAGCAGATTCTGCTTGGTATGGTCCATTGAAAAAAAGAATTCCAAGGCGACTCATATTTAATTCTCATCTCCAAGATTTATTCTTTTCTCCACATAAATAAAAGATAAGCAGCTAACCAGCATCCAAGTATAATAAAAGCGCCAACTATAATGCTATGCAGTGAAAGTTGAGGTACACCGCCTAAAATATTTGTAACGTTACATCCTGAAGCTGTTACCGCACCAAATCCCATTAATAATCCACCGATGAACTGCTTAACTAAGGTAAATCCTTCTTTTGGAACTCTAAACTTAAATTCACCACCAATATAAGCACTAAGGAAAGATCCAAGAATAATACCTAAAATTATAAACCCAGACCATGCCATTATACTCGAAGAGGTAAACCAATTGCTTATATTCATCCATCCTCCAGTGATTCCAACAACTCCATTACTAGCAACAAAACCTGCGGTTAAGATTAATCCAATTAGAATCCCTGTAACCCACCAAGGATAGGCTTTTTTGAAGGTTGCTTCTTTGAAGTTTGCTATTTTTATCAATGGTTCATTTGCTTCTCTTCTTTTCTTAATTGCTGGCCATCCCCAGAAGAAGAACATTAATGCAATTCCTATTAAACCAACAATAAGCATAGCCACTGGGGTCATCGTTGTATCAAACTCTCCAAAAAGTGTTAATCGTGTTCCAACAGTTAAATTTTGTAATGTGTTCTTAGCTTGTACTAAAGGTCCTGAGGCAGTCATTAAAGCTCCACCTGTTAATCCAATACCAGCTACAAAAGAGCCCATCATACCTTCTCCTACTCGGTAAGTTGTTCCACTTGCACATCCGGCAGCTAATACCATTCCAATTCCAAAGATTAAACCTCCGACTATCGCAGCTATGGGTTTTAATGGCCTAGGAGCTAAATCAATTACTCCTCCAAAAGCAAAAATTGCGAAACCGACCATTAAAACTACTAATGAAACTGCAACTGCTTTTGCTAATTTATATTCTTTTAATAAAAGAATATCTCTAAATGCTGAGTTCATACAAAATCTTCCACGTTGCAATATAAAACCAAAAATGGCGCCAATTATTAATCCTGCGACTAACGCATACCAAAAATCCATTTTATTTTCACCTTATTTTATTTGGATGAGAATCTTCCAAGAAGAATCTCCGGTTTTATCTACAGATAGCACCTCATGCCCCATAGATTTCATCGTCTCTGGAATTCTTTCAGCAGAAAGAGGATAATCAACTAGAATTTCAAGCACTTCTCCGCTTTTCATTTTTTTTACTTTTCTCTTACTTTTTACATCTGGATATGGACAGACATCGCCCGTGCAATCCAGTGTATCTGTAATATTTACCATATATATCCAACTCTTTTTTTTGTTTTTTTGTTTTTTTTGAATAATCATTCATTAGAAGAACGATGATATTATTTGGTTTTTAAAATATTTAAAATTAATGAAATTGACTAGTTCCGATTTATTTTACTAAATTGAACAAATTTTATTCAACCTATTATTCTTTAATTAATTTTCAATAAAATGAATGTTTTTCAATAGTTTTTCCCTTAGGTGTGTTTGAATTAAGAGAAAATTTGTATTTAAAATAATGAATAATAATTCGAATTATTCTATTTGATAATCCTTTTTTTAGCTATAATTAAAAATAATATAAAAAAGAAGTATTTCATGTTCTGAAATATAATAAAAAAATAATTAAAATTATCTTTCGAATTTTATTATGTTTAAATTTTGAATATTTATTCATATACTTATAATAATTTAATCCAATTACAGAAGTAATCAGAAATTTTTAATAAAGTTATGAATAAGATAGCTCAACTAATTTTATTTAAAATAAATTAGCTAATTTATTTAAACAAAATATACAACAAAAAATTGATAAAAAATGGCTGTAAAAGTTGCTTTTTGGCAAAATTCTGACTGCTGGGGCTGTCATCAATCACTTGTAGATCTACATTTACAATTGTTGCCAGTCTTGCCAGCGTTAGATATTGTTTATTGGCCAGCAGTAGTTGATTTCAAATATGAGTCATTGGAAGCTAGAGAACCTGGAGAGATTGTTGTAGGCTTCATTGAAGGGAGTCTTAGAACAAAACAAGACATTGAGGGCACAAAATTAATGCGTGAAAAATGTGCTATTATTGTTGCATTTGGTAGTTGTTCATGCTACGGTAATGTACATGGATTAGCTAACCAATGGGATATTCAAGAAAGCATTGACAGAAAATTCTCACAAGTAGAGAGTATTGCAGATGGAAGTGGTGGTGAACCTACTCAGCATGTTCCTGGTTTTGAATCAAAAATTGTCCCTGTTGATAGGGTAATTAAAGTGGATGCGTATATGGCAGGTTGTCCACCAAGACCAGAACAAATTTTTGCCGCAATTGGATTTTTATTGGGTCAAAAGCCATTCCCAATGAATGATTTGGCATTTTGTAATGATTGTGCGTTAAATCAATCTGGATGTCTATTAGATGCTGGAAAATTGTGTTTTGGACCAATTACTAGTATGGGATGTTCATTAAAATGTCCAAATGCTGGAAATCCATGCTTAGGATGTATGGGACCAGCAAAAACAGTTGCTGTTAGAGCTGAGAAATTAAACAATATGACAAAAAATCTTAGTGGAATCAGTTCAGGAGATAAAAAGAGTTTATTTGAATTTTTAACTTTATTCTTAAATGTTCCTTTAATGGCAGGCTTTGACCTAGCTGGGGACATTCTGAAACAAGTGAAGAATCGAGGCGCTCCAGTAACTCCATTAGCAAATCTTCCTCCGACGACAGAAGATATTGCTTCAAATTTAATGACCTTTTTAAAGAATAACCCTGATTTCACGGAGATCTCAAATGTTTGTGATACATGTCCGAGAATTATCGGTAGTAAATCTACGATGACAAGAGTTAAGCGCGATTATGAAGGGCTCCCAAATATGGAAGATTGTTTACTTGAACAGGGATATATTTGTATGGGGCCAGTAACTAGAGCTGGTTGTGGTGCCTTATGCATTAAAGTTAATGCTCCATGCTCTGGCTGTTATGGTCAGACAGAATGGAATGTTAATCAAGCAGAAAGGTTTGCTGATACAGTACTAAAGGGATATAATGTAAGTTTATCTAAAGAGGATTTACTTGCTCAAGTTAAAGATCCTATTGGTACTTTTGAGAAATTTACATTAGGTGCAAGAAAAGGAGGTGCGTAATAAATGGTAAAAGAAATAGAAGTAGAACCTGTTACTAGATTAGAAGGTCATGGTGGTCTTAGAGTGGTTCTTAATGATGATGGAACGGTAAATGATATTCAATTTAATATTCAATCAACGAGATTTTTTGAAAAGTTTGTTGAAGGACGTTATTGTGAACACATTCCTAGAATCACTCCAAGAATCTGCGGAATTTGTCCAATACCTCATCATTTAACTCCTACTAAGGCAGTAGAAGATGCTTGGGGCGTTCAGATTCCTCCTGCAGCATACAAATTGCGACAATTATTACAAAACGCAAAGCAGTATTCCTCACATGCTATTCATTTCTATGCATTAGCTGCACCTGATTTCTTACTAGGACCTTTTGCTGATCCTGCTTTAAGAAATGTTGTGCATGTGATCAATCAAATGCCTGATGTAGGAGCAATGGCGTTAAAAATGATGGATTTCGGTCAAAAACTATGTGCTGCAGTAGGTGGTAAAGCGGTTCATCCCATCTCAGCGATAGTTGGAGGAATGAAAAAACCACTAGATGAAGATGTGAGGGATAAATTTCTCAAGGTTGTTGATGATCAAATAGAATTTACTAAGAAAACGGTTGATATAGCATTAAAAGTAGTCACAGATTACTGGGATGTTGTGGCAAATGTTGCAGTTGTACCTACTTATTATGTGGGGATTACTAAAAACGGAGTTCATGATATTTATGATGGAGATATTCGGATTGTGTCTCCAACTGGTGAAAAGACGGATTATAAACCTCAGAACTATTTGGATGCGTTAGGAGAACATATTCCAGAACATTCATACGCGACACATATGTATTATAAGCCAGCAGGGTATCCTGAAGGTATTTATAGAGCAAATACTTTGGCAATGATTAATTGTGCTGACAAAATGGCTACACCATTAGCAGATGATGCATTAAAGGCAATGAGAGAAAAAATAGGTACTAATGTAATACACCATACTTTTGCGTATCATTGGGCTAGAATCATCGAATTAGTCGAATCGATTGAGATGATTGCTACTTTACTTAAGGATCCTGATATTGTGAACCCAGACTGTAAAACATTAGATGTACAACCAAGAGAAGGAAATGGAGTCGGTGTGACTGAAGCACCTAGAGGATTGCTTTTATATAATATCTGGTCAGATGCTGAAGGTATATGTAAGAAATGTAATCTGTTAGTTGCTACTAACCATAATATCGCAGGGATTGAAAAGACACTTATGCACGCGGCCAAGCAAGTTTTTGAGGACAAGGCATTAGAGGGATTAAAATTACCAGATCCATGGATAAAATAAACTAAATCAAAATTAAAATAGAGTGTGAACAAAAAGAATGAGTGATATACCAGAAGGAGTAGTAAATGTCTTAGAAATGATAGTCCGCTGTTTTGACTGTTGACTATCGTGTGCCGCTCACATCACTGTAGTTGATGAGAGAGGTAAAGAAATTTACTCTCGTGAGCTAAATGTTGGTTTAGGATGAAATATCCAATAAAAATAATAGATTGGATATGACTGCCCTTGCATGGGTTAAAACCAACAAAATATGAATAATAATTGAATAAAAAACTCAAAAAAAAAGTGAAAAAAAATGACATTACCATTAGGTACAGATTTTGAATTTAGGAAACTTATTATGGACGTACACATTGGATCTGATAAAATTAAATACTGTTATCAATGTAGTAGATGTACAGACAACTGTCCTGTCGCAGCAGTTCAAAATCCCTTCCATAGGGAGGTAACAAATTGTTTTGACCCTAGACTGATAGTATTAACTACACTATTGGGTTATAAAGATGTTGTGATGGCTGTAGCAGGTACAAAATCAGCTCTGATTCCTTGGGGTTGTACAGTATGCGATACATGTGATACTGTCTGTCCACAGAACATTGAAGTCACAGAGATCATTACTTTAGCAAAAAACGTCACTACTGGTGCTGGATTAGCACCAGACAATGTAGTAGCTCAAGCAAAAACAGTTTTTGAAAGTGGAAAAGCAATTCCATCTCAACCAGCAATCGAGAGAAGACGCGAGCAATTAAGTTTACCAGCTGTAGTTGCACCAGATATTAATGAAGTACAAACTTTATTAAAAGCAATAGGTGCAGATAAGAAATTATAGAGGAGGTTAATAAAAATGACAGAATATAAAATGTTTGAAGGATGTGTTATTGGAAACAGAATTCCATTTATTGAGGCAGCCTCCAGAAAAGTTTTTGATAAAATCGGTGTCCAAACATCACAAGCTCCATTTGCTTGTTGTCCGGATCCAACCGGAGTTAAAAGCTTTGATAACACAGCATGGCTGGCTTTAGGTGCTCGAAATTTATGTTTAGCAGAAGCAGAAGGTAAAGATATAATCTCGCTTTGTAATGGTTGTGCAAATACCCTTCGTGGAGTACAACACCAATTAAAGCATGATTCCCACAAAAAGGAAACAATCAATAAAGAATTAGCCAAAATTGGGAAAGAATACAAAGGTTCTATTGATGTAAAACATTTTGTTGATGTTTTACTATCAAAAATTGATTCTTTAAAAGGAGCAATTACAAAAGAGATGGGTGATCTAAAGGTTGCTTGTCATCCTGGTTGTCATTATATGCGACCTGAAGAATGGATGGACTCTGACGATCCCTTACGTCCAAAAAATTTGAAAGAACTCGTTGCTGTTTCAGGGGCTAACGTAGTAGATTATGAGGAATTAGCATTATGTTGTGGAAATGCTGTTGCAGGTCCATTTCCAGATCATGGAGATGCAATATTGAAACAAAAATTGGATTCAGTTAAAAAAGCTGGCGCAAATTGTATTGTTGTTAATTGTCCAGCATGCTTTCAACGATTAGATGGAGAACAACGAAATCTTTCAAAGAAATTTGAAACTGAATATAATATTCCAATATTATATATAACAGAACTATTAGCTTTAGCTATGGGTGTTAATTCTGAGGAGATTGGTTTGAAAAACCATCGAACCAGACGAAATACAGCTATAGAAAACCTATAAGTTAAAATCTATAAATTATTTTTATTTTTTTTTTTTAACTTTCTTTAATGTTCTAATTTCGATTGTAAAGTTTAAATAATAAAGAATTATTTAATAAATTGGAATTTTATAATTTTGTATAATTATACTATTCAAATGTATTTATCTTAGGGATTATTATATAATAAGCAGTATTAGAGAATAATTAATAATTTAGGTAATCATGTTTAATTTGAAAAGAGATGTCCCATGGTTTTTCCAATATTTGGAATATTATTATCATGTATTTCTTAATTTAAGATTCAATAATGGGACCGATATTAAAAAAGTCATTAAATTTTCAATTGATTTATCAATTCAGGGATTTGAAGGGCTTTTATTCTATATGTATATGCCCGATTACAAAAAAATAAAATTTGATTTATATAGACATTCTATGGATCAAGCATATGAAATATCTAACTTAGATTTTGCATTGAATAATGCTACATCAAATTCATTAGATCTTGTTATAATTCCTTTTGGATATTTTAAAGATGAACATAAATTTTATTTAGATGTGAGAACTAAGGAATTAGAATCTAGTTTTGAGTTGTATGCTTGGGCACCATCAAATTTATATAAACATGTTAAGTCTGTTATTCGAATAGATAATAAATACAATGAATTAATCCCAATAGATGATTATAAAGGATATTACTTTCAATTTAATAGTTCATTTAAAGGAAATGAAACAGGAAGGTTATTTGATTTAATTAATTTACTAGTAGATATAGATAAAACTGTAGATGAAATAGATAACACTCCTATTTTCTATGCGATGGATTCAGAAATAAAAAATTTAGTTACAAAGAGCAATGAGTATTTGTTTGAGTTATGTCATACTTCTGTTTCACTAGATACAAGGAATATTATACGGGAATTAGAAAGATTAAAGTTCAATATTGATAATCTTTCAAAAGAGGAAATATTTAACTGGTTAGATGATATAGTTAATTTCTATTCAGGAAGGATATAGAATTTTTAAAGGATTGACCATAACTGTTTTTTTATACTATAAAATGGATAATTTTATTAAACCATCATTATTATTAGCATCATGTGTTTAGCAATACCCGGAAAAATCTTAGAACTTGAGGGAAACTCCGCATTAGTAGACTTTGATGGGATTAAACAAAAAGTTATAGTAGCACTAATCGAAAATCCTAAAATTGGAAAATATGTTATTGTTCATGCCGGTTATGCAATTGAAATGATAAATGAAAATGAAGCTATAGAAGCAATAGAACAGTGGAAGGAAATTGCTGAAGATCAAGATTTAAATCTTAAGGATATGGTTTAAGATCTATATATCGAATAATTCTTTTTTCAACCTTTTTAATTTTTCATAAAGAATTTTTATTGATAAAATTCCTTTAGAGTCTGAATTATAATCTATAGGTGAAATACCTTCTAAATCAGCTTTTCCTATTTCTACATCAAAAGGAATAGTGTGATAAAGTGGTATTTCCCAATTTTGTATTTTTTTATTGATAATTTCGACTTGTGACTCATCAGTTATCTTATTTGCTATTAAATAGATATTTATTACTCCCAATTTTTTAGAAAGCTCTATAATTTTCTTACACAGCTCTAAAGACTTTTGAGAAGGTTCTGTAACAACCAACATTACATCGATCCCTTTAGCAGTACCCCGCCCCAAATGTTCTATACCTGCTTCAAAATCGACGATAATTACTTCATCTCTTTTAACTAATAGGTTATATAAGAGTGTTCTTATTAAAGCATTTTCTGGACATAAACATCCTGTAGCAGGTTCTTCAATTCCACCCAAGACCAATAGTTGCAACCCTTCTGGACCTGAAACCTTATATTTATCAGGAATATCTGAAACTTTTGGATTGATATTGTAAACTCCTGGGCCAGCACCGTTTACATAAGTTCTTTCCTCAATCATTTTTTTCATTTCCTTGATTGGAACAATTTTGTTTTTCGTTTCCTCATCAAGACCTAATGTATAACTAAGGTTCATTGCTGAATCATTATCAATCGCAAGAACCTTAAAGTTATCTTTTGCAAACAATCGTGCTATAATGCCCGCAATTAAAGTTTTTCCAACTCCACCCTTTCCAGAAACTGCTATCTTCATTAATACCAAATAATAATTTTTTCAGTTTAACTCAAAAAGTAATTTCTTAGATATGAATTTCACGGTTAAAATTCAGAAATGGATTGTTTAAAATAATTTTAAAATGTTTTTGTCACGCTCTAGTCTACCTATATTTAAAAAAACTTTTAAAGTAGCCTACGTTGATATAAAAGTTGGAAGAGCAATAAATACTTCATAGAAATTGTAATTTTGATTTTATAAAATGGTAGAAATTATTCTTTCTCAACTTGGTTGGATAGATGCTATTTCAATAACTTTTTTTTTTCTTTTTAATGTCATATTTGGCTTGTACCTTGTATATAAATCAAGAAAGACTAATGCAAGACTACTTCTTATTGTCGGGATTACTATAATAAGTATTGGCTTTAGTAAAATAGAATTTGTTTGTGATTTTATTTCAATATTAATAACAGGGAGGAATTTGGATGTATCGATATATCAAAGAATCTTTATACACTATACACCGTCAGTTTTTTTTGGCTTTTTTGGAGTCTATGTTGGAGTTGAATTGATATTAAAAGAGAAGAAGACGTTTATACTGTCAATTGTTTTAATTCTATTAATTCTATTACAAATAGTTTTTTATGTTGATCCGATTAATTCAGTTGAGATAATAGAACCTATACCCTCTGGTTTAAAATTAATTGAAATAAATTTAATTTTTGGATCACTTGCATTCATTCTTGCTATTATAATTGGATTATTAGCCGTCATATTTAGTGGATTTGGCTTACTTTTTAAAAGTTTTCGAGTTGAAGGCCTTTTAAAGAAAAAATACTTGGTGTTAGCAATTGGATTTTTTTTATACATTATTTCTGTACTTCTAGAAACAATGACTTCAGTATTACTTTTAAATATCATTTTTGAAAGTGGGGGCGTTGTTAGCGCATCTTTATGGTATGTAGGGTTAAGAGAAGAAGATATAAAAATTAGAGAAAAACCTAAAAAAGATTTAATAATCGAAGAGGGACTTTTTAGGTTAACAAAAAGACCTGATAATATTACTGAGGAGGAAGTTACTTTTCATCGTGAAAAAAAGATATGTTTAATTTGTAAAAGCCGATTGGAAAAATTTAATTACATGTGTCCAAATTGTGATGCTCTATATTGCATGAATTGTGCTCAAGCTTTAATAAATTTAGAGAATGCTTGTTGGGTTTGTGACTCTCCAATTGATGATTCTAAACCTGTTAAAGTGTTTCCAAAAATGAATGATATAATTGAAGAAAAAAGCAATGAAAATGATTTGAAGAATAAAAAAAGATAGAATGCCTATTATTCAAGAATTAATAAGAGACGATTATACATTTGAGCAAGCCGAACTTATTCAAATAAAATATCAAAAATTTATAAAAGAACATTCAATAAATTCTAATTTTTTAAGATTTGAGAAAATTAAAACTGTTGCGGGAGTAGATGTTTCATATTTTTACAAAGATAATTATGAATATGGTGTTGCATGTGCGGTATTATGGAATTTAAAAGAGAACAAAATGGAGAGTTATTATACTACTAAAGAACCTATAATTTTTCCATATAAACCTGGATTTTTAGGATTTCGAGAAGTAAAAATCTTAGCAAAGGTGATTTCAAAACTCCCTTATACTCCTGATCTAATAATGTGCGATGGTCATGGAAAAATTCATCCTAAGCAATTCGGAGAGGCAACTCATTTGGGAGTTGCTTTAAATATACCCACCATAGGTATCGCAAAGAATCCATATATAGGTTATTCTAATTGGAAAGAAATTAAAACGCGTAGAGGCAATAAATCACCAATATGGGTAAACAATCCAGATAATTTTTCTGATCCATCCTTAAACAAAATATTAGGATATGCAATCTGCTTGAATGATGGATTAAAACCTGTTTTTATAAGTGAAGGTTACAGAATTAAAATCAATACTGCTTTGGAAATTAGTTTAAAAACCACAAAAAAGCATAGACAACCTGAACCTATTTATCTTAGCGATTTTGTTTCCAGAAAAGAAATAAAAAATTTAACTTGAAAGGGTAAGTTATTTTAAGAAGTTCTACCCATTTCTTGCATCTTTTTAGACACTTTCATTAAATTTTCGAAAACTTTTGCATTTTCTTCAGGATCTAAGGTTTGCAATAGTTTATTATTCAATTGTTTCATTTTAAATGTCAATTCGATAAATTCTTGTGGTGGTTCTACTTGATAGTGATATTCTTTCATTCCCTTTTTATTTATTTTGACATATACCCATTTTTCCGCTTTTTGACTCCAATTCCATCGACCAACAGCGAATAACCTTCTTCCCATGATAGAAAATCCTGTTAAAGTAATACCTAATTAATTTTAAATTACAATTATTTATGAATACGTCTAAAAATCGCTACATTTTTGTCTAAAGAATCTTTGCTTCTGAGATATCGTTTAGAATTTTAAATGCAATTTCTCTTACGTCAACATCAGCATCTTTAGTAAGTTTTTTTAAAAGAGTTACAAATTCTTCATTTTTTTTCTCAAATTTACTTAAAGCTTTAATAACATTATATCTTACAATCCAATCTTTGTCATCAATCAGCTCAAGGAGAGCATTATAAACCTTATTGAGTCTTATATGACTTAATACCTTTATAGCATTTCTTTTAATCTCACTATCTTCACTCTTTAAATCGTCTATTAGTAGTTCTATTACAGCTTTTTTATTATTATCATCAAATAAATAATACATTCTACTGAATAAAGAAAGGTCTATTTGCTTCGGTATACTAGTTAAGATTAATGGTTCTTGGAATGGCTTACTAGGTATAATCTCTTCTTTTTCGCTTAATTTTTCGATTTTATCCTTGAGTACCTGATTTTCTTCTTTATATTTAGAAATCTCACTCTTCAAATTATCATATTTCTCTCTAAGATTAGCAAATTCTAATGCTTCTTCTGTTGAGACTATAATTGGATCATTACTATCTCTTAATTGAGTTTGTAAATATTTTATCTGAGATTCGTAATCCTCTAATTCGGCACTAAGGACAGTGATTTTATCATTAGCTACTTTCAATTCTTCTGAACTTTCTTTATTTATTTCAGCTAATTGAGATTTTAAAGTTTCTAATTCAGATAATAAGATTCTATTCAATTCATTAGCAGTTTCTAATTCTTCTGTTCCCATTTCATTTAATTCAATTAATCTAGTTTTAAGAGAATCGATTTTTGATTTTAAATTTAAATTTTTCTCTTTTTCTCTGTTTAACTCCTGTGAAATTGCCTCATCTAACCGCTCCTGAAATTTGGCTTTAAATGATTCTAATTCTACTCTTAGTAATCCATTTTCTTCCATAAGATTAAAGTTTAATCTTTTAACATTGATTAGTTCTTCATTGAGTTCGGCTTTCTCTTCTTCCTCTTCTTCAGATTCATCAACTTCAGTCTTTATTAGTCTTAACTCATCAATTTGATTTTGTAGGATTTTTATTTGATTTCGATATTCTTGATTCTCATCACTTAATTGAATAATTCGTATTTGAGCGTCGAAGAGTTCTTTATTATCTACTTCAATAACACTATGTCCTCCGCTGGTTTCAATATCAATAACTAATTTATCAATTCTATCATTTAATTTCTCAATGATATTCTGTTTTTCATTTAGATCTTGTCGTTGAGAAGAAATAATATCCTTTAACACACCAATTTCACTTGGGAGTTCAATCTTTTCAATTTCTTCATCTTTTATTTGGCTTTTAAGACTTTCAATTAATAGACTTTTTTCCTTTTCAGTAGATCTAAGTTTATTTATTTCTTCTTTTAAGGATGAAATTGTTTGTTCTAATTCTGCTTGGGAACGTGTATTTTTTTCTACTGTGTTAATCATATCTTTTAAGTCTTTACTCATGATCGATACCTCAAATCGATTTTCTTAAGTAAGAAAAATAGGTTATTCTATTAATATAAATATCGATAATATCTATAAATATTTAGTTGGTTTATAGAGATTGAATATAATAACATTAAAGAAAATAAAAAAAAGAATCCTTTATACAGGTTTTTATAAAACTTTGATTTCTATGATTTTGTCACCTTGAGCAATAGAATTAACAACATTTTGATCTTGAGAATCTACAATTTCTCCAAATATTGTATGTTTATTGTTTAGCCATGGTGTTGGTACATGTGTAATAAAGATCTGAGATCCATTAGTATTAGGTCCAGCGTTAGCCATCGCTAATATTCCTGGCTTATCGAATGTTCTTCCACTTTGAAATTCATCTTTAAAAGGATAAGTTATTTGCTGACCCTGAAAAGGAAAAGAGCTTATACCTTTATCCCTTGGACCACCTGTTCCACGACCCATTGGACAGCCTACTTGGATCATGAAATCAGCGATGACCCGGTGAAATACAATACCATTATAAAAATTTTGATGTATTAAATGTAAAAAACTTGCTACTGTCAATGGAGCGTCTTCATCAAATAAATTAAGATTTATTTGACCTTTATTTGTAACTATACTAATTCTGGTCATACAGAAAGGAAAGATGAACAATTATTAATAATTACGGTTTTAAAATTATTTAAATCAATGAAAAATTTAAAAATAATTATATTATTAGATTTTTATATATATTGAGAATACACTTAAATTTTATTTAAAAAAATGGCTATTAGCGATATCTCTTTCTTCTTTAATCCTAAAAGTATTGCTGTAGTTGGCGCAAGTGCTTCAGAAGGTAAAGTAGGTAATACTGTGTTAAATAATATTATAAACTCAGGTTACAATGGAAAAATATTTCCCATTAACCCAAAAGCTTCTGAAATAAGTCAAATACCTTGTTACAAAAGTGTTTTAGATGTACCTGAAGATATTGATATTGCTATCTTTGTTATTCCAAGTAAATTTGTAAATAACACTGCAGAAGAATGTGGTAGAAAAGGAGTAAAAGGATTAATTATCATATCAGCAGGTTTTAAAGAAATTGGAGGAAAAGGGGTTGAGAGAGAAGAAGAACTAATTAACCTTAGTAAAAAATATAACATGAGAATTCTGGGTCCTAATTGTTTGGGGATTATTGGTCTAAACTATAATGGTTCATTTGCTGCAGAAACGCCCAAAAAAGGAAATATTGCTATGATATCTCAGTCTGGAGCCATGCTTACCGCGATGATGGATGTAAGTATGAATGAATCATATGGGTTCTCATGCAATATAAGTTTGGGTAATAAATCAGATTTAGGAGCAGTAGATTTTATAGAATATCTTGCTAATGATGATAATACAAAGGTTATCCTATGTTATTTAGAAAGTATCAAGGATGGTGATAGATTCCTTGAAGTTTTACCAAAAGCAACTAGAAAAAAGCCAATTGTAATATTAAAATCTGGAACAAGTGAAGCTGGAGCAAGAGCAGCATCAAGTCACACTGGTGCTTTAGCAGGAGCAGATATTGCCTATGATTTAGCCTTTGAAAAATGTGGAGTAATTAGGGCAAAAACGATTGAAGATTTATTCGATTATGGTGAAGCTTTTCTTTATCAACCAATTCCCAAAGAAAATTCTTTTGCTATTATTACAAATGCAGGGGGTCCAGGAATTATAGCTACAGATGCATTTGAACGTGAAGGATTGATCTTTTCACATTTTTCGGAACCAATTCTCCATTCTTTAAGAGAAACTTTACCTTTAGAAGCAGCAATCTTTAATCCAATTGATATTGTTGGAGATGCTTCACCAAGTAGATATGAATTTACAATCAAAACTGTTTTTGGCTTAAATTCTAAACAAAATTTCGGTGATATCACGACAGAAGGAGCTTTAATAATCTTAACTCCCCAAGCTCAAACAAAACCTTCTGAAGTTGCAAAAATTATTCTTAATCTATCATCAAAATATTTAAAAACGGTTCCAATTATTTGTAGTTTCATTGGAGGTAAAAATGTTTCAGAAGGAAGAGAATATTTAAAAAAAAATCATATCCCCTGTTATCATTTTCCAGATAGAGCAGCTCAATCATTAAAAACTTTAACAAAACGACATGAATATTTACAAAGTACTCCTTTAGATGAATTAGAAATTCCTTCATTTAATGTAAATAGAAAAAGAGTAAAAGATATTTTCTCTAATGTTCGTAAAGATGATAGAACCGTTTTATTGAGTTATGAAACAAGTGAAGTTTTTGACTGCTATGGTATAAAATCCCCTAAGTCAAGATTAGCTCAAACTCCACAGCAAGCAATGAAATTACAAACTGAAATTGGCAAGTCTGTAATGAAAATAGTAAGTCCCCATATTATACATAAAACTGATGTTGGGGGAATTCTTTTAAATATTGAAACAGAGCAAGATGCATTTGAGGCTTATATACAAATAGTTAATAATGCTAAAAAATTCGGACCTCAAAATGCTAAGATATACGGTGTAGAAGTACAAGAAATGATTGATTTTAAAGCACAAGAAAAAATAAATGAAATAATAATTGGAATGTCTCAAGATCCTGGTTTTGGACCCATACTTATGTTCGGTACGGGAGGAATTTATGCTAATTTTATGAAAGATGTATCATTTGCATTAGCCTATAAATATACAAGAGAGAATGCTAAACAACAAATTGAAAATACAAATATATTTAGCCTTTTACAAGGTGTAAGAGGTGAACCTCCCTCAGATATTCAAGCGATAATAGATGTTATGCTCAGGCTTTCACAACTAGTAAATGATTTCCCAGAAATAGTTGAGCTAGATATTAATCCTCTTCTTGCTTTTGTAAAAGGTTATAGTGCAGTGGATATAAAAATTACTATAAAAAGATAAATAATAATATAAAAATTAAAATAAATAATAAAAAAAGAATAGGAAAGAAAATGTTAAAGACTTTTTATTTAAGTTCTCTAAGAGAAAGTGCGGGAAAAAGCTTTCTTTCAATAGGTTTAATTCAAAAATTAAAAAAGGAAGGAAAAAAGTTTGTTTATTTCAAACCTATAGGCAATCCTAAAAGTGCTTTTACGAATAAAGCAGATCCAGATGTAGGATTCATATTGAACACTGTTTATCGAACAGATTATCCTTATGATTTTATCTCTCCTGTATCTATTCCAGATTCGTATTATGTTGATTTAGTTGATGTTAATAAAAAAGAGGAATTTTTACAAAAGATTAAAAGCGTATATGATAAAATAGTGAAGGATAAAGATTATGTCATAATTGAAGGTAACCCTAGCATTAGGAAGTATATTAGAGTCGGATTAGATGATATAAGTATAGCAAAAGCCCTTGGTATTAATGAACTGATATACATTTCGACACAATCCTCAGATCGTTGTATAGATGATTTATTTTTCACAAAAAATTATTTTAAATTTCGTGATGTTGATATTCAAGGTATTCTATTTAATAATATAGATTTTGATTATATAGCACGAATTAAAGAGCTTACAGAAGATCACATAAATAAATATGATATCCCTGTTATTGGTGTAATCGAAAAGAGTATAGACTTATTTTCACCTCGAGTTAGTGAAATAATAGAACAAATTGGGGGAGAATTAATTAATGAAAAAGCATCATCTGGGTTGGATAATGTAGTGAAAAATTATCTTATTGGTGCTATGAATTCACAAGCTGCAGTGAAATACTTAAGACAAGTAAAAAATGTAGCTTTTATAACCGGAGGTGATAGAACAGATTTAGCTATGGCTGCATTAGGTCAAGATGTTTCCGTATTAATATTAACCGGTTTTATACAACCTGATATGAGTGTAATTACTGCTGCTAACGAAAAAGAAATTCCCATTATACTCTCACCTAGTGATACATACACAACTATGAGAAATTTAGAACGAATAAAACCAGGAATACAAGAATCTGAGATTGAAAAAGTGCTACAAATTGTTGAAGAAGCTTTAAATTGGAATTTATTATTATAATTTTAGTAAATTTTTTTATATAATCTAAATCAAGGCTATTTGAATCCTTATCAAATATGCTGTAAATCTAAGTTTTCTCTTTATTTCAATATAAAAAAAAAAATAATTTTAAATATAATTTTTACAATTCAGGTAAATGCACCCATCATTGCAGCAAAGATAGCTGCTAGAAGGACAAAAGCTAAAACCCAAATAACTAATCCTATGATTCCAAAGATTAATCCTACAATTCCAGGAGCTTTTGAATCATCTTTGGCAATACCAATTATTCCAAAAATTATTGCAATGATAGGAAGTGCAACTATCCAAAGTCCTCCTAAAAATGGAACGAAAAATCCAAGAAAGGGAAATGCTACTCCACAAATCCCTGATATTAAGCTAACAATACCGAATGGGCTACCCATTTTTTTCGCATCTTTTATTTTTTTTTTAAATTTAACACTTAAGAAGTGTATAATAATATTGGGAAATTCGAATATATAAGTTTATTTTTTTTTCTTATATTGTATATATTTTTTGTCGGATCATTTAATACGGGAATTAATATTAAGTTTTTATTGAATCAGATGATTAACGAGTTAGTTTAATCTTGAAATAGAACAAAAATCAAATAATTTCTGCAATTTTTTAAGAAAAATTGAGATTATTATTTATGGTAAAATTTAATATGATAATTTTTGTGTATTTAAGGACTAAGTCCACTTAATAATGCTTGAATTAGAACTCGAAAGAACCCTATTACGAAGAAAATAATTAATCCTATGATACCAAGGATTAAACCTATTATACCAGGAGCTTTTGAATCATCAACAGCAATACCAATTATGCCAAAAATTATAGCAATGATTGGAAATGCAATTGTCCAGAATCCAAAAAAAGGCATGATAATTCTAATAAAAGGAAATATTAATGAACAAATGCCAGAAATTAAACTAATAATCCCAAATGTACTTCCCATTTTTTTTTCACCTTTAATTCAAATTTTTCTATATTCTTTGAAGGGGTATAATATTATTGTGAGCATCATATATTTAAGTCTAATTATTCTTCTAGACTGTGTGAATTCTATCCCATTTTATTTAAACTCTTAAACTATATTAAATATTCAACGAATTAGATGATTCGGGGATTAATCTAAATACATGAACTTCAGAAATTCGAAAATTTATTTAGAATTGAAATATGAACCCAATTAAGAATTGATAAATTTAAAATATATTAATTTTGATATGATTTGATATGGTCTCTCAAAGAGTTCGCGAGATTTCATATGCTATCCGTGAAATTGCAGCTGTTGCAAATGAGGTTGCTAAAAGTGGGAAGAAAATTTATCATTTAAATATAGGAGATCCAGTGATTTATGATTTTAAAATGCCTAGATATATCTCCCAAGCTTTAGCTGATGCATCCTTTAATGGAAAAAATTTTTATGTAGATTCTTTAGGCGCTCCAGAACTAAGGAAAGAATTGAGTAATTCTCTAAGGCAACGTTATAATCTAAATGTGAATAGTGAAGATATTTTGGTAACTTCTGGTGTTACAGAGGCAATATTCTTCTTAATAGCTTCTCTACTTGAAAATAAGAAAGAAATATTGATTCCAGGACCAAGTTATCCATTGTATATAAATTATGCCAAATTTTTTGATGGTGTACCTGTAGAATATGAATTAGATGAAATAGGTAACTGGGATCCAAATATTGATGATTTGAGAAAAAAAATCACAGACAAAACAGAAGCAATTCTAATCTGTTCCCCCAATAATCCTACAGGTGTTATGTATAGTGAAAAAACGATAAAGCAAATTATAGATATTGCAGGTGAATATAATTTAATTGTATTTTCAGATGAAATTTATGATCAAATTATTTATGAAAAGCCATTTACCTGTCCTGCAAGTCTTAGTAAAGATGTCCCCATTATAGGTTTAAATGGATTCTCGAAATCTCATTTAGCTACAGGTTGGCGTTTAGGTTATATGTATTATCATGATCCAGATAATAAATTATCGGATTTAAAAGCTAATATCGCTAAATTAGCAAGAGCGAGACTCTCAGCGAGTTCTATAGCACAATACGCCGCAATTGAAATCTTGAAGAAGCCGGGAACCCATACTAAAGAAATGGTTAATAAACTTAAAGAAAGAAGGGATTATTCTTATAATCGACTGAGAAAAATTGAAGGTATTACATGCGTTAAGCCAAATGGAGCATTTTATTTATTTCCAAAAATAGATTTTAATGAATTTAAGAAATGGAAAGATGATAAAGAGTTCACAATTGATTTACTTAAAACTACAGGAATATGTGGAGTATATGGTTCTGGATTTGGAGAATATGGAAGAGATCATTTTCGATTTACATTTTTACCCAATATTGAAATTCTAAAGGAAGTTTATGATTCTTTTGAAGATTTTATAACCAGGGCAATATAAAAATCAAGGTATTTATATTAATGAGAAAAAAAAGTAAAAGATTGCCTTCTTCAGACCCAGTAGGAGACCGAATAAGGCGTGAAAGGATATCTCTTTATTTCGATTGTATTTGTGGAGCATTCTCATCAACATTATCAATTTTTTGTATAATTTTTTTTGCTATAAAAGAAGGAATCCCTTATCCTGATAGATTCTCTTTAGGTCTTACATTCTGGATTATTTGGTTAATTTTCTCTTTAAGTTTAATAGCCATTGGAGTTTTTCAATATCAACAAGAAAAGTATTTTGATGAAAAAAAACCGAGGAAGGATTTAAAAGCGCCAATAGTATAAGAATTCTATCCTATACTTAATAACTTTAAGGAAATAAGAAATTACTCCTATAATCGATTAAGAAAAATTGAAGGGATAACAGGTATTAAAGCGAATGAAGCATTTTATACACTTCAAAAATAGAATTAAATGAATTTATCGTCTTATATTTCTACCAAGTTTTGATAATTTAAATGAATTCTATAATTAGCATGAAGATTTATTAACTAAAGTAATTTAATATTCTTAGAAACCCATTAATATGAAAAAAAAAGATAGATTCGCAAATCCAGCAGAAGAACGTATAAGGACTGAGAGAATAGCAATTTATCTTGACTGTATAATTGGAGTTTTTTGTTCGATACTGTCATTAAGTTGTATAATTTTTTTTGCTATTACAGAAGGAATTCCATATCCGGGTTGGTTCTCGTTTGGGCTTGCATTTTGGATTTTATGGCTAATATATTCTTTAACTCTACTTCACTTTGGATTAAAATCAAAACATTTAGATGAAAAAAAACCAAGGAAGGATTTAAAAGCCCCAATAGTATAGGAAATCTATCTATCAGGTGCTTTTCTCCCTAACCATTTCTCGTAAAAATTATCTATATCTGGTAAAAAATTAAAAACTGTTGGATAACCAGGTGGAACTGCTTCGACATCGAGAAGTGCATAACAATTAGGACAAAAATACTCTCGTATTTCTTCCCATTCAGGATCACTTCCCATATCTTTCGGATATAACTCCAATATTTCTTCAACTGTATCTCTTACTCTTATTCTACATTTAGTCTTCCAATTTGCTTTATAATCTCCGTATTCATATCCACAATCACATTTTACTATTCTTTGACCATCTTTTGCAACTATATGAAGATGCTCATGTAGAGGTAAAATTATCTTTTCACTCCAAGAAACCCGAGATTGTAGTATTTCTAAAATGACATCAAATCGGTTTGGATCTTTTCTTCCACTTACAATTGGTTTTAGCTCATCCCACGTTAGTTTTCCATTAATCATTCTTTCCAATGTTTTCTTATCATAAGATACCATCTATTTCACCTCCATTTCAAAGTTTTCTGGTAATTTCCAAAATTCTTTGAATTCTTTTGCCCATTTTATAGATAATCTAAGGCTTTCAGAAAACATTAATTTTACGGGTTCACTTAGCTTATTTTCGGTTATCTTTTTCTTTTCTATCTCCCAAAATTCTTCAAAAGTCATTGATTTTTCTCTTCTCTCATTTTTTAGTTCATTTTTTCGGGTTTCTGTGGCTTTTTCATCAATTTCCCACTCTTTTATATCTTCGTTATAATTAGCTATTACTCCATAGACATTCTTTACAATATCTTTTGTATAGAATCCATCATCAAGATCTTGCTTTATTTGCTCAATTTCGCGTTCTAAAGGATCTCCGTATCCAGGACCGCCACATAGGAAGTAATAGAAAAGATCATAATTATCAAAAGTAATAGGATAAATACTACAATATGGTTTTCTTGTTATATCTCCTTCTAAGAGACGTTCAAATTCACCATTGGTTGGATCTGGGTCTCCAAGAGGATATTCCCCTCGATTTTTGATGATCTCCTCTAAATTTGTGTTTTTAGCATATAATCGATAACCTGTTGCATTTGGATATCCCCCATGCATTCCTCCTGCGCCATGAAAAACCAAACCTTCTCTAGCCCCAAAGAAATCTACCTCTTTTGAGTTGGCAACCATACCCACACCCTCATAATTTGCGCCTCCTCTATATTTTCCATGTCCAGATAAATTTGGTTTCACTCTCCGTGAAAGATAAGGTACACCTCCTTGAAACAGTTCCCATGTTTCTACATCACCAAGGTCTGATTCAGGATTCCACATAGCATATCCCCAATTTAGTCCATCCCTAACTGCACTTGCACCAAAACCTTGACCACTTATTTCAAAGGTAGATAATGACCATCTTTGTCCTATAAGTGGTCCATCCGAATAAATACCACCACCTTGAATTGCATCACCAGTAAAAGGATATCCTGAAACAACCTCTTCTCGATATCCTCGTGAAAACAATCCATAAGAAATACATTTCATCATACCAGTATAAGCTGGAATTAGATTACCCCAAGGAGCTTGGTAAGAAAGGTAAATGTCACCGGGATTGCACCATGATCCTATAGGGTATTCTTTCTCTACTGCAAAATATGCTCCATCATTTACTTTATCAGCATAAATTAATATTTGTGTTAAAAGAACCCATTGACCACCTTCCATCGCTCCTTTATCAGCATTCATAGGGTTATGTCCAGGACCACTCGCTCCATCGAAAGAGAGTGACATTATGCCTGAATCCTTTATAATTATTTCTATAGGTAGATTAGTTATTTTATCAACTTTTGCCCTAGGTTGCCAAGCTTCTGTTTTTTGTGGCATATCAAAGAAACCCGCAGCTCGATATCTTCCTGGTATTAATCGCTCTTTCACTCTTTCTTGAAAAATTATTCGACCTTCTTCAATTGCTTCCCTAATAAATTGTTTATAATAATCAATTCCTTCTCTTTTAATAAATTCCAAAACAGCATCTCGAATCATTAAATTACCAGCTAATCTGCATTTCTCATCTAATTCCCAATACATTGGAGTCCTGACAGATCTTTTTGCACTAATCATATGATCCTTCCAAATCTTATCATTTGAACCTATTTTTCTGCATGTATAATATACTCCATCATCAAAACGTTGTATAGCAGGAACTAAATCATGACCTGGAGTGATTCCCCCTGTGTCAATTTGATGAGTAACTCCTCCAGCCCAACCTACTATTTCGTTTTCCCAAAATATTGGAATAATTGTTTGAACATCTGTAGTGTGAACATTTCCACATGCGGGATCATTATTAAGGAAAATATCTCCTGGATTGATAGTTGGATCATCTTCATATTCTTCCCTAATCATAAACTTTATGGCTTCACTCATAGTATGAACATGGACTAAAATTCCAGTCGATACTACTACAGAATCTCCCTCTGGAGTATAAAATGCAAAACATAATTCCCCAATTTCTTTCACTATTGGTGATGCAGCTACATGTAAAGCAGTTTCTCTGGCGGATACGAGTGCACCCCTCAATGATGCATAATTACGTTCAAATCGAAAAGGATCCTCTTCTTTTAGTGATAATTTTTCAAGAGCATAATATCGCCCCGATTCTTCGAATAATTTTTCACTTTCTTCCAACATTTTTTTTAATGTTTTTCCATTCCAACCTAGATTTTTCTCCATTATGATTTCACCTCCATATGAAATATTCTGTGTTTATCAAGCCTGACTTTATACCCTGGAGGTATAACTAATGTTGTAGCTGGTGCTTCAACAATAGCAGGGCCTTTTATCTCATTTCCAGAAACTATTAATCCCATCTCCCAGATAGAGGCATTATACCATTTTTTATCCCAGTACATATCTCTTTCACCTTTAGATGCATTATCATTTGGTTTTTCTGATCCCAATTTATGATCTGGTAGTTTTGGTTTTGGTACAGAGACAATACCTGTTCCAATACATTTAGTAATATGATAACCTAGTTCTGGACTCTTTGTTCCTCTTTTAAAAATCTGTTCAAAAAGATCATCATAATTGCGAGTTATGTTTTCTAACTCTGGTGAATCATATCTTTCTAATTCGGATGAATAATTAATACTTAATTCTTCTACTGGTGATTGAACCTCTAAATCATCTAGCATACCAAAATATTGTAAACGTAAAGAAGGTTTGAAAATCATTTCATTAGGATCCCTTCCCTCTGCTTCAAATTCTTTTATAATACTATTTTTTAATTCTGTCCAAGTGGAACTCAAAATTGAAGAAACGAATCCGATCATACTCCCATCTGGCGGGATTACTAAATCCACGGATTTTTCATGTCTATATGAATGATCTGCACATGCACATCCGAAAGCAGAAAATGCAGGAGCCCATTCTGGTACCAAGATATTTTGAAAGTTTAAATCCCTTGAATAACCCGCTACATGTAAAGGTCCTCCACCTCCAAATGAGATCAAAGTATAATTTTCTGGTCTATATCCTAATCCTTGGATCATTCCGTTAAGGTGATTTTTCATATTAATTTCTATGAGATCTAAAGCCCCTCGTGCTGTAACATAAGGATCTGCTTTTAATGGCTCTGCTATTTGATTTTCAATGTATTTATAAGCCCGATCCTTATTTAAAGCAACTTTTCCTCCAAGAAAGTAATCTGGATTAAGATAACCTAAAATTAAACTACAATCTGTCATTGTAACTGTTTCTACTCCAGATTCTTCATTACAAACTCCGATTTTATATCCGGCACTTTCGGGGCCAAATTCTAATCTCCCCGAAATTTGGTTAAATCTTACATACATTCCAGTGCCTGCTCCTATTGAATCTAAAGCGATCATAGGAATATTCAATATAAATCTACCAAGTGAGCTTTCCCATTTTGTAGGGACATATCTCTCCATAACTAACCCTACATCAAAACTAGTACCCCCAACATCGCTGGATACCAAATTTTTTATTCCATATTTTTCAGCAATGAATTTAGTACCAATCATTCCTCCAATTGGGCCTGAGACCATAGTAGGAATAAGTGTTTTATGATATGGAGATATTGTTCCTCCATATGTAGTTAAGATTCTTAAAGGGGCAGGAACTCCCTTTTCTTTCATTTTTTCTGCAATACTTATAAGTTGCTTTCTAGAAGGCTCTGCAGCATATTGCTCAATAATTAGAGCATTTAATCTAGGAGTTTCACCTCTCACAGGATTATGTTCACATGATAATATAATAGGAATTTCTTTTCCTCTTTCTTTCATTATCTTTTCAGCAATTGTTTTTACTTGGAATTCATGACTTATATTCATGTATGAGCATAATAAACATACACAGATGCTATCCACATTCATATCGAGTAATTCTTCAACAGCTTTTTTAGCATCTTCTTTATAAAGTGGAATTAATTCATCGCCCCAAAAATTAATTCTACCACGTACACCTTTAATTTGTTTTCTTGGTATTAAAGGTTGTGGGTGTTCATGTTCTCGTGCGTGTAATCTTCCTCCATAATCAAGATAAATCCAGCATTGCAAGGCTCGCCCAAGTCTATGTAAATCTTCAAATCCTGCATTAGTGATAACTCCAATATTACTATTACCCTGTCGTTCTAAAAGTCGATTTACCATAGCTGTACCAGAATATACTAACGCCTCAAGTGAATTACCAGATAGTTCTATAGAGGTATTCCATTGTTCTAAAGCATCTTCAATAGAATTTAAAATCCCCTCAGATTCATTATCTGGTGTTGTTTGAGCTTTTCCAACTACAAAAACTCCTTCTTCATCAATAATGAAAGTATCTGACATGGTACCTCCAGTATCAAAAGCCATAGCTACTAAATTTTTTGTTTTTGACAATAAATTTCACCAATTTTTTTGATTCTATCAAAAATTTAATATATAACAATTCTAATTTGCTCTTGTTTTATTTAAATCTTCTATATCAAAATGAGTAATAATCCAAATTGATCTTGAAATATTATAATTTTTGTCGGAACACATCAAAATCTTTTCTCAATTTTGATTTAAAATAATATCTGAATATTATATTACAAATTAAAACAGCTGGAAGATTTAATATTAAGATACCACAATAATTTTTACACACAAAATATTTTCATTTAGATTTTAAGATTTAAGCATAAAATAAGTTGATTTAATATTGTACAAATAAAAATGTGCGAAATACCAGCACACAAAATTAATAAAATAAATGTACTTAAAAAGACGTTTTTAGTTTAAATATTTAGAAGATAAGAAAAACTAGGGAAAGATGAAAATTAATATTAATGACGATGAGTTGGAATTAGATTACTATTTGCAAATTATAGATTATTTTCAAAAAGAAAAGGTTAGTAAAGAAGAAATTGAGATTTGGATGGATAAGTCAATAATAGAGCTAATGAAATATCTTAAGCGCACTCACAATCGGTCTTTAGTAACTAACGCACTAATTTTGCTACTATCATTTTTTGAGAACCTTCCTCCTGACAATTACAATAATCGTGGAGTGGAAATTAACCGTATTTCAGAATTAGATAAAAGATCTATTATAGAAAATCTGAAAAATGAATTCTTACCAAACTAGGGAAGAATATTTTTACCATATACTTAAAACATTAATTGTTTAATGTTTTGAAATTAAAAATATTGCTATAAAATTATAGTTGCAATAATTTATATTCATGAAGTTACATTTTTTTTATATTAGAATATCAACTGTTTTTGTTTATTTAGGGGATTTTTTTGTTTAATAAAGTAATAAGATATAGATTTTCAGATAAATTCAAAAAATCGATTATTGTCGGTCTTGTTTTCTTAACAGTTCTTTTAGTCAATCCAAGTACTTTCAATAATATTATCTATAAGGAAGAAAGATTAAATAATTTTAAAGATTTTTACCAAAATGATCAGTCATTACTAAATTCTAATGGAGAATCAATCCTATTTGAAGGATCTGAATCATCGCTAATAATCAATGATTCAGGAAACCTCTATGATTTTAATCAAGAAGTTTCAGTATCAAATCAAATAGAAACAAATGTTTCTTATTACTTAGATGATATTCATGAATGGAAGGCATCAAAAATACAAACTAGTATAAAAAACATTTATGACACTAGAGAATGGGTTCAAAACAATGATTTTTATGAGCTTGATACACCATATAGAAATTATACATCTTTTCAGAACATAGATCCTAGTGGTTTTCCACCTCACAACTATAGTGATGATTTAAATAGTGATCCCTCTAATCCCTCAAATATTCATAGCACTATTTATCAGAAAAGTGCAAACGCAATAAGATTACATTTTTCTATTATAGAGATTGAAACTGATTGGGACTTACTCTATATTTACGATGCCAATAATGTATTACAATTTGCTTTTACAGGAAAAGCTACAGATCTCTATACACCATGGATCAAATCTGATACTCTAAAAATTACTATTAATTCTGATGGTTTAATAGAATGGTATGGCTATGATATTGATTATTTTGAATATTATAACTCTAGCTCAGGCTACTTTGACTATAGTAATTCTTGGGGATATAATAATAAAAGTTTGACAGGAAATTTTGGACCGGGGAATATTAGTGATAATTCAGCTATGTATGTTTCTTTAATTGGAAATCCTTATAGAGATGGAGATATGGGAGCAACTTATTATGAAGATGACTTCGCTGAGATATATCAAAACCTTACAATTCCAAGAGGTAGCGTAATAGATGCATACATTAATTTTGATTATTATGCTGAATATGCTATGGATTCTAATGAGAATTTTATTTATTGTGAAATAAATAATAAAAGAATATTTTCAAAAGGTTTAGGTGACATTGTTGATGCTGGAAGGGGTGTATGGCATAGTTCAGGAAATATAAACATAGATTTATGGTCCAATACATCTGCAATTTTTAACAACATTCAAGAAAATTTTATTTTCAATATATCGGTGGGTATTATGAGTGGCGCTTCAGTTTCTTACTCCGGATTTGATGATAGATTCCAACAATTTTTCTGGTTCGATAATGTCTCTTTAACATTAACTACATTGTGTAATTCAACTCAAAGTGATATCAATATCACTTTTAATGGGGAAAATCTTATTGATAATAATCAATGGGGTCAGTCATTTCTAAACTTTACAGGGATTTGGACCTCTGATCCTATAATTTTGACTATAGAGACATCATCTCCATCTCTAATTTTTGATTTAGATACTACTATTTATGGATATCATGAAACTACATCAAGAGTAGGACAAACAACACAAGAAGGAGTATTTTATCAAATTTTAGAAAATGGCTCGATATATTGGGAATTCACCCATAATTTTTATATGCCCTCTCAGTATTTTGATTTTGAGTTTGAGATACTAAAACCAGTTAATTGGAAAATAATTTCGGTACTAGATCCAACATTTCAACCGAGAACATTTGAAGGGGGAAATGAAGGTGATAAGTTTTTAAAGATTAATAAGACTAATGCAATTTTTCCCGGATGGTGGACTTTTAGAGCAACTTCTCCTAATTATCTTAATATCTCAAATACAAAAACAGCTAATAATGGTCAATGGAGAGTATCGAAATTTAGCACAGGAGATTCTATTAGAATCAAATCACAAGTAAACTTTTCTGAAGAAATTCCTCCAAATATAGGCTCAACTTCTGCTGATTTAAATATTTATTATCCAAATGGAACATTATGCTATCAAGAATCCAACGCTCCCTATGCAAATGGTACAGTTTTCTTCTCAAGTATAATCTTTACTCCTCAAGATTTTATTGGAGGTCAATATAATTATACACTTTTTTGGAGTAATGGAACTGCCTTAGGAGGTTTAAAATCATCTTTTACACTCATTCATAATAATGCAATGAGTATAATAAAACCAGATGATGCTGTTTCAGATTTTACTACTGAAGCGTTTATTGGGGATATTATTCCATTAAGGATTCAATTGAAGGATATTGAAAACAATGAGGCGATTACTGGTGCTTTAATTAATTATAATTGGACAACTGGTTTACAAATCATTCCAGAAGCGGCATCTGGAATCTATGAAACAATCTTAGACACTTCAGAACTTATATCAAATGGATTTTATGAGATTTTCATTAATTCATCCAAAATTGGATTCAAACGATATAATATGACGCTTAAAATCGATTTACTTGAAGAAACACATCTTTTACGTCTAGATTCAGAATATAATATTGAATTACATGATAACAGTACTATTAAATATAGTTATACAGATTCCACTTCTAATGGTATTATAGGTGCAACAGTAGAGGTTAATCTTGATAGTATATATTATAGTGTCACTGACCAAAATGACGGAAATTATACAATCGAATTTGATACTTCTTACATTAATGATTTAGGAATATATCAAATAAAAATAAATTTCTCAGCTCCTGCCTTTGAAATACAGAATGCGATATTTCAATTTGAGATAATAAAACAATCCGTAGATATCTCTGTATATATCAATTCTCAAGAGATTCAAGAGAATTCTTTAATTGAAGCCATGTTTAAGGAAAATGTAAATATTTCTGCGAGAGTTCTCGCCCAAGTCGATAATGAATATCTTTCAGGTGGAAATATCACATGGAATTCTAATAATTACTATATGAGTATAAATAAAGTAGGGAATGCATGGTATAATGATACAATTCCAATGTCTAGTACTAATTTTTCTGCTGGATTGAATTATGTGTATATCAGATTTGAACAAGAAAATTATCAAATTAAGAACTTTGGATTTCAATTACTAATTAGCGAGCAAACTGTCAATATTTCAACATTTATAAATAATGAAGAAATTGCAGAATATTCAATAAAACAATTGACTTTTAAAGAGGAAATAAATATGTCAGTTAGGGTTTTTGCAAATGGAGAACAGGTCTTTTTGTCAGGGGCAAATATTACATTTATTAGTGATAATTATAACAAAGATATACCAGAAACAGCATTTCCATGGTATAATACATCAATTGAGATTTTGGGCTCATATTTTAATCCAGGTATTAATTATGCATATATACAATTCCAGTTAGAGAATTATACTACAGATGTATTTTCATTTCAATTATTAATTAGCGAACAAACTGTCAATATATCAACATTTATAGATAATAACGAAATTGCGGAGTATTCTATTAAAGAATTGGCTTTTAAAGAGGAGATAAATATTTCAGTTAGAGTATTCGCAAACGGAGAACA
Source organism: Promethearchaeota archaeon (assembly GCA_048939015.1). Classification (GTDB taxonomy): domain Archaea; phylum Asgardarchaeota; class Lokiarchaeia; order Sigyniarchaeales; family SOKP01; genus Loki-b32. The sequence continues at coordinate 52,296 of JBHLPW010000020.1, forward strand.
TGTCTTTTTATCAGGGGCAAATATTACATTTATTAGCGATAATTATAACAAAGATATACCAGAAACAACATTTCCATGGTATAATACATCAATTGTGATTTCAGCTTCTTATTTTAATCCAGGTATTAATTATATGTATATCAGATTTGAAAAAGAAAATTATCAAATTAAGAACTTTGGGTTTCAATTATTAATTAGTGAGCAAACTGTTAATATATCAACATTTATAAATAATGAAGAAATTACGGAATATTCTGTTAAAGAATTGACTTTTAAAGAGGAAATAAATATTTCAGCAACAGTTTTTGCAAATAGTGAACAAATATTCTTATCGGGAGCAAATATTACATTCATTAGTGATAATTATAACAAAGGTATACCAGAAACAATATTCCCTTGGTATAATACATCAATTGAGATATCTGGTGCTTTATTCAATCCAGGTATTAATTATGTATATCTAAAATTTCAGTTAGAAAATTATACTACTACAGTATTTTCATTTCAATTTTTAATTAGAGCTCAAAAACTAAATTTAACAGTATTAATTAATTCAGATGAAATTGTTGAAAATTCTCTTTTAGAATTAAGTTTTAATGATGAATTCTCAATCTCAGCCCAAAGTTATGCTTTATCAGAGAAAATTTATTTAGAATACGGACTAATGACATTCGTAGCTAGTGATTATGAGAAAAACTTTACAGGTTATGTGAATTATTGGTATAACACATCAATTTCTTGTTCACCCAACATTTTTTCGTTAGGAGTGAATTATGTCTTTTTAAGATTTCAAAAAGAAAATTATTCAACAACTATATTTTCATTTCAAATATTAGTCAACCAAATTGAGCTTCAAGTAAACACTATTGGTTTTGAGGACTCAATTGAAGTAGAAATCGGAGATTCTGTTCTTATTCAAATAGAATTAATTGACCCAATAACAAATATATCCATTGAAAACGCTATTGTAAGCTATTCATGGGAATATGGAATAGGCACATTAAACGAAACTACACCAGGAACTTATCAAACTGTTATAGATTTACCAGAAAATTTACAGGGTGATTTTAAATTTACTCTCATAATTACGCCGGAGGATTCAATATATAAAACATTTCAAGACTCTTTTATTATGTTTATTAAAGCACCTATCATTGATAATCCTGTAATTCCAAATTATTTACTATGGATTATTATTGGAGTATTAATAAGTATAGCTAGTGTTCTTGGAGTTTTAAGTTTAAGATCTTATGTGATATTACCTCGAAAACGTCGAAGAGAAGCCGAATTACTTTCTAAAACTCAAAAATTTAAGGATCTTAAAAATATTCAAGCTATTGTAGTGATTCATAAGTTCAGTGGTATTCCAATTTACTCTAAAAGTTATTCAATTCTAGAGAAACATAAGAAAGAACTTTTTTCAGGTTTTATTCAAGCAATAACTATGATTGGTGAAGAATTTACTGAAGAAAAGACTTCAGAACCAGAATCTCTTGAAACTGGACATGGCTATGGTGTTGAAAAAATGATGGAATTAGATTTCAAACAATTTTACTGCTTGATTGCTGATATTGAAGCTATTCGAACTGTTTTTATTCTTAAAGAAAGATCTTCTGAGAGATTAAAAAGTCAAGTTTCGAATCTTATTTTAGCATTAAACCTAAAACTTTCTGATGAATTAGAAAATTGGGATGGTTCTTTAGATGAATTTGAAAAAACAGTTCCACAAATAATAAACGAGTATTTTGAATTATATTATAAGGATTCTTTTAGATTATCTGATGATATCAACCTTATCTTGATAAAAAAAGAAAAGAAATTATCTAAGATGGAAATGAGAGTTATAAATGTAATTCAATCAATGTCTGAGGAAAATAAAATTCCAGATCTAAATAACATAGTTCAATTAGTTAGTGAAGAAAATAAGGATTTGGTTATTGAAGCTATCGAATCATTACTTAATCAAAACTTAATAATACCATCTAATAATTAAATCATATAAAAAAGTATTATTTTTTATTATTTTTAGCTTATTTTTTATAGAAACATATGAAAAATTTTAAATTTGCCTGCATTAGATGTGGAAATTGCTGTACCGATAAAAATACATTAGTAAATTTAACATATCTCGATATAATAAGGATAAAAGATGGTCTAAATTTAGGTATTAATGAATTACTTGATATTTTAGGATTTTTTATATTTAGTGATAATATAAATAATGTAAATAGGAAAAAGATGGTCATTGAACCTATAGCAACAGAAAAAGGACCAGCATATATTGCCCTTCTCAAAAATAGTCTTGGAGGCTGTTATTTTTATAATTCAGAAAAAAAAAAATGCTTGATTTACAAGCTAAGGCCTATTTTTTGTCGAACATTTCCTTTTTCATTTGAGGTTTTAGATGATACAAACTCAGATTCAAAATCAATGATTAACATATTTTACACGGAAAAGGGAAAAGAATTTTGTCCAGGGATTAGTAATGAGGCCCCACCCATAGATATTGATTACTGGATTATGATAGGGAAAAAAACTTTAGATGAATTGGAAAAAAATAAAAATTTAATTAAAAAGTGGAATGAATTGGTTAAAAATGGGAGAGTCTATCCCACTGTTAAAAAGTTTTTACATATGGTCTTCGAATTGAATGAAGAATAATATGAATAATTTTGATTATTCTCATTTCTATTATAAATATTATGTTGTTACAAACTGTGAACTAGCTAATAAGGCCCAAAATAACATTTCTAATTCTGTTGAAAATCCTATTTTGTCTATTCGCCAATTAAAATCTTCATTGAGATTACTTATATTGAAGAATTTAGTTGCATTAACGAGATAATTTAAAAGGCTACTGCATAATTCTGGTTCTTGTTGTTTCAAATTAAATAATGTAAAAATTAGTAACGTTTGAGCTGTATCTGTTACTAAATTATTTATAGAACCATTTGGCGCTATTAATTTCTTTAATTCATCAAAATATTTAGGTTTAAGTTGTAAGAGGTTCAAATCCTTATTCAATAATTTGATAAGTGCTAAATGGTTATATATATCTGTAGGTAATTTAGGATTTTCTAATTTTAATATATTTAAATCATAGACAAGCTTTGAAATTGAATTTCTATTGAATTCTATTGGTTTATTTTGAGCTAATAGTTTTAGGCATAGCAGACAATAAAAATTTGAATGAACTTTTTCTGGAATAAATGGTTCCAATTCTGATTTAAGAAATTTTTCAATCTTGATTAAATCAATTTGATCTATTTTATCATATAGATTTAATTCAGAATAAATAGATAAACCATAGAAGATATTCTGTAAATCTGGAGGATTATCTTTTGAAGAACTAAAAATTTCTCCATTTAAATAATCCTTTAATACATTTAAAATTTCAGATTCTGTTAAAGGAAATTCAAGATTTAACATTTTAACTACAGATATATAATAAAATAAATTTTCTAAATCAAAGAATTCTTTGTTAATCATCTTTAAATTTATTAAATTTACTTTATCGATTTTAAATTCATTAATTAATGTCTGATTCATTGGTGTAAACTTTCCAATGGTGTCAAGAAAAGAATTACTATAACTTTTAATATCAAATTCTTTATATTCAGGAGGTGTTGTCTTAGAAAGCATTAACACTGAATCTGGTTCTTTAAATACAGAGTTTTCTTTTAAATTCCCTATTGGAGTCTTTATTAATTCTTTTTTAGGAATATTTAATGTTTCAATAATATCCTGTTTTGCTACTCTTAATTGGGTTAAAATATCTGGCTCTGTGAGGGGTACTAGTCTCTTTATCGATAAATCTGTGAAATTAATATATCCTTTATAATTAAACTTATGAATTTCTTGTTGGATTTGCTTAGAATTAATTTGAGTGTTCTTAAATTCATTTAATTTTGAAATAAAATTATCTGGTAATAAATCAAATAAATTTACATTTTCAAGTTTTTTTGTGTCAATATCAAAAAGGTAATCTAGAAGAATAAGTAATAAGACTTCTTTACCATAATTCTCTATATAAATTTCAAAAAATGAATTATAATCTAATAAATCAAATTTTTCAGTATTAAGGCACTCTAAAAAATTAGATTGAATAGTATTTAACTCATTCATCGGAACACCGAGTGTATTTAAACCAGTTTTTATAGCTTTTAACAATTTTTCAAGCGAGTTTTTTATTTGCCTATCGCTCTCTGATTCAATTATTCTATTTAGATCAATTTTTTTGTATATTATTAAGTCTTTTAAGTACGAGGAACTTTTTCTAAAGTATTCTAATACCTCATTTTTCATTAATGAAAAAAAACTGGTTAAAATATCTAATATGTTCTTCATAGCTTAAAATCCAATAATATATAATGAAAATTGTATATCAAATTTATTAAATTTATTATGTTTTCGTATATTTATTTTTTTGAAATTACATACTATAAAGACGGAGTTATCTATGAAAAAATCTTGTTTTAATCATATTGCACAAGATTATCATTTAAAACGAAAAAAACCTTGGCGTCCATTAGAATCTTTTATTAATTATTTAAATAAGAAGAAATATATCTTCAATGGTGTAATTTTAGATTTAGGATGTGGAAATGGTAGGAATTTTAAAGTTCTGGGTATTTCTCCTAAGAAGTTGGTTGGAATAGATCTATCTCTTGAATTACTTAAAAACGCTTTTACAAATCTAAAAGATATTAATCAATATTCAATTAAAGAATCAAATTTCATTCAAATTCTGCATGGGGATATTTCTTATCTTCCATTTCGACCAAATATAGCAGATACGATTTTTTCAATCGCAGCTATCCATCACATTAAAAACAACTCTGAAAGAAAGAAATCAATCATGCAAATATATGATATACTGAGAGATAATGGAAATATAATTCTTACAGTATGGCGTAAATGGCAAAAAAAGTATAGGTTTTATTTCTTTTCAGAATGGTTTAAAAGGAATTTTATATATAATTATAAAAAACAACAAGGAGTTATTGGTTTAAAAGAATTTGGAGATAAATATGTCCCTTGGACTCTTTCCAAAGATCAGAAAACATATAATCGATTTTATCATTTTTTCTCTAAAAATGAACTTAAGAAATTATTAATAGGTTTTAAGATCAACGAGTTTCAGATATCTGGTGGCCCCTCAAATCGTGATAATTTTTTTATATTTGCCGAAAAGCCTGTTAATTAATGACATTCTATTGAATTAAAAGATTTCAAAATAAAGGGTTTAAAATTTTCATATTGATCTCCTATAATAGAAGCATGGACATTAAAAAGAGTTTCAGTAACATCACAATAAAAGATGCAATGTATTACTTTCTCCGTATAAAACCTTTTCCGTATCATTTTATTTCGATGTCCAAACCAAAATGTAATTTCATGACTTCTTAACCAATCTTTTTTTTTTTCAGTTACTACAATACCAACCGCATTATACATATCAATCGAAATCTGTACTTCCTTGTAATAAAAGAAATTCATTCTATCTTTTTTTTCCCAATTTATCTCTATTTTCGATTCTGGTCCCCAAATTTCATCATATTCCTTCTGTGTTTGTAAAGTAATGACCCCTTGTGTCTTATCTCCGGAATATTCTATTTCTTTATACCATATTGGCATTTTGTTAATAAGAACTCCACATTCTGGTTTATTATATACATAATAATTGTATTCCATCTATTATCCCGTTTATAAATTTATATTTCAAGAATTAGAATTACTACTAACATAAATTTATTCTTTATAAAATTTCTGTCGTTTAGATAGTGAATTAAATTAGAATATTATTAAGTTGAGAAATAAATGTAAAAGAGTAATAATCACTTATTTGATTATATCCTTACCTTCTTCTATCCATTTTTTTATTCTATCTTCAGATACTCCCTTTATTAATGATGCTAATTCTTCTGATTTCTCTTCTATTAATGCTTCTATAGTATCGACTCCAAGTTCAATAAATTTTTTCGCTGTTGCGGCTCCCAATCCAGATAAATCAGTTAAAGGTGTACCTGTTGATAGAATTGGAACCTTTTCAACTTTTTCTATTTTGGAGGTTATTGCTTTTTCTTTCTTAGTGGGTTTTACTTTTTCCTTTTTTATAGGTTTTGACACCGGTTTAGTAGAGCTTTTCTTAGGCTTTGCTTTTTTCTTCATTTCTTCAGGTTTAAATGGCGTTTTCTTCTTTTCCTTTGGAACAAATGGTTTCTTTTTCTTCCTATCTAGAGATGGAATCTCTAAAGATTTCAGTTTCTTAATATTATTAGAATTCGCAGATTTTCTAAAATAGTCAATTTGAACTTTAGATTTTTTCAAAGTATTAATAGGGACTCCCGCTTGTTTAATTTCTTCTAAAGAAAAGCCGTTACCTCTTCTTGTATGAGCATCTTTACCAGGGCTCTTTACTAAAGCAACTTGATTAAGTTTATCTACCATTATTTTTCAACGATCATATAATAAATTAATTAATTTGAAGAAATCAATAAAATTTTTATTTTTTTCCATTTAGGAGAATGAATTAGACTGGATTCAAAATTTAATTATTTCTAATTCTTCTAGTTTTTTTAGAATTTCATTTATTTCTTGACGCTTTTTACTTACATTTCTTGAAATTCTTAAAGGTGAAGTTTTACCATTACATTGTAAAGCTACTTGAAAATCAAGATTATTAATCATGCCCATAGAAAGGACTTTTTCCAGGACCTTCTTCACAACTAATAAGCGTGGAAAAACTTCTGCTATACGACCTCCAATTGTTAGATTTTCGATATCAGCAATTAATGTTTGAAATCTACTTTTATCTGTTGTGGTCCTAAAATTCTTAAGATCAGATTGATGCTTTTTCCAAAATCTATTTGCTATTTTGTGAACTACCTCCTCAATCTTAAGAATTTCATCATCAGCATCAGAAATTGAGCAGAAAAGAATTCTTGATAATGGATGATAATGAATAAAAATGATTGAATCTTCAGATTGCAATACTCGATCCATTTCATTTACTCGTCTTCCTTTAGACATCGCATCCTGGATGACATCTATAGTTGTATTAATAGCATTGAAGAATCCAGTTAATATATCATCTTGAATCTTTTTTAATTCTTTAAATGTTGATTCTAGAAGTGATATACCATTATCCCCGTCAATTAAATAAACTTTATAAATCAAAGTCCTAAAGAAATAGATTTTTTTGTTATATTAAAAATATAAAAATTCATACTTATGAATCATTACATTACATTTTTTTAACGGTTAAAATTAAAAACAGTAATTTTTATTTCTAATACAAACCAAAGAATTGTTTTTTAAAATGAAAATTAAAATAGCTCTCGCTTTTTTGTGCATAATAATTTTTCCTACTATATATTCAATAGATTTTGCATTACTAACATATCCTTACAATAGTGAGTCATTTCCACTCTTAGCGTATTCATATGAAGGTATTTCTAATTACAACATATCTCAAAGTGTAACCTATGATGTTGAGCTTAATTTTACTTTAACTCATAAATCAGGTTCTGGTACTTATATTTTTAAATTTGTGAGGTTAGATAATCGTGGGCCTACTTCATCATTAACTCCATATTGCCCGCCTTATCAAGAAAGTGTACTTCTAACAAATTTTACTTCTGGAAATATTCCATCTGAGACATCATTTGGACAACATGATAAATTTAATAATACATATGATTCATTTAATGCTTCTTTAGCTCCTGATGAAACTGTAAATTACTATCAGAAATATAATATCACATTAAACGAAATTTATTTCCACGATATTGTTGATGCTGATATTGGAGTTTATGATACTTCAGATGTAATTTTTGACCTATATTGTAATCACTCTGAACCATATTACGAAAGAGACGACTTATCCCTGATAAACCTTTCAAATAGTATAGTAACTCCTTTGGATAATCCTGTTGAAAAAGCAAAAAAAATTTGTGATTGGGTTTCAAATTATCTGACATATAATGAGTTCTTACCTCAACAGGAAATGGGGGCTCTTTGGGCTTATAATAACCAGCAAGGGGATTGTAGTGAATTCTCAAGCCTGATGATTACTCTTTTAAGGATTCAAGGAATTCCTGCTCGTAAAATTTGTGGGTTTTTAATATCGGATAACCCTTTAATTAGACCTAAAGTTGGATCATCTTGGAATTTCTATTCAAACGAATTATCAACAACAATGTTAAGGCACGCTTGGGTCGAATATTATGTAGAAGATGTCGGATGGATCGCATGTGACCCCACTTGGCATAAGGAGATAAATTATTTTAATAGAATCGATTTTCTTAGGTTCAGTTTTACAGTAGGTTCGAATATCTTTTTTCCTCCATCTGAAACCATTAGTGAATTTGGAAATCCTATATTTGGTTATAATGTAGGAGCTACATTTAACTATGATTATCAAGTGGATATTTCTGTTTTTGAATCAGATCTCACTCCTATACCGCCATTTCCATTATTTCCAATCATTTTTATATCAATAGGTTTATTTGCAGTAATTATAGTTATTGTTCTTCTAATCAAAAGGAGAAGCAAAAAAGAAACCTTTGGATATTAAAAAATTTTCTTTTTCTTTTCTTTAAATATAAGTGTGGATTAAATCAATTATATTTTTTGAGAAGTCTGGCAAATTTCTTTCAATTTTATCGATTTCTAAAGATTTTTCTAAGAATAGAAGTAAATACAAATTATATTTTTCGATTGTAATTTTCTTAAAGATCACTTTTTTAGATTCATCAGCAATTCCAGACGATACAATGAAATCTTGTTTTAGCAGTTTATATTCTTTAAAATTCTTATATAAGCTCTGAAAATGTGGTGCGCTTATTTCAAAAAGTTTTCCAGAGATATCTGTTTTAGAGAAACTGGATAGAATTATTCCATTTTCATTTAATAGCAAAATTGCGTCGGAATTTGTTTTTTTAGCAAACTTTTTCAATTGAGTTCTAAATAATTCACGATTGGGGCTTAACTGAGATAAACCAAAAGAATAAGCAGTAATAAGAGACCAATGATCAAAAATACTAGTTTGGAAGATTTTGATAAAAAATCTCTCAGAACTCTCTCTTATCCTTTCTGCTATGATTTCCAAGCTTTTAAATATCTCTTTTGAGCCCTTAATATCTGGATCGAATTTATTGAGTAAAACTACTACAGGTGGGAATTCTTCAAGCTCAATCAGTGAGTTTAAAATAGCTTTGAATAAATCTAGAGATTCATCTAACCTCTCTACATCCTGAATATCAATAAAATAAAACACTAGATCAATATTATATAGATAAACCTTACTCTGTTCAAGATATCGTTCTCTGTATTTTTTCTGTCCTCCTAAATCCCAAATGGAAATTAGAGAATTTTGTTCTTCAAAAATATTTTCCTCACTTCGTTCTACGCCTTTAGTTGGTAATGACTTTATGATTTCAGAATATTTTTTTCTAATGCCGTACATAAAACTTGTTTTTCCTGCTTTGTCTAATCCTGTTAATAATACTTTTATTTGCCTTCTTGTTGAGAAAGGATCTTTTATGTCCTTCGCAAATTCAAATAATTCCTCCCTAATTTCTTCCATTATAGTCTCTCGTTCACTATAATCCTTGTTGATTTGAATTAATGTAGCAGCTTTATCAATAATTATTCTTAAATATTTCATATTTTCATAAAAAAAAACTCTGTCTTTTTCATTTATCAAGACTGTAATAGTAGCCGCTAAAGCCTTTCCACGAGCTTTGGCGTCAGGAATCAGAAAAAAATAAGTCAATCCATTCCATTTTAAATCAGGAAAAGGTAATATTCCAAAATAATTGACACCTTCAGTACTTTCTCCATTTTGATAGGTACTATCCCCCATAAGGAGTGATATGGTTTTCATAGCTATTAATAGTCCTGCACTCTCATCAAGATCAGTTGGCCAAAAAATCTTAGGTGTGGGTCCATTCTCATCAAATATACTTAATACTAGTGCTTTTATTATATTTTTATTCTTATTTAATGTACCCTCTTGAATTGGCTTATCCTTCTTTTCTTTAGGTTTAATTTTTGTCACATTATCCCCGTTAATTTATTCAGAATGTCTTATTTTATTTAATTTTAAAGATATCTTTTGATTTAAAATATTATAAAATTATAATATTACTTCAATATTATCAAAAAATTCCAAATTTATAATTCTAAGTTTTTAATTATATTTGGTCTGTATTCTTTATTAAAATTTAATAAAAATTTAATAATAGCTTTTATTGAGAATTATTACTTATTCTATTTGTCATGTTTGAAGAAAAAATAATTCAGTCATTACCAAAAGTACTCTACAAGGACAAAAAATCGGGTATCGTAAAGAAAGATAAGTTTGATCCAAACCGAATTTTTATATCATTAATAAAAGAAACTGATCTTTCTGAAAAGGATGCACAGATGATAACTCTTGACGTATTTCGTTTTATAGCATCTTCAAATATTAAAATATTAACAGCACCTCTTATACGAGAGTTAGTGAGTTATCATCTATCTAAAAAAGGATTTGAAATTGCTCGTTTGCAAAATACAAGGATAGGCTTTCCTTATAAAGATTTAGAAGAAAAAATAGAAGAATGTAAAGATTTAAATGAATTAAAGGAATTCATCTATTCTGGTGTCATTTATGAATTTAATGAAGTAAAAAAGTTAATTGAGAGTTCAAAGTCAGATACTTAGTTATCATTTCTTTACAAGTATTATTTTTTCAAAAGTCTCTACTTATTATTATAATCTAGACTCCCTTCAAAACATATCGTGTCTTCTTTTACTACTTCATTAATCAAAAAATTTTTCATTGAAATTTATCAAATCTTAAAGGAATCAAATCAAAACGTTAATGTTGTCTGGTCTGAAATTGGTCAAATAAATTTTTTTAAAAAATTCAATAAATACCAATTAAGGGATTTTATCGAGCACTTTAACTTTATTTCTATTAAAAAGGGTAATTATATAAATTACTTAGCTATTAACAAAATTCAATTTATTACTAGTTGTTATAATTATCTAGATTTTGATATACAATATCTAGCTGAACTAGTTGATTATAATGGATTTGAAAGTCTAATCAAAGAAATTTTATCTCAAAATGGTTTTAATACTGTCAAAAATTTTCGGTTTTCTGATAAGTCAAATTTTAAATCTGAGACTTCTCAAAAGAGATATGAGATAGATATCATAGCTTTGTCTCAGAGATATCTCTTGATAATTGATGCAAAACAATGGAAACGTAAAGATTCATATGCAGCAATCAATAAAGCGGCAAATTTACAAGTTAGACGGGTTGTTGCATTGAAAAAAAATCCAGAAACATTATCTAATTTAATAAAAAAGTTAATAGGAGTACATTTTAATATTAAAACGATATTACCTCTTATATTGGTTCCAATTATAGTTACACTAGAAGCAAATTGGATAAAGATTAATGAAAACTCTGTACCTTTAGTTGGAGTATACCAATTTAATTCTTTTTTACAGGAATTAAGAGAAAATATAGGATATTTTAAAACTATTAAAGTTAATAAACTTTTCATCCAAAAACAGTTAATTTAAGTTATATAGACAATCCTAAATATTCTTTCAATTGCTTTTTAACTATGTTAACAGCAAACGCTATTATTCCACTCTTAACTTTTGGGTGAGAAAATAATATTAATAGCATATCCTTAACATTTGGATTTCCTTGATCAATTGGAGCAAGATCCACAACACCCTCACTTCCTCTAACTGAAATGGACTTTAACACTCCAGCATTTAAACCTTCAATTATATCAGTCCCAATCATCGAAAGATTCATTCCGATAGTTGTAAATAAAGATTCAGATATTCTACTAGAAATTGCTGAGGCTAATATTGTTCCGTCTGTCTTGATTATTGCCGATGCCTCAATGCTTAAATCTAAATTCAACAATTGTTTTAATATTTCATTCATACTAGAAGGAGGTATTCCTTCCTTAGGTTTTTCTTCCTTTTTTGATTCTGGTTTTGATGTTTCTAATCGTTTAACTGAAATCTTTTTTGAAAGGAAACTTAATACTTCAGTCATATCTTTTTCTAATTGTTTTTGCTTAATAATCGCTTTTTGTGTCTCACCAGTTTCAGTAGAAATCGGAGATATTGGTATTGATGGTTTACTCTCTTTTTTTTCCAAAATAGAGTTTTTTAGTTCTGAAAAAGCATCTGAAATCGAATCTTTCTTAAGTGGTGGGGAAGATATTTTTTTATGAGCATCAAGAATTGACCCCCTAAATGGTTGCGGAGTAATCTCTTGCAAACCCTTTGAATCATCTTCTTTAATGTTAGTATCATATTCTATCGCGGAATCACTTTCTAATAAGATATCTGAAGACGAAGGGATTTCATCCAGTTCCATGGAAGCTTTAGGAATCTCTTGAAGATTCAATTCATCTTTTTGATTTTTTTCAACCTCAATTGATTGATTTGTTTGTTTTTTAACTGTTTTCTTTACTTTTTTCTTTTCTTTATTAGCTTTTTGTTCCTTAATTTTTGAGTGTTTTGTGGGTATTGGTAATAAAGCTCCACAAGTTCTACAAACACGATTAACATTTTCATTATTTGTAGTACCACAATTTTGACATATGATCAATTAAAAAAGTGCACTTCCTATTTATTTTAATTCAATTCCAAAATTTTATAACAAAACTGATAGCTATATTCTTTAATTCTAATAATCAAGCTAGATTATTTGGTTTTTTTGATATAATTTATAAATAAAAATTTAATGTTATTAATGTTAGTAATAATAAAACTATGATAGGCTTGTTTAGAAAGAAAGTGAAAAAATCATATAATTTTATTTATAAAGAAGTTCTTTTAATAAATTTGCAAAAGATTCAAGGTCTTCCTTAGAAAATACTGGATTTTCTTTGAGGAGGATTAAATAATATGGAGCTGAATCTTTTTTCAATTCAATTTGTTTAAATATGAAATTTTTTCCAAATCTTTGGACAATCATTCTGCTTTCGGCTCTTTCTTCTGATACACCAGTATATTGGAAACTATCATGAAGTGTTAGAAAATAAGGAGTTGAAGCAGTGAGAAGATGCTTCGTTTCATCATCTTTATAATATGAACCAATTATTAGTGAATTATCATCAATTACTACAACTCCTTCTGATTCCACTTTTTTAGCAAACTCCACAATTGTTTTCTCGATTAATTCTGATTTTGGATACAAGCTTAAAAGGATTTCGGACATTGCAGTGATAATTGAACCGAAATCATAAATGGATGTTTCATAATAATATATTTTTTTATATCCAGTTGAACGTAATTTATCTTTCAAATCAATAATTAAATTTTCCATTTCATTCTGTGCGCCTCTTCGTAAAGCAGGATCATATTTATGAAGAAATACATAGATAGGTGGTTCAATTTCTAATTTTTTAAATTGTTCTATTACATCTTTAAAATAACTAATAGTTTCAGGAATTCGAGGCTTATCTTGTATATCAATTACATAAATTGCTACTTCTGTCCCTTCAAAATATTTACCAGGGTTTTTTAAATATGCTATTCGGTAAGCTAACTGACCACCTAAATCCCATTCTGCGATTTCCTTACCTAAAAAATCGAAAATTCTTCTTTGTGCTCCTCTCGTCGGCGAAAGAATTGCAATTTTCGAAAATTCTCTTTGAAGTGATAAAATTATACTTGTTTTACCTGCTGCATCGAGTCCTGTGAATAGGAGTTTATTTGGACTAACTATTGTTTCTGGCTCTTCTTTTTTTAAATATAAGATTGATTGTTTAAGGTTTTTTTCCAAAGTCAAATTTCACCTTTTAAGGTTATAAAAGTAATTTATATTTAAATATATTCTTTCGTAAGTTTAAAAATTATATCATACTATTTTAGATTTTGTATTATATTCTGGGATAAAAATATAATTGTTATATAAATGAGTTCGTTTTATTAAAATAAGTGAGATAAAGAATTATCAATCAAATAGTTCATTTAATTTATTAACAGCATCTTGTGGAGTCTCCACACCATATATCATGTCATCTCTTCTATCATCTAATTTTTGATTAGCTAATTTTGAAGACCAACCATTAACACTTGATAACGCTATTATAGGTTTCTGATAAATCCAAGCAAAACAAATTTCAGATAACGTACCTGCTTTTCCACTAATAGCTAAACACGCATCTCCAGAGAGAACAACTACAATATTTCTAGCCTGAGAAAAAGGGCATGGAATAACAATGTCAACATATCTATTTGCCATTGTTTTCTCCACGTGAGGAATTATTCCAATAGTTAATCCATTTTCTTCTTTTGCACCTCTACACACAGCTTCCATTACTCCAGAAAGCCCTCCACATGCAATTATAAATCTATTTTGGGCGAGTAAACGTCCCACCTCAAAAGCAACAGTCTCAATCTTTTTATTTATCTCACTTGCTCCGATTACGGAGATAACCCCTTTAAAATTCTTTTTAATGCCAACAACCATAATTATTAAACTCCATCAATTTGTTTTTGAAACAATTTATATAATATTAATACGATATTCAAAATGATAAAAATAAAATATTATTATAGACGATATTAATCTTATCTAATAAATCAAATTTAAAGGTTTTAATCCAGATGAATGAATCAAATGAGGAAAAAGAAACAAGCAGTAATTCAAAAAAGTCAGAAGAATTTGAAGAAGAAACAGAAACGAGTACAAAAACAAAATTAAAGGGTAAACTCGGAAGTACAAAAGATAGTTTGGGAAGATTTACTTCAAGATTGAAAGATCGAGTTGGTGAAGGTAAAGAAAAAGTAAAATTTAAAATGGAACAAAGAAAAGAAAAGAAAGAAAAAGAAAGAATTGAAAGAGAGGCTAGAGAAGAAGTAGAACGGGAAGCTAGAGAAAAAGCTGAAAGGGAAGCTAAAATAAAAGCCGAAAAAGAAGCTAAAGAAAGAGCTGAAAGAGAAGCTAAAGAAAAAGCTGAAAGGGAGGCAAGAGAGAAAGTAGAACGGGAAGCTAGGGAAAAAGCTGAAAAAGAAGCAAAAGAAAAAGCTAAAAAAGAGGCCAAAGAAAGAGCTGAAAGAGAAACTAAAGAAAGGGATGAAAGAGAGGCTAAAAAGAAAGCGGAACGGGAAGCTAAACAGAAAGAAGCGAAAGAAATTGCAGAAAAGATGGCTAAGTTTAAAGCAGAAAGAGAAGCTGAATTCAAAGAAAAAAGAGCAAAAAAAATAATTTGTCCAGCATGTGGAGCCGTAAATGATGCAACTAGGAAATTTTGTAGTTCATGTCACTCCACAATTTAAAAAAAATTCCTTTTCTTTATTAATAAGCTTAATTAGGATTATATCTCAAAAATTCGGGGATACGTACCCCGCACTTTGAGCAAAACACAAGTCCTTCTTCAATTAACTTTTTACATTCAGGGCATGCAATTTTTTTGCTTGGTACTTCAACTAATTCAGTACGTTCAGTTTCATAAATTGTACTAGTAGGTTTTTTACTGATAACTTCAACTTTCTTTTTTAGGATTAATATTATACCAATTCCAAAAATGCTTACAATAAGTAGTAGAAGAATATAGCCCAACCCTAAAATAACCTCAAAATCTTCATTGTAAATAAAAAGCCCGGAAATTCTAAGATTTATATTATATCTACCAGGAAAAGTTGTAAATAAAGGATTAAAAGTTAATCTTAAATTCTGAGATTGGTTATTACCGGCTAAAGTTATTGACCTAGTTACTGGAGTGAAATATTTACCACCATTTGAATCTATTAGTTCACAAATTATTATTCCACTCTGATTTGCGGTTATTAATAAATCCACGACACCCTCAATCCATATTATTTTATTCACATTGCATGTTACAGTAAAATTTGATACTTGATTTAGTCTTACGTATGAATTAAAATCTATAGTGCCCATTTTTTGAGTTTTAATATTATCTTGAAGAAAATCAAGAGTTAGAGTTGGTAAGAATAAGATTAACAATAAATAAACAAGTGAAAAACATTTCTTCTTACAAATATACAAGTTTAATCCACCAAAAATTTTTAAAATCTTATCACATCAATAGTTTCTTGATCATTATTTATCCTCAAAAGATTTTTTTCTTTAATAATTTTACCTATAACTTGAGCATTTAATCCGTATTCCTTAAATGATTCTATTGTTTTGTTACAGTTTTCGTTCGATGTTGTAAGAATGTAGGAAGTCGTTAAATACATTTTTATATACATTTCTAAATCATAATTTTGTTCAATTAGAATTGGAGGTATTGTTATATTCTTTATGTTTACATCAGCTCCTACGTTAGAATATTTGATCATTTGTAATATTGTCCCGAAAATTCCTCCATTAGAAACATCTTTAGAGGCATTGACTAAATGTTTACTAGCGATAGCATTCATAGCTTTTCTTTTATTTAAAACTACATCTGAAGTTTTAAAAGTTGTAGTATCGTAATAAAGCTTATTAGCTTTTCCTATTCTTCCATCAAAATCAACAACCAATATAATGGTATCATCTATTTGAGCATTCCCTGCTGAAATATAATCTTCTTTCTTTATTTCACCAATCATTGTAGAACTTAGTTCATAACATTTACTATGAACATTGGTATGACCCCTTATAATAGGAACTCGAAACTTATTTGACCCTTCACATATTCCTCTCAAAAGTTCATTACAAACATTTGGATTTTTAACAGAAATAATAATACTTGAGGCTAGTGGTTTGCCCCCACAAGCGTAAATATCATCTACACTTACAAGAATAGAGCTAAAACCTGCTCCAAATGGAAACTTTTCTATAAATTCCGTTCTAATTCTATCAGTAGTTATTAGAATATACTTATTATCATCGTTAATTGCTGCCGAATCTTCCCCAATATCGCTAAATATTTTACTACTCTTAAAAGAATTTTTATCAATATATTGAATAATGGGGTTAATTTCTTTTTTTTCTATTATATATTGATTGTTTTTAATGCTTTCAGCGATTTTTTTAAGCAACATTTATGATTTAAATATAAACCTATTAATAATTAAATTTGCTTAAAATAAATTAAGAAGTGTTAAACTTAAAATAAAAAATAATCAAATAAAATAATGGAAGAATTACTCAGATCTTCAATCATTAAGGGTTTTGTGTTCAGTGTTTTTGGAGAACTTGGTCCAACTCCAATTTACTGTTTCCCAAATTATGTTACTGAAAAAGAATTAGGGGAAATTAACAAAGATTCGAAGATCCAAGAAGAACTCATTTTAACATATAGAGATATAACACAAATTTCTATAAAAAACCTAAGCCTTTTTATTAGTGATAAAATAGTTCAAGAAGAAAAAGAATTGTCAAAAATTCAATATTTTGCGATTTTACCATACCCCGATTTTAGCACTACTTCTCTTACATACTTTCATTTTATTAAGAGAGATTCCAAGGATAATCCTATTGCTTCATCATTTTCGATATTAGCTGAAGAAAGTAGTCGGAGTTTTTTATATAATAACATAAATAGAATTAAACCCGTAGTGACTACATTTTTTAACAATTTTGATAAAAACATTCAGGATTCTTACCCTCCACGTGAAGAAGTTGAGGAAGATTTTCGGAAACTCTTAATGGATCTAATAGTAATTGAAAAAGAACCTTCAACTCCTATTACATCTCATAGGAAGATGAAGATTTTATTTGCTGGATTGGATAATTCTGGTAAAACGAGCTTTTTACTTTCCGTAGACCGTAAATATAGTAAACTTATAGGTCTCAAACCTACAGCAGGAGCTAATATAAAATCTATTGAAGCATTAGGAGCAACTATTTTCTTATGGGACCTTGGAGGTCAGAGAAGCTTTAGGGAAAAATATATTGATAAAGCTGAAATTTATCTATATGAAGCAGATCTATTATTTTATTTTATTGATATTAAAGATAAAGTTAGATTCGATGAAAGTATTGATTACCTTCTAAACTTAAAAAAAGTAATGAGAGAATTTAAGCAAAATACTCCTATCGTGTACATATTATCAAAAGGAGATGCTGATGTTTTAGATACAGTAGAAATAAAGGATAATATCGAATTTATCAAGAAAAAATTAGAAAAAATCGATGGTACAATTCCAATTGAAATATATACCACAAGTATTTTTCAAATTTTTACTATACTACGAGCATTTTCCTCAGGAATCTCAAAATTAAGTCCTAATAGAGATTTAATTACTCATAATCTAAAGAATTTTTCTTTGATGACTAATTCTCATTTGACTCTACTATTAAGTATTGATGGTCTAGTACTTGCCGATTATTATAGTACAGATGCTATGGAAATAATAAATATACCTAAATCTGAAGTTATGAATGTATTCGAAGTTTCAGCTCCTCAATTTACAGTCCTATATAAAATATTTGCTAAGTTTAAAGCGTTAACTCAAAATGAAGCAGTTTTCAAAGTTTCAAATACAATAATTCTAATTAAAAGAATTCAGATTGAAAATGAACAAATGTTCCTTTTGTTTTTAGTAGAGAGTGAAAAAAATAAGGAAAAAATTAACCAGGAATTAACAGGTTTTTTAAAATATACACAAGATTTACTTCTACGCTATATTGCTTAGAATATTGATTTCAATGGTGTTCTCTCATTTATCTTTTTTCTCAAGATCCTTTTTCTATAATAAGCGTTTACTCCAGAAATTAATGAAATTGCGGGTATAACACATTTTGCAAATTTCATTGGCCCAAAAAGAATGAAATCACTAGGGGCACAAGCACAATATGTCATTATTGATGCTATACCACCGCATCTAGCAGTTTCTCCATATTTCTTAGCAAAACTCCATCCATATATCGCAT
>JBHLPW010000082.1:0-17579 GCA_048939015.1 Promethearchaeota archaeon
AATCTTTCTGAACAACCGAGTACGAACCATGTTCTACCCCTTAAGATTATAACTTTAATATATCAACAATTTAAATGCTCTTAAATAATTTAGGAAAAAAAGGTGAATAAGATTAATAGAAAACGTTCTGCTGAGATAATAACTTCACTGGAAAGCTGTATTGATATGAAGGAAGTCGATGTCAAATCATACTTTCAAGATTTACAAAATTTTGGAAAAAATATAGAGACTTATGACAATTTTAACAAACTCTCGGAATTTTGTTATGCTATTGGAAATAAGGAGCGTTTAAAAATAATTACTATTTTAAAGGATAATGATCATTGCGTTTGTGAGCTAGAGGCAATCTTAGATAAATCACAACCATCAATATCTCATCATCTTAGGATTCTAGAGAGTATTGGGCTTATTAGAAGTTTCAAAAAAGGAAAATTTACACATTATAAACTTGTAAAAGAAAAATTATCTGAATATCTTGTATTATTTTCTGAAGTTTTTGAATTAAGTCTATTGGAAGAATCTTATTCTATCCTTAAGCAAGGAATTGAACCAAACCTACTAAGTAATGGAACTTAAATTACACAAAGTAATTTTTTTTAGATTAGTTAAGAAATTGATTTTAGAAACAATTTTCTAATCCAAACTCTGGAGTTTTCTGATTATAAAAAGGTAGATCTTTTAGAATTTTAACTTTAATTTTGTTTTCTGATTCTTATACAATATATTTTTGAATTTTATATTTTTAAAATTAGATACAATTTAATGAAAATGGGATATAGACTTTTTTATTCACTTCTATTGATGTTAGATCATGTTACTTAATTTAATGACTTCATTAAATGAAAAATTCTAAGGAAATCAAAGAACTATTGAAATTCTTAATGAATCAGATCATATTATAATTTAAAGATTATATATATAATCGTTAGATCAAGATTTAAGATAAGTTTCAATTAGAGAAAGGAAGATATTTACAATCTTATCGATTTTTAATCCAGCATTCTTAATTTGATTTTGATTCTTTTGAATCTGATTAACTATTCCAAAGAAAAATAAATTTAAAAATACTAGAGTTTGGTTAAGATCTAAATCTGATTTTATAGAACCATCTTTCATTCCTTCTTGGACAGTTAATCGATATAAGTCAGCGAATTCGAGATAGGTTTTTAGAAGAAATGGTAGAATTATCTCCATTGAATTTATCTCAAGGATGTTTATTTTTTCATTTACTAAATCTTCAAATTTTTTAGAAATTTCTTGTGTCTTTTCTTCTGATTGATATTGGTAAGATTGAAATCTACTTATTATATCTAAAGCTAAAGGATTATTAAGAAAGAAAGATATGGTTTCTCTTAATAAAATAATCAATCTTTCCAAACCAGATTTACCTGTAAAATCTAAATTTTTTAAAATCATGACTACTTTAATTATATCATCGATACCAATACTAAATAAAAGAGCCTCCTTATTTTGAAAATAATTGTAGAGTGTAGCTTTGCTTAGTAATGCTTCTTCAGCAATTTCCTCCATTGTGACTTCTTCATATGATTTTTTAGTAAATAGTTCTTTTGCAGTCCTGATCATTAAATTTCTGACTCGCTCCATTTTGCGTCTTTTTTTAGATTGTATTGAACCCACCTTCTTATTATTCCATTGACAATTTTTTGAATTTACTAATATAAAATGTCTAAATTAGACTTTAAATTTAAAAATTTACTTAAAGTCTATATATATACTAAGATTCCAAAATATTTAAATATGATGATTTCTATAATTAGATTTAGAGTCCAAAAATGGGCTCTTGGTATAATAATAATTATAAAAATAGAGAGGATAAAATTGGAATACAGTAAAATTGTATTTGATCTAGTAAATATGATATATTCAATCATTGCTATTATTATGTTTTCAACTGTTTATGTGAAAAGACGTAAACTTCTTTTATGGTTCGTAGGATATAGTAGTTATACAGTTGGTATGATTTTCACTTTTGTTGGAAATTTTTTTGAATCATTTATTAGTATTGAGATTCTATGGGGAGCTACAGCTTTAATAGCAATGTTTTTAGCAAGTTTAAAAGAATATAGAGAAATTTTTCACTCGAATAAACACCTAAAATTTCAATCAAGAATAGTTACTTCTATTATGCTCACCACTTCGTTAATTAGTATAAAAATTATCTTAGGACTAATTCTAGCTGTTTTAATAGTAGCATTGTATATGTTATATCGAATATATTTAGAAAAACGGACTCCTACACATATATTTCTATTTCTTTCTCTTTTCATCGCAACTTTTAGTCTTTTTCTTGATTTAGTAGGATTTATGCCTACTGAGTTTGGTATAGTAATGCCATTAATAGCTATTACTTTGTTATTAGCTACTGGAATTGTTTCATCTATAGAGACGAAATTACTTTCAATGAATTCTACGTTAGAAAAGGTATTAAAGAAATCTGCTGATATAAGTATTAATATAGCTAATATCGCGTCTGAGTTAGCCGTAAGTGCTAATGAAATTAATAGCTCTGCAGAAGAGATCTCAGCTTCTACTCAAGAAGTCACAAATACTACTAAAGATATTATAAAATCTTCAGATGAGATTAGTAGAGTAATGATTATTATTACAAAAGTTGCAGAACAAACGAATTTACTAGCTCTAAATGCTAGTATTGAAGCAGGAAGAGCTGGTGAAAAGGGAAGAGGTTTCGCAGTAGTTGCTGATGAGGTTAGGAAATTAGCTGAAGAGTCAAAAAAAGCGGTTGATGATACTGGAGAAAGCATTAATCAAATAGTTAAAAGAATTCAATATTCTTTTGATTCTATGGAAAGGATAAGTGCTTCTACTGAACAACAAACATCTTCAATGGAGGAGATCACAGCAACAGCTAATAAGTTAGGATCCTTAGGCGAAGATTTGAAATCTACTCTGATAAGATTTAGTAAAGGAGAGGGTAATCTTAATTCAAGTAAAAAGTTGAAAACTAAAGACAATTTAAGAATTATCTTTTAATTTAAGAATGGAGATAAGATAAAAATGGTTAGTTTTTTTGTGGTCGATGATGATATAACAATTTTAAAATTATATGATAAAATTCTCAGTCTATATGGATTCGAGATTATAGGGTGTGCTCAAAATGGGAAAGAAGCAGTTGTTAAATTTAAAAATTTTAAGGTAAAACCAGATTTCATAATAATCGACTATCATATGCCTTTAAAAGATGGTTGTAAAGCAGCAAAAGAAATCCTAGAAATTGATGCGACTGTCAAAATTATTATTTGTAGTGGAGATCCTAGTATTAAAGAAAAAGTATTATCAATGGGTGTTATTGATTTTATTGAAAAACCCTTTAATTTAAAGACATTCCAAAATAAAATAATAAATACCTATAATAATTCAATTTTCTTGAAATTGAACACTCCTAATTTTCACCCATCAAACTACATTACATAAAAAAACAAAAAGAATCCCTTCCAAAACCAATTGTATTCTTCCATTATTTGGGGGATTATAAATCCCCCATTATAATAGGTTTTGGTTTTTTACCTAATTTTCTAAGAAATCCTTTAATTAAAAATTACTCGAATAAATCATTTTATAGTTCTATATTGCTGTACTAAAAAAAATAGTAGGGGTAAATGTTATGATATTAAGATTTAACATGATATACAAGTTAATACCCTTGGATCTATGATATATATAAAAAGTAACGTTAATTCAAATGTCTGAGGTGTTAATTTTTGATGAAAATTGAAGATAGGATGATTGGTTATTGTGGTTATAATTGCTATTTATGTGCTGCTCGTTCAGATGATATTAAAATTCGACAAAAAATGGTTGATGCGTGGCGAAAATATCTCGGTCATGAAAATTATACTGCTGAAAATGTTCATTGTGAGGGTTGTAAGAGTAAAGGAGACAACATAGCAGACAAGATTTGTGAAGCTCGACCCTGCGCACGAGATAAGGGTTTTGAGAGTTGTGCTCAATGCAACGATTTCCCATGCTCTAAAGTAAAGCATCTTATAACTGCTTCTATAAACATGCTGACCTTTGGAGTTGCCCAATTTAAAGACATTACTGAAGAAGAATTTAGCCTTTCTATTCAACAATGGAACAGTATACCTAATTTAGTAAGAATTTTGGTTGAGGAAGACCGATTACCATCATTTATTTTAGATAAAATTTAGATACTTCAATAAAAAGTAAAATTTGATTGAAAAATTAAATTTACATTTCATTTTTTTCATTCTAAATACGTTCTTATAAATTTTTTGGTTTTTGTCGGGGATCTAGTTATCGCTAACTATGACTACCGCTAAATATATATGTGTAAAATGTCATGTAAATAATGTTCATAAAAAGAGCAAAAAATTAAAGGAGAGTTTTTAATGAAAGATTTAAACGAGGTTCCTGAACTATTAAAGTATTTTAAGATAATTAAACCTTCAGAAATCGATATTGATAAAGGAGATATTTTCTATCGAGATAAATATAATGATATTATTAATTTTCTCAAGGTTATGTTAACCAATCATGACGATAAAACTCTGAATGGTTATATTCAGCCAAAAGGAGCCATTATAATTAATCTTAACCTTGGAACGGATATCATAGATTATATCAAGTTAATTACTAAAAATTATTACTTGGATCTAATAGAATTTAACGAAGTTGAAATTTTTAATAATCCTGATAAATTTATAGAAAATTTTGTTTCAATAATAAAATTTCTTGTAGAAGATCGAAAGGATCAAGGTAAAACTAAAAGTGAGACTCTAGATCCAGATAAAGTTGAGGAAAAAAAAATATTATTGATAGAGCAAAAACCTGTTATTAAGCAAAAATTTGGAGAGATAAACTTGCTTGAAGTTTTTCTAAATACTTTGCAAAACAAGAGCGTTGATCACTCATTTATTGATTCTAATATAATTTTAGTTTGGATTAACTATGAAATTCAAGACATTACCACAGTGTCTAGTAAAATATTTTCTCATTTTGATATCTTTATTAAAATACCATTATTGAATAGAATAGAACGAGAAACTTTTTTGAAAGATTTTTTAGAAAAAAATCCAAAAATTGTGTTTAACGTTAATGAAATTGTAAATTGTACCGAAGATTGGGAAGTAAAAGATATCTTAGAATTGTTAAAAGTCGGTATATTTAGACATTTCATGAATTCAGAATTGAATGAAATGAGTAATGAAATCACTGATATATTAATTGAATTGATAGTCTCAGGTGAATATATTCCTATTTCAAAAGCTCAAATTTCAGAAAAAAACCTAAATAATAGGTTAGAAGCAGATCATCCTCAAAACAAAGATAAAATTCCAATCGATATAATCAATAAAGTTGAAAATGTTGAACAAATTAAGGATATCGTTAATGGAATTCAAGAA
Organism: Promethearchaeota archaeon; assembly: GCA_048939015.1. Classification (GTDB taxonomy): domain Archaea; phylum Asgardarchaeota; class Lokiarchaeia; order Sigyniarchaeales; family SOKP01; genus Loki-b32. Next base: position 5,406 of record JBHLPW010000082.1, read on the forward strand.
TCGCGAACTTCAGATTTTATGTTAAATCAGTTATATGAAAATGCTGCTTCAAAGAATTATACTGAGCTTACTATAATTATTGATAAATTAAATAAAAAAGAACCATTGGAAGATAATGATTTGAAATTGTTAGCAAAATTTCCGTTTGTTTTAAATGACTCTCCCAACAGAGCACAAATAAACTTAGAAAAGGCTAAAAAGAGGGTAGATTTAATAAAACAAGCATTTGGAAAATAATATTAAAAAGGATGAGATAAATTAGTGCCTACTAAGACAATTGTAAATAAAAACAATATCAATGCAGTGGATAATAAAAGAATTTTCATTAAAAAAGTGATTTTAGAAAATTTTTTATCTTTCCAGAAAGATGAAGTAGATTTTGACAATTCTAAATTTGTGATTATAGTAGGACCAAACTGGAGCGGAAAAACTTCAATTTTTCAAGCGATTAAATTTGCTTTAGGGAGCAATGAAAGGGATGAACGATATAAGAAATGGTCATCTTTTATTAGAAATGGACAAAATCATGCTATAGTCGAGATTCATATTCAGATTGATGAAAACATAATTAAGATAAGAAGATATGTAATAAGAGGTCAATCTCCTTTTTTCAAAATAAAAAATTTGCACGATAAGGAATTCAAAAAAGCATCAGTTCAAGAAATTCAAAAATTAATTTCTGATTTGAATATTAACCCAGATAATCAATTTGCCTTCGTAAGCCAAGGAAAAATTGATGCTATTAAAAATCTAAAACCAACTGAATTATGTTCCTTTCTAGAGGAAGGAATTGGATTAAAAGGTTTAAGAGAAGAAATATTGCAACAGAAAAATGATGTACTAAATTTAAATAAAGACCTTCAGTCTTTAAAAAGCAAAAGAAATACATTAAATATAAGTTTAGAGCTTTTAAACCCTAAATTGGAGCGATTGAAACAAAAGACCGAATTATTAAATAAAAAAAGTAAATTTAATGACGAGTTTCTATGGGCAAACAAGGACAAATTGGAAAAAGATATTGTTAAGATTGAAGAAACTGTTAAAAATGTAAAATTATTTATAGAAAATATTAGAAAAAAGAAAGAATTATCAGATAGAGAAGTAGAACTTTTATTAAATAAAATTTCAAAAAAGGAACAGTACATAAATAAGCTATCTGAGAAACTGGGAGAATTTACCTATAAGCGACAAGAGCTATTTTCAATAATCCAAAATTGGCAAAAAGATAAAATCCTGGCAAAACAAAAGTTAGATGAGTTATCAATTAAAATCAATGAATATTCTAAAATTCTCGAAAATTTTAAGAAACAAAAAGAAAGTTTGGATAATGAAATTAATACAATAAGAAGAGAAAGTAAAATTATTGGTTTAGAAATTGATAAATTGATAACAGAACAAAATCAATTAATAAAAAAAATATCTAAGAACAAAGCTTTATTGGAAAATTACAATCAATTAAACTTTGAAAAAAAAGACAGAATAGCAAGAATTCAAGAGAATGAAAAATTGATTCAAGGATTAAATGATGAAATTAATCAACTCTTTCAAAGCTTTAATGATATTGAACATAAATTAGAAAAGAATAAATGGTTCTTAGAAAAACCTTCAAAAGATCTATTAATTGATCTTGACAAAGAATTAAGAATTGCAACATTAAGACTTTATGAAATTGAATCTGAAATTAAACAGTTAGAGTTTGATAAATCTAAAAAGATTAAGAAATTAAAAATATTGCAAACTTCACTGAGAGAACGCAGGGTAATACTTCCCCCAAATATATCCATTCTTAAAGAGGAGATTGAAAGAAGGGGGTTAAAAGTAAAGGGTCCACTGATTAATTATTTAAAGTATGAGGATGAATTAAGTTATGCTATTGAATCTGTTCTTGGTGAAAAATTACTCTATAGCTTTGTAGCTAAAGATTGGGATACATTGAATTTGCTAAAAAGATTAAAAGAAAAATTTGGGGCTTATTGTAATATTTATCTTCCAAAGAATACCGAAATAAAACCTATGATAGAAATAAGTGCTGATGGTGTTCTAGGTTATTTAGCGAAGCTAATTAAAATTATCGATGATGATAATGATATTAAAAAAGTTATTTTTTCAAAAGTAAAAAATTGTCTCGTTGTAAAAGATTATCATTCTGGGAGAAATCTTTATAATTCTCTTAATTTCAAAGGAAAATGTGTTACTTTAAAAGGAGAACAAATAATATCTTATAAATATGTATATGAAACTCCTTATCTAAAGAGATTAAAAGGATTATTAAGTGCTGGTACTCAAAAAGAGCAATCTGAAGTTCTAGAATCTGAAATTGAATTTGTAAATAACAAAATATCAGAATTAAAAGTCGAACAGGCTAAAATAGATACTGTTCAAAAAGATTTTTTCAAAAAAAAAGAATCTTTCAATGATCTCTTATATAATTTTAACCAAAAACAGAGAATAACATCAAAAAAAAACCAATTATATGATCAAATGCATGAATTGGAAAAAATTAATCAATCCCTTAATGATGAAATCATAGATTTTGATCATCAGATTAAAAATTTAAAATCTCAAACGGATCCAGAATTTTTTAAATGGAATGATAGGGTTGAGGAAATTCCTAAAGAATTAGCTTTACTTAATGAAGATAAGAAAAAATGGGATTTAAAATTAAGTGAAAATTCAGACATCCTAAAAGAAGTGAAAGATAATCTTAATAAAAATTCAAATGAGAAGACTTTAATTCAAAAAGAGTATGATACAAAGAAAGAAGCTTTTCAAAAGGCAGATACTACTGCATTCAACACATATAGACAATTAGAAAATATTGAAGAAGAACTTGAGATAACCAAGAATAAAATTTCAGAATTAAAAAGTGAAATTTTATTATTCCAAAATAAAAAAGCAGAAGTTGAGAGGGAATCTATTCAAATTACAATAACTTTTGAACAAGAAAATATTAAATTGAATTCTCTTAACCAGGATTTAGACTCAAAAAAAAATGATTTAGAGAGAATTAGTTCTGAAATAGGTCCTTTAATTTTAAAAGATATAATTAAGATTCGCCCCATTGAAGATATTAAAGAAGATATTACCATTATTGATAAAGAACTACTCAAATATTTGGATGTTGATGATTCAATCCTGATTGAAAGAGATCAGATATTATCTTCTCTTAAACAAATCTCTAAAAATCAAAAAAACATAGAAATGGATGTTACATCCGCAATTAAAACAGAAAAGAAAATGGAAAAAACTTATTATGACAAACTTAGTGGTTTGCTTGAAAATCTGCAAAAGAGAGTTAATCAAAAATTTCAAGACTCTCAAGTAAAATCCTATTGTAATTTAGAGTTGACTGGAAATTTTGAAGATTTAGGGGTTAATATTAAAGCTGCTACCTCAAAGGAACAATTAAAGATATTCACTGCACTAAGTGGCGGGCAAATTTCTTTGATTTCTATTTGTTTAATATTATCTCTTCAAGAAATAAAACCTTCTCCACTTTGTTTACTTGATGAGCCAGGTATGTTTCTAGATGAGAAGAACTCTGAAGTCGCATATCAACTAATCAAGGCAACATTGGAACAAAATCCAATTCAATTATTAATGTTTTTACCAAAATCTTCAAACTCATTATTTTTACTCGCTGAAAAGTTAATTGGAATTGCCAGAGTTGGAAAAAATGAAATTTCTTCTGTATTTAAACCAAAAATAGTTAAAAAAAAATGAAATCTGATTAGATATGGAGTATCAAGATCTTTCTATAGAAATTAATAAAATAATTGAAGATATTAAAAATAAAGTTCTTTCAGGGGATATTTCTCTTTTAGATATTGAATTAGTACCTATTTTTGAGAATCTGAAAGATTCTCTTAATATCTATAATATAAATAAATATTCAAATACATACATAAATGCTTTTCAGCTTCTTAGTCAAAAATTTGAAGAATTAAAGATATTCCTTGAGTATTTAGATAATAAAGATATATTTTTAAAATACGTAAAAAAAAAACCTAATGATACAGAAATAACAGAATTGTTAGAGGATTGTTGGAAAAAACCATTTACTCTCAATACTCTTTCTTTGGAATTCCTTGAATATTCAAAGGAAAGATTAGTTGCTAAAAAAAATGAATCACTAAAAATTGAACCTATTGATAAGATAAGTATAAAAGATAATTTTTTATTGGAAATTCATGATAAAAAATTTACTGAACAAATGAATGCCTTTTTTGAATTAATTATAGATAAATTACCTTGTCACTATGACGAAATTTTCGATATTGAAGATGATCAGATAAAATTATTTGAATATTTTGTTTATCTTTTACACCTTCTTCAATTAGGTAAATTGAAATATCAAAAAGAAACAAATTTCTTATATATATAGATGAGTTGATTGAAATTGAATGAATTGAGTATTTTAATGAATTTATTAAGTAAGAAGGAAAATATGGCAATAATAGGATCGACTAAAAAAGAAATCCTTAATGCGTTAAATGTTAAGGATAAAAACAAATCGATATACTTTCAGAATTTAATCATTAACGCATCTAATTATCTTGAACCTTTAGGACTTCAAATAAGATTTAACCCTCTGAATTCTTATTGGTATATATCTTTTGATTCTGAAACAACTGAAATTATTTCAGCAAATCCATTCGAGGGAAACCCTAAGCTAGCAGCTACATTATTGTGTACATTAATATGTTGTATTAATAGCTCTGGAGAGACTACAATTCAAAAAATAATTGAAATTCGAAAAAAAAAAGGAGTTATTGAAGATATCAAAGAATTAAAGAAAATGGGGTTTGTATTATACGATAAGGATTTGAATAAAGTGAGTTTAACTCCATTAATTGGATATTTACTCGACTTAGAAAAATTATTTTTAAAAATTGCTTTAAAAATGAAAAATTAGTAAGAGGAGAGTAATAATTTAGGATTTATACAAAATTAATGTTTAGTAGTTATTTCTAAAATCATTTCTGCTACTTGATTATTATAGGTTTCTACATCTTCAAATCCTTCTACAGTTTCACCACACGTTATAAAAATATCATTAATAGATATTTTTCGAGCTTTAAAGAAGTCATTGATCTTAGATTTTACCTCATTAAGTTTTTTCTCCTTATCTCCTTCAACTAAATCGATTTTATTTATACACACATATATTTTATCTGGAAAAAATCTGACATCATTGAAAAATTCAAATTGAGGCTCAAGATCTCTATCAAGTGAAAATACAGCGATAATTTGGGTCGCAATTCTTGAAATTGTTATTATTCCCATTTTTACAACTGCCCTTGCCCGATCACCTCCAGGTGCGAAAATAGTGTGCGCTTTATTTGAAGCGTCTTCTCTAAAAACGATTCTATTGGGGTGAATTGTTTTAGTTTCCTTCTCATTAAGGGCATCTTCCTTTTCTCCTCCTGGAACCGTAGCTTCACCAGAAAAATCTGCTTTAACGACAGAACATTTTAAACCCCCTTTTACTTTTTCGATATCTCCTTTCTTTAAATACCGAACGAATAAACGAAGAATGCTTGTTTTTCCTACGGACACATCTCCTAATAAACCGATATTAACCAACTATGCTTCTCCCTCCAGTAATTTATTTAATAATAACTCATAATCTGGTATTAAAAATTGTTCAAGTAAGGCGTTATTATGGGCTTGAATAAGTGCTATCAATATTTCTTTTACATTTTTTGCATTTTTTGAATATTTGATAAGATTCTCTGCTGTAGGGTCTCCATCAAAATCTCTAGCGTGTTCCTCAAATCCAAATTTAGAAAGATCGGGTAATGCATTGAAAAATCCAAAAGCAGAATAACCTTGATATTGGAAAAAAATAAAAAAACGCGTTTTAATGTTCTTTATAATTTGAGAAAGATATGCTGAAGGATAAATTTCTCCTAAAGTTAGTTCTTCATCTTGTTTAATTATAAAATATGGAGATATAGGTGATACTTGTGTTCCATACATTTCTTTAGGTGGTATAGATATAAATGGCAATTTTTCTGAAACTATTGTCCAGAGATCTTCTCTCTTTTTTTCTAACAATATATCCTTTATTTCATCATATGCAAAATAAAAATCTGCTTGGAGTGCTAATAAAGAACTTAAATATACAGATAAAGATGCAAAGGTTGCCTCTAATACTGGTCTTCTCCCACCATTATCTTCTGATGGCTTTACAGCACCTTTCCAGGCCCTTAATCCAGAATACGCGAATGACTTTACATCAAAAAAAGCTCCTGAAAGAAATAGAAAAGATGGTGCTTCACTTTTTTCACCTGTTAAAAAATCTAAAGATTTTTCAATTAATACACTCTCAAGTTTTTCATCATGAAATTTAGAGTGGACTTTTGGCATTTGTAGCCAAGATTTTTTCTTTGCCATTATTTTTCATTCCATATGGTAATTTGGTTAACTAAAAAAAGAATTACTGCATAATTAATTTTTCGTATTTAAATAAAACAATATAATATCTCAATAAAAGTCTTTCTAATACATTAATATTCATATAGATGTAGTTAAATAAAATATAGTGATTAAAAAATAATAGATGATGTATATAACACAATATATTATCTCAAAACCTTATGATTGTTTATAATACTCCAAGTATTATTCCAATCTTCAATCATTCCGTTTATTGAAAGACCAGTCCTAAGGTTATCGGACTGTGTGCTCGTCGCCAAGTTCAAAACATCCTTCATCAATAGAGTTTTTATTACTATCTCCGAAGTTTTGAAGGAAGTTATCCCACTATGCTTGAAGCAATCGTAGATTTGTGACCACTTAAAGTAGGGACTACTTGGTTTCAAACGAGGTTTCATAAATCCCCCGACTTGTGCAAGTAACCACTTATAAATAGTAGGAATATCTTCCTTAAATCCTAGACCTCTTCGAGCAATCACATAACTGGCTAAGATATGAGTTGATAAGTTATATGAACCTGAATATTTATATTTTCCAATAATGGATGTATAAGCTGGGTGAACCTTTCGTATAGATACACCTTTCTTTATACATTTTCTCTCAAGTAAGTTTAAAGCTTTTTTATTAAAATCATTTAGTTTTCTGTTTAATACTTTATTATAGGAAAACATTCTATCAAATGATAGATCCTCAATTACTAATCCTTTTTTCTTATTAATACAAAAATTCACCATTTTACCCATTTTATAGTGGATATAGTTATTCCTTTGAGTCTTTCGGTAGGTGTGAAGATTATTAAATTTTATCTCCTTATAACTAAGAAATTCACCATTCTTGTCAATGTTCGTGATAGAAATAAAATTGTAATTAAAGTCAAGACCAATTGCTCCTTTATCAAAACTATATTTTATAATAGGATCAAGATTTTCATAGGAAACATGTGCAAAATGTTTTAACTCTCCTCTAATAAATCTTCTTACGATTCTAACAGAATACATTGGTGTTCTTAGGATATCATTAATCCATTTCTGTTGTTTTTTATTAACTGAACAAGGAATTGTTAACCACCTTTTTCCTTTAATTTTTGAAAAAGTATGGATTTTAATCATACCATTAGGTAAAATCTTGATATTTAGATTTTGTCCTTGCCTTTTGCCAATACAATAAAATGAGGAATCACGGTTTATCCGAAATTCATAATTTGAAATTTTTTTTTGAATTCTTTTCCGAAAAAGAGATTTCGTACCAAATACTAAAGGTTTTATCCTTAATGTCTTTAATTGATTCTGAACTGAGGATAATCTTCTATAGAGTCCATTCAATCTCCTATCTTTTTTATTTCTATTTTTAATTTTTCCAATCTTAGTGTTTATAACATCGATTTGATGAAGCAAATATTTCTTTTTTCTATCAATAGAAGTTTTTTGTGTTTCTATTTTTTCTTTAATCTCATTTATGATTGAAATGACGTAAGGATTATTATTTCCGATTTTCATAAGGGCTTGATGTATTGTAGATGAATTAAAAATTTTTTTCTTGTATATTTCCTCATAAAATTGATACTTATATCCTATTCTTTTTATTCTATTATAAATAGTAAAAATTTCATGTAATTTTGTCTGATCTTTTGGTGATGGAAATAATCTAAATTTCGCAGTCAAAATCATAAATAATTCAGATACCTTCTAAAAATATGTTAATAATATATTATTTTATTGAAATTATATTCATTTGAATAAATTAAAATTTAAGAGAGGGCTTAGATTTTTTAATGAATGAAACTTTATTATAAATAATTGAGAAGGCGCTTTATTAATAATAAATCTAATAATTAAATACTTTGAAATTCATCTTTACTAATGGAAAATGTAGAAAAAGAAATATTTATCAAAAATTTAATTAATTGGCTAAGATTATCAAAAGAATTTGTATTCTCCCCAATACAAGAAATATTTGAACTCGGTCATTACCTAATGATAATATAAATATATTGAATAATTGGTTAAAATATATCATTAATAGTTGTAAAAATGAAGGAATTAAAATAAAAAAACAAATAAGATTAAAGGATAATTAACATAATTTCAACTTAATCTCACTTATTTTGTTAGAGAATTATCTCAATATAATTTTATGTATATGAAATCACTCATCTTAAATTACTAATTTTAGACATTTTAAAGCTAAAACAAGGTTAAATATAGTTAATTATCAAATCTGACTTCTTTAGCTAATAATTCTCTCATTTTTGAGGTAATAATATCATAATCCTTTATTGATTTCAAATTTGATATGGTTATGGTTTCTATCAATCCTGAATTCTTATAATAACTATATTCTCTGCTTATATTTGGATTTTTTTCTTTTATTTCTACCAATGCTCCTTTAATAAAAATACGGACAAAATCTTCAGAAGATTCTCTTATAGCTCGTTTTTCTGGTTCAATAATTTTAATTTCGACCCGATTAAAATCATAAAAATTTAAAATTGCTAATAATTCTTCGTCATTATTTATACTTTTAGAAAAAATTTTTCTTTTAATATTGGTTCCTTCCACTTTCTCTTTTGGAACCTCTTCAACGAAATATTTTTCTTCATCTGGCTCGTCCACAATTTTAATTAATGATTTTGAATAAATCTCATCTGCGCTTTGGAATGATTTTCCAGTTAAGAGGGAATTTAAGTAATTTATTGCTTCTCTTAATTCAAGAATCTCCGTTTTCAACTCTTCAAGTTGTTCTTTTTTTTTATAATAGATATCTTGAATTGTACTAAGTATATTTGATAATTTCTCAAGCTCTTTTTCATCGTCTTTAGGATCCATTGATTTCATATATGATTTATTAGAACTTAAATTTATTTAAAAATTAGTGCTATAGATTAATTAAGTAATTTGTTTTTAAGGAGAATGAAAAATGCACTCGATGATTATAACTCCACATCCCTCAGATCCAGAAGTTAAAATATTAAGTTGTGAATTTAAAAAGCGCGGGTATGAAGTTGAATACTTTATACCATCAACTATAAAAGTAGGAGTAGGTTTTCAGCGAGATTTTTATAGACAATTTGAGCTCCTTGAGCCTAAAGCTGCTCTTGTAAGAGGATTTGGAGCCGGAGCAACTCAAAAAATATTTTTTAGACTAGATATTTTAAGGGCTTTAGAAGAATATGATATAAAACTAATTAATTCAAGAGAATCATTAGAAATTGCTAGTGATAAATTTTTAACCTCAGTATTTTTGGAAAATCATAATATTCCTACTCCAAAAACTATAATTTGTGAAGATCCTCATAAAGCCTTAGAAGCCTTTGATGAATTGGGAGGAGATTGTGTTTTAAAGCCCTTGTATGGTTCAAAAGGAATTGGAATAACTAGATTAAATGATAAAGCATTTGCTGAAAACGTTATTTACACTCTTGGTCAGATAAATCAAGTTTTTTACTTACAGGAATTTATTGAACATCATAATCGAGATATTAGAATTTTGGTATTAGGAGATAAGGCGATTACTGGAATGTATAGGGTAGGTGATAGTTGGAAAACAAATATCTACGCAGGAGCGAAAGGAGAACCCATAGAACTAACATCTGAAATGAAAAGCCTTGCGATCAATGCCGCAAAAATAACTAAAACTGATATTGCTGGAGTTGATATAATAGAAAGCGAAAAAGGTCTTACTGTGTTGGAAGTTAATTCAATTCCAGGATTTACAGCATTACAAGAAGTTACTAATAGAAACATTGCTGAGGAGATTATTAATTATTTTCTTGATAAAACTAGAAATTAGATTTTTGAAAATAAAAATTAAAATTAATAAAAATTAAGTTATAATTTGGTATAGCTTTTTTATAAGTCTTCAATCAATCCAATTATAAATGCTATAAGTACTAAAACAGCAGCTAAAATATCAGCAAATATTGCAAGCAATATTGCTAAAATAAAAAGTACTAACCAATGGAACGGAATTGGATCGTTCGGTCTTATTCCAGTTAATAAAGTAATTATAACTACTACTAATCCAATTATAAAGTTAACAACAATATTAAGACCTACATCAATTGGAAAGACTTGATATTGAGTACCAACACCCGTAAGCCTAATGATTAAATAGGCCAAACCTACTAAAGCGCCGACAATCGTCAAGAATTTCATTAAGGCTTCGTTTTTATAATGTTTTTTCATTTAAAATCCTCCTAAGTAAAATAGTATTTTTAATTAGAGTTTTTGATTATTTAAGATTTTATTGTTTTCAATTTTGAAATATCATTTTATTGGAATTAATTAATAAAACTTTATTTAACATTTAAACCAATCTAATAAATATGAATCCTGAATATTTTCAATCAAGATATTTTCCTTTTGCTCATACTTATTCAATTGTTGCAAGAGACCCCGAAACTGGAGAAATGGGAGTTGGAGTGCAAAGTCATTGGTTTTCGGTTGGTAGTGTTGTTTCATGGGGTGAAGCTGGTGTGGGTGTTGTTGCTACGCAATCGCTTGTTAATGTATCTTATGGTTTACGAGGACTTGAACTTCTTAAACAAAATAAAACACCTGAGGAAGTGATAAATATACTAATCTCAGATGATGAAAGTAAAGATGTAAGGCAAGTAGCTATTTTAAATTCACAAGGACTTGTAGCTACTCACACAGGCGCAAAGTGTATAAAACAAGCAGGACATAAGATAGGAAAAAATTATTCTGTTCAGGCTAATATGATGCTATCTGATAAAGTATGGCCTGCTATGGCTACATCTTTTGAAGATGGTAATGATTTACCATTACCAGAAAGAATAATTAAAAGTTTAGAAGCTGCGGAGTCTGTTGGAGGAGACATAAGAGGCAAACAATCTGCTGTATTATTGGTGGTTGCTGGTAAACCAACAGAGAATAGATGGGAAGATCCAAAAATTAACCTTAGAGTAGAAGACCATCGTGAGCCATTGAAAGAATTAAAAAGATTATTAAAAATTTTTCGTGCATATGAACATATGAATAATGGAGATCTCGCTATAGAAAAAGGGGATATGGCTAAAGCCCTTGAAGAATATGATACCGCGCAGAAAATGTTTCCAGATAATTTGGAAATGACATTTTGGACTGCAGTGTCTTTAGCAAATCAAAATCAGATGGATAAGGCTTTAAAATTGTTCAAAAGCATATTTAAAAAGGAGAAAAATTGGCGAACATTAGCTGAAAGACTTCCTCACTCAGAATTGTTGAATATAGAAGCTGAAGATATGAAAAAAATCTTATCTTTAAGATAAAACAATAGAGATTATTTCTTTCAGATTGATAATACCGTGATATTTCTGTGTTTTAAATAATAATGTGAATGAAAAACAATTTGTGATTGAAGAAAAAATAATACGGTATAAAAATGGAATATTGGCTGCAAAAGAGCTAAATAAAGGCAAGTATGCTGATCACACATACTACGAAAATAAAATTTCCAAATTTGAAAAGATGCTAAAATTTTATGAGGATTTAAAAGTTTGGAAGGAATTTTCTGGAAAATAAAATCATAAATGTTTTTTAGTTTCATTTACCTTATAAAAATACTACCTCAAGTCCTGATTACATAAAATCTAAATGAATTTTTACCCAAGCAGAAATAAATCAGTTTGGAATTCTTTCTTTAGAATAAGATAAAGTTTATGCATTGATAATCCTATGACATTGGAAGATGAACCATTTATTTTTTTAATAAATAAACTTGCTTTATCTCTTA
>JBHLPW010000083.1:0-17395 GCA_048939015.1 Promethearchaeota archaeon
ACTAGTCCATATGCAAAAAGTTCTTGAGTGTGTGGTTGAATATGAAAAAGCAGTATCTTATCTTATTGACGAAAAGAACATTGACCTTGCATTAAAAGTATTTTTTCGTGTTGATGAGGTTGAACATCAAGCAGATGGAATACGTCGGAATATATTAAATATGCTTTCAAAGGCGGAAATTGCTCCTACAATACGAGAAAATTTGATACATCTTACCCAAAGAATTGATGATATTGCAAATGCAGCTAATGCCGGAGCACGAATATTTATATATATGAATCATACCGACTTTTTGAAATTGGATGAAGAAGTTCATAAAAAATTCTTAGAAATGGCAAGGCTCTCCGTAGATTCAGTTAAGAAAGTCAATATTATGGTTAATAAATTATTGACTGCTACTGAAGAGGAGATCCATCAATTAGGTGAAGAAATTAATATATTAGAACATAAATGTGATGAATTACGTCATGGAATAAATAGAATACTAGTATCAAATAATCCGGATATTAATCCTTTTAGTGCTATTGAAATTCATAACTGTGTTTCTACTTTAGAAGCAGTAACCGATAATGCTGAAGATGTTGCTGATTACATAATCATGTTGACAGTAGCTAAAAAAACTTAAAGAAAAATTAAAGCATAGAAAGTGGTCTTTTAATAATTTTCAATTTAATTATTTACTTATTCTTTTCCATCAAATTGATTTACTTCTATTAGGAACATAACTAACAATATTTGTACTATATTAAGGAATATAAATTCTATTACATCTAGGCTATATTTAGAGATTAATAATTCAGCAAATAAATTAATCTATATATAGAAAATTAATAGAAAATATATAATACTATATAGAATTAAAAATGGAATATTTTTACAAATGAAAAAGGTTGAGGATGACGATTTAAAGAAGCTTAGCATTGATGAGTTGACTCAATTATTCATGGACAATATAAATGAACAAAATTTGAGACTTATAGAAGGGATTGAATTTCTTGTTAAAGAGGATTTTAAAAAATTTAAGGAAAATATGAATTATGTCATAGAAACTAATACAGAGGTTCTAATAAAAAAAAAATTTGAATCGAAAATATTCAAATCAAAATTAATGTTTTCAAAAGCAGACAGATTAAAGTTGTTCAATAAAATGAACGAGATTAAGAATATTGGGGAATTTTTAGCTAATAAGATGCTTCTTTATAAAGCTGTTTTCCCTGATGAAGTATTTAAAGCTCAAATTTTAAGCATCCTTAAATCATTAAAAAATATTTCCAACAATTTATCAGATGCTGTTAAAAGTATTGGTACAGATCTCGGTAAATCTCGTGATATTTGTGAAGATATTAAAGATGAGCGCCGAAAGATGAGAAGTGAGGAATGGAAATTATTAAATCGTCTCTATAATTATGATATGGACTATTTATCTCGTACATTCATATATCTGAAAGAATTGATTGAGGATATAATGATGCTAGCAGATCATATTAAGAATTTCTCAGAAAGTATCCAGTTTCTTGCTACTAAATATCTAATTTTTGATTAAATTATTATAAGTCAATAAAATAATGGCTGAAGAATTAACAATAATCCTAGTTATAGTTTTAATAGCTATGGCTATTGGTTTAGCGTTTAGTATTGGTGCAAATGATGAAACTCTTGCTTCATTAGTCGGAGCTGGTGTATTAAAGTTCAAAATTGCTCTGATTCTGGGTGGTGTCGCAATCTGTAGTGGCATGATACTTTTTAGTGGAGGTTTTGTCCCAGAAACCGTTGGTAAAAGCCTATTGGGTGAAGGCTTAGAAGAACAGTACACCAACTACATGCTATTAACTGTATTAATAAGCAGTATTATATGGTTAGTAGTTGGGAGTTTTGCTGGTATTCCTTTAAGTAGCACTCATTCATTAATTGGAAGCATTGTCGGGGTTGTTATTATTTACTCAATCTCTCAAGGTGGGGTAGAACTCAGTACAGCATTCAATTATGAGAAGCTAAGAGATGTCGTTTTGAGCTGGTTTATATCTCCTATATCTGGTTTATTAATTACATATATACTTTTTAAAATTATTGCTAAAGTTTTTCTATCTCGCCTAAGAGGTCTAAATCAAATAGAAAAATCTGAGAAAAACTTTAAATGGTTTTTATTAATTGCTGTTTTATTTGCTGAAATTTGGGTTGGAGCTAATTCAGGAGAAGCTGTTGGGATTCTTTTAGGTCTTAGGGAGAATAATTCTATAACTGGAGGTCAATATCTTATTTTTGCAGTATTAAGTGGTTTTTTTTCTTTTCTAGGAATTTATTTCGCAGCGCGTTATGTAATTAGAAATCTAGCCTCACACATGATAGGTACTCGTCCGAGTGAAGGTTTCATTATTCAGATGAGTTCTGCGATTATTTTAATGATCGCCACATTATTTGCTTTACCAATTTCTCATAGCCATGTAATTGTTTTCTGCATAGTTGGTATGAGTCTTGCACAAAAAAAAGAAGTTGATTATAAAGGTTTAGGTAAAATGGCCATTTATTGGGTGTTAACCTTTCCAATAGCTGCGTTTTTGGCCGGATTTATTTATTTTGGATTAAATATGTTTGGATTTTCTTAATAAAGATTTTATAATAAAAAGATATATATTTCTATATATTCTATATAGTGTATAAGAAATATTATCGAAAATGGTTGATGAAATGGGTACATTGATTGAATATTTGAAAAGAGAAACTGCTTTAAATGCCTTAGAAAAAGCTATAAAACACGCTCAAAAAGTGCAAGAATGTGTAAAAGAGTTAGATCTTGGACTTCAAATTTTATTAAAAGAAAGGAATCTCGAAAAATCATATGAGACTTTTCATAAAGTTGACGTTTTAGAGAGAGATGCTGATAGATTAAGAAGAAAAATACAACAAGATATTTCTAGAGGAGAATTGGATCCTAGCGTAAGGCAGAATCTTTCTCATTTAGTTAAAAGAATGGATGACGTCGCAAATTGTTGCACTGGCGTTGCTCGTAGAATCGCTACAATACCAGATAAGTTTTGGGACCAAAGCAGTGAGGAAACACTAAATTTGATCAGTCAGATAATGAAAACAACAGTAGATTGTGGTCAATTCTTGGATAAAATTGTAATAGATTTAGTAGAAGATAGGAAAAATGTTAAAGAAATAGCTAGACAAATAAATGAACATGAACATAAAGTCGACCTAATGAATATTCAATTAAGAAAAAGCCTTCAAGACACTCATTATGATGTCAATTTTTTCACTATTTTTACAGCAGGAAATACATTTGACATTTTGGAGGCAATTTCTGATTCAATTGAAGGTGTTGCAGATTATATCATGGTTCTACTGACTAGTGAAAAAGGGATCTGAAAGTACTTTGATTCTTTTATTTTAAAAAATCATCAAGATTTCTTCAATTTACTTAAAAAATTTATCTTAAACTATTTTAACCATTTATAATGCTTCTTTCTATTTCATTTAGCAGAAAATGAATTATTAGAGGATTTAAGGATTTCTTAATAGTTTTTGTTTTTTTACATTTTCTTTTATAAGAATAATTGCTTCCTCTCTAGCTTTCAATATAGTTCTCTCTTTAATCCCTTTCATTTCTTTAGAGGGTAAAACTTTTTCCTTAATCACTTTTTTAAAGAGTAAATATTCATTTTTAGTTGTAATAAAGGGGTCGACCTTCTCCTCATGAATAAATTCTTCTATAGAGGTATTTTTGCCATTACAGTTCCCTTCAGTCAGATCGAAATAGTTATCTTTATATACTAAAAAGCAATGTATCATTGGTACATAAGGAATTTTATATTTTTTCAAAATTCTTTCAGTGCCAGTTGAGATTTCTTCAGTAAATTTATAAACTCCAACATGTTTAAAAAGCGGAATATTTAATTCTTCAGCTAAACCAGCAATGACAGCATGTTTAGAAGTACAACTTCCCTTTTTTTCTTTAAAAAAGATAAATTTATCATCATAGTTAGTGTTGTATCCATATTCAATATCATGTACATAATTACATGCATCCTTGAAATTTTTAATACCAAGTTCCAAGAATTTATTCGATATATCACCAACAGGTTTAATTTCTGCGTCTGGTAATTTACTATATGAATCCATGAAAATCTTCCTAGATTATTTAATTATGTTTTACATTTATCACTAAATTATTGTTTATAAAAGTTCCTTCTTACTTTTATAATAAGAATGTATAATTTTTTCATGTAATCTCTTTATGTTCACCAGTAACCATATAATGTACTTTTTCAGCGATTTTACAGGCATTGTCACCACTCCTTTCTAAAAATCTTGCTATCATGGCAAAAAAGGCGCATGGAGTAATAGTCTTTGGGTCCTCCATCATATATGTTAAACATTCTCTAAATATTGACCATCTCATTTCGTCAATTTCGTCATCCCGCTGCTGAAAATTCTCTATGTACTTTATATCAGCTTCATCAAAAGCTTTAAGTGCATCCTGGATCATTGATTTTGCATGCTCCCACATATGTTGCAAGTTAATAAATGGAGCTGGATATGGTTGTTTTTTTGAGATTTCTTCCACAACTGAAGCAATATCTTTCCCATATCTCCCTATTCTTGCTAGATAGGTGATCATCTTTAAAATTGTTGCTAATCTTCTGAGATCAATTGCCATGGGTTGATAAAGGGCTATTAATTTCAATGCTTTTGCCTCGATATTAGCATCCAATTCTCTTATTTTATGTTTCTTTTCCTCTATAGCTATAGCTAATTCTATATCTTGAGTTGCTAAAGCTTTCATAGAATCATCTAACATTCCTAAAGCTAAATTAGCCATTTCAACAACTTCCTTTTTCAGTGCAAAAATCTCTTTATGTAATTCTTTTGCCAATAAAATACACCTATCCAAATCTTCCTGTAATATAATTTTCTGTTAATTCTTCCTTTGGGTTTTCAAATATTTGAGTAGTCCTACCAAATTCTATCATTTTTCCTAAATACATGAATCCTGTATAATCACTAATCCTTGCTGCTTGTTGCATATTATGGGTCACAATAATTACAGTCCATTCTTTCTTTAATTCAAGTATCAATTCCTCAATTTTTTGCGTAGCAATTGGATCAAGAGAAGCAGTTGGTTCATCCATTAGAAGAATTTCAGGTTCAACAGCTAAAGCCCTTGCTATACATAATCTTTGTTGTTGACCTCCAGATAATCCCATGGCAGACTCATCTAATCTATCCTTAACTTCATCCCATAGAACTGCTCTTTTTAGACTCTTTTCCGAAATTTCGCTTAAAATATGCTCATCATCTATTTTATAAATTTTTGGACCATATGTAATGTTATCAAAAATAGTCATTGGAAACGGATTAGGTTTCTGAAAAATCATTCCAATTTTCTTTCTATTCAATCTTATATCGGCATCTTTTGCATATAAATTCTTACCTTTAAATAGTACTTCACCTTCAATCTTACATCCCTCAATTACATCATTCATTCGATTCAAGCATCTTAATAATGTACTTTTTCCACATCCAGAGGGTCCTATAATAGCAGTAACTTCTTTTTTTTTAAATTTCATATTTATATCTATTAAAGCTTGAGTTTCATCGTACCAAAGATTCAAATTCTTACATTCAATTACAAAATCATTTTTGTATGCGCTTGAATCATTCAATCCATTCCTTTTTTCAATTTTTGTTTTATTACTATTTTTTATTTTTATAACCAAGCAATATCACCATTGCTTTCTTTTTTCGTATCTATTTCTTATTATAAATGCTATTCCATAAATTATCAATACTAATAATAATAAAGTAAGAGCTGTACCTGCAGCTTCTTCTACTGAGAATAATGCTTCAGTAAGTAATCTATATAAATGATATGTTAGAGCCATTACAGGCTCAAAAACGGACATAGTTATCCACCATCTTGAAGTTGTTCTGACAGCAGTAAACATTATAGGTGCTGTCTCTCCAGCACTTCGTCCCATTCCTAAGACTGCTCCAGTAACTATACCCGGTAATGCGGCTGGTAATACAATTTTACTAATTCCTTGCCATTTACTTGATCCTAAGGCTAAGCTACCCTTTCTGAACGATTGAGGAATTGCTTTAACAGCTTCTTCTGTAGTTCTTATTATTGTTGGGAGTATCATTAACCCTAGAGTTAACATGCCTGCTAATAATGATTTCATGAGTCCTAAGAGAACCAGAAAAAGAACAACTCCAAATAGCGCAAAAACAATTGAAGGAGTACCATTTAAATTATCAATTCCAGCACGTATAATTTTTGTAATTTTATTATCAGTAGCATATTCAGAAAGATATATCCCTGCACACATACCAAGTGGTAAGGCAAAGGCAATAGAACCTACTGTAAGTTGAATAGTTCCTGTGATAGCAGGAAGTATTCCACCTTCCATTGAAGTACCTGTAAGAAAATTTGGGCGAAATATAACAGGAAGCCCTCTAGCTATAATATAATACAATAACATACCCACAGAAATAATTGCAACTGAAGAACATAGATAAATAATCACAAACCACATTTTTTCTTGACCTACAGAAGAAATACGTTTGAATATGAGTTTGATTCCAATAATTAGAGCACATATTCCAATAGATAAAAATATTCCAATCCAAGTGCTAAGCACCCATCCGATAAACAATAAGATTACTCCATACAATATCCATTTTTTATAGTTTTTAGGAACTGTTTTATAAAGATATGCAGCTATACTTAATCCCGCACAAATTAATAGTCCAATTATTTTCGAAACAAAATCTGGAAATATAAGTAGCATTAAGCCAAAAAGAATTAAATTTATTACAATATGTTTATATTTTATAATTAAGTTGAAAATTGCGGTGCTTTTTAGTTTAGTGTACTTTTCTTTTGGTTTTTCACCAGTAAATTTTCTTTGAATCCTAGACAATATGACATTTGCAAAGGTATTAACAAAAAGTGTCATGATAAAAAGAGTAATTCCCAAAGCGAAATAACTCCTCCATTCTATACTATTTGTCTCAGTTGGTCCTAATCCTAATCCTATAGTTGAAGTTATAACAGCTACACATGAGAACATATTTGTTATTGGTTCAGGAAGGACCTTACAATTACCAATTACTAACATCATTGCCATTGTCTCTCCTAATGCTCGTCCAATACCAAGTATCATCGCGGCAGTAATACCTGACATACCAGCAGGAACCACCACTCTACGTATTGTTTGCCATTTTGTTGCTCCCATTGCATAGGATGCCTCTCTATAATAATCTGGAACCGCTCTAATTGAATCTTCACAAACAGATACAATTGTTGGCAGAGCCATTATAGCTAAAATTAATGAGCCAGATAACCATGTATTTCCATGATGTAAACCGAAAAAGTCTCTTATCCATCCATTCAAAACAACTAGTCCAAAGAAGCCATATACAATTGAAGGAATACCAGCAAGAATTTCAACGCTAAATTTCATAATCTTCCTAAGTTTTGGAGGTGCCAATTCTGCAATAAATATAGAAGTCATTAATCCTAAAGGTAAAGCGATGATAATAGCTCCTAAAGTAACTAAAAGAGTATCAACTATTATTGGTAAGGCTCCAAAATCACCGTTTGTTGGTAACCAATTAGTACCAAAAAGAAAATCAATTAATGGAACTTCAGCAAAAAAAGGGCCTCCAATTGAAAACAAAAAAATTATTATTAAAAATACAAAAATAGTTGCAATAGATGCAATGAAAAATAGTATCCATTTTATTACCGGATCTCTATTTTTTTTTAAGAATGAATAATCTTCATCATTTATGTATAGATTATTTTGAAGAACTGTTTCAGTAGACATAGAACTCTATTTAATTAAGGTGTAACACTCAATTTTTAAGCAAAAGAAATTTAGATTTTTTATATTTATAATCATCATAGAATATAGTCGAATATTTATTCTATATAAAATATATAGAATTAAGAAATGGTGTAGTTACCAGATTTCCTAAAATAAGCTAAGAATTTATGTAGTATTAGTTTTAAATTTAATAAAAGATTTAAAAAAAAAAATTTAAAATTTTTACAATAAAATTAGAATTTTAAAACCAAAGTCTAATGAATCCTTCATCTCCAACAACTGTTTGTCCTACTGGACCATAGATAAAGTCAATAAATGCTCTAACCCATCCAGTAGGTTCACCATTAGTTGTAAGATGTAGAGATCTAGAAATAGGATAAGAATCATCCAAAATGGTAGCGATTGAGGGAATCACTCCATCTACAGGGATTGCAATTACACTTGTATCCACATATCCTAAACCACAGTATCCGATTCCATATTGATCTGCACTCACAGTTGTAACCATTACTGTATTAGAAGCTACTTCTATGTATCCAGTTACTGAACTAGTATATCCCGAATTATCGCCAAGTTCTTCAGTACCTCCATATAAAACTAATTCTTCATATGTCGCTCTTGTACCAGAACCATCAGCTCTGGTGTGAACATCAATTGCTTGAGATGATAAAGTACTGTTAATATCGTCCCATGTATCATATGTACCATTATAGATTAAAAAGACTTGATCCATTGTAAGTCCATTTGATTGTAACCAGGCTGCATCAGGATGACCCGCATCAATAATCACTGCAATACCATCTTTCGCAAATTTAAAATCTGTTAAATCATTGCCAGCTGAAGTATTTTCAGATGCTTTTATATTACGTGATGACATACCAATATCATTTTGTTCATCAATTGTGTCAGAAATACCATCTCCAGAACCAGTCCCTGAAACAGAAATGTCAACATTAGGATTTATTGCCATAAATTGAGTAGCACATTCAGTAATTATTGGTTCACATGTAGTAGAACCTGTTATAATGATACTTGTTGTTCCTGACCCACCTGGAGCAATAAGAGAAGTAGTACCCCAGCCGACGAAGAACATTGCAATCATGCCAACAGCAGCAACAATCCAAATACCTTTTTTTTCCATTTTTTTTTCACAAATAAAATTTTTTGTATTTTTGTTGTTAAAATTTGGTTAATTAGAGATATCACTGAGAAAATATAAGAGATTACGATATAGTTTATGATGATTTATTTACTCTATATATTCTATATAGAATCTCTTTTTTACCATCTTTCAATCGAAAATGAAATTATTGTTGAGTTAATAAATCAAAGAGAACTAATCAAAAAGGCTAACTATATAGTTTAATAATATTATTAATTTACTTTTTTGTAAAAGGATAAATAAATATTGATTGGAATAATAAAAAATAAAAAAGATATATATAGAATATAGAATATATATAGAGTATATAGTTGTAGTATAAAATAGATTGATTATTTATTCTATATAACTAAGTTAGCCTAATACAGCAATTTAAAAATCTATATAGATATAAAAAATATCAGGGGATATAAATGGGTTTTCATATTGAGACACGTAAAGTTCAGAAAACAGGGGGTTCAAGTTATATTATTTCTCTTCCAAAAGTATGGATTGATAAGCATGGTGTGAAAAAGAATGATACTTTAGGAATTCTTTCCCAACCTGATGGTAATTTACTTATAACTCCCAAAATTGATAATGAAACAGCTATTAAAACAAAGGAGATAATTGTAGATGATTTTGAAGATGAAAATTTCTTGTTTCGGGTTTTAATTGGAGCATATATAATGGGATTTTCAAGAATAGTTATTAAATCAAGTAGAAAATTTGAGCCTTTAATAAGAGACACTATTACTAATTTTACACAAATTGCTATTGGTCCCGAAATAGTCGAAGAATCCAACAATTTTATAGTGATTAAAGATCTACTCAATCCAAAAGAAATGCCCTTCGAAAAAACTATAAAAAGAATGTATATTTTAGTACAAGGTATGCATGAAGATTCTATAAATGCATTTGAAACCAAAGATAAAGATTTAGCTGAAGAAGTCATAAAAAGGGATAACGATGTTGATAGATTGCACTGGCTAATTGGTCGTCAATCACATATCGTATTGAAAGATATAATTCTGTGTCAGAAAATGGGAATTACATTAGAACAGGCAAGCCATTACCAACAAATAAGCCGATTCTTGGAACGTATAGGAGATCACGCTAGTAAAATCGCTAAAAACGTCTTGATCCTTTTAAATCATGAATTAGATAAAAATATAAAGGAAGAAATTAAATCGGTTAGCACATTATCACTAGATCTATTGAATAAAAGTCTTGATGCTTGGTTGCAAAAAAGCTTAGTTTTAGCAAATGAGAATATTGAAGATATAAAGAACTTAATAACTATGACAGAAAAAATTAGCCTTAACACCATAAAGAGTGCAGAAGTTTCAATAGCATTAGGGTATATAATCGAAAGTATAAGAAGAACTGCAGAATATTCTGGAGATATATCCGAAATTATTATAAATAATTTAGTTTAAACCTCAAATATTTTCACTTATTTAATTTAAAATTCGAGGAAGTGGTTTTATCTAAGTAAAACGAAAAAATCACTAAATAATTAAAATTCTTAAACTCTAACCAACTAAAATTATTATTAAATTACTTATACTATAATAGAAATATTGGTTTTAAATATGATTGTGGAAGAAAGTGAAGATTATAAAGTAGTAATCATAGGTGCTGGAAATGGAGGGCTCGTTGCAGCTGCAAGATTAGCATTAGCAGGCATTAAAGTATTATTAATCGAACAACATAATTTACCTGGTGGTTTTGCGTCAAGTTTTGTTAGAGGAAGATTTGAATTCGAGACTTCTTTACATGAAATGGCGGATTTTGGTTCAGTTTCAGACCCTGGAGGTATTAGAGTTCTATTTGATAAACTTGGAGTTGATGCTGAATTTTTAGAAGTTCCCGAAGCATATAGAATAATTACAAAAGACTTAGATGTGACAATGCCATTTGGAATAGAAAATTTTCTAAATGCGATTGAAGAACAAGTTCCTGGATGTAGAGAATCTGTAGAAAATTTTTTTAAGATTGCTGAAGATATTTCAGTTGCGTTTGCATACATTGGGAGTTCCAAAGGAAATCCAGAAGAAAAAGTCTTAATAAAGGAACATTCTAATTTTCTTAAAACTGCATCATATTCCTCATTAGAGGTAGAAGAAGCATTAGGCATTCCTGAAAAAGCACGAAATATTTTAAACGCGTATTGGGCTTATTTAGGACTTCCCATAAGTAGAATTAATTTCACCCTATTCGCTGCTATGATTAATACTTATATTAAAAGGGGGGCTTATATTCCAAGATACCGCTCAACAGAATTTACAGTAGCCCTTGATAAAAGAATAAGAGAATTGGGAGGCGAAATCATGTATAATACTCGAGTTGAGAAAATTCTAGTAGAAAATGGTAAAGTTATTGGATTAGAAACCTCAAATGGGGATAAAATTAAAACAAACTATGTAATCTCCAATGCTTCACAAACATTAGTATACAATAAATTAATACATCCAAAATCTGAAGTTCCCGAAATTGCATACAAAGAAGTAAACTCTAGAATCCATGGACTCTCTGCTTTTGTCGTTTATTTAGGACTTGACGCATCTGCTGAAGAATTAGGTCTAAATGAGTATAGTTACTTCATTATGGATGATATGAATACTGAAAATCTTTATAATCAATGGAATGAACTCAGAGTACCAAAAGGTCAAGCTACTGTCTGTTTAAATGTTGCCATACCAGACTGTTCTCCACCAGGAACATCTATCCTATATTTTACTACTCTATTTAAACCTGAAGTATGGAAGGATGTGAAACCTGAAGATTACGTTGATGTTAAAAATAGAATTGCTAATGGGTTAATTACTGATTTTGAAAACGCTTTGGGGATTTCTATACGAGAACATATTGAAGAAATTGAAGTAGCTACTCCTGAAACATTCGCAAGGTATACCCGGACATATAATGGAATTATCTATGGATATGAACCAGAATCTTGGGATTCTTTAGTACCTCGTTTAATGATGATGGGAGATCATAATTACATTAAGGGTTTAGAATTCGCAGGAGGCTTTGGAAGACGATGTCACGGATATAGTAGTGCATTAAAAGACGGTGAAATTGCGGCATTATTAGTTTTAAATGAATTATCTGTAAAGGTGAGGGTTCAAAATGACGGAAGATAAAGAAAAATTTAGTATTACTGTAAAGAGTAATACAAAAGATTTATATGGGTTTATGAAGCTTGTACCTAATAGAAAGAAAAGAATAGAAAAAGCCTCTAGCGAACCGATAATAACTGATCCAATAAATGACCTTGCAAGAAAATTACATCCTGAAAGACAATATCTTAAAATAAATGAAATAATAGATGAAACTAAATCAACCAAAACTTTTATATTACTACCTAATCCAGAGCTAGGAACAAAAGAATTAGCATATTTTAGAGCTGGTCAATATTTGAGTTTAAAAGTTAAAGTAAATGGTGTGGAAATTACAAGACCATATTCAATATCCTCTTCGCCTTCAGAAGCATTAGCAGGATTTTATAGTCTAACAATACGAAAAGAAGAACATGGATTCTTAACTAATTATATATGGGACAATTGGAAGATTGGTACTAAAATTGTAAGCTCTGGTCCTGAAGGATTCTTTTATTTTGATCCTCTAAGAGATTTAAAGAATATTGTGGGTATTGCAGGTGGATCTGGTATAACTCCCTTCCGTTCATTGGCAAAAACAATTATAAACGGAAAAATTGACGCGAAGCTAACAGTCTTGTATGGTAGTAGCGAGGAAGATGATATTATTTTTTATGAAGAATTTAATAAACTAGAAAAAGAACATCCTGATAAAATAAAAGTTGTCCATGTATTAAGTTGTGATATGGTCTCTTTAGAGGGTTGTGAATCTGGTTTTATAACGGCGGATATTATCCAAAAATACTGTGATGAACCGAATAGTACGTTCTTCATCTGTGGTCCTCAAGTAATGTATGATTTTGTAGAAAAGGAACTCAAGAAATTTAACGTGCCTCAAAAAAGAATTAGACGGGAAGCTTTTGGCGAAATTAAAGATGTAATTAATTATGCTGGATATCCAAAAGAACTAGCTGAAAAGACATTTAAAATTAAAGTTCAAATTGGAGATAAAATACAAGAAATCCCTGCAATTGCTACTGAGTCTGTTCTTGTTGCTTTAGAGAGAGCAAATTTAGCACCTCCGTCAAAATGCCGATCTGGTGAATGTGGATTTTGTCGTTCTCTTCTTATCTCAGGAGAGATATATATAAGTCCAATAAGTGATTGGAGAAAATCAGCAGATAAAAAGTTTAACTACTTCCATCCATGCTACTCTTATCCGATATCAGATCTGGAGATTAACATTCCAAGACACCTATAAAATAAATTTTTTTTACTTTTTTTTCCATTTTAATAATGATATAATAAGATTTTCTCTGGAAAGGTCGTTTTGCGTCAATTGACCTATGATACTTTCTCTGCCAAATAAGTTTTTTATTATTTTTCTCATCAATTTTTTCCCAGAATATCCCTCCTGTTGGAGTTGCTCATTATACTTATGAACTTTAATCCAAAGATTATCAATCTCTTCCATTTTCTCCATTAAAATTTCTCTCCCTTGTAGTACTCCATTCCCAGCAGAGAATATTAATAAATTCTGCATACCTTCAGCAAAATCGTAAAGATCAGAAAGAGATTGATATATTAATGATATATCTTCTTGAATATCACTATTTTTTCCAAATATCATTTTGTATTTTGGTTGAACAGCATCAGCTACAAAAGCCCATTGTTGTCTTTTTTCAATTAATGCAACTAATTCGGGAGCATGTCCACTCATAGGAAATAATTCAAATTTATACTTCTTTGATTTTGTTATTATTGCTTGATCAATAATTTCTGCATCAACGGGTAATAACTCTGGCCCCCATGCTGCTTGACGATATTCTGGATACGTTTTGCCTTTTTTTAAGAGATCTATGGCCTTTTGACTAGTAAATATTGGAATTCCAAATTCTCTATTTAACATATGAGCACCACCCGCATGATCCTCATGTGTATGCGTAATAAAACATTTACCAATAATTTGATCATCATTGAGAGCTTTAACAAATTCCCTAAGATCATTTTCTCCACCCGGAGCTCCAGAGTCAATTAGAAGTCCATCTACCAAATAACAAGAAGTGAAATAGGGATAAGGCATTAACTCATTATCAGAAGCCCATTCCCACTCTATAATTTGATTACTGCAATGATGAGAAATACGCACAACCATAAATTGATCCTCCTAAAATAAAAGTTAATTTTCATAAACGAATTTTTATTCAACTTCCAGTTTTTTAGGGGGGATAAAAACATGTCTAGGACCAATTCTTTCAAGATGTATAGCTTCTTCAGGACAATGATAAGCACATACGCCACATCCTATACATTTATCTTCATTAACATGGGCTATACTATTATTTAAATTAATTGTTTCCATTGGACATTTTTCAACACAGGTTCCACAACCTATACACGAATCCTCGTCGACATTTGCTAAATAAGAAGACATAGTATGTATTGGCGCTGCACCACGATAATACATATTGATCACACCACAGCAACATTTACAACAATTACATATTGCTTCAATTCCTCTATTAGTATCTGAATGAACATGGAATACCTTATGTACTAATCCTTCATCTTCTGCTTCTCTCATTATTTTAATGGCTTCTTCTTTTGAAACTGGTCTACCAAATCCTTGTTCAATACCAAATTGAGCAGTTTTATCAATTAGAAAACAATTATTTTTGGATGCTCCTAATTTGCACGGTTCTCCAAGAAGTTCTTTTTCATGTCGGCAATAACAATTAACTAATGTTATATCATCATATTCCTCGATATATCTTTTTATTTCTTCAAATGGCATTACAGATTCAGTTCCTACTTCTATTTCCTTTTCAACTGGAAGTGTCCTATCGGTTGGGGGCAAATCTTTAAACACATTTATTAATTGTTCATAATTGCTTTGAGTTCCTTTACTTATCTCCCCAAAAAGTTTTTCAAATAATATTGCTAAGTTTTTTTCTTTTTCTGAACTCTCTCCTCTGAGGAAAGTATACTCGAAAATTCCCGGCCATAAACCCATTAGACGATATACCATAACTCCTATAGTTTTACTTCTTGTACCGACAATGATTCCATTATGCATTAATGTGTTAAGCATTTCAATGATCTTTGACTCTTCCATTTCTGTTTTTTGCTTAATTTCGTCAAGTGTCATTGAAGGTTTTTTATAGATTAAAATAAACTTCGCTTGTTCTTCAGTTACCAAACTCTGTAATAATTCAAACAATGTATCACTAATGGGTACGGGAAATACTCCCGCTTTTGTAAATGTTCTTGCAACTTTATACCAGAACTTATCTGTCATTTTTCTTATAACCTAATTTAGAAAATTCTTTAAATATAATCTAATTGATAAAAAAATTCATAATTTAATTATATTATGAGTAAGTAAAGCTCAGTAGAAATGTTTTAATAAAGAGATATTAATAGTGAGAATCCATAAAATTTCAGGACTCTCATAATTTATTAATTATGGGTTCTTCAATCGATAATAACACTTAATATAGGGTTTGAGTGTAATTCTATCATGAATGATGTCCAAAAAAGGATCGACAGATTGGAATATTCCATCAGCTTTCTTGAAAATCATCTACATGAGTTTGGTCATCTCATACAACCTAAACCTCTTAGGTTTATTAGAAGCCAAATAAAGCATTATAAACGTGAGTTACAAATCAGAAAAGATTACCCAACCTAATATCTTATCTTATTTTTTCTATTTAAGTTTGGAATTACTAGCAATTCTTCTATTTTCTCATTGATTTTTCCCTAATTTCTCTTTTTTACCACTAATATTTTTGTCAAACCTTAAAAATATTAAATACAAATAATAATAATGATTTTTAAAAAAGAATAAAATAAAACTAAAAATGGGTTTTGATATGGAAAGTAGTGATGCTGAATTAAAGAGATTTTATGTAGGAATTTTTTCGCTTAATTATTTTGTACAAGGGATAAATCAATCGATGTTTACAACAATAATCCCGATATATCTATTTTACTTATTATCACCTGCGCCTGTAGATGCCGGTCAAATCGCTTCAATGATGTCAATCATCCTTCTTCCATTTGGAGTAAAATTTCTTTATGGAATCGTATCTGATAAAATAGGATTCAAAAATTTGGGTAGGAGAAAACCATGGATAATAATGGCATCATTTTTATCTGGTATAATTTGGATATTATTTCCATTTATACTAACACCCATCAATGCTTTGAGTTTAGTAACCATTTTAGGGATTATAATTGTCATTGGCGTGGCTATGGCGGATACTGCTATTGATGGATTTATCTTAGATTTATACCCCAAAGAAAAATTAGGGCGAGTTCAAGGAATTTGTTGGGGGTTTAGATCAGTAGGGATAATAGCCGGTGGACCCTTATTGGTAATGTTAATTATATTCACGGGAGGAACCACAGAAACGATTTTCATAGGACTAGGTATTGCCATGATGGCTTTCTCATTTACTACTTTGACTATTAAAGATAGAGTAACAAAAATTCAGGTAAATGCGGTCGAGAACCTTAAAGTAATCTTTGGGAAGAGAAAAAATTGGAAAGTGTATGCTTTCTCTTTATTTAATGCCTTTTGTGATGGGATAATTTTCGTACTTATACCTCTTTTTATACTAATTCAAATGGGTTTAGTGAGTGCTACTGGTGCATCAATGGATATTATAGGTGATCCAACCCAGCAACAGCTATATGCTCCACAAGCTTTCATTACTTTTATAATTGGTTTAGGAGTAATAACTGGAGCTCTTATTGGGGGGAGAATAGCCGATTTACAATCTAGGAAACGAAGTGTTATTATTGGATTTACTTTAACTATAATTTCTTTCTTGCTATTCATAATACCAATTATTTGGCCTGTATTAATCATATTCGCTTTAATAGTAGGTTCATCTGCGGGTTGGAGAAATTCTGCCTTTTCTGCTGTTATAGGTCAAGAATCGCAACAATATCCTGAGATGGATAGTACTTATTATGCAACATGTAATTCCTTTACTAATGTAGGTTCAACAATTGGATTACAAACAACGAGTATTTTAATTGGAATCTTAGCGGGTTTCCAAACCTTTTGGATTTATGCAATTGTCTTTTTGTTTTTGGCAATTGTTATGAATATAGGTTTTGGTACATTTTTTATTTTAGATCCCAAAGATTATGAGGTTAATATCGAATGAAATATTTAAGATATTTTTAACCAATTCTTTTTTTTTAATTATCTTATTTTTCGAAAAATATTTATCATTATATAATGATTACTTTCACATATTTCTAAAGTAATTTTTAAAAGAAGGGTGTTTTATATTAAAATA
>JBHLPW010000084.1:0-17292 GCA_048939015.1 Promethearchaeota archaeon
GACTGAGGGTAAGGGAAAATCAGTACGAGAGGAACATTTTGCCGGCGCCTCTAGTGTACCGGTTATCTGACAAGGTAATGCCGGGCAGCCACGCGCTAACGGATAAGTGCTGAAAGCATCTAAGCACGAAGCCGGACCCGAAAAGAGTCATCCAATCTCGTATAGCGAGTACTGCGAGGTATGTTGTGTATTTAGGTTGATGTAGTTGGTAAGGTTCTCCTGTGGATACCGGAAGCCAACTGGAGTGTGAGTGTTGATGTTTGCGCGAGCTGAAGCCTACGTGGAAGTGAAAGCAGAAGCGAGACCGGAAGCGAAAGCGGAAGCATGGACGCAGACGAAGACATGAAGCGATGGGCATCATAATTTGAATGGACGGGATACTGAGTAGTGAGATCAGGGCGCGGTGACGCGAACTGAGTATGCGAGACGAGTGCACCCGTAAAAGACGGGGTTAGTGAGGTGGGGGTGTACGTGGGGAGCTTTCGGGCGACCTATTTAGCCCGCCACTCTCAACAGCACGAGTGTGTGGTGTTGAAAGGGGAATCATAAGGTTCAGGCTTAGAGTGTAGGGGATTGGATGCGTGTTTGGAGCGAAAGGATTTGAGAT
This sequence comes from Promethearchaeota archaeon, assembly GCA_048939015.1. Lineage (GTDB taxonomy): Archaea > Asgardarchaeota > Lokiarchaeia > Sigyniarchaeales > SOKP01 > Loki-b32. The sequence goes on from JBHLPW010000084.1 coordinate 608, forward strand.
GAGAAGAAGGGATGGAGTATGTTCTAGAGCAAGGTTTTACTTTTTCTTTTTATTTTTTAAAAATTAAATTATTCACTTCCTTTACAGTATTCTATCATATTCAAGATCATGCAATTCTAGTACTTCTTTTAAAAGTTTTCTAAATAGGTTTTGAATGTTGATATTTTCCTTGGCAGAAGTTTTAATAAAATTCAATTTGCCATGATCTTTAATGAAATCTAAGATAATAGCTTCATCATTTCTGAACAGCTCACTCTTTTCATCAACTAGGTCGATTTTTGCCCCAATCAAGGTTTTTGGGCGATCTAACATGTTATGTTCTATTAACCTATGATACCACCAATCTAATTTAGTCAAGGTTTTTAAATTGGCTAAATCAAATACTAAGAAGATTCCATCTGCCCCATCTATGTAATATCGAAACAGCTTTTTAAATTGTTCCTGGCCCCCAAACTCCCATACTGTAAGCCTTACAAAGGTTTTTTCACCTTTTACAATTATTGGTATGTCATATGTGTAGAAATCTATACCAATAGTGAGTTGAGTGTTAAAATCAAAAGTATCAAAACACAATCTGCGAGCTATACACGTCTTTCCTACTGCAGGACTGCCAATCAAACAAATTTTGAAAATATAGACTGGACATTCGCTCTCAAATATTAAATTCTTGCTATTAAAAAATGAGACTCTCTCTTTAACTTTATACCGTTGAATTTTATTAGGTATATATTTTTCTTTAAATCTCTTTTTCTTAAGTCGTCTCATAATTTTTGTCTTATAAATACAAATTATAGCTGTGATTGGTGGTATTTATGTTTATCTCATAAAGAAAAGTGAAAATAGTTAGGTGGAGTATGTTCTTGAGTATTATTTTTATATTTCTTTTTCTTTTTTGTACATTATGAGAAATTAACACAATTTTCTTTAGAAAATAAGCGTGAATAGTATGCATTGTGAAAATTGTGGAGCTGAGTTGTTTGACCCGAATCTGACATATTGTCCGAGCTGTGGAACTCTACTAAAGGTAAAGACAATAGGAGGTAAACTGAAAAAACCTCTTTATAAAAATCTCGATTCTGATTATATATTGCTGTTAGTAGATGAGGCGCGTTTTAAAGTATGGATGTGGTGTGGGAGTAATACCACTATTCGAATGAGATTCCTTGCGTCGAAATCAGCAGAGGTTGTAAGGGATAGATATGGACAGGAGTTTGAAATAGTAGCAGTTGATGAGGGCAGTGAACCGTTAGAATTCAAACAAATGATTGGTTTATCCAAATGAAGCTGTTTAGGTGTAGGTTATGGTGGGTTATGAGACCTATTCGATGTGGTAAAGATTGAGCGGTTTGAGACGAGAAGGGATGGATGGAGTATGTATTAGAGCAATTTAATTAATTTACTAAATATAGAAACAAAGAGTTATGAGCACAAAACCTTAAAAAGAACTTTTTCCTACAGTTTCTTTGTGAGATCCAGAAATTATTTCTTTATTGCTATTCTAAATTTTTCGCTAATCCTTATTTTTCTTCCGATTGCATATGCTTTTAGAAATATTAGACCATACGAAGAAATGCCTATCAATATAATATTATCAATATTGGGTCCGGTTCTAATAAATATTCTTGTAGAATTTGGAGTTGTATTTATGTATCTTAGGAATCCATTATTAATAAAGAAAGATTTAATTATATCTGTAATTTTAGTTAATATAGTTTTATTTCCTCCCACTCAAACGATTGCTTATTTTCTTATGATATTTAGTACTAAAGATTATGTATTTTTTGTAATTATATTTGGTATTTTGATGATTCTAATCGAATGGGTATTCTATCGCTTAGAATTTAAAAAACTTCAGGCAAAAAATATAATCCCTGAGACTCTATCACTAAAAAAGACTATATTAATTTCTACAGTAGCAAACGTTGTATCTTTTTGTGTAATATATTTAGCTCCAGTTCTTATTCTGATAAATGATTATATACGATATCCTGAACTTTATAGTTCTTCTATAGCTCTCATAATTCAAGTAGTATTATTTTCTTAAAATCCTTCTAGCTCTTGGTTTTATAATGAAATATAGTGAAACCAAAGAAAGAAAGCAGAATAATCCAAATAGAGTTATAAAGAAGTAAAAAAGATTTGTTCTGTAAAAGGATTTACCATTAGAGACAGGATTTTTTATTAGGTAATCGAGTGAGCATAAATACAGATTATTATCTGTATCAGTATCAATATCCATTGAGTAATCATCACGTGGACCTCCCCATGTTAGATAATTATCAAAATTTCCAGTTTGATTAATTTTAAATATAATAGCATCAATAAAGTGAGAATCATTTGGAATTTCGACTTCTGAAGCTACGTAAATATCTCCCAATGAGTCTATCTCTAAGTTAAACTGATACATCATAGATGTGGGAATCCCACCATAGTAAAGATAATTAGTAAATTTTGATTCAAACGTATAATTCCAAATGCAAATTCCAGATTTATTTAATTTGTATAGTATGAGATAACTTTCATAAGTAATATTATCCAGAGTTCTAGCCATTGTGATCAAATTCTCTTCAGGATCTAATTTTAATAATTCAAAAGACTCATAACTACTATTCATGAACCATTTTAATTCCCCTGAACTGTTATATAATCTTAGCCAATATACCCAATCATCTTCATAGGAACTTCCAGTAATGATAATATTATTATCTGAATCGATCTCCAAGCACCTCGCATTGAGATTATTACTACTCTCTTCAAATGTTTGATTCCATAATTGATATCCTGAGCTATTGAACTTCATGATCAATAAGGTATGATCAGTATAATCTTCAGATTCCCAAAAACCATATATGAAGATATTATCTTCTGAATCAAAGTCAAAATCGCTTATATATACAAGATCTTCTGGTTCCCAGGTTTGTTGCCATTGTAAATTACCCGAGGAATTGTATTTTACAAGAGTTCTGCGATACTCAGATGTTTGATTACTAAAAGAACAAGTTAAATATAGGTTATTTTGTGAATCAGTTTTTATAATAGGATTAAATATAAAAAAGTCTTCATATTGCTTATTCCATAGCTGGACACCTGCATCGTCATACTTTAAAATTTTCAATGAATAATCCCATGAGATATTATCTCCAACAACATAAATGCTATTATTTGAATCTATAGTGATATCTCGGGGAATACAATCTAAATGAACACTCCATGTATCATATAATTCATTATTTGTTGTATTATATTTTTTATTCTCAAGAGTAATCTGGAGAAACCCACCTAATACAAAATGAGGTAAAAAACTGAGAACTATTCCAAAAATTAACCCTAATATGGAAATGTATTTTATTTTCAATTTCGCTTTTTAGATATTATTAAGAGTTATTTTTCAAATTTACCATTTAAGTATTTGGGATTAATTTTCTTAATATAGGAATATACAAACATTCGCCGCTTTTAACTGATTTAATCAAATCTGATAAAACCAATTTTTACATGAGACGAGTGTACCCGTAAAAGACGGGGTTAGTGAGGTGAGGGTGTACGTAGGGAGCTTTCGGGCGACCTATTTAGCTATGACTTAAATTTTATATTTTTTATTTTCATTTTGGTAATTATAATTGAAATTGTAGAAGATATACCAATTAGCAGAAAGATATGATATCCAGGTATCACTGGTTGAGATGTAATGCTTTTTATAACAGATACACTTTCATTGCCGATATTTCCGGCGTTATCTAACGCAAAGAAAGTAATTGTTATTTCTCCTTCAGGGGCATCAGTCCACGCATCTTGGTTGATTGATCCAGTTAAACCCGTGAAGGAAAAAGTTCCTGCTATCCCCTCTACTGTATACCACGTTGAGGCTAAATCATCTTCAATCATAGAAATTTCAAAAGTTGGAGCCGTTGTTCCAAAAGTATCACCAATATTCGGTGATAAAATAGTAATTATAGGTGATCCAGTATCTTTCTCAATCACGACTTCTGTGGATGCCAAGTTTCCTAACGAATCTTTAGCATAAAAAGTAAGCAAGAGGTCACCATCTGGTAAGTTATCCCACGCACTCTCATTTATTTTTCCGGTTTGTTCAATAATGGTAAAGTTTGTGTTTCCACTATTGATAGTATACCAAATAGAATCTAAGTTAGGTTCAATCACACTTATATTGAAGAACGGAGCATTAAAAGAAAAAGGTTGACCTAAAATTGGATCAAATATAGAGACTTGTGGGGAAATAATATCCTTTCGAACTTTGACCTCATTATTCCCTATTAATCCATAAGTATTATTTACGTAAAAATGAATAGTTACACTTCCATTTCCAATGGAATTCCAAGCATTTTGCTCAATAAAACCTGTATAAGTATAATTAATTGATTTAAAAGTTTCATTACTTAAAGTATACCATATAGTATCGATACTCGAGCAAGTTATAGTAAGGTTTATTTCAGGAGGTGTAAAACCAAAAAGTTCATAGGGATTAGGGTTTTCAATAACAATTACAGGAGAAATTATTAGCAATGGAAATCTATCTTGGCTTCCAGCTGATCCAGTTATATTATATGGAATGTCTCCTATACCATCCTCATTCAAATCATACCCCGTGTAATCATCCCAGTAATTACCAATTACTCCATTATCCCATTGATTGTTTGTGGCATCATCTTGAGCATTTTGTAAATTTCCCTCAAAAATGTTATTAAACATGAGATTTTCATTAGAAACAGAAGCAATATACATGCCTGTAATGTTATTATAGGTAATATGATTTCCTATAAATGTGTTATTAGAACTAGCATCCAGTAAAATCCCATACCAATCATTATCGGTTATAATATTATTTCGAACGTCATTATGATCACACGATCCAATACCTGTTGGAGAAATGAAAATTCCAGCTCCATTTTGATGAATTTTGTTTTGATACAGATAATTCTTACTACTTCGAATTACAATTCCTACTGTTGTAAGATATATAATATTATAGCTTAAGGTATTATTAGTAGATTCAAAATATAGAGAGATTCCAAAATAATAACTAAAGATTTCATTTTTATAAATTTTGCAATAACTACTCCATTCTAACAAAACGCCATTTCTAATAGCAGGAATTAAAAATTGAACATCTATCATTGAAATTTGATTATTTAGAATATAATTATATTCACTATGACTTAGCCATAATCCAAATTTGAGAGAGTGTATTGAATTATTTGCTATCGTGTTGTTTTCTGAATAGGCTAGCGTTATACCTCCTGGGATATCATTTAAATTTGTGATTGTAGACTCTGTACAATTAAATAGAATAATTTGCCCAGGATTAGTAAAATTAGTCGAACCCAATTCATATTTGTTTGCATAAAAATACACTGGTTTTCCATTAACTAAATTTGAATCATCGACAGATTGGGTAACAACAGTACTAAGTTCTCCGGAAGCTGTTTCTAAGTTAAAAATAGCATTTATCAGTTTATTTCGAGTCATTGTAAGATTGATATTGTTGCTACGAAAAGTTATTCCGTTTAAATTGTTGCAATTCTTAATAAGATTCTCCTTAATAATCGAATTATTGGTATAACTGATTCTAATACCATCATCATTCGAGTGAAGGTAATTGTTTCTAATCATGTGGTTACTCCCACCAACAGATATTCCCACCCCATTATCCCAAATAGTATTATTTACTACAGTGCAATTATTGCCACTTATACTCAACCCCTCATTATCTACCGCATGAGAATGGATGAAATTACCTCTAAAGATACTTTTAGAGACCGATAATGTGAACGTTGATATTCCTGCCTGATTATTATAGACACTATTGTTGATAATTTTAAGATATTCATTATCGGAGATTGTCATTCCAGTACCAGAATTATTATGAACTTTATTATTAGAAATAATATTATTTATTCCTATTCCTCCAGCTGGCCATTGATCGATTCTTATTCCTCTATCATTATTCGTTATTGTATTATTATCTATAGTATTATTTGCGCTAATTCTCATTAAAATTCCATCCCAGTCATTATATTGAATAAAATTGCCTTGCAAAGTGTTATTATATGCACGAATGATGCGAATGCCTTGACCATTATTATATGAACAATTATTTTCAACGAGTAATGAATTATTTACATTTTCCAAATTAATTGCAGCAAAATCGTAACCTACACTGCTATTAAACAAAGTGCAATTTTGGATGGTAAAAAATCTGAATGAATTGCGGATATCAATACAATTTGAGATACTATTTCCATTTACTACTATGTCTTCAATAGTATAAGGATCACTCCAAGTTCCAGAACCCGAACACCAGGTATTTTCAAGGGCAGTTTTACTCCAATTGTAATTTGGATCTGCATCATCTATATAGATGGGATTTACTAAATTATAAGCAACTCTACAATCCTCCGAGATTAATGGATGCAAATCATGAATGAGATAAAATGGTGTAATATTTCCAATCAAAAAGAGTAAAATCAAACTTATGAGTATCTTAAAGAAACATGATCTATTATTCATTATGTAGTTATAACCTAGTTTATTTTGTCTAATAAGAATACTTATCCTCATTGATATATAAATCTATAATTTCTTGTTTTGAATTATTTTCAAATGCTCACGAACATACTCCCCCATGTGCATTTATTATTGGAAGTATTATTGTAGTGTGAGAGATGTGGAGTGGAGATGGTAAGTTTTGAACGGTTTGAGATAATGAGAGGTGGAGTATGTTCATGAGCAAGGTTTTACTTTTTCTTTTTATTATTTTTAAAGAAGGAAATTCAGCGTTTGATTTCAATGAAAATTTCTTTGAACTCTATTAGCTACTGCTTCACTGACAACACTTAAATACGACTCTCATTATTGTGTTACTTAATCAATCTTTAAAATTCATGAGAACCAGATGGAGCGGAAAAAGAAACAATTCTACGTTAAATTAATTGTCTTCATATGTATCTTGATAGTTGGGATTATTCTTATTCAGTTTGATACAGCTGAAAACTTTGGGCACACTGGGCGTGGTTACCTTACGATGATTGTTGTGCTTTTCATGATCTTGGGAGCCATGCTATTACTTCATGGTCTTATAGTTCTCCTGCGTTCTGATTCTGAACAGCAAAAAGAGAAAACTCCCGAAGAGGTAAGGAGGAATAGGGTGATATTAATAGTGGTGTGTATTATAATGCTAATTATCATTGTAAGCATCTTTATATAGTAGTCATGCATAATCGGAGCGATAAGGTAAGGGTTGGATGGTTTGAGATAATGAGAAGGGATGGAGTATGTTCTAAAGCAAGGTTTTTTTCTTCTTTATTTTCCTAGTATTTAACAGAAATGTATATTAGTGAAGTAATCTTGGGAAAAGATATGAGAGAGAGATCTTTGATAAAATTGAGAGGAGGGCAGCTTGAAAATTGAAAAAAGTAATGATATAGAATCAAATATTGAGTCATTTATTGATATCGCGGAACAAGTAAGATTGAAATATCGTCCCGAGGCCTCTCCGGAGACTAGGGAACGATTTGATGACTTAATTAAACAATATTATTCGAATACTCAGTTTGGAACAGATGTTATTTTTGCATGCAATGAGGAGGGAAAACGTATCGCTTTTGCGGCACTAATGAAAGGAGGAGATATAACAAAGCCGTGGGCTGTAAGTTATAATGTATATCCAGAATATGATACAGCTGAAGTCGCAAATCTGCTGTTCCCGGAAATAATATGTATCGCACAAGAACAAAATGCTTCCACCGGACTAACCACAGCTCACCGAAATGATCAAACCCATTTACAAAAAGTAATTGAATCTCAGCATTTCATTGCAGATCACTATGGCTATAAGTTATCTTTGAATAACTTGGATAATTTACCTCAAATCGAAATACCCGAAGGATATTCATTTGAAAAGAATAAGCAAATCACGGATCCGATCCAATACGTCAACGTACTGAATGGAGTATATAAAAATTTTGAAGGTTTTGAACCAGATACCCCAGAAACAATTAAAAACTGGGAAACCATGGAGAGAAAGCGTTTTGATATTGTTCATTATTATGTATATGAAGGAAAAACATTAGTAGGATTGTGTACCGTTGAAGATAATTTGGATGAAACTCTAAACCGACGGATTGATAGTATTGGGGTACTAGAGAATCATCGCAATAAGGGAATAGGATCCGCATTAATGAGCATGGCATTACGCGATTTACGTGAAAAAGGGAGAAAAAAAGTAAATATATGGACAAGTGGAAAAACTGCTGCCGCGATTGGATTACCATTAAAGTTTGGCTTTGAAATAGATAAAAGTAATTCTTCAGTTCAATATATACTCAAAAATAACTGAATATAAATACAAAACAAGTTAAATGACAGTTTTCATGTAAAGTTTACATAACACTATCGTTTAATTTAGTTTTAAATTGAAGATTTCAAAAAAAAAGTAATAATTAAAAAAATAAATTAGACTTATTACAAAATTATTGAGTATGCGAGACGAGTGCACCCGTAGAAGACGGGGTTAGTGAGGTGGGGGTGTACGTGGGGAGCTTTCGGGCTAACTATTTAGTCTGCCACTCTCAACAGCACGAATATGTGGTTTTGAAAGGGGAATCATAAGGTTTAGGCTTAGAATGTGGGGGATTAGAAGCGCGGACGGGGATAATAAATGTTTAATGGTTTGAGATAATGAGAAGGGATGGTGGAATATGTTCAAAAGCAAGGTTTTGTTTTTTTTCAAATAAAAAATTATGTCATTTGTTTAAATAGCGCTTGAAATTCTTCCTTTACATCATTTAAACCTAAATTTCCAAGCAGATCTATGGATTTTTTACTAAGAGAATAAAAAGAGCGAGGTTCAGAGCGTTTATATCCCATTTTTTTTTCATTTTTAATAAAATTTTCTTCTTTAAGAACTTTGAGATGATAATTCAGATTATTTTCTGGAATGGATGGTAAAAGTTCCTTTAATTGACTGAATGAGAGAGATTTTTCACTCGCTAATAAGGTTAGCAATATCTTATATCGAGTTTTTTCTGAGATGATTTCCAATTCTTTCCTCATATTTTCAAGGTTTTTGGGAGTTTCCAAAACTTTTTCACTCTTATTATTTAAATTTTATATTTCATCTAAATCCATGTTAATTATGGATAATCAATTATTTAAATTTAACTCAAAATTAATTGAGTCAATCGTTACTATATATAATAATTTATAACATAAATGAATTTCTAAATTATTTCATATTTATTGGGAGTAGAGAATGCAATTTTCACATGATCATGCATGGGATGATTTCTTAGAAGAATTTACTAATATTTTTTCAGTTTATGATCTGAAGAAAAACAAAATCTTTATTTGTGGTTCATACAATGAAGAAACTTTCACTACTCTTCAAGAAGTACAAAAAATTGTCAACAGTATTGAGAATAATTTAGGATTCTTCGAAAAGGAATTTAGACGTACTCATCTTGAGAATTTAATTTTTAAATTTGATCTAATTGCTAAATTTTCGAATGAAATCATAATGATTATAGAGCATGATAAAGGAGGCCATATGATCGAAATGGGAATTATCCTCTCTTTTAGAGAATTCTCTAACAAGACGAAGGTATTCGTATTAAGAGAAGCGGAAATTACAGAAGTATTGAAAAAAGGAGGTTTATTGAAACCTTTTTTTAGGGAAGAAGAAAGCTTATTTTACTTTGAAAATATTAACGCCTTAAGATCCTATTTAAGGAAGTTATATTCTTAAGTAATATAATCCACGCTCTCAGTAGCACGAGTGTGTGGTGTTGAAAGTGGAATATAAGGTTCTTGTAAAAAATTAAGAATTTTGAAGAGATATGAAATTTTCTCAGTTTATAAAGTTTATAAAAGGCGAAGTTTAAAGATATGTATGAAATTAAGTTATTTTCTTGTTAAAGCAAAAACAAAAACGTATGCAAGTGTTGGGGAACGTAGTGAAAAAATTCTAAGAGATAGTTGTAAAGAGTTAAAATATTCAGAAGGAAATTTCCTATACCGTGATAGATATTATGGATTCAACCCCTTCATTGGTGAAGAAGTTGTTTTTGATAATGGAGAGTTTATCTGGGGAATGAACTATTATGGAATTGTAGTAGGGCATCAAATTTCAGCAATAGAAGTCTATAGGTTTTTACAAAAAGCAATGAGATTAGTTAAAGAGGATAGACCTTTTCGCGGACCGAGAAACTATATGGAAGGAGAGTTTAAATATATTGATGAGAGTGAAGGAACTATTGAAAGTTTTTTTGGTAATGAAACGATATTTTTTAGAGGAGAGGAAGTATACAAATTATATTATCATGGTGGTATAATTAATAAAGAGTAACCATTAAGGTTCAGGCTTAGAGTTTGAGGCCTGTAGAGTGGAGATAGTTAGACTAGATGGTTAGAGATAATGAGAGGTGGAGTATGTTTTTGAGCAAGGATTTATTTTTCCTTTTTCTTATTCTTTAGAAAGGTAAATTAAGCTTCTGATTTCCATGAAAATTTGGTGAATCATAACTCCTTGGATAATTTGTGTAAATAATTTAATGCAATAAATAAAATATATTGAACATAATTTGTATTTATGGTATCATTTCATGAGAGTATAATTGAATATCGCAACCAACTAAAGAAAGGCACAATTCAGAAAGCTTATCAAGGATTAATGGAATTTTTTGGATCATTGAGATCATATTTTAAAAAGAAATATCCCAATTACGCTGTGTCAAGTAGTATTTATTTTGGATATATGGATATGACGTATTTTGCTATCAACCCACAATTATTGAAAGATCGAAAACTGAAGGTTGCGATTGTATTTCTACACGAAGAATTCAGGTTTGAAGTATGGTTAGGAGGATACAATAAAACAGTTCAGAAAGAATACTGGGATTTAGTTAGGGAAAAGGGTTGGGATACATATAGCATTCCCTCGAGTATAAAAGGGATTGATTCTATCGTAGAATATGTTTTAGTTGACAATCCGGATTTTCGCGATTTAGATGCATTAACTACACAAATAGAGAAAGGAACAATGAACTTCATAAAGAATGTTGAGGATTTCTTATCACATTATTAATTCTATTTACTTGGACAATATTTGTAGGATATTAAAAAAAAAAAAAAAAAAAGTAAAATAAAATTTTATCTAATCTCTGAACCACAAATAGCACAAAAATTTCCTAGTTCAGATAATTTAGCTCCACATGTTGGGCAGTAATTGATTTTTCTTTCAGGATCTTTTATCGGTCGAATTACAGGTGATTCTGCTTGCATTTCTATGGATTCTGGAACATCATAAGGTGATACTTTGTTTAAAATTGCTAGATCGAAATATCCTTTAACTTGAAAGATAAATCCGATAATTGCTGGAATGATTAAAAACCATAATGAACTTAAGAGTGTACCTTTTTTTAGATAATCACATCCTTTAATTGCCTCTTCAGAGACATTGGCTGGAAACATCTTATAGTTATTCTCAAAAAAGGCTTTTAGATTTTTCCAAGCTTTCATTTCAGCTGCCACGCCAACATAAATGATCACTATACCCGATATGATAAGGATTGTAGAGATAGAGAGAGAAATGTAGAAAGGAAACGGTAGAGGGATAAAGAAAAATAAAGCAACGTTAACTCCTCCGATGATCATAACAATCACACCACAAATTCTTGCTATAACACCTCTTATATATTTAGAGCGAAACTCATGTAAGGACGAGTTATTTAAGGTATAATTTACTCTTTTAAGACTTCCCATTGCGATCAAAAGAAATATAAATGCGACAAAACCAGCCATCCCTGTAACAATGCTAACAATCGTCAAAATTGCAACCACTTGAATATATTTCCCAAAATCATGGAATTCTTTCTTAATACTAATTGCTGACATTTTTTATTTTCGAAATTTTCAATATATGTATTTAATATCCTATCTCAAAGATAGATGATTAAGGAACAGGAGTCCATTAATTGCTATTTTTACAATAATAAAAAATTAAAAGACGTAAAAATTTTACATAGGTTTAATTATGAATAGGAAGGACAATTTTCTTGAGTAATGATTTTCTTTATTTCTTTTTAGAAAGTTTCAAAACTATATATATTTGAGATTCTTAATGTATAGTATGGCTAAGTGTCCATATTGTAGTGTAGAACTTCATATAGAGGATTTTTTCATAGTCGAGAAAAAAGAGACCAAGAAAGGAAAAATTAAGACAAAAGTGCGCGAATTTAAAGGAGAACGTATCGTACCACCTGGTTTGGGTTGGGGTGATATTAAGATGTGGGTGTGTCCGTCATGCAATGCCCTTCTAGGTTTTACTGAATATAGATACGACAGCGCTTAAAGGATTCTACTTAATATGATTTGAAGTAATTGCATGGATTCTTTTAAGGAAAAAATTAGGAGAATATACTTCAGAGGATGATGGGTAAAGAGTGTGTAAGGGATTAGATGATAATTGGCTCAGCAAGGATTGAGTGATATGAGATGAAAACGGGATGGAGTATGTTCTTAAGCAAAAAATTTTATCTTCTTTCTTTTACAAGTTAAATTCTTCAACTGAATTCAATGAAAATTCCATGGAAAAATTTTGCACAGATTATTTCCAATCTTTAGCATTTTCATCAATGCTTTTAATGAACGCATCCTTTCCATCTATATAGCCATTTACATCTTTTGGGTGTTCTCGTGCGAGTTTCTCTTTTAATCGACTATAGTTCTGGGCTTCTTTAGGATGTGCAATTATATAATCTCTAAAATTTAGAAGTCGCTTTATTTCAGGATTTTCTTTTTCGAAGATATGTACGTGAAAAGTTCGGAATTCTTCACTTCCTTTTATAAAAAATCTCCTTCCTAGGATACCATACTCTCCTTTGGGTATATATCCTTGTTCACTCATATTAATATTATATCCATCTATCTTATATATGTTATGTACCTCAATTAAAATATCAATAATAGGTTTTGCACTTATTTCAGGAATGGCAGTGCTACCTATGTGATGGATAGCTATGATTTCTTCGTTAAAAATCGATTTGATAATTTCAGCTTCTCCATTAAACTTTTTTTTCCAATTTGAATCATGTGGAACTACTTCGATTCTTCTAACCATGATAATTATATCCTAAAATAGTATTAAGAGTTCTTAACTGTAGAGACAATTATGCATAAATATAATCAAAATAGGACTAAAATTTTTTGTACAGCTTTTCTATAAATTGGAATGGAAAGGTTTTTGGAAAATTCTTTAATTTTGTATTTCTCGAAAAATAAAATTATAAGCACAAAAGCTTAAAATGTGAATTATCCTACGACTTCATTATGAGGCTTCGAAATTATATTGGAGTTATCGGAATTGTGGTATTCTTCGGTTATTTATCCACTATGGTTTTATTTGTTCCAGCAGGCATAATACCGATTGCTTTTTGGGAGTATCCCATTTTTATAATAGTAGCTATAGTTGGATTCTTTCTTCTTAATACAATTATAGAATATGGAGTTCTTTATGATATTTCGAGGCCTTATGACGTGGATAAACTAAAATTATTGCTTTCAGTAACGCTAGTCAACCTAATCACGTTTCCTGTAGCCCATCTAGCATTTTATTATGCTTTAGCGTTTGATATTATTTTTGTACAAGCTCTTTGGATTGTAATTGAAATCATTATAATTATTATCGAATGGATTTTATATCAATCAGAATTTCAAAAACTTTTATTAGATAAGCCTACAGGGATAATAATCACATCTAAAACAGTATTTTCAATATCAGCAATCATCAATACATTATCATTCTTGGTAATTGGTATAATTGATGCTTATATGATGAATGCTTACTTTTTTTTTGGTGCGAGATACTTTTAACACTTAATTATTTCAGTCTTTTTTACGAATCCTTCGCTTTACAATAAAAATTAATGAAACTGCAGAGATACAGAAGCAGACACTGAACATTATCATATAAAAGTTCCATAATTTTTCATTCGTGAGAGATTTCCCATTATTTTCTGGATTCTTAATTAAAATTTGATCAGATAATAAATAGATACTGTCATTTGAGTCAATAACAATTGCTAATATGTCTTCATCATCTGTGCCACCCCAAGTTAAATACCAATCAAAATCTCCGGAGCTATTAATTTTCATCAAATATAGATCATAATTATAGTGGTCTTCTGGGATGCTTATAATCGTAGTAGCGTAAATATTATCATGGGAGTCGAAAGCTATAAAAATTTGCCAATAAAATTGTATCTTATGTTCCCAAACCCATACAAGATCTGTTGAATTATTATATTTCGTAATATATGTTTTACGTATCGCAAATAAATTATCTAATGAATCTATCGCCAATCTATAATAAGAATGTTCACTAGTTATTTCCCACTTTAAATTACCGGACTGATTGTAACATTTTATCCATGCAGATGTATCTCCATTAGAATGATTAAATCCTGAAACAATGACATTATTATTTTTATCAATCACCATATCCCGTCCCTCATAATCTCCCTCTGTTTCTCCATATAGATAATACCACTGTTGATCACCAGAACTATTATATTTTGCGATAAATAACTCAAATTTGAATGCTTCGGCTAAATCTGAAGTGCCATAAATATAGATATCATCTTTACAGTCAGTAGCAATATCAATAACATCACCGTTTCCTCCGTTCCATGTTCTTTGCCACATCAAAGACCCAGAAGAATTAAATTTAAATAATAACATACTTGGTATTATTGTTCGATTTTCGTACATTGTAGCTAAATATAGATTAGACTTTGAGTCTACAGCAATTTTAGAATTCTCAAATCTTAATCCCGTCATATTAACTCTCCATAACTGATCCCCAGTGCTGTTGTACTTTATTATTATTAGATCACCATAATACCAGTAACCTAAACCGGAATAGAAATTCTCGGCACCAATGACATAAATACAATTATTTTTATCAATCACCATATCTAACCCAAAAAAACCTAGCGATTTAATCCATGAATCATTTGAGTTGTTCGCAATATTCATTCCATCACAGTCTCTGGAAACCTGGTAGTCAAATTTATATATTAAAAATTGAGGTGAAGTGCTAAAAATCAAACTGATGATTATTCCTAAAAAAATATTGAATTTTTTTTTCAATTTACAAGTTAGATTTTCTATTGTCTAAACGTTATTTTTTTAATTATACATTTAACTATTTGGATTGTAATCTTGTTAAATTTTGAATAATATGACATTTTTGTTACTTTGCATTTAGGATTTTCAAATAAGAAGTGAAAAATAAGAAAAAAAAGGAAATTAAGGAAAAAAATCAAATTTTAAGAAGAACCTGAGCTTCTTGAAGACATCAAATCAATTAAGGATTCTGATGTTATGACAGAATCACACTTTGAACAGGAGTGCACTACTATAGGTATAGCTCCAATTTGATCTAAATATCGCTCAACAAATTTTAGACTATATTTTGCCATTTTTTTTAACATTTTTCCACCAAATGGAACAACTTCGGCTTGAATTTCTATGAATCCTTCGTAGGCTTTTAGAAGATCACTCTTGAATTTGTCATTTATGGGTGTTGGGTTAATTTGAATTTTTAATTCGAGTTCTTCTTTACAATATGGGCATTTTGTCAATTATATCACATTTTTATTTTTTTAGTATTGGATTCCTGCTATATAGTTCATCATTCTATTTAAAAGATAGACCAATCTCATTATTAATTAAAATTCAGGATTTAGTATACTAAGTTCATAATTCCAAAAAAACATAGAAATAAAAATAAAATGTACTACTTAACGAAAGCTTCAAAACAAGAGTGATAAAAATTACAATTATAGAACTTCAGAAAATCTATACTCATAAAAAATATTAGTTTAGATTATTATAAACGTCTTAAGTAATAGTATGTTACTTAGTTGATGGAAAGGTTTATGTGTGTGAGCAATTTCTTTTTTTCCAATCGTATAAACATATCTTATCACTCACATAAATTTTTGGGGTAAATTTTGATGCAATCGTCAACTAGGTCATACTATTACTGTTATTATCCTATAATCTTCACAATTTTATCCATGATTATAAGAAATAATAAATTATGAATTAGTTCTCTTTTAATACTCGTAATAAAACATTCTAGTAATTAATATATAATAAGTATATTAGATATTTCAAAATATCCAATTTAAATACATTTTACCCCAAAAATACAATTTTTATATTTTAAATTTATGGAAAACCATTGCTCTCTTCAAATTTTTATTGAGTGCTACTCTATGTGAATTATATCGAATACACAAATTTACCCCAATATTAAAGTTTTCATAATCTTCTCAGAAATTTCTTTGCTAATTTCAATTAGTTAATTATATCGTTTTGAATAAAGAATTAGGAGGCTCCTGCCAATCAAACCGCAAGTAACGGTTAAGAATATTCAGGGTTAGAAATATGATGATTACTTTTCAGCACCACCAAAAGACAAAAATCCAGGGTGATTGGCAGGAGACATCTTTTCTAATTTTGGTTAATAATATCTACAGTTTTAGTCTAATAATCATTCTTAAATATTAAAAAGAAAAGGGACTGGGAGAAAGATAATATTTTGAATAATTATTTTTTGATAAGTAAGTACTAATCATTAGAAATCTTCTTTCTAAGTAAGG
>JBHLPW010000021.1:0-67463 GCA_048939015.1 Promethearchaeota archaeon
ACTTTTAATAGTAAAAACTCGATAATATTGATGGAAAAAAAATTTATGGTTTGAAAGGATTTTATTTATAACCAATTGAAAATCAATTTAATTAATTTTAAAATTTCTTTAAGATATTGTTCTAAAAGCTGATAATTTATGAATTTAAGTAAACTATTTAAACCAAAGTCAATGGCTGTGGTTGGAATTAGTAAGAAAAATCCAATAAGTCCCGGGAGAATAATATTTGTCAAGAATGAATTTGAAATGAATGTCAAGACTTATGGAATTAACCCAGAAGGGGGTAATATCGAGGGAGTACAATTATATACTCAATTGGACAAACTACCCAAAATACCTGACCTTTTAGTAATTGCACTTCCTGCGGAAGCTACTATTCAATATGTGGAAGAATGTGCTCATTTAAATATTCCTGCCTGTATAATCATTGGAGGAGGATTTGCAGAAATTGGAAGTGAAGGATTAAATCGGCAAAAAAGATTAGAAAAAATAGCCTTTGATAATGATATTGCAATTTTAGGTCCAAATTGTATCGGTGTATATTCTCCTCCTTTAATTGATACAATTTTTATGCCCACTGAACGGATAACCCGGCCACCAAAAGGTTCTGTTGCTTTAATTAGTCAATCCGGAGGGGTTCTTGTTGATCAATTTTTTCACAAATTTAATGAAATTAAGATAGGAGTTTCTACAGCAGTATCCATAGGAAATCGAGCCGTTGTTGATGAAGCTATGTTATTAGAATATTTTAGTAAAGAAGATAAAGAAACATCTAATATTGCTTTTTACTTAGAAGGATTTAAGCCAAATAAGGCTCGGAAATTTTTAGAAATTGCTAAACAATCAGAAGACATGGTGATAACATATTTTGGGGGGTTATCTAAAGAAGGAAAAGTAGCAATAAAATCTCATACAGCTAGCTTAGCCGGAAATGAAAAAATTCTATCAGCAGCTTTAAAACAAAATTTAATTATTCAACCTCAATCAGAAAATAAATTGCTTACTTATCTTAAGCTATTTAATATTTTATCTCAGAGGAAAAAACCTTTTGATGAAAATATGGTTGTATTTGGGAAAGTAGCTATATTATCACTTTCAGGAGGTCATGGTGTTATATGTGCTGATCTACTTAAAAGATATGGGTTATCTATCATACCTTTTACTGAAAAACAAAAAGAAGAAATGAGAGAATTAGTAAATCCAGTTGCTCGTAATATAGCTTCATTTAATAATCCAATTGATCTTACCGGTTCTGCGCAAGATGAGGATATTGTGAATATTATACAATATATATCTAAGATAGAACAAATTGAATGTATTATTTTACTTATTCTCCCTTATGCTCCTTCAATTTCATTCATGATTGGAAGAAGAATATCTAATGCAATAACTCAACCGAAAAAACCTATAGTGTGTTTTATACCATATATTGAGAAGTATGGACTAATAATTGAAGCTTTGGAGCTATCAAATATCCCCGTTTTTCATAGTATAAAAGAAACCGTTCAAGCTGTTTCAGCTCTTAAAGTTAGAACAAAAATTTATAATTTAAGAAAACAAAACCCACCAGTTTATTGGAATGATCGATAACTTTTTGATTCTCATATCAACTGAATTTGGAATTATTTATAGGTTTGATTAGAAGCGTTTATTTGTATGTGTAAATACTTTTAGCTTTCTAGGAATATTTTCAAAATATAGATGATATTCATCTTAAAGATATATTATCTTAATTTTTTAGCCAAATTCCTTTATATTTTGTAAAGCTTACCCTTATCTACTTATTTTAGTATTTATGGATTGAGAAACTATAAAGAGGTGATTTAATATTTATAAAAATATATTAGTAGGTGTTGATGACTCACAGGATGCTATGGATGCGGTGGAAAAAGCATTAGAATTAAAAAAAAGAGATAATAGTGAAGTTGTGGTATTTCATTCCGTCGTTCACCATATGTATGAATTATTGCCTAATATTTCATTTGCGGGGGCTTCAAATGCATTAATTTCTTATACAATTCACGAAGACTATGTTAACATCGCTAGGAAAATTCTAAACGATGTCGAAACACGTTTTAAAGATGAAGGTTTAGAAGTGGAAACTAGATTACTTTTTGATATTTTGCCTGAAGATTATATAAAAAAGGTAGCTGCAGAAGAAAACTTTGATTTGGTAATATTGGGAAGTAAAGGTAAACATTCAAAGTTAAGAGAAGTATTTTTAGGTACAATTCCAGACAGAGTTATAAATGAGGCTCCCTGTGACGTATTAATAGTAAGATAATGTTAGTGATTAAAAATTTGAAGCTATAATTTCTTCAAATTTTTAATTTCAATGAACATTTTATCTGGTTGTTTACGTTATATAAAGAAATACTATTTATTAGATAGGTGGAATTATAATGTTAGAGAAGAAGGAAAAAATGATTTTCTGTTTTTATTGTGGTAAACAAATAATAGATTATAAAATAGGAAAAACTAATAGATGTCCATTCTGCGGTGTTAAATTGAACTATATAGATGACAGAATATCAAAACACAAAAAAATATTGGTTTAAAATTTAGGATAAATCTGAAGCTTTAGATTTTGAATGGTTTGTTAAGAAATGACTATTTTTTCTATTTTCAATCCAAAACCATTCAAAAATAACATTATAAATACTCGAATCTTTTGCTAAAAGGTAAGGAAGATTTCGATCTAGAGAAATGGCTTGTAATTTAAATTTACCTATAGAGACATAAAGCAAAAATGATATAAACAAAAAAATGGATAAGAACATAGTAAATAAAAAAATTGAGTATTATGCAAGATAAATTTGGACAACTCCAAAAGATTATTGTGAAGCTTATGCGAAAATTCAAGGTTCCAGGCTTGGCAATTAGTATTTTACAAAATGATAAGAGTGTCTATGAGAAGGGATTTGGGTTCCGTAATCTCGAGGAAAGTTTATCAATGACACCAGACTCTTTAATAGGTATTGGAAGTATCTCAAAATCATTTACTGCGCTGTTAATATTGAAATTAGAAGAAAAAGGATTATTGAATTTGGAAGACTCAATAAGTAAATTCTTAGAAATTGAACCCTTTATAAGCCATCCTAACATTACGATTGCTCATTTACTATCACATAGTAGTGGGATACCTTCTGTTGATGCTCAGTGGCTTCCTATTGCTATTACATATGGAGATTATCAACGTATTTATCCATTGGGGTCCATTGATGACTATCTTTATCATCTATCCGAAACTAAAGATGAAATCTTCTTTAAACCAGGCGAAAAATTCTTCTATAATAATGATATGTTTACTTTATTAGGGATGATTATAGAAAAACTAACTGGGAAGTCATTTGAGGATGTACTAAGAGAAGAAATTTTAACTCCTTTAGAAATGAATCGTGCTACAGTTAGGAGAGAGAAGCTCGAGAAAGATCCAGTCAAAGATTTTATTACTGGTTATATCCATAAAGGTACGGAGGAGAAACTGCAATTTGACAAACCAAAATTACCTTTTTCCGATTATCTTCAAGCTCCTGGTGGTTTATATACAAGTATGCATGAAATGCTCAATTATGCAAAATGCCTATTGAATAAAGGTGTATATAAAGAAAAACAAATAATTAAGCCAGAATCTTTGGAGTTACTTTGGACCCCACGAATTAAATCTCCATATGGATATGGTAAAGATCCTAAATATTGCTTAGGTTGGGTAAGAGAAGAAGATTTTCTGAATACAACTCTAATTCACCATGGAGGAGGGCTTGGAGTAAGTACTTCCTTTTTTGGCATATTACCAAATTTAAACATTGCCGTGAGTGTTGCTGAAAATGATGACAGTGGAATATGCAGCATAATCGGGCTTTCTGCTTTAACATTAATGCTTGGAAAAGATCCAGAAAAAAATGTTGAAAAACTAAAAATTTTTGAAATTTATGACAAAATTACGGGAAACTATAAATCATCCTTAGGTTTGTATAAGTTAGAAGTAACTTTTAAGGCATTTTCCATCCATATAAAAGTTGAGACAGACGATGGTACCTTCGATTTCCCTCTTATAATTGAAGATTTTGATGATTTAACTTTTAAATTATTTTCAACAGTTCCCTCAAATCTTCAAAAAGTTAAATTTTATCAAGATTCAATGACAAGAAAAGTGATATATGCTACCTATGATAGATATCTATACCATAAAGTATAATACAATATTTTCAATTTTTCTTTAGAAATCGAATAGTATTTTCAATATAGGCTTTTTAAGATTTTCTTTTTTCTAATTTGATCATTAATAGGTGTAACAATTTTCGAAAAGTCTGCACTTAAATAAAAATTGTGTCATAAGTCATTTAAAGATAAAAAACCTTTGTAAGGTGAAAAATAATAGCATACATAATGTCTACTGAGACAATTTTCGTTATGATTGCAGTTATAATTCCAGGTTTATTGATATTCTTTCAGAGGAGATTCAAATTAAAAAGAAAATCAATTGGCTTTAAAATTTTATTACATGTTATGTTATCGACTTCAATTACAATCGCTTGTACTGCCTTTGCCTACAGATTGTTTACGGATTCAATTCCAAGAGTAATATTAATTCTAAGTGCATTTAGTTATGTCGCTTTTGCTATTTATTATTTACTTAAGAACATTCAGAAACAAGAATTGAAAATTTCAACTATGTTAAGGGATAGTTCAGATGCTTCTATAAATGTTTCAAATATAGCTACTGAATTGGCGGCAAGTGCGAGTGAAGTGAACGCTGCTTCAGAAGAAATCGCAAGTTCTACTCAAGTTATAACACAAGAGGCCCAAGAAGCAATAAATGCCACTAATAATATAAGAAATGTTATTGATCTGGTAACTAATATTGCAGATCAGACAAATTTGTTGGCATTAAATGCCAGTATTGAGGCAGGTAGAGCGGGTGAACAAGGAAGGGGTTTTGCGGTAGTCGCAGATGAAGTTCGAAAATTGGCTGAAGAAGCAAAAACTGCTGTACTTGAGACAAATAAGGATATCATTGATGTAGTGAATAAAATTAATTCAACATTCAGTTCAATGGAAGGAATAAGTGCATCTTCGGAACAACAAACAGCTTCTATGGAAGAGATTTCTGCAACAGCGAATAAACTTGGCAATTTAGCTGAAGATTTAAAAAATAGATTAACAAGTGAAGTTTAAAATAATTTGAGGTTTTAATTCTATTAAAAACCTTAGATCCGAATTTTTTTTTATATACTAATTCTCTCTAAATCTCTCATTAACTCATAAAATCTAATTTAAAATGTTAAATTAAATAATTGAACTAATTTAACATTTTCAATAATTGGTCTATAAAAATTATTTATAGCTACATTATTTCTTATAACTTAAAGGAACTAATATATTTGAATTAAAATATAAGGGTTGAGGTATTTTAATGAAAGTTAGTGTTCGATATCATGAAATTTTGGAAGAATTTTTAGAAAAAGAATTGGATTGGTTAAAAGAAGAATTTGAAGTCCTCTTTCAATCAAAAATTAAAAATTATACTGAAGAGGATAAAAAACTCGCAAATGATATCTTAGATTACATTTTAGAAAATACCTATGTATACGATAATATAGTTCTAATCAATTTACTGAATGATGCCCTAGAAAAT
Source organism: Promethearchaeota archaeon (assembly GCA_048939015.1). GTDB lineage: Archaea > Asgardarchaeota > Lokiarchaeia > Sigyniarchaeales > SOKP01 > Loki-b32. The sequence continues at coordinate 5,639 of JBHLPW010000021.1, forward strand.
ATAGAAAAACAGTACGTTAATTTATTTTAACATAAATTTAAAATAAGTTTTTTAAACTTCTTCTTACAAATTTAACTTCATTCTTTACATTTTTTACTATTAATAATTAAATTTATTAAATCTAGAAAAATGTTTTTTTCATCATGCGTCCAATTACAGAAGAAAAATTTGAGAAACTCTTAAATTTTATAGATGAAAAGCAAATTGACGTGTTGATGATTATGGATACCGAATATGGTAAAAACATAAATTTGCATTATCTTTCAGGTCATCCAGATAGTGCCATTTTATTAATTACAAAAGACGGAGAATCAATCCTAATTCCAGGGGATATCCAATTAGCAGAAAAACATGCTAAAGTGGATGAAATTATTGATTTGAGTAATTTTAATTATAATTTCTATTTGATAATAAAAGATTTAGTAGAAAATAGATGGAAAAAATCGTCCTTATTATTTGGAACCCATGAAAATATCCTCTATGGTACTATAATTAAAATGAAAAATATCATACCACAAGTAAAATTCTTTAAAGACCCTATCCAAATCACTCAAATACTAGATGAATTGCGCTCTACCAAAAGTGAATTTGAATTAACTCAATTAACAAAAGCTGCCCAAATAACTAATAAAACAATTGAAGATATAAGGAAATTTTGTAAAAATGCTACTAAAGAAACTGAAAAAGATTTGTCTTTTCTAGTACGTAAAAAAATGGCGGAATATGGAGCAGATGACATTGCCTTTGAAAGTCTGGTAGCAAACACAACAAGATCTCATGAGTTACACTGTTATCCTGTCGCAACTAATCAGAAATATGCTCAAAAAGGTTTAGCCTTAATCGATTTTGGAGCAAAATATCAAGGTTATTGTGCTGATGTGACTGTTCCAGTTAGTTTTGGAGAATTATCAGAGGAACAACTGAGAATGCGAGATTACGTTATCAAATCATACGAAGCTGCAATAAATATAATAGATATTGGTGTTCCTCTTTGGAAAATTCATGAAGAAGGAGTTCAAGTGTTAAAAAAAGGAGGTTACGATTTACCATACGCTTTAGGTCATGGTTTAGGACTTACAGTACACGATGCACCTCTTTTATTACGCAAACCATCTGATGAATATTCATTAAAAAACTGGAAAGAGGAATTTATTCAAGATGGTATGGTTTTCACAGTAGAACCTGGAATTTATAAACAGGGATTAGGAGGGTTTCGATTGGAAAATGATGTCCTAATTCGAAATGAAAAAGTTGAAATTATTACAAAATCAGAATACCTAGAAATGTAATCAATTCTATGAAAGCTTTTTAAACTCAAATTTTTTATAGAAATAAAGGCTTTATATGCCTTCTAAATAAATTTTCAATCACATTTGGAGCTATTAAATCTTCATGTTGCTTAAGGGCATTAATAAATCGTGAGCCCATTTCTGCGGCAACTTTATAACCTATGTGAAGTAATTGGCGAAAATCTGGATTATAATCTTTACATGATATATCATGATGGATGGCTCTATAATAATCTTGACTTGTCCATTTTTCTACAATTGTAGGAGAAGGTAAATTACTTTTATTTATTTCGACAACTGATGAATACGGTTTAATTAACTCATTTAATTTATTATATGCTTCTATATAGATTTCTTTAGCAATATTTAAGCTATCATCTCCCACTATAGCTAGACTCGCGAGTTCTTCGAGCCATGTTGTTCCAGATGTTTTTAAATGAACACCTGTATTAAATTTTTTAATAGCTTTGTTGATAATTTTATAAATAGAGAATTTATCACTTCCAGAATGGATACTTAACTTTAAAGTATCCGGCAATGAAAATTCTGCTATTGCAAATTGAATAACAGCTAATACTTCATCAAATTCTTTTGTAAATTGATTGATGTCTCCCTTAAAATCAACTCCCTTATGAAAGATTCCATAAAACCTTGGAGCGAATGTTTGAATAGGGATTTTTTCTTCAGCAATAATAGCCAGAATGAAAAGTATTTCAATAGGTTTTTGCGGTTTATTCGTTTCATCCATAGAGATTTCAGTAATAAAATTATTCTTACCTTTCTTCTCTTCAATTTTTTGATAAATTTTGTTAGCCTCTTTTACTGCGAAAAGGTATTCATTAGCAATTTTATATAAAAGCTCACTTTCAACATTAAATTTCTCTTTAATATTAGGAATAGATATTTGTCCGATATATTTCTTATATTTATTAATAAAAACGTTAATATCGTCAACAGAGGCTTTTTTTCCAATAAATTCTGCAACATCAAGAGTGAAATAATTACAGGAATCAATATATAAATCAACATTAGATATTCCAATGTGATCTGCATCAATATAATAGTTTCCTTTCCATTCTAATTTCCTTACCGCTTCCTGAGCTTCTTTTAAGACATCCAAAGGTGAAGTCTTAGTAACCAAGTGTTCACGATGAGATTTATTCCAAACCAAATCAATATCCAGACCTTTTTCTTCTGCTTTAATAACGGCTTTAATCTGTGCTTTTGCTTGATGACCAAATCGATCTCCTGTGCCAATTGAATATTTTTGCATTTTCATCGCTTGATTTAGGACTTTAAAACATTTAGATCTCTTTTCCTAATTCTAGGGTCCTATCTCTTAGTTGAGAATTATCACTGATTTTACAATTGGGAGCTATTATTACTTTCTCTAAAACAACATTATCTCCAATTTCACAGTTATTACAGATAATACTCTCCTTTATTATGCAACCCGCACCAATTTTAATTTCATCCCAGATAACACTTTTTTCAATAATAGAATCTTCACCGATGGTAACATTATGTCCTATAGATGTTAATTCCTTAATTTTAACTCGATTCTCTAACTGGACATATTCTCCAAAACATGTAGGTTTTTCAATAACAATGTTTTGCCCTGAGCTAATAACACCCATTACATAAATTCCATCGTATTCAACACCGTTAGGTAAGATGGGCCAAGCATATTTGCGCAATAAATCCCAATTAGCCCAAAGATATGTAGTAGCATTACCAGCATCCATCCAATAATAATTTTCAACAAAACCGTACAGATCATAATTATTTTCTAAGAGATATGGAAATACTTCTCCCCCAAAATCCATCAAACCAGTTTCATGAAGAATACCACCAATTTCTTTACTAAAACAATAAATTCCTGTATTTGCAACGTTAGTATGTAAAAATAAATCTTCTCGTTGCGACATACTACTTAAATACAACTCCATCGGCGCTGGTTTCTCTAAAAAAAGATATATCTTTCTATTTGTATCTAATAATACAACACCATATTGGGATATATGACTCTCAACAGTTTTCATTGAAATCGTTGCCAAACCCGCTTTATCAGAATGAAATTCCATGAATCGTTTCATAGGTAAATTTGTTACGATATCTGCCATAGAAACAACAATTTTATTTGAATCTATTTGATCAGTTAATAACCTATATGCATCTGCGGTACCTCTACTTTCTTGAATTTCACATTCTAACTCTATATCTCCCAATTTATCCGGAGTCCAAGTATTTTTGATATAATCTTTCAATTCCTTACCTTGATATGCCAATGCCAAGATAATGTGTTTGATATCTGCATATGCTAAATGTGCAATTGCATAATCAACCATAGGAACATTTGTAACTTTTACAAGTGGTTTTGGAACTAAAGAGGTCAAAGGCATCAACCGTTTGCCTTTACCACCAGCTAAAATTATCGCAGACCATTCACGAGTCATATTTATCTATTGTTCATAGAGAAAAAATGAATTCATCCAAATACCAATCATATTAAATATCAGATTCAATAGATTTAAATCTAATTTTATTTGGTTTAAAAAGGTTATTACTTTTGCGTATAAAAAGCGACTAATGAAATTATTAAAGATATTTTTTCAATGATTCTCTGATTTCCATTGCTGTGATATGAGGCAATTTTCTTGCAACACGCATATCATCAGCCATTTCAGCACCGCCAATTACTTCATGGGGGATAATATCAGCAAACATATGGAAATTAGCATCATAGCCATAAGGACAACAATTAAAAAGAATATTGCGGTTTTTATCAATTTCAATGTCATCTAAAGCTTGAAAGATCTTTTTTAGTGAAATAGCTAAATCTTCAATTTGATTTACCTTTAATTGAGCAAATCTCCGTATGTGTTCATTGGGATGAAATCTTATGTGATAATTTCTTACAGGGCTTCCTGTGGTATAAAAAGTCCAGAATTCCGTTTCCAAGATGATACGATCAGAACCACCATGAGTTGTTTTGCATAAATGGCACATATCTCCCATATCTTTAAAAGCTCTAAGATATCCCTCTAATCTGCTTCCATGACCATCCATTGTTAGATCGATGTAGATCTGACTATGAATTCTTGGTTGGGATCCTCCCACTTTAGTACCAATATTGAAAAAGGGCATCACAGGAATATCATAATAGTCTCTATTTATAGATTCTTCAATACAATATAGTATTGCTGCTTTCATAGATAGAAATATACCCGCTAATGCATCCTCTGGAATTAAATCAAAACACAAAGATGGATAGAAATTTCGAGAAATCGTTACTAGGTTAATACCACGTGAAAGTTTTATATGAGGAGGAAGTTTTTTAACAATTTCTTTCTCTATTTCGGGATCTATAATTCTAGCCATTGAAGGATACCTATTAATTAAAGTTAAAGCTTTACAAGTATCCGGAATTCTTTTAACTCGATGTGGTATTTCTGAAAAAGGGTTATCTCGCCGTATATCGTCTTGTGTAATGATCATAGTATGAGCATCACTAAGAGGAATCCCCCAGTCATCATGAACAATTCGGCCTTCTGTAATAGAACTAAAAACATCCTTATATTTACTCATGACTTTTTTTGAGCAATCAGAAAACTCTTTTTCCCCTTCGTCAGTCTTAAATCCCTTTGGTCGTGCACCACGTATCGGACTTATATATGAATAATGCCCATAATATCTTGGATGTCCTTTTCTAAACCCAAAATCTTTAGTATGTATAGTTACAGTTGATAAAGGATCCCATCTTTTAATCGGAAAATCATATGATGTTTTGTCTTTAAAATTTTCCTTGTTTACGATACCCCATTCCATAAATTTAGGAGTATATTGTTCATTAACTTTTTCTTTTTCAGAAATAAAATATTACCTCCAAACATTTTTGCCATAGATTTTATAAATATTATTTCAATGGTATTTATTTTTTACTTAAGTTAACAACAATCTACAAAAAAAATAAATAAAAAAAGAAAAAAACTTTATCCAACCGATTTGAATTAAAAAACTGAAGACTTTTAACAGCAAAAATCCTAATATTCTAACTTCTTAATAATCTTATAAGTTTTAAATTCACGTACCGGCTCATCTTTCTCGTTTAAACGTTCAATTGGAACTCTAACATAATTTTCGTCATCAAAATCTTCAATTTCAGTTTCCTTATACCTGGCCATATTGTCCGCTAGCTTCAATTCTCGAAGTAAAAAATCTCTTACAGCAACTCGAATTAACTCTGATCTTGATGGATATAGCCCATTTTCCCCCACTAATTTTTCAATACTATCGAGATACGATTCAGGAATATTTACAGTAACTATTTTCATATTAAAACACTTTATCCTTTATTAGATACGCCAAAATCAATATTCGGCAAAATGACTAAAGCTTTTTTTAAAACAATCGCCTTAAACCACAAATTTTTTTATATTTTATTGTATTACACATTAATATATAAATGTTTTTTTTTATCGGATTAATATATTTAAAGTAATACTATTTTGTCTTTTCTTAAATATTCCAAATCATATATTAATGTATTAATTCTTAAAATGTTGCTATACTCCTCAAATTTAAGGATATTTTTGGAGTTTTTATTATTATTTAAAGATGTATGAACAATGATATAAAAATTCTAATAGAAAATTATAAAAAAATATATTAAAATTATAAAAAACTTAAAATTGTTTACTTATTTAAATAATAATATACAAAATTTCAATTTAAATAACAATCTATTTGATTAAATTCACAATATTATATAATTTATAGCAAATATTGTAAAATTAAAAATTAAACAACCTTTTTTCAGATAAGCCTTTTCGGAATTTAATCTGAACATTATCTAGATTATTCAAATAGTCCATAATCTTAGGAATGTACTATATATTCGTAGAAAGAAAAGAAATTGTTTATCTTTATCTCTAATAAATAATTCTTAATTCAAATAAATTTTTATATGCAATCCATTGATATATTTATAAATATCTACGATTAAAATTATTAAGAAAAAATTGGGATGAAATTGTCAGAACAGAAATTATTTCAAGTTTTTATTAACAAAATAGAATTTGATCCTACAGAATTCTTAGTGGCAAGTGAACAACATGAACTTAATGATTTCCAGAGAAAAGCTATTGAAAGTGCATCTTCTATTCTAAAAGAGAATATAGTGGGGGAAATTAAATCATTTGGAGGAAATCTTAAAAACAATGAAGAAAAATTTAAAGAACTTGAAGACAAAGTGAATGAAGAATTAAAAAATGAAGAATATGATGATTTAAAGAAAGAATTAAAGAATTATGCTAAAATTTTACGAGAATTTATTGAAAAGACTTGTGTGGCACTTATTCCTGTAAAAGAGATGCCATGGGTTAATGTATTATTTCGAACTGTGCCTCGTATTACATTTGATAAGAAAGTAGAGCTTCTAGATAATTCAATTGCATATTATGGAGAAATAAAATGCGTTATTTCTCGTCCGACAGTCTTTGGTAAAATGAAAGGGGAGAAACCATTATTTGCTCCAATCATGGGGTCCATTGATTTAGGCGGTTATAAATTGGATGATTCACAAAAAGAGCCAAAATCACAAATTTACTCCTATATAGATGCAATTATTAATTCATTTGATTCTACTATAACAAAGAACCATCTTGCTAAATACCATGAGGGGTATCAGAGACATGGCGATCCTATTTGTGACTTCCTAATGAAAGATAGTGACTTAATGAATTCAATGGAAAGAATCACATCCAGTATTGAATCAAATAGATCATCATCGGATATTTCAATATTCAGCATTGCTATCCCCCAACCTGCAGATAAGACTACTTTATTATTAGTTACAGATGAAGGTAAAGATCCTAATAAATATTCAAGATGTTTTGAAGCATTATTAAGATTTTCTGCTGAATCTTGCAATGTTCCAACCCAACAACCTCAGGCACCTAGTCAAGTAGTTCAGCCCTCCCAAGGAGCTGTTAGAACTCCTGGTGGCCAAGAATTAAAAGCTTGGACTGCTGAAGAGTTAGCAGAAGAAGCACAAAAGCGCATGTCTTCTCAGCCTGATATGCCTACTTGGAGCGAAGAAGAATTAACTAAATTCGCATCTGAAAGAGGAACTGGATTACCAGAAGGGATGGAGGTTTGGACTGAAGAAGAATTGGAGGAATTAGCAAAAAAGCGACAAGGAGGCCTTGACATCCCAGAATGGAAATTAGATGAAACTATGAAAGAGTGTGTTAAATGCGGGTATAGTTTAAGACCAGGATGGAATCGATGCCCTGTGTGTGAAACTCCTGTCGGTGCGACGCCTGAACCGACCCCAGAACCAGAAATGGAAAAAATTGATGAATCAGTAGACCAATCCATCGAAGAAAAAAGAGAGAATTCATCAGAAGATATTGAAGAAGAAAAAGAAGATCAATAATACCTTTATTGATCAATAGTTGTTTTTAGTTTCCTTTTTAAATAGCAAAAGTGTGATTACCTTCAATAATTATAGAACCAGAAAAGCGAAAACTTTAAAAGGAAATAATCTCAGCAAGATTCCAAACTTTTTTTAAGTTATTTTTATTTTCAAGCTTATAGAAATTAAGAATTCTGGAAATTTATTTGTTACATAATATCTTCTTATTCAAAGGAAGTAAAATTCAGGATTTAGAAGATCTAAATATTTATAGTTATCCAAATGAAATAATTAACATTAAAGATAAAATTCTTGTTAATAGGATTATAAAGAAACACAATAAAGCAGATCGTACACAACAAAAAGATGCAAATCATTTTGTTATTGATGAACCTATTGCTCAATTTATCGATGATTTAAATATATATACTTCTTGTATTAATGGAAAAATTATTATTGGTCTAATTTTTGATGATGATGATAATCCTTATGACTACAAGGATGTTTTCAAAGATCTATTGAATGAATTGCTAAATAATGGTAATGGATACTCTTTCAATGAAGAAATAGAAGTTGAAAATTTATTAATTTCTATGTTTATTGACATTCGTAGATTCTATGATGAAGTTATTGAAAGACCACCGGATTTTGAATATTATTTTGAAAGGGAGACATTTTTCAAGGTTTTTCTTTTCGGTATTGATGAAGTTGGAAAGTCTAGTTTAGTAAGACGATTAAAAACCGGAGAGTTTAATGATAATTATTTTACACCTACAAGAAAATTCAATATTGAATATATTCCTGCAGAAGAAAATGGATTGTTTGCTGTTTGGGATATGCCAGGACAAAAGAGTTTTAGAAAAAAATGGTTGAAAGGACTTCAAGACTCTAATATTATACTCTATATGATTGATGTGGCAAATCAAAGAAGATTTGAAGAATCTAAGAAGGAGTTATGGAATGTATTAAGAAATGATGAATTATTTGGGGTTCCATTACTTTTATTATACAATAAAATTGATTTAGTCATAAATTCTCAAGAACTTCATGAAAATCAACTTAATAATTTAAAGAAGGAGATCTCTCAATTGTTTAAATTAGAGAAAATTCAAGATCGAAAGAGTAAATTTCTTTTCACATCAGTTAAAACCAATTATAATATCGATAAGATAATTCCAACTATTTTAAATTTAATTTCTTCATGAATCATCAATTAATACGCAATATTTAAGTAAAAAATTCTTAAACCTACTAAATTTAGTGTTTTGATGAAGTAAACATTAAATTTAAATATCTCGCCATTTAAATTTCTATTATATAATATAAAAACTTAATACTTCTCATTTTAAATTAAATTAGGGATAAAATCATGTCAAAAAGGCTCAAAAAAGAATTACAAATTATGATTGAGGAGAAATTAGGTCAATTATTTTTCGGTGAAAAGAAGAAGGATTTACGCTTGATGATGTTCAGACCTATTGATTTAATCGAATTCTCTGAGTTCGCTGGTGCTAACGCAGATGATATACTCATCTGGGTAGGAAAAACTTTAGGAAAGGCTTATACGGAAAAATTCTTCTATAATAAAGATTGGAGTGCAGAAACTCTCGCTACAAGAAAAGAGGTTGTATTAGGGAATCTAGAAGCATTAGAACTTATGGGATACGGAGAATTATCTGGAGTGTTTAAAAAAACTCATATTCTAATAACTGTGATAGATTCACTAGCAAAAGAAGAATCCGATAACATCATGGCTAAAAACCTCTGTTTACTTTATCAAGGCATTTTGTTGGGAATGTTTGAAGCTATGCAAATTGACGTAGATGGGGAAGAGATCGAATGTGTTTTGCTGGGTGCCGATAAATGTACATTTAAATTCAATTTTATAGGAGAAGAATTAGATGATAGTCTTGTGGATGAAGACACAGGAGAAAATGTCTCCGAATTCTTATCGACGCTTTAATGCTATTTTCCTTATTACTTTGTCCAATTTTTATGTTGTAACCTTTTATTATAGATTTTATTTTATACATTTCTTTATATTAGCTAAATTTGAGAGAGTGAAATTTCACACTTTTTTCAATTAATAGAGATTAGATTTTGAGTTTTGGAATATAATAATTAAAATAAAATCTAACATAACTCTAATTATAATCAAATATCAAAAAATCATTAAACTTAAAATAAAAATTGATGTGAGAAACCTTTGGAAAAGAGAGGAGCAAAAGTAAAAATTGATGAATATAAAGGTCCACTTGGAATGATCAAAGGATTTGAATTAACTACAGGAAAAGTATCTTATGGAGATGAGACAGAATGGGAACCTATGGGCCCAACACCACAACCTCATATTCCTACTTTACGTAATTGGTTCTTCACAATGATGGAACGATATAAACCATTTTATATGCCAATTTGCGATATGTGTTGTTTATGTACATATGGGAAATGTAACCTTTCTAAAGGTAGAACGGGTGCATGTGGTATAAATATGGAAACTCAGCAATCTAGAATTGTAGAAATTGCCTGTTGTATTGGAGCAGCATGCCATTCTGCTCACGGTGATCATCTCCTACATTGGTTAAAAGAGAAGTATGGAAACGTTCCTATAAATTTTGGAAACAATATAGAGGTTGAAATGCCTCATACCAGATTAGTCGTAGGAATGAAACCAGAATCTTTAGAGGATTTAGAGACCGCTATGGAATGGGTCCATTTTACAATAACACACCTCCTAGCAGCAGGACACACGGGCCAAGAGAGTTCTTATTTAGATTATGAATCAAAAAGCTTTTTAGCAGGGTTGGCAGATTCCGTTGGTATGGAAATTTCTGATGCTGTACAAATCGCGGCATATGGCTTTCCTATGGGCGATCCTGATGTACCAATTGTAGAGCTTGGCATGGGAACACTTAATACAGAAAAAGCAGTTATATTAATGATTGGTCACAATGTTGCCCCAGGAGTAGAATTAGTTGATTATATAAGAGAAAAAGGTATTGATGATAAGGTAGATGTAGGTGCAATTTGTTGTACTGCCCATGATTTAACTCGATATTATGATGGTGCTAAAATTGTAGGTTCAATGTCGAGACAACTTCATGTCATTCGATCAGGTATTCCTGATGTTGTTATGGTAGATGAACAATGTGTAAATCTAAGGTCTTATGAACAAGCTCAATTAATTGGTGCCCCTTTTATTGCCACAAATGAAAAGAATATGAGTGGCCTTCCTGATAGAACTAAGGATTCTGTTGATGAAATTGTTGATGATTTAGTGAGTGGAAAAGAGAAGGGAGTGCTTATTTTAGATCCAATAAAAGCTGGTGCAGTTGCATCTGAAACTGCAATAAAAGTAAAACCAATTAGAAAAGCTAAGAGTGGAGTTCCTGATGAACAAGGATGTATTGATATGGCAATGAATTGTAATGGATGTGGAAATTGTCAGCGAAATTGTCCAAACGATTTACCACTTGTGGAAGGGGTAAAATTAGCGAAAGATGGTGATTTTTCAGTATTAGCAGAAGCATTTGATGACTGTTTAGGTTGTGGTCGCTGTGAAGGAGATTGTATGAAACATGTATCTCCCTTAACTTTATTACAATATGCCGCAAGAGAAAAAATTAGAAATGAGAAATTCAATTGTCGAGTAGGACGTGGTCCAATTATGGATACAGAAATTCGAAATGTAGGTGCTCCTATTGTCTTAGGAGAAATACCTGGAATTGTTGCTATAATTGGATGTGCTAGTTATGCTCACGAGATTCAAGAACTATATAAAATGGCAGAAGAATTTCTAACAAGAAATTATATTGTAGTAGTTTCAGGTTGTGGAGCGATGGACATAGGTCTTGTAAAAGACGAAGAAGGAAAGACTTTATATGACAGATTTCCTGGTGATTTTGATCGGGGCGGTTTAGTAAATGTGGGATCATGTGTATCTAATCCTCATATTACTGGTGCTGCAATTAAAGTAGCAAATATATTCGCTAGAAGACCACTAAGAGGAAATTTCGAGGAAATTGCGGATTATGTATTAAATCGAGTCGGTGCTGTTGGTGTTGCGTGGGGTGCTATGTCTCAAAAAGCAGCAAGTATTGCTAGTATGGCAAATGGATTAGGCGTTCCTGCTGTATGTGGACCCCATGCTGCTGAATATAGAAGGATGTATATTGGTCGTTCCGATGATGAAAATGTGTGGAAAGTTTTCAACGCTAGAGATGGAACTGCTGATCATTTAGTTGGTCCTGGTCCTGAACACTTATTAACTACTGCAGAAAGCATTGAACAAGCAATTTGTCTTGTTGCTAAATTATGTTTGAGACCCGCGGATAACTCAAAAGGACGAATGATAAAACTTTCACATTGGATTGATTTAGAACGAAAATATAAAGGTGTAGATTTTCCAAACGATTTAGAAAAGTTCATTCGCGTTGAAGCTGATATTCCTATTAACATGAAAGATGAAATTCAAGAATATCTAAAAGAAAAAGGTTGGGAACCTAAGGAAATAATTGACCCTACACTCTTAAAAAGATTGTGCAGAGCCTAAATTACATTTTCTTATTTATTTTCATTTTTTTATTTATTAATTATTTCTTAAGAAATTCAACTAATCAGTTAGAAATCAGCCATTTTTTGGCTTCTTCCATTGAGGAAACTGCTTTTGCGCTCACTCCAGAAAATTTATTGATAACATTAAGCAATATCTTTTTTACGCCTGTAATCCCAACAACAGCTGTTTTTTTTAATAGTGGTCTTGATTTCTTGCCTGACTCAGCAAATGCATTTACTGCCTCTTTATTTGCATAAGCCCCTGTTACATTAACTATCAATAAAATATCTTTTTTTCCTGATTCAAATGTGAGTTCAGTCATTCTTTCGATAAGAGATGCAAATTGATCAGGAAACACATTTGTATAATCATCAAGTAAGATTTCATGTCCTTGGTAATCAAACCATATCTTACGCTTTTTTGCTTCTGCATCTAAATCTTTAATTTCCCGCATAATATTTCAATTCTAATTTAATTTGAGTAAATTAACAATAAACCACAATTATATAAATCTATTCAAATATAAAACCCAAAAGTTAATGTGTAAAGTTTCTTTTCATTACTAAATTGATTTAGTTTTAAAGATGTGAGATATTTTGGATAAACAGGATAAAGAAATCTTAAAATTATCAAAATTATGTAAACATTGGGCAGATCATAATATTACACATAAAGAAAATTTTTTAAAATGGCGAAATATAGCACAAGAAAAAGGTTTAGAATATGTTGTGGAACAATTAGATAATGCAGTCAAGATGTTAGATAAATGTAATGAATTTTTACTTGCTGTGTATCAAGATTTAGAGTCGGAATAGACATGAATCTATTAAATCAGTATAAAAAAATAAATACTTGATTGTAGTATTAATGCCACAATATAATAGGATTTATAGGAAAAGATTTATCAAAGGGAGCAATTGATCTTTAAAGTAATCTAATTTTCCTTCTAACATATCAGGATTTTGAGAAAGCATCCATAAATATACAGGAATCTGCAATTCAGAGTATTCAAATAGTTTTTCTCCACGCATTGTAAATCCATTTAGTGGTAAATCAAGCCTTAAGGATCTTTCTCTTATTAAACCTATTGAGTTATAGAAAGTAGAGAGCGTTTGGAGTAATAAAGCGGTGTTATTTACCAACATTTCATCTGTATCTGAACCTGAATAACTCCCAAAAATTAAACCATCCATTGAAACTAAACTTGAAGCCTTTGCTTCTACCTGATGAGTGAACTCTTCAAGTATATTTTCAATAATTTCAGAGGTTTCAGATACTTTCTTTAAAGCAATACTGAACATTTGCATAATAGTATTCCTATCGAAAATAGTTGTATCGATATAATCAATTGAAAATTCTTTAAACTCTTCAGCTATACTATTGAATTTGTTTTTAATACTGCTGACTGTCTGCTGCCATTGAAGTGTTTGTCGAGCATCCTGGTCAGCTTTACTTAACACAATTAATACTTGGGGAATTTCATGTAGCTCCTCAAAAACTTTTAACACTTCTCTAAAGTAGTTTGCGGCTTCAGGGATTCTATCTGAATCTTGACTGTCAACAACATAAAGCATAATATCTGCTTCTGTGAAAAATAGTTCCGGTCTATTGAAATATAATTTCTCTCGATATTGCACTTGGCCTCCTAAATCCCAGCTTATAATAGGATATCCAAAAAAGTCTAGCTTTTCTCTTTTGACTCCTCTAGTAGGCAGTAGGGATTTTATTATTGAGAATTTGTCTTGAATGACAGCAAGAATAGATGTTTTCCCTGCAGCATCAAGTCCTATCATTAAGAGTTTTTTATGCCGACGAAGTTGTTCTTGTACGTTCTTTTGAATTATCTGTGCTATTTTAACCCATTTTTGTAGCATACTAGGCAATACTTCTTTTATTTCAGGCAGACTTGAAACATTTAGATTAGCTAGATCGTCAATTGTTTTAATCCCTTCGTTAGTTAAATGATCAGAACTAACTTTATCAACACCTATTAATGTTTCAGGTTTAAATCTTAAAACCTCATCAAGGTCATTAATAAGAACATTACTCTTAAAGAAATCTTTAATAACTACACTCTTTCCACTATTTTCTGACATAAGGCATCAAAATTAATTTCAATTATGTTTTTTCTAATATTCTTAATGTTAATAGTAAATTAGCTTTTATTAAATAATATTTTTTTTTGCAAAAATAAACTTTATGAATATGAAGCAGTATATAATTAATTAATAATTAATAAAGATATAAAAAGCCGATTATACCCATACGAACAATTATTATACTTTAAAAATAAAAGCCTAAAAATGATATATGGATTATGTCAGAGAATAGAATTCCGGAAAATCTTGTTATTTGCATAGATACATCACGATCGATGTTTAGAAAGGATTTCGAACCTAATAGATTAACATGTTGTATTTCTGCAGCTAAATCATTAATAAAAGAAAGATTTAATTTAGATAATTTAAGCTCGTTTTTAATAATAAAATATTCTAGTAAAGCAGAAAAGGTTTCTGAATTTACTGCATCAGGTTTTGAAAATAACCTCTTTGGAGCCTTAGATTCCATAAGATGTGGAGGATACTCTGCTATGGGTGATGCTTTAGCATTATCAATTAAAACTTTAATAGCAGAACTTCGAAAAATCGGTGCAAAAACGCCAAGGATAATTTTAATATCTGATGGGAATTATATGAGATCTACGGCCGATCCTATAAAGATGGCACGTCTAGCTCAAGGATTAAATATTAGAATTGACACTTTTGGTTTAGGAAATGCGAAGAAAGACAATTTACTTAAAAAAATTAGTGATATTACCAGTGGTCGATTTTTTTATAGCAATGATCTTGAATCCTTAATTAGATCTGCGAAAGAAATTGCTGATGACAATTATAAAACTTATGGATCAGGTAAAGAAACTTTAATCGAAAATCCAGCTTTTCTTAGAAAAATCGCAGCAGATTTATTGAGAGTACAAGATTTAACAAAAGATCAAGAACAACGAGTAAAACAGATACGTGGTATGGTTGATTTTAAAAAATGTTCAATTTGCTTTTCTGATCAAAATCCTTATACGAAAGGTTCTTTTTATGTAACTGGTAGATATTGTCCTAATTGCACGACACCTTTTCATATACATTGTTTAGCTGCATGGGCAGATTCTCAAAAAGATCACCAAGTAAAACGGTCTGGTACAGCTAGGTGCCCCCATTGCTTTTACCTAATTAAAATACCTAAAGAAGTAACTCAAATACAAAAATTGCGGGTTCTAACGAAAGGCATTAAGGAAGAGAAGGTAAAAAAACCTGAGATTATGCCTGCCAAATATATTCAAGATGTAAGAGTGCTTGGGGATGAAGCTCTATTTAATGCTTGTCCAGTTTGTCATTTGATTTTTGAAAAAGGACAAACGGCAGTACAATGTGGAAATCTTCGATGTAATGCTCTTTATCATGAAGACTGTTTTGTAAAATTACAGGAAGGTCATTGTAAAAAGTGCGATGTAAAACTCCATCTTTATTAGATATTAAAACTTTGATATTATTCTAAAAAATATCTATTAAATCTAATTAGATAATATTTATTTTCTCATAAAAATGTCTATTTCGGATATCAAATAGCATAATACATCATAGGAAGGCCCAGAAAAAAAGATTTCTGCCGCTTTTTCTCTAATTCTATCCTCTTGATTGTATCTTGGATCTTTCTGAATAAGTAATTGTCTTTGGGCAAGTAACCAGCAGAGTTTATCATAAGTATATCCTTTTTGTGCTAGATAGTAAGCTGCTACATTAATTTGAGATATTTTATCTTCACTCATTTTTCTCAATTATTTTTTATTTAAAAATCTAAACTCTTTCAATTTAATTAATAAATTTTTAGCATTTAATTCCTTTTATTAAACACTACTTTTTAATTAAGAAACTTAAAAATATGTTTTAATTCGAAAAATTTGAAAGTAGAAAAATCTTGAAAAATCATCCAGTTTAAATATTTCTTTAAACCTATTATAAATATCAAATTTGATAACTGATATGAAATGAGTGATTCTGAATATTATTCTTATGAGAATATAAAAATAGGAAAGGGAAATTTTAATTTACCTCCAGTTTTAATCGGGACTATGTTTTATCAGAATCAGACTATTGTAGATAGAAAAAACCCAGAAATATTTAATAGCTCAAAAGCATTAAAACGAATCAATAATCATATAACGTTATCTGAAAAGTATAAAATTCCAAATTTAGTTGAAATTTCTGCTACAACCCCTAAATCAATAATTAATTATTTAGAATTTTATCTTGATCATTTTACACCACCATTTATACTTGGGGGAAATTTTGAATCGAGAGTAGCAGGTATCGAATATCTTGATGAACATGGGATTAAACCTAACCAATACATTTATAATGCAATTTCAAATCTAAAAAATAAGAAAGAACTCGAAATTATTAAAAATTACAAATTAGAATCTACTGTAATTTTAATCCTTGGATCAAATAATATGACTTCAACCCAAAGATATGCATATCTTACTCAAAAAACCCAACCAAATAATGTTAATATTATTGAAGGATTAAATAAGATTGGTGTTGATAAACTATGGATTGATGGTGGAGTTATTGATTTAGAAAGTTTAGCACATATTCTAGAAACCCAGCAAATAGTAAGTACCTCACTGAAATTTCCAGTTGGTACAGCAGCAAATTTGTTTCTTTTTCAATATTCTTCCCCTCGCTTAAATATTAAATTTCATACCAGATATAGAAGAGCTAGTATAATGTTTATAGCAACTTGGTTTTCTAATTTCATTTTTTATGGAGCGATTGAAGATGCAAAAGAATCATTTGCGTCTACATATCAATCAATAGAATTCAGAAAGATAATAAAAAGCAGAAATATAAAACTCTTTAAACAATTTTAAATAAATTTCGTTTCTAAATTTAAACATATAGATGTTTAGAGTTATAATATTTGATAGAAAGCTATTAATACTAAGGTTTTAATATCTTAATTAAGTCTATGTAATTTGTATAGAGTCTTAAATTGAATTAATTATTTACGAAATACGCCATAAATAAGGAGAATAAAATGATTAATAATCGTTATAGTGATGAAAAAGAGTTGGAGGCTGTAAGGTTAATAGATCAAGCAGAAACTTTAGTTGATCGGGGTAAAGGAGTAGATGCTATTAAATTTTATGAAAAAGCTGCTTCTATCTATCTTGATCTTGGAAGCTATATTAAATTAGATGAACTATTTATCCGGATTACACAAATAATCTCAAAAGTTAAGGACAATATTCAAGCTGTTTATAGGTTGAAGTCAATTATTAGAAAAACTGAAGAATTAAAAATATATGAAGTATCAGCTAAATTATTGATTCAATTAGGAAATATTGCCTTTAGAATGCATGATTGGGAGACTGCAGGAGAATCGTGGCAAAGCGCTTCAACTTATTTATATGAAACAGATCCTGAAGAATATAGGAATTTAGCTTCAGTACTTCTTCTAAAAGCAGGAGAAGTATTTGAACGGTCAAGAATTAAAAAAGATGAAGGTAAACGATTAATACTTAAATCCATTATGAAGATTCATAAATTTGATGAATTGTATGAGACCGAGGAGAAGCAAGCTTTTATTTTATTATCTAAAAGAGAATTTGAAGCTTCTTCAAAAAAATTCTTTGAGATTGCAAGTTATTTTAGAAAAGCATTAAATGATTTAGATAATTTAATAGACGAACAGGAATCCAAAAATACATTACTTAATGCTAAAGCTAGATTCATACATTTTGTTGCAGAATATCAAACCGTATCCGCATTATGTTTAAGAGCATCAGAAGACCGTACATATAATGAGAGGATTAAAGAACTTGGTACTGACTCCTTTAACCTTTTTAAAGAATCAATTTCTATGTTAAAGTCTTATCTCCTTCCAATCAAGTCAGATTTCGATCATGAAATAATACTAAGAATAACATTTGATACAATGTTAATCTCAATAATTCAGGCTATGTTAGGCATTCAACAAATAAGTCCAAATGATTTCTTATTAAAGGATATGGATAGTAATAAACTATTACTAAATGAAATTAAAGAATCACCATATCATAAGATTACTGAAAGAATTGAAGAATTAGGGATTAGAGAAGCATTAGATAAGCTATCAAAGACGCATCTAGGTCATTTTGAATTGATAAAAAATACTCTAATTTCATACTTTGAATGAAACTCTAAACATTAAAATTGTATTTCGTCCTATAGGTTTTATTAATATTTTAATTTCTTGTTCACAAACACAATTATGATAATCTTAACTAACATATTACATAAAAATTGCGTATTCTCCATTAGATTGATTATAAAACTTTAATGAAAATATCGATCTAAATTTGATAATTTTGAGAAAAATTGAATTTTATGATATCTGTGAATATTATTTTCCACTATGTAGATCCAACAAAAAGTTTATAAGTGTGTATTGATTTTTAAACACATAAGATTTTAGTTAATGAGAAATCATTGATGGTTTCTCCATACCACTTTTCCTCTATTATTATTAATCAGTTATATATATGAATAGTGGAAATTAGGCTCCTAACTAAAAAAATTTAAGAGATATGGGGAATGTGAGAATTGAAAATTTTATATGTTAATCCTGCACGGATAAGTTCAGGTCTTGACGCAATTATTAAGGGACCTCCTTTAAGCTTAATTTCTATTGCAGCAATGGTTCCAGAACATGAAGCAACTTTATTCGATTTTAAAGTTCATAAATATAATGAGAAAAAATTCCATTCATTATTAAATCAGAGTGATATTGTAGCTCTTACAAGTATGACTCCACAGATATCACATGCATTTGAAGTAGCTCAAATGGCAAAAGAACATGGATGTACCACTATCATTGGAGGATATCAACCAACATTAGCTCCTGAATTTGTTGCAAAGCATCCAGCAGTAGATTATATTGTTCGTGGTGAAGGAGAACACACATTTCGAGAACTTGTTAATTATATTGATGGAAATATGAACAATATTCAATTAAGAAAAATTGATGGAATTTCCTATAAAAACAAAGATGGTCAAGTGCTTCATAACCAAGACAGAAAATTAGAATCTAATTTGGATAATTTTCCAATGCCTCGTAGAGACTTATTAGATGATAAAAAATATGTTTATCTAGGAGCTAGAGTAGCTCAACTTGAGACTTCGCGAGGATGTCCACATAATTGTAAATTTTGTTGTATTATTAAAATGTGGAGGAATTACGATCGTCCTGTTACTTACAGAACAAAATCAACTAAAAGAATAATGCAAGAGATTTATGATATTGATTGGAAAAATGATTTTATCTTCTTTTGTGAAGATAACTTTACAATTAAAATCAAACGAACAAAAGAAATTCTTGAAACCATGATTCGTTCAGGTATTCCAAATAAGATGTATTTCTCGTGCCAATCTCGAGTCGATACACTATATAGGAATCCATGGTTAATAGATTTAATGCATAAAGCCGGTATGAGACAGGTTTTTCTCGGAATCGAATCAGTTCATCAACAAAGCCTTGATGCTATGAATAAGAAAAATACAACTCCTGAAATGGTTAAGAAAGTCGTATCATCTCTTCAAGATCGTGGAATTTCAATATTTGGAGGCGTCATCATTGGATTTCCAGGCGAAACTAAAACTATGGTGAGACAGAATATACAGTTTGCACGATCTCTTAATTTAACTTGTATTCAATTTACTCCCATTACTGCCTTTCCAGGAACAGATTTCTACAATGAAATGGAAGAGAAACAGATGATCACCAGTACTAATTATCGTTATTACGATTTATTTCATTCTATGATGCGTACAGAACAACTTTCCAATAATGAAATTTATCAATTAGTCGGTGAAGCGTATTCTGCATATTATCTTAGTAAAGGGTGGTTGAGAATGCTTATAAAAAGATATACTAATCCTTTTGGTAAATTCAATTGGATGGGAAGAAATGTTCCACGTTTTGCTAAAACAGTTATTAAGAATGGGAGAGAAATGCTCCTATCAATGGGGATGACACAGTCAATTATTTCTGAAGAGATGAAGGAATTGATGAAAAATGGAAAGAATGGTAAATATAAAACCTCTAAGAAGAATAATGGATCTATGAAGGAAGTTGAGAATTTGATATTTACGCAAAAAGTACAAAAACCTCTAAGAATTACTGAATAGACTAAGATTTATCGAAAAATATCTAAAACTCTATTATAAGTTTATTAAATTTTAACTTGCTAATCTTGCGAACCCCGTGATCCCCAGATGCATAATCGCAAGTAATTAATCCTGCATCTTCAAGCTTTTTAATTTGGGCCGAAATATTCGCTTCAGTCATAGATAAATTTGCAGCAATGTTTGACACATCCATCGGTTCTTCTTGAATATGATGGAGTATTTGACGCCTTGTTCGGGATGACAAGGCTTTTACGATTTTTTCAATCTGATCATCTGATTTTATAGATATTGATTCAGATTTATTTTGCATATTAACTTCCAAAATACCAGTTTGTGAAATTTCCATGACTTTTTATCCAACCCTTAATAAATTTCTAATGGTTATATACACTAAACCAATATTTTGGACGGTATTTATATTTACCTCGTGTTTTGATTGTAATTCAATGCAACATATAGTTACAATGTAATACATTTGATATTAAAAATGGGTAGTTCTTAATTTTGTATTTGGGATTATTTATTTAATAAACTATTCTTTTAACAAAATTAAAATTTTATATAATCTTTATACTCTAAAGTTTAACCCATATTTCTCATTTTGGAGCATTTAATGTTCCATTTAAATATTTTGAGTCTATATTTGATAGAGATTATTTAAAATCAAAACATTTACGAATATTAAAAATTCATCTAAAATCTATTAATATTTCCATAAAATTCCCACTAAAACATAATTTAAGATTTTTTCATATTTTTTTATTGTTTTTTTATACATAATTATTCTTATATTATAAAAGTTGAAATTTAAAATTTAACAATTTAAAACATTTTAGTTATTATATTTTCTCAATTGCTTGAAATCGGATCTAAAATATAATTCCTTTAATTTTTTGATAAATATTAATAAAATGTCTAAGATTTATTAAATAATCTTTTACTATTTATCTAATCATTAAATTCTGCTTAACTCCTTAAATTAATTTAAATTAAAATGGATATATTAAAATTTAAAACATCTTTAATATACTCAAATCCTAGGTAATAAGATTAGATTAAATAGATCATAATAAATATATAATTTATGTGTTTAATCTTTGTTAATTTTTGAAAAAAAATGTAAAATACTATCATTTATATTTTAAAGTTACTAATATTACATATAAAGCATAATGCATACAAAAGCTACGGATAAAAATGTTTAAGGTGTCATAAATTAGTCCAAGTCCTAACCCCAAATCAATAAGTTCAAAAAAATCTATCTCAGATAGAAGAAGTACCTCACAAGGATCAACAAGTGTTATTACTGTTAGAATTGATGAAGAATTAAATGATCATATTGATAAAGTTAAAGAAAGATTGGGAACTTCTAAAGCCGATTTCATAAGAAATTATTTAGAATTATCTAAATTTATAATTAAACAGAGAAGTTCAATAAAATCATTAAATGACAGAGATTTTATTATCATAAAAAGAAGTTATTTAAGAAAACTCATTGAAAAAGAATCTGAAGAAGAACAAATAATTTTAGGAAATAAATTAGGTAATTTTATTAATGATATTGCAAGAATTAATGGGAAATTAGAAGATATTGATTATAAACTAGACTTATGTGATAACCTGGGTTTTTTCCCCAAATTTGTAGATGATGAAAATTATATCTTAATAGAAAAAAAGTTCGGATCACAAAAATTTGTGGAAGCGTTCGCTTGGAAAATATTTAATCAAACTTCAGATTTCAATGTTGATTGGGTATCATCAAAAATCGATACGCAAAGTAAAATAAGAACTGTTTATAATAATAAAGTGCAACCTATTGAGCGTTCATCATCACATTATTCATTTGAATTTGCTAAACTAATTGAAAGTGAAATAGAATAAATAATTAATTTATTTCAACTTTTATCAATAATTTCTTTTAATCCTAAAATTGGCACGATTGTCTTATTTGGGCGGTATAGAATTTCATAATTTAATTCATTTAAAGCTTTTTGTATATAAAAATAAGTAATTAGAATGTAATCTACGTCTTGGTTTTTCAATATTTTCCCTATTAATTTAACTTCCCAGATATTTAGTACATTTAGAATAATGTCTAAAATTTTATTTAACGGTCGAGCAGCTCTTCTGAAAAAAAGATTATAAAGTATTTCTTCTGGAACTTCATACTTTTCTTTTTTTATGATGTTTTTCTCAATAAATTGAAGTAATGTGTTGAATTTTATATAACTTAAAGCCCTTAAAAAAGAACCTAAATCTTTTTCAATAGGAAACTTACCTTTTTTTTCTTTTAAAGAAAGTTGTGGGTCTCCTTCAAAATCAATAAAGAAGAAGTTATAGTGATTATCAATTTTATTGTATAATATTTGTGCCATATGCAAATTCTGATGAACAGGTTGAATGTTTATTATTGAATCTTTGAATTCTGAACGGAATCTTTCAATTATATCTTGTATATCTATAAGGATTGCTCTAATCTTTGGTAAATTAAAAAAGGCACTTTCTGGTTGCTCGTTCATATGACGTAACAAATCCGAAATCATTAAGTTTAATCTCTCGGTGTAATCTTTAAGATAAGATTCGCTATTTACTGATTCTAAATTGTATTCATTTTGTGATGGTAAAATTAGGGAATTATGTAGTTTTTTGATATAATTTCCTATCTCTGTAGATACATTTAAACTTTCAATACAATTATTTTTAATTATTTTTGAAATGTTTGATTTTTCAGCAAGAATGGAATAATTGTTATCAATACCATTAAACACTGTTTT
This sequence comes from Promethearchaeota archaeon, assembly GCA_048939015.1. Classification (GTDB taxonomy): domain Archaea; phylum Asgardarchaeota; class Lokiarchaeia; order Sigyniarchaeales; family SOKP01; genus Loki-b32. Next base: position 28,897 of record JBHLPW010000021.1, read on the forward strand.
AATCATATTATTAAGTTCAATCCAATAAATATCTCCTAGATTTCCTTCATTAGGTACATTTTCCAGTATTCCAACAGTTTCTATATCTTGAATCTTTATTGTGCCATAAATTTTTGGAGCATGAGGAAATGTATTCTTTACTAAAACATATAACATTGAAGGTTCTAAGCTAATGGAATAATCTTTATAGGATTTTAGGACGTATGAGACTGATTTTTGCTCTGAAAATCTCTTGTTTGATATATTCAACAAAAATAAGAGATTGGTGGTATTTCCTTTCCCCAATTGATTTAATGAAAGTTCGTATCGATCGGGGTATAATCCTGCCTCTATTAAATTCTGAACTTTCTTCATGTTAGATTCATCCTCGAATTGTTTGCTATAAAGAGTTAAATCTAATTTCATTTTTGGAAAAGATTCAGAAATTCCCACATCAAACAACAACTTTTTCCAGAAAAATAGACAAAATTCTGCCTCAAGTAAATTTAGAGTAATAATTTTTTGCTCATTTTCAATTGTTAAAGCTATCTTTTTACTAAATGTGTTTTCTGTAAGGTTTAAAACATTAGAACGTGTTTTTTCATTTTCTTCAAGAATATCTTCTATTTTTTCATAATAAATCAAAGGAGTAAAATAAGTCTTCGAATAAGAAGGTGTTTTAACTTCAATTATTATCAAGAAAAGCCTATCAGCAATTGACTCAAAATATTTTATTTGCACCTCAAATTCTAAATTTGACAAAGCAGATTTATCTCCAAACCATCTTTTTGAGAGTAACCAACCTTTATACTCGTTTGAATTACATACCCCTTGAAGTACATTCTTATCTAAATAATTAAACATAACAACCACTAAATTCAGCTTTTATTAATATAATTAGTTATCTTTTATAAGTAATAATTTTTACATATATTTAACCACATTTTATGGTAAATTCATAATTATGCGTGAATGTAGTATACATTTACCTATTGTCTTTCATTTTCACCAACCTGTAGACAACTTTGAATGGGTATTTGAAGATGTTTATAAGAAATCATATGAACCCCTCATTAATCACATATTCCAATTTGAAGATATTAAATTTACTCTTCATTTTTCAGGTAATTTATTAGAATGGTTTCTAAATTATAAACCTGAATTTATAAAAAAAATTAAAATTATGGCAAAAAGAGATCAAATAGAAATTATTGGAGGGGGATATTATGAACCTATTTTTGCTATAATTCCCTATCGGGATAAAATAGCACAAATGAAAAAACTATCTGACTTAATTAAACAAGAATTTGGACTTGATGTTAAAGGTGCTTGGTTATCGGAAAGAGTATGGGAACCAAATTATCCTTCTTTTTTAAGTGATGTTGGATTGAAATATGTAATTGTTGATGATAACCATTTTCGCTCTACTGGAATCACAGAAGAAGGGACTCTATATTCATATATTACTGAAGATGAAGGAAAAACTTTAAGAATATTTCCTATTAATGAACAGTTGAGATATTTAACTCCTTGGAAGCCTACATATTTATCTGTTGATTATCTAAAGAAAGTATCAGATGAGAAAGGGGATCGATTAGCATTATTAATATCTGATGCGGAAAAAATGGGCGTCTGGGGTACCACACATCAAATCTGCTATGTAGAGGGTCATGGACATCAAGATGGGGACAATGGGAAACCATTTATCCCCGCATTCTTTGAGCAGATACGAAATAATACGTGGATTAAATCAATAACACTTTCTGAATATATGGAAAAATTCCCAGCAAAAAGCTTGGTATATCTACCTACTGCAAGCTATGATAAAATGGGTGAATGGGTGCTTCCGACCTCCATTCGTAAGAGCTTTAAAGAAGTTAGGAAGAGTTTGAGAGAAAATGAGACCAAAAAACATATCTATCAGTTCTTAAATGGTGGTTTTTGGAGATATTTCTTAGTAAAGTATCCTGAATCTAATAATATGCATAAAAAAATGCTTTATGTAAGAAAAAAGCTAATCTCTATTGAGGAAAATCTCTTAAAGGTGGATGATGAAGATCTTATTTCTTTAATTTTAAAAAAAATACACCATGCATGGGATGAAATTTACAAAGCTCAATGTAATGATTGTTATTGGCATGGTTTATTTGGCGGTGTTTATTTACAATTTTTACGGTTTTCGGTTTACACTCATTTAATTAACGCAGAGAGGATAATTGATGAAATAAATATATTAATCTCTCCAGAAATGAAATCTTATATACATATAACACAAACAGACTTCAATAAGGATAGTAATTTAGAATATCTAATTGAATCAGATATGTTGAATGTCTACATTAATCCTAATGATGCTGGATCAATTTTCGAGTTAGATTATAAACCTAAATCATACAATTTATTAAATACTTTAACAAGATGGTCTGAAGCATACCATGATAGTAAGAAACTTGAATCAAAAGAAGTATTAGTCGATCGATTCAGAAGGTCTCTTTTACGTCTTAGATTTTTACATGATGATGTAAGTCTTGAACAACTTCATGCTGATCAGTATTATGAGTTTGGAGATTTTGTTGAATCAAGATTTAAGGTAACAAGTAATGAGAAAGAGGGTACAATGGCAATTATAGAAATGGAAATAATAGGAAGTATAAAAGATCCAAATTCTGATGAAAGAAATCCTGTGCGAATTACTAAGGATATATATATAGAAGACAATGAAATTGAAGCGAAAATTCGACTTAATTTCAACGAAATTGCAGGAAAAGAAAAAACTCTTAATCGAATTATTAGACATTTAAATGTGGGTGTTGATATACCTTTTTTCTTTAATGGAGATACAAATAAATTCAAATGGGAAAGCAATGAACTGGATCGTGCTAAAAATAGCAATTCAAAATTATTGGAGCCATTTGAATATATCGGTTCGCATTTTAAAGCTTATGATGAATCATATGATCTTAACTTTGAGTTTGAAATCCTAGCAAAAGATAATTCAATCAAAATCAATAAATTTCCTATAATTGCATATGCATATACAGATGAAGGGTATAAAGAGATTTATCAAGGAATCAATATTACTCCCGTTTTAAAGCTTAGCAAGAATTTAGAATTTCATCTAAAGATGCAGATTTATTGATATATATAGTTATTCTTTCCTTACACATTTGTAGATATACGAAAGATATTTTTCATTTTAACTATCTTTAAATATATTAATGTCCTAATAACATCTATAAAACATACAACTGAACGCTGGATTTGACATTTATGGGAGTTAATGGAAACGGAAAACGAAATGGCTGGACCTATAACAAAAAGACGTTAAAAACCTGTATTGATAATAATCATTATGTCCAAAATGCCCGAAAAAAGCTAATGGAAGAAAAACTCCGTAAAAAGCTTCAGAAATAAAATTTTTAAATAAAATTTTTATGTCAAATTCTTCTAATTCTTCTTTTCTAAATCTAAGAAGGCTTTATGAATCAAATCCATATTTTCCTATAAGAGGGACAAATCGAACTCCAGTTATTTTATTCGTATCAAATGTATCTCCAACTTTATGGATAACATATAGATTTTGACTAAAACTTTTTGATCCAGCAGGAATACAAAGAATGCCACCATCATTTAACTGATCTCTTAATGGGAGGGGGATCTTTGTTGGTGAAGCTGCTGTTACTAATATTTTATCATAGGGTGCTTCTTTTGGATATCCTAAAGTTCCATCTCCATGGATTACTGTAACTTTTTTATTATATCCCGTTTCTTTTAGACTCTCCTTAGCGTTTTCTACTAACTTTTCATGGCGTTCAATTGTATACACATGCCCTGGATTTCTAGTATTTTCAGGAGCTACAATTTCTGCACATAAAGCAGCATGATAACCTGAACCAGTCCCAATCTCTAAAACCTTATCCCCTTCTTTTAATTCAAGGTATTCGCACATCATAGCATTCATATGTGGAGCACTAATTGTCTGTCCTAAACCAATGGAGAGAGGAGAATCCATATAAGCACTTGACTCAGCTTCTTTTGGTATGAATTTATGTCTTGGTACCTTTAACATAGCCTTAATTACATTAGGTCTTGTTAATATCTCTCGTCTTTTTAGACTTTCAACGAGATTCTTTCTTTTTTCTTCGAAATTCATGGCAATAGATTAATAATGCTAATTCTAGAGTATGTGAAAAAAAATCATTTCATTATGTTTTTGAAATGATATAAATTTTATCGTTCGGTTTAACTTCTTCATTTAAGCGTAAATTTATCCTAACAGGATCAGAATATCTTTTTCTTGAAATTTGTTTAATTTTTTCTCCTTTATAAATCATCTTTCTGATAGTTTCAGTCATGTATGTTGATTTTCCTTCAATTATTATTTCATCACCTAATTTTAGTGGAATCTCTAAGCTTTCAAGTAATACGTTAGCAGATTTACTTTTTACATCAAATGAGAGAATTTTACCTAAATAATACTTTTTATAGGAAGAAATGTTACCTCTTTTAGTTAATTCAATATCTTCTAATGTTGGTCTTTGAAAATAAAAACCCGTATGAAAACCACGATTATAAACGCTTGATAACCTAGTAAGCCAATTTTTCACTTTCTCCTTAGTAAATGTTTTGTTAAAATAGGAATCTAAAGCTTCTTTATAGCATTCTACTACTGTTTTTACATAAGCAGCATCTTTCATTCGGCCTTCGATTTTGAATGCATCAATTTTCGCTTCAATTAATTCTGGGATATATTCAATCATACAAAGATCTTTTGCATTTAAAAATAGTTGACCATCATAAAGAAATTCATTATTCGTATCATCTATCACTCTCCATTGCCTTCTGCATGGTTGAACACAGTTTCCTCTGTTTGCTGAATATTCTGCTGAATCACATATTGTTGCAGAAAAATAACAACGTCCAGATATTGAGGTACACATTGAACCATGAATAAAACACTCAATTTTCGTTCTGGAAAGTAAATGTTTAATAAGTTTAATTTGTTTTAATGATAATTCTCTGGCTAGTATTATCCTCTCTGCTCCGAGATCTTCATAAAATCTTGCAGCTTCAATATTAGAAATGTTAGCTTGGGTAGAAATATGGAAATCCATATCGTTTCGTTTTGCTATTCTAATCGTTGCGAGATCATGAGCAATAATGGCATCAATTTCAGCATCTTTTGCTTCTAAAATTAGTTCTTCTAAATCTTGTAATTCTCTATCATATATTAGAATATTTGTAGTTAAATATGATTTTATTGGAGGATCCAGACTATGGCAATAATCACTTATCTCTCTTAATTCATTTCTTTCAAAATTCTTTGCTTTCTTCCTCATGTTATACTGCTTTATACCAAAAAATATAGCATCAACTATACCAGCTACTTCTTTAAGGGAATTCCACTCTTGGATCGGTGCCAGTAATTCTGGGCGATTCTCCATGTTAAAATTTAAAGTTCTTCATAATTATTCGTTAATATATCAATATAAAATATTAAATTTTAAAATTATCATAGTAAGGGTGGTTCAAAAATGAGTTCCTTTTTGCCAAAATGTAAGATAACAGTATTGAAAAGGTCATTGAATAAAGATTTAATTGATGAATTTATCAATGATGAATATAGTGATATGCAACCATGCGAAATTTTTAAAGAAGGGCAAGAAATTGTAATAGATCCAAATTTAGCCAAATTTCCCGATGGATTCTGCCACTGGGCTTGGGCAGATATACGGTATGATATAATGACAATTGCTTCAGGAGGAAATATTCCGGGAATGAAAAGTAAAGGTACAGTTATAACTGGTTGTTCAGATTGGTTTCGACCTGTATTATTTAAAGTGGAAAGAATTGATTAAAAATATATCATCGAAAAAATAATTCATTATTATTCCGTCTTTTCATGAACAAAGTTATAAAATCATAGGAAGACTTAAATATACTATTGGCCTTTTTTACTATAATAACAATTTAAGGTGTAACTATTGGTTAATATTGAAGGAATGACAGAATTTCTAAAAGCAGTAGCACATCCAAAAAGAATTCAAATATTATCTCTATTGAATGAACAAGTTTTGAATTTTAGTCAATTAAAAAGCCAAACTGATTTACAAAAAACAGCACTTTCAAATAATTTGACTTCGTTGATTGATGTGAAATTAGTAGAGCGTTTTGAACGAGGACTATATCGAATTACTCAAGATGGACAAGAATTACTAAAAGCAATTACTAAATTTTATGATAATGCAAAAGTTCGAGAGTTATTTGAGAGAAAAAAAATCCAACAATATTATTCACAAGGGTTACAGAAAAGAAGGTTAAGTGAAATGAGTGAAAATAGTACTAATTATATTCCAGAATTCCAACCCAGCTGGATATCTTATTTGGGTGCTGTTTCTGGTGTCTTAAAATCTTTTGGAAAAGAAATCAGTATAATTGATGTGGGGGGTTATAGTGGGTGGTCCTTTTTTGTCAATGTGGCAAAGGAAAGTACTTGTCCATCTGGACCAACAGCTCATAAAGCATATGATGAAATCCTAAAGGGTACACAAGCTCTTGGAATTGAAATTGATTGGGGATATATGGAACCAACCGAATATGAAAATGAAAATGGGGAGGATATTCTGAAAAAAGGACAAGCTAAGAAACTATTCGATTACTTCAAAAAAGAATTTGATGAGAAAAAAAGACCAGTAATTCTCTGGGGGATTCCAGTTCCTGAATATGGCATTGCATATGGTTATAAAGATGAATCCTATCTTGTGAGCACATTTCGACATATCCAGGGTTTACCAGAAACACCAATTCCATATGAAAAAATAAAAGCGCCAGGATGTCTGCATTATTTCTCTTTTGATAGGGAATTAGAAGTTGTTCCAAAAGTTAGAGACAAGGAAGCTATCGAACGTGCGATTCGTATGGCAGAAGGAATGTCTTACACACATGAAGATACTTATGTTGCAGGACCAGATGCTTTTGTAGAATGGGCAAATATCTTAAAAACGGGAGTAAAGGGAGAGAATTTAATTTACCACGGTAATAGTTATGTTGCTAATTGTGCATTAGAAGGTAGATCCACAGCAGTAGAGTTTCTTAAAAGATTAGCAACACGATACAAAGATAAACCTCAATATGAACCTTTAAGAAAAGCCTCTGAAGAATTTTCTGAGTCTAAAGATTTACTGGCAGAATTTGTTAATATATTTCCATTTGCATTTGAAGGTGAGTTCCCAGAAGATAAAAGAAAAAATGGTGCTGACTTACTTTTAAAGATCAAACCTAATGAACTTAAAGCTATTGAACATTTAAAAGAAGCAGTAAAAGTTTGGAAATAAGATTTTTTATAAAAATTAAAAGCGTCGTATTAATTATTGAAGAATAATTTGAAAATTGCAATATTTGAGGTTTATAACAATGAAAGTGGTTTTATTTAATGGAAGTCCCAGAAAGGAGGGAAATACATATCATTGCTTAAACGTTGTCATAAACGAATTAAAAGCTGCAGGAGTCGAATGCGATTATAATTGGATCGGTATGGAAAAATTACAAGGTTGTACAGCTTGCATGAAATGTGTTGATAATGATGATCAAAAATGCGTATTACCTGGGGATAAGATGAATGAGTATATAAAAAAAATGTTGGATTCTGATGGAATCATAATAGGGTCTCCAACATATTTCTCAGATTTATCAACAAGCACAAAAGCTTTAATAGAACGTGCAGGATATGCTACTGGAAGGCATCTAAAGCACAAAGTAGGGGCAGCAGTTGTAGCTGTTAGACGAGCTGGTGCAAATCATGTGTTTTCGAGTATTAATTATTTCTTCCTCATTAAGCAGATGTTTGTAGTTGGATCAAGTTATTGGAACATGGGAATTGGACGAGCTCCTGGAGAAGTATTAGACGATGAAGAAGGTATAAGAACATTTGAGAATTTAGGGAAAAATTTTGCTTTTTTAATTAAAAAACTACACCAATAGTTAATTTCTTTTTTTTTTTAAATTGTTTCTTGTTTCTTATAGTTACGATAATAACTATACCCCCAATTGAGAAACTTGTAATGCCTACACCTATTAATATAATACGAGAAAAATCAGGTTCATTATCAGTTCCCTCTGATATGAATTCTTTCATTATATCAAAAATCTCAGTATTGTCAATAACAGTAAGATTATTAAGGCCATAGAAATCTGTTCCATATCCAAAAAAGGGGACATTTTGGCTAGTATGAGATCCTGTAGACCAACTTACAGAAATGTTATTTATCCTTTCAATCCTTAATATTCTATTTTCTTCAACAGTTCTATTTGAGGAAGGAATAGTATCATTTAAGGTCTCATTTAAAATTGTCAAACCACCTGTCTCATGATCAGCAGTAACTATTAACATAATATTATCGTGTTCCTCAGCGTATGAGATTGCTGCATCTACAGCATAATGAAATTCAATTGTTTCTAAAGCTACATTTGTCTTATTATTTGCATGGCCAGCATGATCGATTCTTCCACCTTCCACCATTAAAAAAAAGCCATTAGGATCTTGAGAAAGAATTTCTATTGCTTTTACAGTCATATCTAACAAGGATGGAATGACATCAGGATCACGATTAATCTCATATGGTAGATGATTAGGGGCAAACAATGCAAATAGATTGTTTGCATCTGCACTCATAAGTTTAGAGCGATTTTCTATCAAAGTATATCCATTCACTCCTAAATCCATCAATTGCGTGGTATCAAAATGATCCGCACCTCCTCCCAATAGGATATTAACACTAGAATTTTCTATGATCTGTCGAGATATCTCTGTGGTATTAGATCTTGACTTCACGTGAGTCATAAAAGCCGCTGGAGTTGCATGAGTTATTGCAGTTGTAGTAATAATTCCTGTGGATTTTCCAAACTCCTGAGAAATTTCAAGAATAGTTTCTAAAGGTTCAGACAAGGGTGATACAGACAACATTCCATTATTCGTTTTATTACCTGTTGCCATTGCTGTCGCTGCTGCTGCTGAATCAGTTATTGAATTATCAGCACTAAATGTTGTTACATTGAGATGTAAAGGCAACTTTTCCATTGAAAACAGATTGCTTTTACCAAGTTCCACCCATCTTGCTAACTTTAAATGCTCATAACCCATTCCATCCCCTATTAAAAGAATTATACTATTTTTGGCATTATTATCTGAGCATTTTAAATCGTTCTTAATTCCATTGAGAAATTTAAAATTGTTTATCTTTAATGAGAAAGAAGGATGAACTAAAATTAATATAAAAAACAATGATATAGAGTAAATTTTCAAATTCTTTTTAATCTGAATTAATAACATCGATATTTGTTTAATGCAATATTAATCTTCTAATCGTATATGATTTATCACTTAATATTAATTTAAATTTAATCAATACACTCTTAAAATCTATCCTTCATTTAGTTATAAAAGATGCAAATTTTGGATTTTGACCAAGTTAATAAATTCAGTTTAGGAAAACAACATCTCACTATAGACACAAAAATAGATAATATAGTTCAAATTGTAGAGGATATTTGCGGACTTCATTCAACTGAACTAAAAACATCTTATTTATCTCTTTTTGTAAGAACTAATAAATTTAAAAAATCCGATTTGGAAAAAGAATTATATGAGGAAAAATCACTAGGTAGAATTCGAGGAATGAGAAGAACTCTATTTATAGAGACATTAAAATGGATTCCAATTATCTATGCTGCTACATGTAATCTAATTGAATATTCTTTTGAAAAATATATGGAATTTCACAAAGTATCTTTAAAAGAATATCAAGAAATATCTCAGAACATCATAAAAAAACTGAAAGGGAGAGAATTATCTGCATCTGAAATTAGAAAAGAATTGAATTCAAAATCTAATATACCTGCCATTATTCAAGTTATGGGTAACCGAGGGTTGTTAATTAGGGGAAAACCAATCAAAGATTGGAAAGATAGGAGGAATAAATATGCTCTATTCAAAGATTATTTTCCAGAACTTGACCTAAGTATGTATGAAGAAAATAAAGCAATTAGACTCCTAGTAGAGAAATATATAAAAACATATGGACCTGTGACAGAAACAGATATGGCATGGTGGACCGGATTAAAAAAGACGAAAATTAGAGATGTTTTAAAACCTATAGAGCAAAATCTCGAGAAAGTCAAAATTTCTAATGTTAAAAAAACCTATATCATGGATAAAGAAGAATTAGCCAATTTGGAAAACAATTCTACTTATGAAAAACCATCATTAAGTTTATTGCCTGGACTTGATCCTTATCCTATGGGATATAAGGACCGAGAAAGATACATTAATGCACAAAATTATAACAACTTATTTGATCGTTCAGGAAATATTACTTCAACTATTTTTTTGAATGGTAAGGCAATTGGAGTTTGGGATACGGAAGAAGAACCTGAACCTTTAATTAAATTTTATTTATTCCATTCACTTGAAAATGATTTAATTGATGAGCTTTATTCTGAAACTAAGAAAGTTGGACAATTCTTCTTTGACACTAATATTAACATCAGAAAATGTGAAAAAATGATTCCATTAACAGAACGAAGAGCAGGAGGATTTATGACACCTCTTAAAAATAGTTAAAATACAAATTCTATTTCAAATAGATATAGATTATTTATGAGGAGTAATAAAATGAACTCTGAAAATCTACTTAAAATAGTACTAATCGTTGGTGGGATTGTTGAAATTATCATCGGAAGTTTATTTTTATTTTTAGATATTATTTTTAAACAGATTGGTCTTGAAAACATACCAATTTTCACACAGATGGCGGGTTCTTTCTTATTATGCTATGGTATTCTATTAGTATATTCTGCGAGAGATGCAGAGAAATTCTTAATTATTCCATTAGTAAATATTCTTGTACGGATAATTATGATTATTTTTAGTTTAATGAATATATTCGAATATCCTGAGTTTCTTGGGATTCTCTTATTTGCTATACCTTACGATCTAGTATGGTCTGTATTCTGTATAATTTTATTAAAAATCAATGAATTAATTTTTAAGAATTAATAACATAAAGAGAGATGAATAAATGAATATTATTGTATTAGGTGCTTGTGGAGAAGTTGGGAGATATATTGCTTTTGATTTAGTAAAAAATGGATATAATGTTACCTTAGCCGATATTAGAGAATTTGAAGGTAAGAGGATTGCTGAGAAATTAGGAAAAAGAGCCACATTTCAAAAAATAGATGTGATGGATTTTGAGAATTTGGTAGAAGTCCTTAAAAATTATAAATTAGTAGTAAACAATATAGGTCCTTATTATATGTTCGGAGATTGGATTCCTCGAGCAACTATTCAAGCGGGAATAAACTATGTGGATATTTGTGACGATCATGATGCTACTCGAACATTTCTAAAAATGAATAAATTAATCGAACGCGAGGGCTTAACTTTTCTTATAAATTCAGGAGCTTCCGCAGGACTAACAAACATAATGGCAAAGATGGGAGCAAATCAATTAGATAAAGTTGAATCTATTAGAGTCTTATGGTTTGAGGATACTGGTGAAACTATTGGTTTTGGTCAGTTAGCACATTGGGCTCATATTGCAATGGGAAAAGTCCCGCAATTTATCAATGGTGAATGGGCCAATATTAAAGCTCTAACTGATAGAGAAATTGTTGAATTTCCAGCTCCACTAGGACATGCTCCATTATATTTTGTTGGACATCCTGAACCAGTAACTCTTCCCCTCTATATCGAAACAGACGAAGTAATCTGTAAAGGAGGAATCCTGCCAGAATCAGATATTCTATTAACTAAAATACTTGATAGAATAATTCCAATAAAGCATGATACAATTATGAAACTTGTATGCAAATTCTTTCTTAGGATTTTTCCACTTATAACCGGGAAAGTGGAAGAGAGAGATATAATTTCTTCTTTTAAAACTGATTTAATGGGGTTAAAAAACCGAAAAAATATTCATTTATCATATGCTGTCATTGGAGAAGTTGCAAAACTCACCTCAGTACCCGCTTCAATTACAGCTCAAATGATTCTAAATAAAGATATCACTTCCCATGGTGTATTTCCCCCTGAGGGCTGCCCAGATTTAAATCTTGATATGATGAAAAAAGAGTTGGAAAAAAGGAATATTATTATACATAAAAAAAAGTGCTAAATAATATGAGTGAAAAGTATAATGTTCTATTTATCATAACTGATGCAATGCGCGCAGACCATATGAGTTGTGCTGGTAATCCAATAGTTAAAACTCCAAATATCGATAAATTAGCTGCGGACGGAATCAGATTTACTAATCATTTTTGTACTAATCCTATCTGTATGCCGAATAGAGCTACTTTAGTTACAGGACTGTATCCAAATGTTCATGGTGTTAGGAGTAATGGAATCAATTTAAAGCAGGATATACCTACAATTATTCAAACTCTTAAAAAAAGAGGTTGGTATACAGCAGCTATTGGAAAAATACACCACCAATATTGGTTAGCTCCATTTAAACACAAGAGTAGATCTGCAGAATGTTTAACAGATTGGGTTTTTGAAAAAGATAATAGTTATCCAGTTAGAGATAATTTTCCTTTACCTTATTATGGATATGAGGAGGTTGAAGTGATCTCTGGAAATGGTTCTGTATGTGCTGGACATTATACAGAATGGTTGGAAGAAAAGGCTCCCCAAATAGCTCAAGATATGAAAATCAGAGTTCAAAATTATAATAATCTTTTTAATCTTTTCTGTGATCCAATTCCTGAAGAGTTATACAATACTACTTGGGTTACAGAAAGAACGCTGGCATTTCTAGAAAGATATTCAAAAGGAGATTATGGAAATAAACCCTTTTATCTGCATTGCTCCTTTCCTGATCCTCATTATCCATTATATCCACCAAAACACTACCAAGATATGTATAAAAAAAAAGATATTAAGCTTCCTGCCAACTTTCATAATGTTAAAAACTTGTATAACCATGAATTTATGGGTTATCATTTAAGAAATCCTCCTTTTAGAAGACAATTTATACGTGAATCTACAGAGGAGGAAGTTCTTGAAATAATTAGATTAACTTATGCTGCAATAACATATGTAGATTATAATATTGGATTGATTTTGGCTTCAATGGAGAAACTAGGAATTCTAGATAATACTATCGTGGTTTTTATGAGCGACCATGGAGATTTGATGGGCGAACATTCCCTTTTATACAAAGGACCATGCCCTTTTAATGGTGTTTTACAACTTCCCTTAATTTGGAAAGTACCAGGATTAACAAAATCAGGAGAGGTGTCTAATTCCCTCGTAAGCTCAATAGATTATCCTAAAACCCTTTTAAGTCTTCTGGATATAAAGGAGAGATACCACCCTCCAGATATGCAAGGTTATGATATATCACCTATTTTATCAGATCCAAAAATGAAGATTAGAAATAATATCTTAATAGAAAATGATGAGGAAATTGGTCCTCTTACAGCTCGATTAAGACACCTTATTACCGAAGATTATAAACTAACAATTTATTCTGGTTTAAGTAATTTCGGAGATATTTATGACAGAAAAAATGATCCTCATGAATTGAATAATTTATGGCATGATAAAAGTTTTAGAAAACAAAGATTTGAACTAGTGAATAGTCTATTACAAGAAAATCTTAAAGCTCAAACTCCATATCCGAAACGTATAGCAGGGACATAAAATGAAAGAAAAAATGAATGTCTTATTTATAATTACTGATCAACAACGCTATGATCACATGGGTTGCTCAGGAAATCCGATTTTAAAGACACCAAATATAGATCGATTATCAAGTGAAGGTGTACACTTTACTAATGCTTTTTGTACCAATCCTATGTGTATGCCTAATAGAGCAACAATGTTGACAGGATTATATCCAAATGTACATGGTGTTAGAAGTAATGGAATGATTCTATCTACTGAAATCCCGACAATTACCCAAACACTCGTAAAAAAAGGTTGGCATACAGCTGCATTTGGAAAATTACATCATCAATTTAATGTCGCACCATACAAACTCCATTATAGATCTACAGAAAATTTTCAAGATTGGGTATTTCCTCAAAATGGAGATTATCCAGTACGAGAAAATTTTCCTATTCCTTATTATGGATATCAAGAAGTTGAAACAGTATTAGGACATGGGGCTTGTTTATGTGGTCATTATTTGGATTGGATTGAAGAAAGATCACCCAAGCAAGCGGAAATTATGCGAGAAAGATGGAAAAATATTGATGATAACTTTTTTTCAATATTCCTTGAACATGATTTGCCAGTAGAATTATACTCCAGTGCATATGTAACGGAACGCACTATCGCCTTTTTGAAAAGACATTCAATGGGGGATTATGATAAAAAGCCCTTTTATGTTCATTGTTCCTTCCCTGACCCCCATCAACCTGTTTGGCCGCCAGGAAAGTATAAAGATATGTATAGTCCTAAAGATATTGAATTACCTAAAAGTTTTAATAATCTTGAAAAATTAAGAAACCACCCCTATTTAGCACCATATATCAATGTTATGCCAGGAGCTATGCTAAGAGAAACAACAGAAGAAGAAGCAAAAAAATTCATTGCTTATACATATGGAACTCTTTCATTAATAGATGATTGCGTTGGTAAAATTTTAGCATCACTTGAAAAGTTTGGGTATGCAGAAAACACTATAGTAGTGTATACAAGTGATCATGGTGACTTAATGGGTGACCATGGTATGCTTTTCAAAGGTCCATCAACCTATATGGGAGTATTTCATATACCTATGATTTGGAAAGTTCCAGGGATTATTAAACCAGGAAAGACTGATGCTTTAATGAGTTCTATTGATTATCCTAAGACTATTTTAAATCTCTTAGGAATAAAAGAAATCTACCATCCCCCTGATATACAAGGATTTGATATGACTCCGGTTCTGAAAAACCCCGAAAATAACGAGATTCAACCTAGAGATTGCTGTTTTATTGAAAATGATGAGGAAATTGGAATTATAAATGCAAGGTTAAGAAGTCTCATAACAAAAGATTTTAAATTAACTATTTATGAAGGATTTGAGGATTTCGGAGATTTGTTTGACCGTAAAAAAGATCCATATGAACTAAATAATCTATGGTATAACAATAGTATAAAAGAAAAACGTTTCGAGTTAGTAAATAAATTACTACAGGAAAATTTGAAAGCGCAGACGAAATATCCAAAAAGAATTGCTGGTACATAGATAAATTTCTCAAATTTATCTTAATATCTTTATATATGTAATCGAACAATACTTAACTATTTAGATTAAATTTATCTATTATCAATAAAAATTGGTTTTTATAATGGAAACAGACGAAATTCAGATTGAACATAGTAAATTAAGTATGGTCTCTTATGGTTTCAACTCTTTTTCCAGAGAGTTGCTTAGAATTGCATTTACTTCTTTTGGTTTCTTTTTTTATGAATCTGAACTTGGATTAAATGTCTGGTTAATAGGGTTATCTTATACACTTTTTGCAATTTATAATATGTTTAATGATCCTATTATTGGGTATCTTACAAATAGACCATTTAGATTTACAAAAAAATGGGGGCGAAGGTTTCCTTGGATCTTAATTGGTGGTTTACCGTGGGGATTTACATATATGCTAATATTTATGCCTCCAACTTATGATGCTGAATCTGGTGCGTGGATTTTATTTTTTTGGCTTTTATTTACTACATGTCTTTTTGATACATTCCATTCATTATTAATGGTAAATTTCCAATCATTATTTCCTGATAAATTTAGGTCAGTTCAAGAACGTCGAACTGCTAGTGGCATCTATATCATGATAGGGGTTGTAGGAGTCGCTATTGGTGCTATTTTACCTCCTTTAATTTTTACTTATGGAGATCTTCCTTCCTTTGCAGTTCAAGGTTTAGTAATTGCTATAATTACATTTGTAGCTTTTGCAGTTGCTATTCCTGGATCACGTGAGGATCAAGTTACAATTGATCTTTATTTATCTTCTCAAGAAAAAGAGCGTGAACAACCTTCCTTTTTTAAGAGCTTAAAAGTAGCACTAAAACAGAGTCCGTTTATAATATTCATGGTAATTTATACATTATATCAATCTTTAGTAGAGATTATGCAAGCTTCTGTTCATTACACAGTAAAATATTCTTTAGGGATGGAAGAAAAAGCCGCAACTTTAGTATTTGCCGCCTTCCTTATTGGAGTATTAATATCTACTCCATTTTGGACACGCTATTCACGAAAAGTACAAGATAATAAGAAAGTAATGATCATTTCTGCTTTAGTTTTAGCTGCTTTTACTCTTCCAATTACTTTTCTTAGAGATTATTGGTCTATTGTTTTTGATATGTTTTTATGGGGATTGGGTATGGGTGGATTCTGGTTAATGATTTTTCCAGTATCTTCTGATATTATAGATAATTCAGTTGTAATAACAAAAAAGCGTGAAGAAGGAGTTTATACAGGATTTCAACAATTTTTTGGACGAATTGGAATTATAGTTCAAGCACTTACATTTGCGATTGTTCATGAACTTACGGGATTTGTTGAAGAAAGTACAACACAAACACCATTAGCTATTTGGGGAATACACATTCATCAATCTTTGATTCCGTTTATATTACTTATGATTGGAATTATTGTATTTTGGTTAAAATATGATTTAACGCCAGAGAAAGTACGTGAAAACAGTAGGAAGATAAAAGAATTAGGTTTGTAGAATAAGGTATAATAAAAAAATAAAATTATTTTAATTTTTTTTTTAAAGATAGAACACGAAATTTAGGGAATTTTACTCGATTATCTTTAAAAAATTTTGTCATTTTTGAGAAAAAATTAAATAAATGGTTTGTTTCTATTTGAATAGGTATATAAAGAATATATTTGATAAGATATAGATTAAAAATTACAGACACAATATTTTATAAGAAATTAATTTATAATTGGATCCTCTATTAAGACCTTAAATGTGTTAAGAATATATTATTCAAGAGATAATACTATCATCGATGTCAATTATAGAGTAAATAAAAGGACTATGATACGTTGGAGTTATAGAAGAATTCTTGTTATATTTATTGTTATTTCATCAATTTTATTATTAAATCTTTTCCAAATGGAGTCTTTTTCTCATGCACAGAGTAATGGTGATCCTTTCACATTTTCTTCTGAATTCAAAATGTTAGAATTAGGAGAAGCTAAAGGTGAAATGTCAAATGTTAACTCGATATTATTTCCCCTACCATCTGAAAATTGGAATATAACAAAGTTAGAATTAAATTTTACTGGTATTCAATCTAAACGCGAAATTAAAGATATAGAAACTGAAACTATTGGAGCAATCCCTAAAGATTTATATAAAGGTAGAAAAGGATTTGCAGTAGAGTTTAATATTATCAAACCTACAGAAATTTATGCTACACATATTTATGGGTTTGAGAGCAGTCCTTTTACAACAATTAATGTTTCTATCCAAATTAATGGATATGATTCCATTTCAAATCGACCAAATGAAACTATATATGGATCCGAGCAATTAATTCTCTCAAATGAAGCAGAATGGTATATACAAAACTTTACATTCCCAATCTTTCTCAATCCTGGAAGTTATTTTTTAGTATTGAATGGAACTGATATGCTACCGCAAGATAATGGCCGATGTTATTGGTATTTCGACAACACTCCACAAAATCCAAATTTACATACATCGATATGGGAAGGAGAGTGGAGTAATGGGTCTGTTGGAGAACCATTTCTATACAAGTTAGATCAAAAAATAATAGGTCAATTTTATCCAGAAGAAATTAATATGACTGCTGAAATTGATGGAATTTATTATCCAATTTTGGATGGGATTATGACTGGAACTGGTTTCTTAAACGAAAGTATTGATATTATACCAAGCGATCATAGTATACAAATACCATTTAGAAATAATAGCTCATTAAACCTAATGTTCAATGCAAGTTATAATATTAATTTAGATACTTATAATGCGTTTGATGGTTCAGGAACTATCAATGAGGATTCAATAAATTTCTGGACATTAACCCCTATAGTTGGAAGATTTTTTAATTATCAATTCACTCAATTATTTTATCCAAAAAGTTGGTTTAACATAAATGTATTTCAAAAAATAGGAACTAAGTGGGAAAATAGGACTTCAGAAGTTTACATTGATGCAACTGTTATCAGTCTTCCTAATAATACAATAAATGATGATGATAATTGGATGATTACAGCACATTCACCTAATGAAGATTTTAGCATCAATCTTGGTGAATTAGAATGGAACCCTGGTCAAGAGTTACAATTTTCTGTTATTTTGCCTAAGAGAGTAGGTAATCTCACCTTTGATCTAATTAATCCATTAGGTTATGGTCTTGAAGAACCCATAGTGAAAGAGGTTCAATCAGAGGAAACTATATTTACATATTTAATCCCCTCAAATTCACGGGAGGGTACCTATATTATAAAAATATATTGGAATAATAATACTGATGCGGGAGTTCAATCGATTGAATTTCAACTTGTTATCCCTCCAATACCTTTTACAATAGACCCTATTTGGATTATTTTAAGTGTTTTAATTACTGTCTGTATCTCAGTGTTAGTTATATTTTCTTATATGACAATAAAAAAAAATAGGCTAAAACGTGCTGAAGAAGCTCAAAAATTATTTAATAAATGTATGGATGTATTAAGTTTGGAATATATAATAGTATCCGATAAAAAATCTGGGTTAAACATATATCAACAGAATTTTTCAGGAAGGAAGATTGAGGCGGCAATGATTTCAGGATTTTTACAAGCAATCCATTCATTTGGTATTGAATTAATTAAAATTGAAGATCAGTCTCAAACTATAAAATTGGAATATAAGGATTCAATTATTTTTATGACGGAGTATGTCAATTTAAGACTAATTCTAATAATGAAGGAAAGCCCATCCCCTAATTTCTTATATTCATTAGATAAACTCGCTTATGAGATATATAATAATTATGGTGATCTAATTGAAAATTTTAATGGAAATATCAAACCATTCTATTCTATTGAGAAATTACTAAGACAATACCTAAACATTTCATTAACTTATCCACTGAAATTGACAAAAATTAATATAGCAAATGGGACTAAATTTAATGCCGCTGAAAGGATGTTTATTAGTAAAGCTATGTCTTTTATGAAGAAAAATAAAATTGATTACTTTTACCTAAGTTCTCTATTGCCTGAAAAAGCTTGTAGTCCAAAAGATATTGAAAACATCTTAAACTTAATAGAAAGAAATATTTTTCAATTAAAAGACCAAAAAGAATTGAAAATAAAGAAATAAAAAAAAATTAGATTTTTTTAATTATTCAGGTGTTCTTTTTTTTCTCCAATAAGCAAAGTATACTATTAAAAGAATAATTGCTGCTGGAACTCCGATATATATTAAAAGCCACATGACTGTTAGGAACCAAGCATATATCCAATAAGTATAAGGTTCATTACCAAAGGGGACGTTATAATGGCCATCAAAGGCAAGATAAATACAATAAAATATGAACATAAAGAATCCAAATCCCCCTCCACCACCATAATCTCTCTTTCTATGACTCTCTTTCTTTTCTCTATCTTTGAAAAACTGCTTCTTTTCAGGCGTTAAACTATGCCACCATATATATCCACCGAGACCAAAAAATAATCCAGCTGGCACTCCTACAAATAGAAGTTCGAACAGAATTAACATTATAATAAATCCAACGACCCAATGCATTCTCCATTGACCAATTGTGGCAGTTCCGTAATTACCCAGAGGTGTTACTCTTATGAACCAAAATAAAACAAGAATAGCTCCAATAATCAAACAAATACCCGCTATAATTACTAAAACAGCTGGTACACGAAACTGACTCCAGATTTTTTTCCAAAACTCCTTTTCACTTACTTCATCACTATTTTCCATTTAGATTACCAACTTTTTTTATTAAAATTTTTTTGTATAAGATATAAAGAGTAGTATTTAAAATTAACTAGTGTAAATTATTTAAAAGTGTCATAAACTTGTTCAGAACCACAAAGAATATAAGAGAGAAACATTAATCAAATTATAAGGGTATAAATTATTATGTACCTAACTAAGATTTGATTATCATGAATAAAGAAAACTCTTCAGAATCTACAGATAAATGTTGCCAACCTAAAGATTTAGTAGATGTATTTGAACTTATAAATATTCTAAATAAAAAATATGAAAAACTCCAGCGTGAAAATATTCAAACTTTAGAACTTACTCCAACTCAACACTTTATTCTGAGAGAATTATGGGATACAAACGGGCAGCAATTTAAGGATTTGGCAGAGACTTGTAATTGTTCTAGATCTACTATTACAGGGGTAGTTGATACTATGGAAAAAAAGAATTTAGTTTATCGTGAAGCAAATCCTGATGATAGAAGAAGCATTTTAGTAAAACTTACAAATAAAGGAAAAAAATTTAGGAATGTTGCTCCTCCTTTAGAATCTATTGTAAATGGTTGCTGTCCTGAAATTAAAACAGAAGAGATTAAAATTCTTGGAGATTTATTGAGAAAATTGTTAAATTCTTTGATTATCTAAAAGCTATAAATGATTGTTATGCTTTTAATTATAAGGAGCAAAACACTTATATGGTTAACGTCCTGATTATTACTATATTATCAAACTTATAATAAATAAAAAGTCAACTTTGACTGTAATATTACCGATAAGATGGAAAACAGCAAAAAATTATACAAGAGAAAAACTCTGATGACAAATGCTCAATTAATTAAAAAAATTGCTGAAGATGTAGGGTTTGATTTATGCGGAATCGCTCCGGTGAGTCGGTTTAATGAAGCTCCATCAGGGTTTCATCCCACAGATGTTTACAAGGATTGTAAATCTGTTATTGTATTCGCAAAAACAGTTCCAAAAGAGTCACTTAATGCCTTAAGTATGGTTCCATATTCTCATATGGGGAGTTTAATTATCCAGGAAGTTGATAATTTAACATTAGGATTTACCAGAAAATTGGAAGAGTTGGGTATTGGTGCCATTCCAATTCCCACTGATGATCCCTATGAACATTGGGAACCAGATAGACTATATGGAAGGGCAATATTATCATTAAGACATGCTGGTCAACTTGCTGGACTTGGAATATTGGGGAAAAACACTCTTTTAATCAATAATCAATTTGGCAATATGATTCAACTTGGAGCTATTTTAGTGAATATAGACTTAGAAGCTGACTCAATGGCAAATTATGAGGGATGTATACCAGATTGCAGTATTTGTTTGGATGCTTGTCCTAAAAAAGCTCTAGATGGAAAAACTGTAAATCAACAACTTTGCCGCACCTATTCAATTTACAAACATATAAAAGGGTATGTTCTGAAAAAGTGTAATATTTGCCGAAAAGTGTGTCCCCATGCTTTAGGATTAAAGTGAAGGATAAATATTCAAATAGATAAGATTCGAATTTTAACTCTTTCATTAATCTTTTAAAGTAAAACAGGATGGATAGATATTTTACCTAAAAGGAAAGCTTTGAACAATATAATTGGAAATGGGAAAAGATGAATGTTATGGTTATATCAGAAACTCCTAGGAAAATTTGAATTGTGAGATTCTCTTGAGAAATGCTTTAAAACTATTTAAAAATAGCAAATTATTAATTGTTAGGATATTAATTATTAGGAACAAAACATTTAAATAGTTAGCTTCCTAACTAAATAGTAACACTTTCGAATTAAAAGATAAAGAGATGATATAAATGGCAAATAAAAATCAAAGTTGTTGTTCTGAAGAAGATAAAGAAAATAAGGAAGAAACTCAATCAAATTCAGGTTGTTGTAGTTAAAAATATACAATTGTCGAAATATGAGATATGAGAGTTTCATAAAACGATGTTTTAGCAAAAAAATCATTAATTGTGATATCATATGAATGTCATTGGTATATCAGGTACTCCCCGGAAGAAAGGTAATAGTGAACTTCTTTTAAGGTATGCTCTAAAACCTTTCGAAAATAATGGATGGAATGTTAAAATATTCCTCTTAAGTGAATTAGAAATTAAACCTTGTAATGCTTGTGGCTCTTGTAATGAAACTGGTATCTGTATTATTAACGATGATATGGAAGATATTTATAATGCATTTCGATGGTGTAATGCGATTATAATCTCAAGTCCAGTTTATTTTTTAAATGTTAGTGCTCAATTGCTTGCCCTATTTCATAGACATTATGCAGTAGATTCTGAAAAACCTTTGGAAGGAAAAGTTGGCGGAGCTATTGTGGTTGGTGGTGGGACTGCGGGTGGACAAACAATATCTCTTAATGCTATTTATACATGGATGCTCTCATGCGGAATTATATGTGTTCCTGGTAAATTATTTGGAGTAAAAGCTGTAGCTAGCAAACCAGGTGATATATTAAATCAAAAAAACCAGTTAAAACAAGCGGAAATACTTGGATTCAATGTTCTAAAAACAGCAAAAGCACTTCAGAAAACAATAGAAATTGAAGATTTAATCATCACTTAATTAACATTTTAAAAAATGTAATCAAAGATGTGATGAATTTAAGGAGGAAAAAGAAAAATCTCAATCGTGTGAAGATTGATGTTACTAAAAAAAATTCTGAAAATAAATTAGAAATTTGAGAATCAAAATTTTTATTTTTTTTAAAAATTAATTATGTTAATATAAAATAAAAAAAGGTGGAAGTAAAATCGCTGTTGTTTATATGCGAAAATTGGAATTAGAACCAGAGTCATATGATGAAAAATTCACAACCCTCACTAAAGGAGTCAATATAGAAGTAAAAGATTGGATATTAGAAAGAATAAATTCAGATGAAAAAATCCTCGAAGTAGGTTGCGGTACGGGAAATCTTGCAGCAAGGATGGCGCTTAAAGGTAATGATGTTCTAGCAATAGATAAAAACCAGAGAATGATAACAACTGCAATGAAAAATTATCCTTCTAAATCAAACCTTAAACTGTTATATCAAATAGGCAATATAGATGATCTATCTGTTGATGAGGGCTCTAAAGATCTCATAGTTAGTACTTTTTTACTTTCAGAACTTAGACCTTTTGAACAACAAATTTTTCTAAGAAATGCATGGAAAGCTTTGAAACCAAATGGTCGAATGATTATTGCAGCTGAATTTGTGCCATCAGGCTTTTGGGATCTGTTGTTTAAAATAAAAAGATGGCGATATAAAAAGAAATTGAGAAGACTAAAAATAGAAAGTACATTTTTGGTAAAGTGGTTTTTTAATTATTTGGAACCTATTGGATTTAAAATTTCTTTAGTAAAGAAATGGCGACATGGATCGATTCAGGTAATAGAATTAGAAAAATTTAATGCTTTAGATAAACCTGGGTATTATAGACCTGAATTAAGAAAATATAAAGGTATTAGTGCCCAAATGAGTATTTACCGATGCATTTTTACTGGACAAACAGACCATGTACCGATTGAACCAGGAATTTATCAATCTGGCAATCCTAATGAAAATTCTCCCATTATTGTTACTGCTAATTATGTTTATACATACATTAGGGTGATGCGTGCTCTCAAAGGATTAGATGCTTGGGTCTTATGCGTTGATTCTAGAGGAATAAACGTTTGGTGTGCTGCACGAGGAAATAATTTTGGAAATAAGCAAGTGATAGAAGCTGTTGAAGCTTCAGGTATAGTAAATATTACTAATAAAAAGACATTAATTGTACCACAACTGTCTGCAGGAGGAATAGCTGTACCATTAATAAAAGCTGAGGCCCCAAATTTTCCATTTCATATTTTATATGGACCCGTTTGGGCTAAACATATTCCTAAATTCTTAGAGGAACGTCCTGCTCGAAAAACAGATGAAATGAAATTAGCAAAATTTACAATTTCGCATCGTTTTCGAGCTGAAATTACACATACAACGTTCTTATTTCGCAAAATCTTCATATGGCCAAGTGTAGCCTTGATTTTACTATTTCTTGGATTAAGTTTCATTAATACAATATGGTTAACAGAATTATTGATTGTAGGAGAGTTATGGCTCTGGATTATTATAGCAAACGCACTTATAGCATTATTATTCCCAATAGCGAACTTTACACGAAAATTTATCACAAAAGGAGTTGTATTTGGAATTATTAATATTTTAATATTCGTTGGAATTTCTTGGCTTTTTCATTACTCATTGGCAACAATTCTTCTAAATTTACCTTTTTACTTTTGGTTGGCTTTTTTTTCAACAATGTCGTTTAGTGGATACAGTATGGCTACTAGTCCAAGAGAAATCCAAGATGAATATCCAATCTTCAGTAAAATTAATATGATTTTATTGATAGTGGGCCTTGTAACTAAGGCTTTTGGTTTTATATTTTTTTTAATATTTTAGAGTAAAATGAAATAAATAAGATAAAAAAAATAATATAATTAAAGAAGAAAAGGTGGTAATAATAACATTAAAAACAACAACAATTAAACTTTCAGATTTTATTCCAAAAATCGCGATTAATCCTGAATTATGTACAGGATGTGGTATATGCGGTGAAGTATGCCCATTTGGAATACCAACACCTACAGAAAATGGAAAATATGAAATGCTTGAACCTGAACGTTGTACAGAATGTTCTGCCTGTAAAAGAAACTGTCCAACGATGGCAATAATTCTACAAGAACAAAAAGGGTGTGGATGTTTATGGAATGCTCGTGCAGTAGCCAAAAATCCACAAAATAATAGTTGTTGTGGTTAATAATTAAAAAATTTTAAAATAATCTAATTAACTTAATTAATAATTAAACCTTTTTCTCTCTGGTTTTTCCAAAAAGCTTTGTTTAGTTAATATATCCATTTCTGCATTTAACCAGCACAATTCGTCATATGTACAGCTCGAATTGAAGACCTCCTCCGCCTTTTTTCTAATATCTTCGATTGAAGGCATTTCTAGATTAATCTTCTGTATCTTCTCTGCCAGCATCCAACAGAGTTCATCGTATGTATATTCATCTAGCGAAAGATAATACGCAGCTTCCCTGATTTGTGTTTTAAGATCTGTTTCTTGTTCCTCTTTAGGTTCTTCTTTAATTTCTTTAATATATATGTCTTCTTTTTTTTCTTCAACAATGATAGGTACTTGTTCAAACTTTACAAAGTCTACAGTTTCCACTGGTTTTTGGGCTTTTTTGGGTGGTTCAAAACCTCTATGATCCATAATTTGTTGGAACCATTTTAGGATTCTCGTTTCAACCTCTTTTTCTCTCTCTTCCGACAATATTTCACGCTCAACAGGTTCTTTTGGTTGAGGAGGTGCTTTCAATACAAATTCTGGACGCCTGTCAATTGATTTTCCAGGAATTAATCCTCTTTCAAGATCATGCATCATTGCTAGAAATGATCCATACTCCCTCTTCTGCTTCATAATTAGTATTTTTGTCGATCCACCACGTTCTTTGTCAATCCCCCTTGCAATATCGGCTATAATATCTTTTTTTGTTTGAGGCACCTCTAAACCTACCCAAATATAAATTGTATTTTTCTCTTCATCGTCGACGAGATAGCAATAGTTATCATCAAAGATTAATTTGTCTATCTCAATCAATTCTCCCTTATCACTAATGTTAAATAGTTGCATTACACTCTCTCTTTATATTCTAACAATATAAGAATAAATAATTCATAAATTTAAAAATCTTTTTTACCCACCCAAATTTTCGGTTTCCTTAAGTTTTTTAATACAAACTCTATTATGTTCATAATATTTTGTTTTTTTAGAAAAAATTTAAATTATAAAATTGAGCAAATAAATGGCAGATCAAAAAGATTTTACTCCCCAAGAATACGAGAGCATCATTGAAGAGTTAATGAATGAAAATGAGGCTCTTAAAAAGAGAATAGCTGAATTAGAAGGTAAATACAAAGTAGTAGAAACCCTGGAAGAACCAATTAAAGAAGAACCAATGCCTATGATTGAACCAGAAACGGAAGAGCCTTTAATATTAATTCAAGAACCCACTAAAGAAGTAGAAATTAAACCTCTTGAGCCCGTTGGAGAAAAGATTGTTTCAGAAAATATTTTTACCCCAGAAGTAGAACCATTAGATATGGCTAAAGGAGGAATAATACAAGGGACATCAAGAAGAGAATGCCCTAAGTGTGGGAATAGTAATAAAATGCTAATTCGAGAAACAATTGATAGAACACATATAATTTGTGACTATCCCCGTATGTATGGAAAAAAATATCATTGTGGGGAATGCGGCGTGGAGTGGCGTGTACCTGTAGAAATGTAAAATATTCTCTTATTATTAGTCAAATTTCATATTTTTTATCTTATCCTTGGGTAAACTTGTTAATCACAAGATTAAACATGTTCGGATTTATGTTTAAATTATACTCTTCTTTATCAATTTTATATAACATTTTCTAAATTGATAAAACTATGAGTGATAATAACATCAAAAAGTCAGTTTTAAACCTCGATTCTATGCTAGAGTATCAAGAAGGTTCTGTTGTTAGTAGAGCTATAATAAATAAGGACGTTGGGACTGTTACTTTGTTCTCTTTTGATAAAGATGAAGGATTAAGTGAACATTCTGCACCATTTGATGCCCTTGTTTATGTGTTCGATGGAAAAGC
Organism: Promethearchaeota archaeon; assembly: GCA_048939015.1. Taxonomy (GTDB): domain Archaea; phylum Asgardarchaeota; class Lokiarchaeia; order Sigyniarchaeales; family SOKP01; genus Loki-b32. The sequence goes on from JBHLPW010000021.1 coordinate 55,545, forward strand.
TGAAATAAAAATCTCAGGTGAACCTTTTATAATACGCAATGGTCAAATGATTATAATGCCTGCTAATGAGCCTCATGCGCTAAAAGCATTGGAAAAATTTAAGATGATGCTCATAATGATTAAATCTTAAGAATAAATTACATTTTTTACTTTTATATATTCTCATTTTTATCTCTGATAATACTTTTTGTAAAAAAGTATAATAACATTGTAATTATTGTAAAAATAATTGATATGATCATAATAGCATTATAAATTCCAATTATCCCATAAGTATCTGAGAATGGTGCTAAAGTTGTTGGAACTAAGGCTATACCTATAAAATAACTTGCTGTTAATGAACCTGCTAGAACTCCACGTCTTTCTGGTGATAGTACTTGACTATAATAAGTTATTGAAGTAAAAAGAATTCCTCCTGATATTCCTATCAGAATCCAACCAATAGATAAAAATGAGAATTGGTTTTGGCTTGTCAGTTCTCCAATAATCAAAAAAATCACTAATGAACTAAGTAGAATTAATGAACCTACTAATATTGGAATTAGCATACCCTTCTTTTTAATAATAATCCCTGTTAACATTCCCATTAAAGCAGCTCCGATTCCAGCTAAACCAAGTATTATCCCAATTAAAGTTTCATTTACTACATGAGTTTGTGTTAGACTTTTTGAAGTCCAAATGTTTATTGCGATATATGTATGCGAAATTAAGAAAGCAGATAAAATCATTAAAATCACTTGAAAGCGACGCCATTCTATTGATAACTGAGATAAAAATGTGCGAAAACTTCCTTCCTTTATAAAACTTTTTTGACGTCTTTTAATAAATATGAAATAAACTAAGCAAACGGAAGTTAAAATTATGAATAAAACATAGATCGACTGCCACCCAATTAAAATCATTTGAGAAGCAATTAATGGACCTAATCCCACCCCTAAATTTGCACTCGCACCTAAATATCCCATTTTCTTAGCAATGTTCGGACCAGGTGTAATATCTGTCATTAAAGCTATAAGGACTGGATTAATAAAGCCAAATCCCACTCCTCCAATTATATTAGCAATTATATACATCTCAAGATTAAATGAGAACGCTGCTATTAACATCGCCATCAGAAATAACGTCAAACCTAAAATCAATACTGGTATTCTACCCTTAATATCTGAAACTGCTCCAGAAAAAAGTTGCGTTATAGCAAACGGGAACATAAAAGCAGGAATAGCCGTTAAAATATGAGTGGGAGTAACATTAAAATCAGTAGAAAGAACTCCAAATAGGACATTAATAATATTACCAGTTAAAGGCCCTAACAGAAATAGTAAAAAAATAACAAATTCAATTGATTTTGAAAACTTATTAATATTTTCAGATGAATTTTGGTCCATGTTTTCTACTATTAGTATTTCACATTTAAAGTATTCTTTTTTAATTAATAATAATCTTATATGATAATATTAACGAATTAGAATAGAAAGATAAATGATTATTAAAATTATGGAAAAGCATGTTAATTATAAAACCCGTTTTAACAAAAGAATTGATTGAAGAAATTCGATATTTATTTATTGAATATGCCAGTGAATTATCTGTTGACTTAGAATTTCAAAATTTTGATGAAGAATTAAACACTTTACCTGGACATTATGCTCCCCCTAAAGGATCTATATTGATAGCGTATTATAAAGAGAATTTGGCTGGATGTGTAGCTCTCAGACAGTTTCAAGATGATATATGTGAAATGAAGAGGCTTTATGTTCGCTCAGAATTTCGTGGAAAAAAAATCGGAAAGGCATTATCTAAAGAAATAATTCAAAAAGCAAAAGAATTAGATTATAAATTTATGCGATTGGATACTTTACCCTTTATGAAAGAAGCAATCACGCTGTACTCTGATTTGGGATTTAAAGAAATAAAATCATATAGATATAATCCATTTGATGAAGCAAAGTTCTTTGAACTGAAATTAGACATATAAGTTTCGTTAATACCTCTTCTTTTCTAAAACATCTTTATTTTATCCTCTAAATAAAACACTGAAAAAAGTAATTAATTAATAAGGATACGCACAGTATTAATTTAAATAAAAATAAATTTTAATTTAAAACAAGTTTAGATAAAAGATGACTTCTATACAAATTTTCGATGGGATTGATACTATAGGAGGAAATAAAATATACTTAGAGGAAAAAGGTAAGGGAATTCTTCTCGATTTTGGTATGAATTTTAAAAAGTATGGAGATTTCTTTCATCAATTTATGTCCCCTCGCTCTATAAGAGGTATTTATGATCTTATTAACTTAAAATTAATCCCAAAACTTAATATTTATCGAGAAGATTTAATCCCCACAGATTTAGATATTTCTTCTTATCCCTCATTAAATGTGGAAGCCATTCTACTTAGTCACGCACATATGGATCATTGTGGAAATATTGGATTATTAAAACAACAGTATCCTATAATTGCATCCCCTTCCACAATAATGCTCCTTAAATCAATGTTGGACAGTGTATCTACTTCAATGCTTGGTTCAGACGTAGCATATTATTCACCTAAGAGAACTAAAGAAGATGGAAGAATTTTAGAAACTGATAGGAGAATAGATATTGGTAGAAATTTTATTTGTACTGAAAATTACTCCAATTCTTTCAGTGATTTCCTTACAAAATCGACTAAATCAAAAAAAATATTTGAGGAGGGTATCTTAAACGTTTTATCAAATTTTACATCCAATTTCAAAATAGAAGCTTATGAGGTAGATCATTCCATTTATGGGGCAACTGCTTATATTATCTCAGGTGATACAATTATTGCATACACTGGTGATTTCCGTCTTCATGGTAAAAAAGGAAAAAAGTCTGAACAATTTATTAAAAAAGCTAAAGAGGCATCAGTTCTTATTATTGAAGGGACAAGAGCCGCACGAGAAGATGTTAATGAATCTGAGGAAATAGTTTTTGAAAATTGTCTAAGAACAGCTGAAGAGGCAAAAGGACTTATCATCGCTGATTTTACTGCTCGTAACTTTGAGAGATTAGAGATGTTTAAGAAGATTGCTGAAAAGATAGGTAGACAATTGATCATTACTTTAAAAGATGCATATTTATTAAACGCACTCGAGAATGCAAATGAAGATGTTAATCTAAACAATTTAACGATGTATAGAGATTTAAAACAAGTTTATAAAGGTTGGGAGAAATATATTATGAACGATGATCGAAAGATAGATTATATAGATCCAGTTCACATATCAAAAGAACCTGAAAAATTCATTTGTTGTTTTTCTCTCTATGATGTTAAAAACTTGTTAGATATTAATATAAGAAAAGGCACGTATATTTATTCCTCCAGTGAAGCATTTGAAGAAGAATCGGAGTTTGATTTCATTTGTTTGAAAAGATGGCTAGATTTTTTTGAATTTGAAGTGGTTGGATTTGATGTTATAAAGGAAGTAAATAAAATTAAACCTATATTTGAAAAAGGGTTTCATGCATCTGGTCACCTATCAAAATCTGATTTAATTAGAAGCATAGAGATTATTGATCCTGATATATTGATTCCTGTGCATACAGATAGTCCTGATTGGTTTTATCAAACTTTTGATAATACATTACGTATGGAATCAAATAAATCTTATAATGTTTAAAAGAAATAAAAAAAAGGGAATATGTAAGATGCAAAATATTTTTAAAAAGAAGTCAGGAAACTTATTTTCATGTATTTTATATCTTTCAAAATTCCTTGAATTTATACCGTTTGTTCTTTTTTGTAATTAATAAACCCTTTTATTTTTAAAAAGATTTTCGGCCATGGGAGCTTGTTCGAGGTCCTTTCTCAATTATAGTCACATTACTTGCTTGAGGGCCTTTTTGTCCCTCTGTTATTTCATATTCTACAATATCTCCTTCATAAATTATCTTAAATTCTCCAGATTCGCCTTTTATTGCAGAATAATGAACAAATATATCAGCAGATCCATCATCTGGCGTTATAAATCCATAGCCTTTTTTTTTGTTAAACCATTTTACTGTTCCTTTACCCATTGATACAACCTAATTAAAATTATTTACGGTTGGCTATAATTGTACCAATTAAGTTTTGTAAGAATTCTGTTGATATAAGTTTAACTTAAAATTTTTATCATTTCAATCATAGAAATGTATTTCTTGGGAGGAAGAAAAAGAATTAAACAAAGATTCGGTAATGAATATGAGGAATATCAGAAAAAAGTACCAATGTTTTTTCCCCAACTAAGAGATTAACTATTAGTTTTTAAATATAAGGCATTCAGTTTTTTAGTAAATTATATCAGTAATATACTATTTTAATTTTTAACCTTATTATAAAAGGGATCTTTTAATGCAAGCTTCAAATAGAACTCAATTAAGCCAAAAACAAACTTCAGTAAACTATAGAGCATGGCCAATATTTTTGCTTGCATTTGTTAGATTATTTTATGTTTCTATTTTCGAGAGAGCCTTATATAACTATCTTTATTATGATATTGGTATTAGAGAGAGTACTTTAGGTTTTATATCCTCAGCGGGATCTATAACCTATATTTTTGCTCCGATTTTAGGACAGCTACTGACAAATAAATTTCTAGGAACTAGAAATGCCCTTATTTTAACTTCTTTTTTAACACCAATATTAACTGGCCTTCAAGTCATATATCCCGAGCCATGGTTCTTAATAATCTGTCGAGTTTCTTTAGGGTTAACATTAGGACTCTTTTGGCCGAACTGTCTAAGCCTCTTAAGTAAATGGGCTAAAGTAAGTACTACAGAAAAATCAAAAAAGAATTTTGGGATATTCAATCTAAGCTGGAATTCAGGCTTTATCAGCGGGTTAATTGTTGGATTTCTTTGGGCGTTTACTTGGAGCGATTTTTTCGCTATGATAATTTCATGGATACTATCATTTCTACTAATCCCAGTAAGTTTCTTTATAATCAAGGAGAAAAAACCGAGTATTTCAAAAGAAATTGTTATTTATCAATCAGAAGATCCTCTTTCTTATTTGGATATTAAGGAGGATTTATTAGTTAACTCACAAACACCCATGATTGTATACCCTGTCCTTTTTTCATGGTTCTGCATAATGTTTTTGACTATTTCTAAATCAATATTTATTTTTAGTTATCCAATTATAGTAAAAGCTCTCTTATCAGAGGACTTTTCCTATCTTACCTACCTGGTACAAGGTGGGCTACAATTAATGCAACTTATTGGACTAACCTGGGTAAATTCAATGAAAATTTATACTAGAAAAATAGCCTCACTTTTAAGTATTATATCCATTGCTATAGTTACAATCCCAATTGTACTTCTAAGTAATATTTGGTATATTTCAATTATAACTGTGGTAATAGGGCTATTTTTAGGATTAATACATGGTGTTGGACTAAAGATAATGCTAGAATATGGAACCGCAGAGAACACTACAAAATACGCTACAATCAATGAAGTTATAATAGGTATGGGTTTTGGTTTAACTCCTATAATCGCAGGTTATGTTATCGAAGTAAATTTATTCGGAATACATTGGTTTTTAACATTTCTTGGCCCTTTTATGTTGGTAATCCTAATATTTTTATCAAGGAAAATTAAAAGAAAAGAAAATATCTTAGAGACTTCATAAATTCAGAATTTAACTATTTTAACCATAAACAATTTCATCTATATGATCCCTTAATTTTGATTCTAAATCAGGATCTAAAGAGTATCCTTCTTCGATATTCTCTAAAATTTCATTTCTTAAAAAGATTTCAAGCTCATTCGAACCTAATTTTGCAATTAGATAATTAATGCCCTCTTCATTATTTATAGCATTAGATAAATACATATAAATAATTATACTTATCGCTTCTTCTAAATTTTTAGCTCCAATTACGAGAACGGCACCCTTAGTAAACAAATCACCATGATAACTGTATAAATTTGTATTTCCCCATCTCTTTATTCTATCATTTAAAAAATCTAATACACCGATAATTTCTAAGGGCGATTTTTCAGGCTCAAGCTTAAAGAAAATTCCACATTCAGCTTTTTGTTCATAAATTGTTATTAAATTATTAATTTGTATTGTTAACTTTAATTTTACTTCTGAATTGATATTTTCCGACATAGAATCAAGCAATTAAATTAAAAAAAATTATTATATATTACTATTAGCATACTGAAACAATACTACAAAATCTGTTATTAGTATGATTTTCTAAAGTCAACATCATTTATATAAACGTCTCCTAAGTCTATTTGACAAAATTATATATTATAGAACTATTAATTTCTATTTATGTTAGAAGAAACAATTCTTGATTTGATTATAGCAATATATACATGTATTGCCGCTTTTGTCGTTGCATATGCTTTTATAAAAAAAAGAAGTCTCTTGCCTTGGATGATTGGAAGTGCACAATTCGCAGTAGGAGCCATATTTCTTTATTTGCAAGATTTGAACTCCATTTATCGATTAATAGGGAATTTATTTTATTTAATAACCGTACTTATCTTCATTTCAGCGGTTTCTTATGAATATTATACTCTATTTCTAAAACATAAATTAATAGATAGAACGAATTTTAGTATTTTGGTATTATTGTTAAGTTCCGCTACAATAGTATTGATTTCCGTTCAAATTGTAATTATGATTCTACTACTATTATCAATAGGAATGTTGTTACGTATTTATGTAAAAAAAAGAAATATAATATATGCATTTATGATCTTGACGCTTACTTCTGCTATATTAACAAATATTGCTACAATCCTTAATTTTTATGAGATTACAGGCTCTTGGGAATTAAGTTATGTAGGAAATTTCGCTACAGTATCTTTTCTTTTAACAACAGGATTAGCAGCGCCCATTGAAACTAAATTAGAGGAATCAGAAAAAAAATATAGAGATTTATTTAATAATGCAACAAGTGGAATTGCTTATCACGAATTAATGTTTAATAATGATGGAACTCCTATTGACTATAAAATAACTGATGTTAATCCTCAATATGAAAGAATATTATCTTTAAAGAAGCAAGATGTAATAAATAAGCTTGCTACCATGGTATATCAAGTTGAAAGCGCACCTTATTTGGATATTTATTCTAAAGTGGCTGAAACATTAGAACCTAATTCGTTTGAAACATATTATTCTCCATTGGATAAACACTTTCGAATATCTGTTATTTCCTCAAAAAAGAATAATTTTATTACTGTTTTCGATGATATCACAGAACAAAAACTCTCTAAGCAGAAGCTTAAAGAAACTGAATCTACATTTCAAAATATTATAGAAAATATCACCGACATAATAATAGTAACTGGATATAATAGAGAAAACATTTATACATCTCCTCAAGTAACAAAAAAGTTAGGGTGGACAAATATTCTTCAAAATCCTTTATTTGAAATCATCTATCCTGATGATAGAAAAAAACTCATAAAAATGTATGAAGAATCAATAAGAAAGAGAGAAGTATTGAATAAAAATGAAATAGAAATTCGCTTACGTAATACTAAAGGGGAATATATTTGGTTTGCTGGTACTACTAATGATTATTATGATGAACTAGGCCAAAAAGTAGGATATATCACTTCTTTGAGGGATATTGATAAACGTAAACAAACAGAACAATTATTAAAAGAATCAGAAGAGAAATATAAGAGAATCATTGAAAATACGACTGATGTTATAGTAGTCACTAATTTTAAAGGTAAACATATATATATATCTCCTCAATATTTTAATCTTCTAGGTTATTCAGAAGAGGAGGCAGGTAGAATTATGTTTGAATTAATTCACCCGGATGACCGCGAAAGGATGATTCAATATTATAAAGAGTCCATAGGAGAGAAAAAAGATTTGAAGCTAGGAGAAATTGAACAAAGATGGCGACACAAAGATGGTCATTATATTTGGGTCTCTACTATAACAAAAAATTATAATAATGAAAAGGGAGAGATGATTGGGTGGATTACCTCAATAAGAAGTATTTCAGAACGAAAGTTAGCTGAACAAAAACTTAAAGATTCGGAACAAAAATATCGAAGTTTGTTTGATGGAGCGAATGATGCTATTTTTGTTACAGAAGGGGAAAAGATTATCGATGCAAATATTATGGCAGTAAATATATTTGGGTATGAAGATATTTCAGAATTTATTGGATTAACACCATGGGACATATCTCCATTAAATCAACCAGATGGTAAAAATTCAAGAAAACAAGGTTTAAAATTAGGACAAAAGGCTCTAGATGGAGAACCCCAAAGATTATATTGGCAACATAAAAAAAAAGATGGGGCACTAATCGATACCGAAATATCTATGAGTAAGATATTAATTGAAGAAAAATCTTATATCCAAGCAATTATAAGAGATATAACTGAAAAAATGGAAGCTGAAAGATTGATTCTTGAAGAAAATAAAAAACTTTTAGAACTTCACGAAACCAGAAAAGATCTTATTACAAGAATATCTCATGAATTGAAGACTCCCTTAACATCATTATATGGTGTTGTTCAGACTCTACTATTCAGAGAGACAGACAAGTTAAATGATGATCTGTTGTATTTTCTTAATATTGCCCATCATGGGGCAGTACGTCTTAAAGAACTTATTGATAATTTATTAGATGTCTCTAGACTTGAGTCGAAAAAACTAATTTTAGTCAAAAAAGAGGAAAGTATAGTTAAAATTATTGAAGATTGTGTAGCTGAAATGACTTATATGGCGAATCAAAGAGGAATTTCTCTAAACACATCACTTCCAGAAATTCTTACTTTTTACGTAGATAAGTTTAGATTAGAACAAGCAATTACAAATATTATATCTAATGCAATTAAAAACACTCCACATGGAGGAAAAGTAGATATTAGTCTGAAAGAACAAAACAATAGTATCGAAATTAGTGTTGTGGATAATGGAGTAGGAATTACTGAAAACGAAATGAAGAAAATTTTTGAAAAATTCGGGAAGATAGAAAGATATGGTATGGGATTGGATGTTGATATTGAAGGTTCAGGGTTAGGATTATTTATCTCAAAAGAAATTATAGATCTTCATGGAGGACAAATTTTAATAGAATCTGAAGGGAGAAACAAAGGAACAAAAGCTAAAATACAATTAAATAAATAATAATGTTATTTTATATAATTAAAAACGATATCTAATTGTTCCAGGTTAAATGGTTTTAAAATTACGCCAGTCGCCTTAAGATCTTGGGCTTTTTCTTCGACGTCAGAACCAGGAACAGCTGTTAGAAAAAAAATCGGTATATCTCTATATAAATATTCATACCTTACAGTTTTTATTACCTCATATCCACTAATATCAGGTAAGATTATATCAAGTAATATTAATTTAGGTTTTATAGTTTTTAATTCTTTTAGTGCTTGAATCCCTCTCATAATTCCTTTACATGAATAACCATTTGTCTTAAAATAATGGGTTAAAAACTTAACAGTTTCGATATTATCCTCTACAAGTAATATATCATATTGATTTTTTTCTTCTTCCATATTTACATCAATTTCCTCTTTATGTGGTTCAAAATTGTCATAAATTATATTCTCAAGTTTTTGAGTTTGTGACATTACATTTTTTAGCATGTCATTTCCATTTTCATCAAGTTTACTTTTATAAGTTTTCAAAAATAATTGCAAATAAGCTCTAATTAATGTTAAAGGCTGCTTTAATTCATGAGAAATTTTTGATAATAAATTTACATCAAGAAATTTTGCGTTATCATAAGGTCTATATTTTATGAATAAATCAACACTTTCTCTAATTAAGTTGGAAAGTGTAGTAAAGTCATTATCTTTAGCAAAAACCTTCCATTCTTCTTTTAAAGCCTCTGGCACATAAAATGTTATTCTTTTTTGGTTTAAATAATACTCTTTTCCTCCGTTTTTCCACTTTTTATATCCTTTTGTAATATTTCCTTTCCAAATTGCATATTTTCCAGTTAATTTTTCATACTTAAGCATATCCCCTGTCTTTTTAGTCTCGCCAGAGATGATTTTCACCAAAAAATCTCAATAAATTCTAGATTATTTACATAATTTGTATATTTTTCACATTTAAATAGTTATCTAAAAACTAATTATATTAAGAGTTCTCGGATTAATAATATGTTCCTGCTTTAATAATAGATTTTACATTAACAAATATTTATATAATAATTCTTTCATTTTTTATAATAATAATTGCTTTATTATAATAAAGTTAAAAATTTGAGAAATAAGTGATGTGATTTAAAAAAATGGCAATGATGCTTAATATGATTCATGGAGTTGTAATGATTATTGCATGTATAATTTTCACTCAGGCTTATAGAAAAAGAAAAGATTTACTTTTTTGGTATATTTCTTGTGTAGTTAGCGGTATAGGTTATGTAGCTAACGCTATCCCTTCTGAAAGCGATGTTAATCCTATAGCAATGATCTTTTTCACAGGTGGGACTTTTCTTTTAATGTATGCTGTAATTAGAGAATATAGGGAAACATTTCATAAAAGTAAAAAATTAAAGACAACAGCAACAAAATTACTCCCAGCAGTCGTAACAATGAGTATTGGCGAAATGAGTTTTTACATTATATTATTAATATTCCTATCAACATGCTTTGTTTTGATTATAAGGATCTATTTAAAGAAACGGTCAATTTTACATGCCTTTTATGCTCTAAACTTTGTAGGAGGAATTATTAGTTTATTATCAGCTTTTACAAATCCACAATCATATGAAGGTGGTCAGGATTTTAGTAATTTTTCACAAACATTCATGGTTATAATTTATCTTATAATGGGAATTGTTGCAATTACTGAATTAAGAATTCATGAAGCAAATAATGCCTTGAAGGCAGTTATTGATTCGGCATCGCAGGCAAGTATTAATGTTTCTAATATCTCCACTGAATTAGCTGCTAGTGCAAGCGAGGTCAATGCTGCTTCAGAAGAAATTTCCTCCTCTACTCAAGAAGTAACTAAAGTTTCTCAAGATGTTTTAACATCATCAAATGAAATTCAAGAAATTATGAACATAATTACAAGTATTTCTGATCAAACAAATTTATTGGCCTTAAATGCCAGTATTGAGGCAGGGAGAGCAGGTGAACAAGGTAGGGGTTTTGCAGTAGTAGCTGATGAGGTTAGAAAACTCGCAGAAGAATCAAAACAAGCTGTTCGAAATTCAGGAATAAAAATTAGTCTAATTTTAGATAAAATTAAGTTCTCATTTGATTCGATGGAAGAAATCAGTTCAGCAGCAGAACAACAAACCGCATCTATGGAAGAAATTACCTCTACCTCTCATAAACTTGGAAATCTTGCTGAAGATCTAAAAGAGACGCTTGGATCAATCGATTCAAAAAAACTGGAGTAAATAAAGTTTTAATAAGGTATAAAAAATGATAGAAACATCTTTCGATATAATTGACAATACTGCAATCCAATGAGAATGCAAAATAGGAGTGAAATCATGAAGAAATTTTATAATTTATTCATCTATTCAAAATTACCAAAACAAAATCCAAAGGTTAGGCGAAAACCTATCAGATTCTTTTTATTCCAATATTCATTTTTTTTTGCTAGAATGAGTCAATCTCATTCTAGCTTAAAAATTTGAATACTTATTAATGTAATTCTCCATAATTTTAACCCAAGGATGTTTTTTTATATTTTTTATTTGGATACTTATATTCTCATCATCCTGTATGCTTTTAATACAATCTTGAATTTGTTTGAATGAATTAAATTTCCTATTCATTAAATATTTAGATACATGAATCCTAAGTTTCAAATTTAAACCATCCATTTGAAATTTATTAAAGAGAGAGGCATGGACACTAGAAAAGACAGGTTTGAAGTATCTGGGGAAGATATCCTATGATAAAGATGTTGAGGATTACTGCTTAACAGGCAAG
>JBHLPW010000022.1:0-67212 GCA_048939015.1 Promethearchaeota archaeon
ATGATGGTAAAATAACATTAAACGAAGATTGGAATTTTGAGGAACAAGGATATTTAAAAGAGAATAAGATTTTTTATAGCGGAAGTGATGAGCTCATATTATCTTTTCATAAAGAAAAAAGTGAAATACAGAATCATCATAATAATAGGATGATCTATTTAAGGGGAGAAGGTATTGAGAATCTAACAGATATAGATTTCTTTGGTATTAGTGCGATTCTTCTTGAATTGTTTGCTGGTGCAGGAGAATCTGAAGGAGATGATGAAAGTATACTTGATGATGTTTCCGATTTCCTTGACGATTTATTGTAAATTTACTAAAAAATAATTATTAAGTTTATTTTATTTTATTTCCTTTACAATCATCACATTCATAGTATATGTCAATGCGTTGTCCTTTTGGTTCAATTCCAATATCTGATATAATGCCATTCCATAATTCTTTAAGATTTTCGGCTTTATAATCGAATATTTTTCCACATTTTGTACATACCATATTGATGTGTAGTTCCATATCGGGATCGTATCTAACACGATCTTCAGTAAATCCCAATTTTTGTACTAAACCTAATTCTTCAAATAAATCTAGAGTTTTATAAACTGTTCCTAAACTTATAGTAGGATAACTATTCTTTAATGCTTGGTAAATCTGATCTGCAGAGGGATGATCTTTTCTTGAAAATATATAGGTATAGATTGCTAATCGTTGAGTGGTAGCTTTATATCCATTTTTGCGAAAGAGAGTAAGTAATTCTTGATCATCCATGAACAATCTAAGTTATTCTTATTATTTTTATAAAATTATATAAAAAAAAAATTTTATTTTATGCGAGATCGAAACGGTCTAAATTCATTACTTTATTCCACGCTTTTATAAAGTCGTGTACGAACTTATCTTGACCGTCGTCACTACCATATACTTCCGATAATGCCCTAAGTTGGGCGTTCGAACCAAAGACGAGATCAATACGGGTAGCGGTCCATTTAAGTTCGTCCGTTTCAATATCATGTCCCTCAAATAAGGTTTTATCTTCATTAGTTGCTTTCCAAGTTGTGTTCATGTCGAGTAAATTCACGAAGAAATCATTAGTAAGCGCCTCAGATCTTTTAGTAAAGACTCCATGCTGTGTTCCTCCATAATTCGTGTTTAAGGCGCGGAAGCCGCCTATAAGCACCGTCATCTCGGGTGCGGTTAAAGTTAACAATTGCGTTTTGTCAATCAACATTTCTTCAGCTGATACAGCATATTTAATCTTTTGGTAGTTGCGAAAGCCATCCGCTTTGGGTTCAAGATAGGCGAAAGAATCTACATCTGTCTGATCTTGCGAGGCGTCCATACGTCCTGGAGCAAAGGGAACGTTAACCTCATAACCCGCATTTTTTGCTGCTTGCTCAACACCTGCACAACCTGCCAAAACGATCAAATCAGCAAGGGATATTTTTTTGCCGTCAGACTGTGTATCATTGAATTCAGTCTGGATGCCTTCTAGGGTTTTAAGTACTTTAGCAAGCTGTTCAGGCTGATTAACCTCCCAATCCTTTTGTGGTGCTAGACGAATGCGAGCTCCATTCGCACCACCGCGTTTATCTGAGCCACGGAACGTAGATGCCGAAGCCCAAGCAGTTGAAACCAGTTCCGAGACAGACAGACCTGAAGATAAGGTCTTGCTCTTGAGAAATTCAATATCCTTTTCATCGATTAGCTTGTGATCAACTGCTGGGATGGGGTCTTGCCAGATGAGTTCTTCATCAGGAACCTCAGATCCTAGATAACGAGTGCGTGGACCCATGTCGCGGTGGGTTAACTTGAACCACGCTCGGGCGAATGCATCCGCAAATTCATCCAGATTATCACTAAAGCGCCGTGAGATCTTTTCATAGATGGGATCGAACCGAAGAGAGAGATCGGTGGTTAGCATTGATGGTGGATGACGCTTTGACTTGTCATGGGCATCCGGTACGATATCAGCACCTGCACCACCCTTCGGTATCCACTGATGCGCACCAGCAGGGCTCTTCGTTAGTTCCCAATCGTATTTGAACAGCATCCTAAAGAAGTTATTACTCCATTTCGTGGGGGTGGGAGTCCACGTGACTTCCAGACCGCTACTGATCGTATCGCCACCTTTGCCTGTACCAAAGCTGCTCTTCCAACCTAGACCCATATTCTCGATATCTGCTGCTTCTGGTTCGGGTCCCACATGCTTCGCATCACCAGCGCCGTGGGTTTTTCCGAAAGTATGACCTCCTGCGATGAGTGCTACTGTCTCCTCATCATTCATAGCCATACGTGCGAATGACTCGCGGATATCCTTTGCCGCTAAAACTGGATCGGGATTGCCGTCTGGACCCTCCGGGTTGACGTAAATCAGACCCATCTGAACAGCTGCGAGTGGATTTTCAACATCGGGTTTATCCTTACCTTCTGCGTGCCAGCGCTCGTCACCTAACCATTCTCCTTCGGAACCCCAGTAAGTATCCTTTTCCGGTTCCCAGATATCCTCACGCCCACCACCGAAACCGAAGGTCTTGAAACCCATCGATTCCAGGGCAACATTTCCCGTGAGAATCATCAAATCGGCCCAAGAAATTTTCCGACCATATTTTTTTTTGATTGGCCAAAGCAATCGACGTGCCTTGTCAAGGTTGACATTGTCGGGCCAGCTACTGAGAGGTGGGAAACGCTGATTTCCACTGCCACCTCCTCCACGACCATCACCAACGCGGTAAGTACCGGCACTATGCCACGCCATACGGATGAATAAGGGGCCATAATGACCGAAATCCGCTGGCCACCAGCTTTGTGACTGTGTCATGATTTCAGCGAGGTCCTTCTTCACCGCCTTCAGGTCGAGACTATTGAACTCTTTGACGTAATTAAAATCCTCGCCCATTGGATTAGACTTGGAAGAATGTTGGTGTAGTATGTCGAGATTCAATTGATTCGGCCACCAGTCTCGGATCGTCGTGCCACCGCCAGCAGTGGACCTCCTAATCATTTTACTATCTTCATTCATAATTTTCACTCCTTTTGATATGAGAATTTTTAAATTTTGACCATTATTAAATAGGAAAGTAATTCAAATTTGGATGGAATCTAAATTCAATTCTCAGATAGATTCCTAAATAATAACTATTATTAGTTAGCTTTAGCTTTTAAAAAATATTATGATTTTATCTTATAACGTCAGCTTTTATATAGTTGACTCTGATGTTAAAGCATAGTGCAATTTACCTATAGAATAAAATTTTGTATATTTATGTTTAATAGATGTAACTTATTACATAATACCATCTTAATTAATTTTAATTTTTCAGAAATATATTATTAATGTAATTTCTATGCGTTCAAAAGAATTTTATGAAGGATTTATGGAAATCGCATTCGAAGAAGCAAAAATTTCTTTAAAAGAGGGTAATAAAGGTTTTGGTGTAGTCATAGTAAAAAATGATAAGATTTTAGCACAATCACATGATACTGAAATAACTGATAACGACCCTACTGCTCATGCTGAAATTAATTGTATAAAAGAAGTAACAAAAATAATTGGTAGAGAGTTAGAAGATTGTATTTTAATTTCTACTCATGAACCTTGTCCTATGTGTATGACTGCAATAATATGGTCGAAGATTCCTGAATTAGTTTATGGAGTGAGTATTGAAGATTCTCTAAAAGAAGGACGAAAGTTAATTAATATTACAAGCAAAGAAATCCAATCTCGTTCAAAAGCCAATATCATAATAAATGAAGGAATTCTAAAAGAAAAATGTTCTAAACTTTATAATACTAAAATAAGAGAATATATAAAGCAATTAACGAAAACTACACCAGATGATTGGAAAAAATATGGAAAAGAACTTTTAGAAAAGAGAAAAAAATGGTTCATTGAGCATAAATCCCAAATAGATAAACTAAATGGAAGCGATATTGAAAAAGCTTACAAACTTCTCATTATGAAATTAGAAATAAATGAAGAAGAAATCCCGATTGTAAAAAAAACTGAAAATAAATTGGTTTTTCATTCAAAAAACTTTTGCCCTTCTCTGGAAGCATGCAAAATTTTAAATTTAGATACAAAAATAATTTGTAAGAAAATTTTTGAAGAACCAACCAATAAATTTATTAAAATGATAAATCCAAAATTAGAATTTGCTAGAAATTATAACTTTATTAGACCTTATTCAAAATATTGCGAAGAAGTAATTATCCTTCATGATTAGTATTTTAGATGATGATTATTGATAAAACCTCTACATTCGATCAAATAGTTGAAGTTCATAGTTATATTGATAAAGATCATAAGAAGGGAAATGTAGTTATAAAAATAATAGAATGATTAATCATGAAAGTATAAAAAGTTTCTTCTAATTTTTTTCTACTGTTATAATTTTCTAGTTTTTAAGTTTAACTATGTTGTAAATCAAGGCGGCTATAAACGCAAAGAAGAAGAAAGACACAATCCATCCCCATGTATAATCGAGTCTGAGGGCTCCAAATAGGAATGAAAAGCAAGCTGCCCACTCGACGATGATATATGGAACATGTTGGCTTGGTTTTGAACGAAAATCAATCTTGAAAACCTGGTCAAGCAAAAATTCTAACACTAGATAAATGAGGATTAAACTTAGAGAGATTAAAAGTCTCACATTTCTTCCCACAATAACATAATTAATCAACACTAAGATAAGAGGAAAAATCAAGACAAAAAGGATAATTCCAAATACTTTTACTTTATCTTCCTTGTCATTGGCTGTTAATATAAATACACAAATTATTGATGAGAAAAAAACTAAGCTCGAAATTATAAAAATCCAATCAAATAGATCCGTTAGGCTCTCGCACCTTTCATTTTAATTGGGTAAAATTAATATCTATTAAAAAAGGTTTTGTATTACACTAAAGTAGAAAAAAAAATAATGCAGCTTATCCTTCATTTCCATATAGAAATCCAGTGATTCTGGGTTGCGAAGAGCTCCACGGTTCGCAACTTACATACCATGAAGTCTCTTTAGCTAATAAGTTTTAATAATTTTAAAATTCTTTAAAGGATTTAAAGGAAAACCGCTTTTATCTGTGAGTTAAATGGCTTTACTTTTTATGCCCAATAATAAATCTTCCGTGCTTTAACACTTTTTTTGTATTTAATGGAAAGGGTAATTTCGTATATTCTGATAAGAGTTTTGATTCTTCAATTATTCCTCCATTTTCTTCGACTTTCATTTTTGCAAGCTTAGTATCGGGATAAAATTTTTTATTATCAAATAAATCAAATAAGATAAATTTCCCATTATTCTTTAATATACGAATAATTTCCGTCACACATTTAGTCTTATCCTTAGTGTCTTTAACTTCATGGAATGTAAGACAACTCATTGCTGCATTAAATTCGGAATCGTTAAATTCTAAATTAGAGGCAGTTCCTTTCTTAAATACTATATTTTTAACTCCTTCCAATTCTGCGTTCTTCATGCATTGTTTTTTACTGTATTCCCAATCAGAACCCCAATAATCTACACCTACAAAATCACTCATTTTATTTTGTTTTGCAGCCTTTATTATTAAATTTCCGTTTCCACATCCAACATCAATGATTTTTTTCTCCCCTTTTAGTCTCTCAATGAATTTTTCATGGATAAAATTCTGATAATTACCCCCTTTTTCTGAAAATTGATAATTTGTTAATGTAATGATAACAGCAATATAACCGAATATAAATGTTGGTATAAACAACACTATAAAATATATCGAATAAACCGCGAGAATAGATAAAATTAAACAAATTAATGTTAGAATCCAAAAGGTTATTATCTTCTTTTTTCTTATCCAGGTGTTATATCTTGGTCTTGCTTTTATTTGAGTATTGCCCATTTTTACTTTCCTATTTCTTGTAAAGAAATCCTGACAATAACGATTTCATATTATATTTTCTATGTGATACATTAAATAGCTTTTAAATTAATGAATATGTTAGGATTGAAGCTTATCCTTCATTTCTATGTAGAAGTCCAGCGATTCTGGGTTGCGTAGTGCGCCTCGATTGGCAACTTTCATGCCGTGGATGATTTTGGTTACGGCAATTTCGACTTTCTTGTTGCTGAACGTGTAAGGAATCCCGTCTTCTGGTGCTGCGAAGATTAATTTAGGCACATGTCTAGGTGACGTCTTTTCACGTAAAGTTTGTCGAATTTTTGCTTGTAGTTCATCAGTTAATTCATATCCTTCGTTTAGTAAGACAAACATTACAATACGGATATCTCCTTCCCATTTTTGTCCTATAACTAGCGAGTCAGCTACTTCAGGTAGCTGTTCTACAACATTATAGATTTCCGCTGTACCAATTCGTACTCCGCTTGGTTTAAGCACTGCATCAGAACGACCCCAGAAGGTAATTCCCCCTGTATCACTATGGATAACAATATAATCTCCATGCCGCCAGACATTCTTTCCGATATCCTTGAAATACTCAAAATACGCAGTCTTATATTTCGTCATGTTATCATCATCATCCCAAAAATAAATAGGCATTGATGGAGCTGGAGCTTCACATACTAATTCTGCTTGTTCATCTTCAACAGGTTCTCCTTTCCCATTATATGACTCTACTTTCATCGCTAATGCTCGACCTTGTAATTCTCCAGAATATACGGGAAGTATTGGAATAGCTCCTGCAAAGCATCCGTTAATATCAGTACCTCCACTAATAGAATTGAAAAAGAGATCTTGTTTAATTTCTTTATATACGTATTCAAATCCTTCTGGAGATAATGTAGATGCAGTTTGTGAAATTTCTCTTAATTTACTTAAGTCATATTTTTCAGCAGGCTTTACTCCCAGACCCATTAAGTAATGGATATATGCTGCACTCGTACCAAAAATGGTTATTCCATGCTTTTCCATTAATTCAAAGAAGCTTAATGGTTCTGGATATAAGGGATTTCCATCATAAATAAAGATTGTACAGCCCACAGCCAGTCCACTAATTAGCCAATTCCACATCATCCATGAAGGTGCAGTAATGTAATTCAATACATCACTTCTTTTACAATCAGTAGAGAGGATTAATTCTTTTAAATGATTGATCAATACGCCACCTGCACTTTGTACCATGCATTTTGGCTTTCCAGTCGTACCACTTGAGAACATTACATAAATTGGATGGTTAAAGGGTAGTTGTTCAAATTCAAGTGGTACATCTTCTTTAGCAATAAAGTCTTCCCAATTAACTGCTTTAGGAATACCACTCACATCGCACTTCCCTTCAGTGATATAAGAAACTACTACTACTTTTTCTATAGAGGGAATAGCATCTACAACTGTTTTTGAATTCTCTCGAATATCAAATTCCTTTCCTCTATAAAAGTAACCATCTACCGTAAAGAGTACTTTTGGTTCAATCTGACCAAATCTATCAATTACGGCACTTGGTTGAAGTTCTGCCCCACAAGAAGCCCATGTAGCTCCAATTGTCGCGGCAGCAAGCATTGCGGTAGGCGTTTCAATTAAGTTTGGGATATAAGACACTACTCGGTCTCCCACTTTAACACCTGCATCCTTAAGCGCTTTAGCTAAGCGAGCTACAGTCTTATTCAATTCTGCATATGTGATCTGTTTAGATACCTTAGTTTCACCTTGAAAGATGAAAGCTAATTGATTATCCTTATACTTCAAAAGGTTTTCCGCAAAGTTTAACATTGCTCCAGGAAACCATTTAGTACCTGGAAAAACACTTAAGTCTTCTACTACCTTATCATATGGTTTGGATGCTATAATTCCTGAAAATTTCCACAGTGCTTCCCAAAAGTCAGGAATTTTTTCAACTGACCATTTATATAGGTCTTTCCCTCCTTTTATGTTTAGATTGTATTCCTTATTTATAAATTCAATAAAATGGGTTGCTTCTGCATTTTTAATCCATTCATTTGAAGGTTCCCATAGTTTCTTTCGCTCATCATTCAATATTTTTACGCCTCAAATCTAAAGATATTTTAATTAATGTTTATAATTATAAATTGTATTAATTTATTTACATAATACTCATTAAAATAAGAATAATTAGGTGATACTTATAGACGAAAAAGATGAAAGTAAAACTGAGAAAAAAGGGCAATCTGCTAAAGAGATAGCTGAAATAATGGTTGAAAACATGAAAGCAAATATGGCTAATCCAAATTTTTGGGCAGAAAAAGAAGAGAGACTACAAGAAGCAAGAGATAAGGCCTTAAAGAAACTAAAGGAAAGACAAGATAACGAAAAATAGCAAATAAGATGAATTTAAGATTTCAAGATCTCTTTTTCTTAAATTCTACATATTTGCATACTTTGGCAAGAGCATTTACAGGACGATCCCATAATGTAAATAACATTGCTCCATTTTTTCTTAATTTTTTGGACCAGGGAGAGTTAAAATTCATAGGATTAACATATAATAGCGGTATTGAGTATTTCTGACAATTTTTCATGGTTGGTTGGAGCAATTTCTGGGCTAATGATTCTACAAATTCATCTGGTTGATGTTGAAATTGAGCATGTTTTGCTATTTGCTCATATTTTAGATATTCATCTAGTACTTCTTGGAATCCTACAACGCCATATTGAATTATTGCATCAATTTCTCCAGATTTCATTAAAATTTCTGGCAATGTAATATAAAAATAAGGTAGATCCATATCAAAAGTACAATCCACAGGATTTTTGAAACTTGCTGTTTTAGGTAAAGCTCTCTTTAATTCTTCTTGAAGTAATTCTGAAAATTCTGGGACAATTAAGCCATGATTTTCTGCATTATTAGCTACCATTGCTCCCGGACCCCCCGAATTTGTAATAATACCTAGTCGTTTTCCTTTAGGTATTATTCCTTTTGAGAATATATAAGCAATGTCTAAAAATTCTTGAACATAATCTGTTTTAATAATACCCGTTTCTTTAAAAATTCCTTCATATATTTTAGAATTCCCTGCTAAAGAACCAGTATGACTTTGTAATGCACGATTACCCGCTTTTGACCCACCCACATAAATTGCAATAATTGGTTTTTTTGGAGTAATTTTTTTTGCTAATTCTAAGAATTTTTTTCCTCTTTTAATTTCTTCAATATATAATCCGATAATTTCAGTATATTCATCATCTTTATAATACTCTAAGCAATCAACGATATCTATATTCGCTTCATTTCCAACTGATAAAGATCTGCTTAATCCTAAATCTATATTCTCGGGATCATACCAAATATGGCAAGAAAGTGTACCTGATTGGGAGGCAATTGAAAATTTACTTCTTTGGAGATTTTCCCATATAAAGATATTAAAGGATTTATTTTCTTCATCAGGTCCATACCAGTTGTTATAGACCCCCAGACAATTAGGACCAATAAATCTTATTCCATATTCTTTCACAATATCGTAGATTTCTTCAGTTAAAGTATTTTTTCGTTCCTCAATTAATTCACGGAAACCCCCTGAGATCAAGACTATTCTTTTTACTCCTTTTTCCCCACATTCCTTAAATATTTGAGGAACGACCTTAGCAGGGAGTACTATTACAACTAGATCAGGAACTTCTGGTATTTCGTTAATAGATTTATATGCTTTAAATCCCATAACAGAATCTAATTTTAAGTGAATGGGATATACTTTACCTTCATATCCTGATTTAATTAAATTCATAATTTGAAGGCCAGCTAAGGAGTTACCTTTATTATTTGCTCCATATATAGTAACACTTTTCGGATTTAGAAATCCATGTAAGAAATGAGACTCATTCATATATTTTCCCTTATATCAGAAAATATATCATGATTTTAAAACCTAAATTTTTAGGAATTTATAAATTTTCTACCCTTTTCCTTCCATTAATCTTAACATATTATTAATATTATTTTAAAATAGGCAATATCTGCTTTCTATTAATAAAGAGTGTTATAAATATTCCTAATTCTCAGGGATTAGATTTTGTTAAGCTTGATTATTGAATATATATTGTAATAATTTAGGCATGGCTAAATTTTAAATATTATACTAAATATTTATAATTAAATATTGAAATCTTACTTATTTGGTGATAAAATATAAAGATATTAGTTTATGGAGCGGGAGTAATTGGTAGTATTTTTGCTTATAAGCTTAAAACGGGTGGGAACGATGTATCCATCCTTGCGAGAGGAAAACGTTTAGAGGATTTAAAAAAACATGGGCTTATTGTTCAAGATGATATTTTTCACAAAGAATACAAGACTGAAATAAATGTTGTAGATCGATTAGCAAAGGAAGATTATTATGATACTATCTTAGTAATAATGCAGCGACAACAAGTTAGTCAAATTTTACCTATTCTTAAGGAGAATGTAAGTCCAAATATAATATTCACTGGTAATAACCCCGCAGGAGCAGCAGAATATCTAAAAATTATTAAAAGAGATAAGATACTCCTTGGATTTGGAGGTCCTGGGGGATATAGGGAAGATCATAAAATTATTGCGGGCTATGTGGATGATGCTATTTTATACGTTGGCGAATTAAATGGAAGTATAAGTGAGAGATTAAAAAATATTGAACAAATATTTTCTAATTCCGGAATAAAAGTGGATATTATTAGGAATATAGATGCGTGGTTAAAAAGTCATATGGCATTGATAAGTCCTTTAGCCATGGGAGGGTACGCTGCTAAAAAACGGAATAAGACACTTGGAACAGATATGGAACTCACTACCTTAGCACTCGAAGGATTTCGTGAATTTATCAAAGCTTTAAAAGAACTTGGTTTTCCCATTTTACCTAAAAAATTTAAATTGCTTACTTGGATTCCTATATCGATAATAAGAAGAAAACTTCTTAAACTTTTAAATTCGGAATTTGGTAGAATCGCTTTATCAGGGCATGCTAATGCTGCACAAAATGAAATGAAAAGGCTTACTGACGATTTATTTGAAGTTGTTAAGAATGTTCAAACAGATTTGAGTAGTAATAAGCAACTATATGAATTAAGTTTTGCTTGAATTAAGTTTAACTGAGTTTTATAGAAGAGAAACTTACGCAAAAAAGTATTTTAAAAATTTTTAATTTTAAAGTTTCATGGTTAAAATATTTGAAGACTTAAGAATTCTTGATTGCTCACAATTCATTTCTGGTCCTTGGGCGGGCACATTTTTCGCGGATCAAGGAGCAGAAGTTATAAGGATTGAACCTCCACCCTATGGAGAGGCATTTAGATTATTTATTCTTTATGATAAACCTACATTTCCA
This sequence comes from Promethearchaeota archaeon, assembly GCA_048939015.1. Taxonomy (GTDB): domain Archaea; phylum Asgardarchaeota; class Lokiarchaeia; order Sigyniarchaeales; family SOKP01; genus Loki-b32. The sequence goes on from JBHLPW010000022.1 coordinate 11,238, forward strand.
CTATTTTCCATTTTGAATAGAGGTAAGAAATCTATTTCACTTGATTTAAGAAAAGAAGAAGCAACTGAGATATTCAATCGGTTAGTAAAAAAATCTGATGTTCTTATAGAAAATTTTGTTCAAGGAACAATGGAAAAATGGGGATTAGGATATGATACCTTAAAAGAAATTAATCCTAGATTGATTTACGCAAAAATTTCTGGTTATGGAAATCAAGGATTAGAACGATATACTCAGAAAACAGCCTTTGATATAATTATTCAAGCTGAAGCTGGAATTCTTGATGCTTTGGGCTTTAATGAAGGTCCACCAAGATTACCAATAGCAGATTATACTGCTGGGCATATCGCAGCAATCGGGATAAGTCAAGCGCTCTACTTTAGAGAAAGAACAGGGAAAGGACAATTTATTGATGTCTCAATGCATGATGTAATGTTTTCTATAAATACTAGAGCTCAAGCGAAAGAATTTATTCCAAGAGCTCAGAAAATTGATGTAGCATCAAAATATCTTCCAATTTATAATCAATACCATTGCAAAGATGGATTAATTGTATTAACTACTTTAACAGAAAAACAATGGATTCGTCTTTGTAATGATGTATTAAATAAACCAGAATTATTAAAAGATTCTCGTTTCGACAATATTATAAAAAGATTCGATTATGTTGAGGTATTGGATAAAATAATTGAAGATTGGAGCAAAAGATTCACTCGTAATGAGGCAATTAAACAATTAGAAGCAGTAAGAATCCCTTGTGGTAAAACTTTACGAATAGACGAAGTACATAACCATCCTAACCTCAAAGAAAGAGGAATGCTATGTAATCAATTTAATTTCTCTAAATGGGGTGTGGACAAAGCAACGATCCCAAACCGTTTGATAAATTTTTCTGAAACAGAGGGTTCTGTTGAAAGTATAGGTCCTGAATTTGGCATGAATAATGAAGAAATTTACTGTGATCTTCTTGGTTACAGTAGAGATAAACTAAAAAGTTGGAAGCAAAAAAAGTTAATATAAAATAGTATATGGATTTTAATATATAAAAAAATTATTTAAAATAATTAAAATTAAAATGGTGTTAACGTTAATGAATGATGAAGGAGAAGAAAAAGAAAATTTCATAGAAAAATTAAACAAACAATTTACTGATTTCGTTGGAAGTGTTTTTGGTGAATCTGGTAAAGATTTTATTGAAGAGACTTCTGAAAAAATAAAAGAATTCAGTTCTGGTGCTATTGAAAAATTTATGGAATTTAGCGATGATGTAATTGAAAAACTAAACTTAAATGAAAATGAACAAGTAATTAAAGCTCGAGATAGTGTTGAGGATTTATTAAAACAAGCAGGACTCTTAAAAGAAAGTGATGAAGAAGAAGAGTTTTAATTAAAAATATATCATCTATAATTAATCTATTATTTATTTCTTTATTTTAATAATAAAAACAAGTTATAAAAAATAAAATTAAAGAACTTTAGCATTTTTTAGGAAAGATTTTATCTCTTCCTGAGTCGCGTTAAATAATTCCGATATTACCATTAAAGATGTGGATTCATCCATACCTAAACCTGTATAATCTTGATACAATTTTATCCAGGTTTCTTTTTGTGTATATTTGTCTGGGTGTTCTGCTTGGATGTGTGCCCAATAAGGGTGTTCCAACTCAATACCGCAATATGGACAGAAACGAGATTCTTCTTCACTCATAAGTAATCCCTTGACTTTATAATAATTTCATTTTTTTCTGAATAATTCTAATAAACCAATATTAGTATAAAAAACTTATAATTTCAAAATGTTTAAAATTTCGGATTTAGAGATTTTTTTAAAAAACTTATCCCCATTTCCTTTCTAGATCTTCTTGATTTAATTTTCTTATTTTATCTACAGCCCATACAACAAATTTATAGCATGTCTTGCCCCAAATATTATTTTCTTTGTAATTTAAAAATCCTTCTTCTGTACTAAAATCATAACCACATAATTCTTTACAAATTACTGTACCAAATTGATTTTCAAATTCAGAGGCATATTTTGCGGCTTTTAAATAAGCCATTATCATAGTTTCATCATCCATTATCTGTTTCCCTCCCATAATTACCCCTATCGCAGCACATCCTCCTGCTACTGCACCACAAGCCCCCATCCACCCTTTCTTAGATTTATATCCTCCAAAACCCCCTGCTATAGGTTTAGCAAGATTATGAAAAAGGTAATTATCAACACCAAGTACTTCTAAGATACTTGTTAAAGTTAATTCTGCACAATTTACACCCTCTTTTAACGTTGGTAATAAATTATTTAGTTCTTTAAGTTTTTCATCAAATCGAATATCTATATCTTGCATTTTTTTTTCACTCATTCTTTTAAATAGTATTTAAGTATATAGTTTAAAATTAAATATGAAAACAAATATTAAATTCTTAACAAAGATATTTAGTTGCACTATTAAAAATCATAACTCTCTGGTCTTAAATTGAAGGAACTCTACGAAATTGGCTTTGTATTCCGGGGATTCGTACTAGTTAGTCATATTTTTAAAGGATTACCTGTTCAGAAAGAAGGAGGCGTAAATAAAGATTTAAGAGGTGCATTCATTTCTGCAATTAACACATTTGTACACACCGCCTTTAATAAAAGTTCATTAGAATATTTAGAATCAGGGAATATCTTATTTATCTTCAAATTAGCTGAAGTTCAATCAATAGATAATAAGTATAAAGAACCAATAATATTATATGGATTAGTTGATAAGAGTAAAAAAAAATCTGATAAATTGGTAAGAAAATTTTTTGAAAAAGTTGATCCTATACTTCAAATGTTTATTCAAAAATATAATGGAGTAGATTTCACTGAATTAAATCAATTTGAGTATTTTATTGAAACTATATCAGATTTCTTTATAAAAAAGCCTCAAGCTTAATTTATTCTACTAAACTCCAACCCTTAGGCTTAGAACGAGAATATTGAATTTTCCCTTGATCTTTTAATAAAGCAATTTCTTTTTCAATTTGAATATTAGAGAATCCCATTTCTTTAATATCATTAACGAATTGAGCTTTAGTTTCAACAGTTTTTTTATTTCTTAGATACCCGATAATAGTTTCTTCTAATGATCCTTTAACGCTAACAGATTCTTTAGAGATTGGTTTTTGGGTCTCAATTTCAAGTGCTGCTCGTAATTTTTCCTTTTTTGGCTCAACTGATTTTTCAATGACCAATGGTTGTACTTTAGGTTTTGGTTGTTCCTTTACAACTACTTCAGCTTTAACTTCTTCAGGAATTTCTTTATGTAATTCTTCTTCAGGTAAACTCCAAATCGGGTATGAAACCTTCTCATAGACAACTGACTTTTGTGTTTTAAGAAGTGTAAATTCCTCTAATATTTCATCTTCAGAAAATCCTAGTTCTAATAAATCTTTCATTAAGTCTTTTAGATTTCCTTTTTCTTGTAAAATGTTAAAGATTTGTCCTCTCATATTTGTTGGAATATCTTCTATTTCAGCTATCTGATTTATTAAGTCATCCTTTCTGGCTACTTGTTTTTCTGGTATTTGAATCTTTTGAGGAATATCAAGTGTTTCTTTTTGGCCCCATTCAAAATCAGTTACGTTTCTAATTCTTCGATCATATCCTCCAAATATAATTTGATTTAGTTTTTGCCCATTTCCTGAAATACAGCATACTTTTTTAATAGATGATGCTACCTTAGTTTTCCATTTTAAGTCAAATTCCTGAGAATTTAATGCTTGATTATGGAAGACTTTTAATGAACCATCAGCACACCCTGCTACAATTTCTTTTGCCATATCGCCATCTATATCTTCAATTAATAACGATACTGGACGACCTTCATCAATTTCAATTTCTTTAATAATTTCTCCATTACTATTTAGAATCTTAATGAATGAGTCATCAGTGGCTAATATTATCTCATTAAATCCATCATTAGTGACATCTCCGATTTTGATATCATTAATTTGAGTATTGAAATTGCTTTGCCAGGTGATATCTGGCATACCATCCTTAAATTGAATAAGTTGAAGAGTTCCATTTTTTGTTCCAATTAATAACACAAAAACAGGTACCTTTTCATCTGGGAACTTTAGGAATCCTAATGTACAAGAAATAACCCAGGAATCATAATAGAACACATATTTTGGCTCTTTTGCTTTGATGTCATCGAATATTCTAACTGTTTTGTCTTCACTCCCGAAAATTATTTCAATATTTCCATCTTGAGTAAAATCTCCCGCGATACAACAATTTATCCTCTTAGAGGATTTGTATCGCATTAATCCTGCCAATTTCTTCTTTTCTACATTTAATTTCATAACCATAAAATTTCCATCACCAGCACCTACTAATATCTCATCACATCCATCTCCATCTAGATCAACGGGAAATGTGCAACGACACCATCCATCGAAAGCTCGATCATCAAGAATATTATTTTCACTATCCATCAGGTAAAGAGTCTTATCATGTCCACCAAAAATAAGAAATTTTTCACTTCTACAGTTTAATATTGAGCAAGTTAATACAGCGTCTGGACACTCAAACATCCAATTTAACTGATAACGTTTTCTTAACATCGTTCTTCAAAGCTATTTATGGTTATAGAAATTATTAGTAATTAAATTAAATTTCATTCTTTATTCATTTAATACTTATCCCTAAGTTTATTAAACTATTAGTGTAAATAGAAAAAAATAAAAAAATAAAATATGCTAAATTTATATTAAAGTGCTAATTGGGCATCACTTGGGCTATATTTTCCTTTACCGTTTATCTCATATGTGATTTCTAAACTGTCTCCTACTTCTAAAAGGTCAATATCCCATTTTAACGTATCCTGACCTACTTCATCAGTGATTTCTGGAGTCATAGAATAGGATCCGTACTCAAATGAATCTGGAACCTTATCTAACATCACTAATTTTCTTAATGGGGATTCACCTATGTTTTCTAAAGTTAATATAATCTTGTAGTTTCCTAGGTCTCCAATTGGTACAACTTCCTTTCCAATTCTGAATTTCCTTCTGATGTGCATAGCCTCAATTACAGGAACTTCTGGCTTGAATTCTAATTCTTGACTTATTGGAAAAGTATTAGCGAGATATGTGATGTCAGATTCAAAAGTGGATTGTCGAGCAGGGTTTGTACAATGAATAGGATATTCAAATTCCATTGTAGATTCTGGCATAAACATACCAGTACTGCTGTCTTTTAAATCCCTAAGATCTATTTTGAATTCATTATTCTCTACACTAACTGCTGCTGTAGCTACTTCTACTTCTTCTCCATCCCAAGTTAATTTTATCTCATCAGCTTTAGGTGGTTGATATTCATCTGAGAAAGTTTGGTGAATAACGGTTACTTCATTAAGAGGAGCTGAACCATTATTAACAACCTTCAAAGTTGCAATAACATCTTTAGCTCGATATGTTGGAACTTCAGTTATATCATAAGACATTACACCAGTTATACTACCAATCTCTAAGATTACATCCTCAAGAGCAGCGGTTCCATTTACAATTGTTTGAAAATCGGGCATTACTCTAAATTCTAATTTCTTCCTAAAGGTAGGGTATTCCTCACTTTCATATTCCCACTTTGTTGAATGCCACTGCGCACCGCTTGGAAGTAAGGGAACATCGTTTGGATCAATATCGACAAACTTTTTTGATTCATCTTCAGGAGCATATACATCGGCATTAAAAAGTTGTATAATAAACTCCGAAGAGTTATCAAAGACAAGTTTACAATCGAATATCCCAGGTTCTTCATCTCTTTCAACTGTATCAACGTAAAACTTGTTTCTAGTATAAGCATCAAATTTTTCAATATCAAGTCCCTCAGCAAAGGATGAATGACTCTCGTATGTGATCTCTACAGTACCTGTTCGTCTTTTAGTGATATCAGAAACCATTATATTACATGTAAATTTCATCATCACTGTATATTCTGGAGCTAATTTATCAATTGTCCAGATTATTTGATTACCTTCAATATTAGCTCTTCCTTCAGTAGTGGTCGAAATCACTGGATTAGTAAAATCACTTGGAATATTTTTTACTACTTTTATATTGGATACGGGTTTATCAAACATACTTCTGAGTGCAACCGCAAAATGAACAACATTTTCTTTATCAATCGATATCCCATAGGACTCTAAACTAGATTCAACAAGTGTACCTCCATCACTCCAAGTTTCACCTGATATTTCCTCTTCTTCCTCCTCTTCTTCTTCCTCTTCTTCTATTTCTGGTTCATTATTAGAAGGCTTAGAAGGTTTAGAAGGTTTACCAGAAACCGCACTTTTTTTATCCTTTAGCTTTATTATGTCTTTCTCGATATCATTAATGTTTAAAACATCATCAGCATTTGGATTTGTATTAATGTATTCTTTAACCAGAAGTAAATTTTTTATATCCTTTGTTATTTTAAAATTTCTTGAATCAACATTATCAGGTTCTTCAGTACCTAATTCTTGAATTGAAATGTCTTTTGTTTTTAAATCTGTACTTCCAATATTTTCTAGTGAAACATCGATATCCCATAATCTATCAACAGTACTAGGATTTTCAATATTGAATTTACCACTATGAGCAAAAGATGTTACACGCCCATTATGATCTTGCTCCACGTCTACAGATTCAATTATTTTAACTAAAGCTAGTAATCCTTCTCTATTACCATTTTTTAATACGATGCTTCCTTCGAGTTTCCCCGTGTCTTCATCATAGGTTTCAATAACAGGAGTAGATGTATCTCGATCCATTAATTCGACACGACCTGTATCCATATCCTTTCTTTTCAGTGCCTCAGCGACAATCTCTTCTTCAGCTTCTTCTTTACCCCAGCCCATGCGTGATGTCGTTTCTTTCTTTTTCTTATCTTTTTTACCCATTGTTTCTTACCAAGAATTTGTTTGTAAAAAATTGAAATCTATTTACCAATTAATAAAAATTAATTGATATAATAATTTCAACGCCAAACATTTAAAAAATTTATCAATATAAAATAAGGGATTTGTGTGTGTAAATGTTTTAGAGATAGTCTCAAAATTATCAAATTTGTTATCAATTTCTTTCTAATAATGAGGTTCAAATCTAGGAAATTGAAATTCAAACCCACACATTGGACATACAATTTTTTCTTTCCTCTGCGTTATTTTTATATCAAAACTAAAACCACACCTGGGACAAATTATTACTTGTGTCATCTTTCTACCATTAGTACTTTAGAATTGAATTAATTTGAAATTAAGATAATAATCAAATCATTTACATTGCATCCCGTTGGACCTGTGATTAATTCAACACTTAATTCCTTGAAAACTTTATTTGAATCATTGACTTCAAGAAATTTCTTACAGTCAATCTTTTTTGAAATCGTTTGTTTTATTACATAGTTATCAACTAAAGCGCCCATCGCTTTACTATTACCTTCTATTCCATCAAGATTTGCGCCAATTATTAAAAAATCATAATTAGTTTTCAAATCTTTTACTGTATCTATGAAAGCTAATAGCATTTCTTGATTTCTACCACCAATGCCCTTACCTTTAATTGTAACTGTTAGTTCACCTGTACCGATTAATCCTAATTTATCAATCTTTTTTTGTTTTAAGTGGCTTTCCACATATTGTGAAATAATTTTATTAAGTGATCTACCAAATTCTCTTGCTTCACCAACAATATTGTTTGAAAAATATAGTATTTTAAAACCTCTTTCTTTAAGAAAAGAGTTAGCTTCTTGAACTGCTGAAGCTACGCTTCCAATTAAATAATTATAAACTTTAGAAAAACAAATATCATCAAGTTTTGGATTTTCTAAGTTCTTATCTAATTTTCCCATTTTAAGTAATTCTATTACTGATTTTGGCATTTGTTTTTCTAAATCGTATTTCTCGATAATTTCAAGCGCATCCTTGAATGTAGTTTCATCAGGTACAGTCGGCCCAGAAGCAATTGAATCCAGATTATCTCCAACTACATCAGATATAATTAAAGAGATTAATGTAGCTCCACTTGAATTATATATTTTCTTCGCAAGATTGCCACCTTTAAAGTCTGATAAATGCTTTCTTATTGTATTAATTTCATGAATTGAAGCTCCAGAGGATAAGAGTAATGAATTAACTTTTTGTAAATCTTTTAGTGTGATAGTACGTTTTGGTAATGGAAGTAAAGCTGAGCCTCCTCCTGAGATCAAACAGAAAATAAGATCATTTTCAGTTGATCTTTCAATTAATTCCATCATGGCTTTTGTTCCTTCTAAACCTTGTTCATCTGGTATAGGATGAGACGCAAAGTTGATGATAATCTTACTATTTTCAAAAGATTTGAATTCACTAGCATTTTTTGGAATATTAATTATCCCTTCATAGTCAATATCTTGGTACGCTACTAGATTTTTTTCAAGTGAGAATGTCATCTCTGCAGTTGCTTTACCTCCACCAATAATATAAATTTTTTTATATTTTGTCAAGTCAAACTCATCATCTTTGAGAATTAATTTAGTTTTTCGCAATTTTAAAATGCGTTCCATCATAATCTGGGGCTTTACTGCATAAATAGAATTATCTAGTGCTTGCAGTGCAGTTTTTCTTAAAGATTTTTGATTCTTACTTAAATTATCAGGAAACAGTTGAGAAATATTCTTGATGTGCAAAACCAAAACTCCCTTATTGATAATTTAGCAATGTAATTACTATTGCCTAACGATTTATATATTTTATTTTAAAGGACTGCAGTTCTCCATCTTTAACAATTATTTCTCTATATCCTCCAGCAGTATCAGGGTTCCTATAACTTCCTAAACCTAATGCGGGAGTCTGGACTACAAAGGGACCATTTAATTTTATACTTTTTGCAGTGTCGTGTAGTTCAGAATAATTATCATAATAAATTGCTGCAGGATTTTCAATTCTTTTTAATCTGAACGGAGGAGCATCATATACACTAGTTTTTATTTCAGCATTTTCTAATCTGAATTCTTTTGAATCATGAGTATGACCTGCTAGAGTTAGAATACAATAATCTTTACAGAATTTAACTAGTTTTTCCCAATTTGTTGATATTGAACCATATTTCATATTAAATACTCCATCAATACGAGCTGCTGAAATTTGTTTTCCCATTTTTTTAATTAATGATTCTTTAAACTCACTTAACTTCTTAGTTATAAATCTACTTCCTTTTTTTTCAAAAATATTAATCTTATATCTTTTACCCCCCGTATTTAACGGAGGCCCATGTAGAAAGAGAAATGTATTAGTATTGTTTGTTATTACATTATTAATTAGATTTTCTAAATATTTTATTTGTTTGAAAGATATTCCTGTAACTGATGGATGGCCTGTGATTAAATCTCTTAAATTTTTAAAAGAATCAGAACCAGTATTTAAGATAATAAATAAACTATTACCAAGCTTAATAGAGAAATCAAAGGAAGCATTTATTTCAGATAAATATCCTTTTAGAGCTAAGGTAGTTTTTGTCAAAGCGGTAATAGGGGATGCAGAAAACAACTCATTTAAGGCAATTGCTTCAGAAGCATTTAATCCAATCTTTTTGTACATTTCTGCCCATGTAAGATCATAATGAAAAGGTCGATAATCATGGTTTCCCAAAGTTGTGAAGATTGGGCAATTCAATTCTTCTCCCCTGAGAACTCCTTTATATTTCTTCTCAGAAGGGATACTTAAAACTATATTTTTAAAAGTTAGCCAATTACTCTCTTCATAATTAAATTCGTTCAATTTGCGAATTTTTTTAGAGAGTCTACTCAAAACTGTATAATCAACAATGTCTCCTGTAATTACGATGAAATCTAATTCATTGTCCAGAACTTTCTGATTCATCAACTTTATAAATCGTCTAAATTGATTATTCGGATTAATTAAACGTTTTCTCAAAGGAATTTTAATTTCTGAGAACTTCTCTTCCTCTTCTTTCTTTTTCTTTGAGATTTTCAATTTTTTTTTCATAATGTCAAAGAAATCTTCTACATTCTCTTTTACTGAGGATTGTGTCCATTTTTTGACAATACCATAAATTCTATCATTTCTTTCAGCCAAATGCAGATCAGTGGCATGTACGAATGTAAAGTTCTCCCATTTTTGTTTTGAAATTACGAGTGAATGATAATTTATTTGATTATTCATGCTTTGAATGTCAAACATAATGAAATTTCGTTCCTTAAGGAATTTCAGTACTTCCTTATTCAGAGTAAACTCAATTGTCACTTTATAAAATTGACTTAAATCTCCAAATACATTATTTTTTATTAGAAAGTCATTTGGATTCAGATTATCTACGGTAGTAATATTTTGAAGTGGAGTCATGAAAACTTCTTCAATATTTTTAATTTTTGGAAGAATAGGAGTTCCTCGATGTAATCTTGATTTCAGCTTTTTTAGCTGTTCTAAACTTAAATCTAATTCCGTCCCTATGTCTAAAATTTCTTTAATTTTTTTTTTTTTCTTTTTTATTGCTCTTTTTTCTCTCCATTTTGAGAACAATCCTTTTGGTTTTTTTACGAAAATTAGTTTATAGGACCATTTGTAATCATATAATGGTATTAATGATATTTTTTTTTGAATAGATTTAGAAAAGGTTTCCAGATCATTATTATCAGTAATAAATAATAAAGTAGTTTGCAAATCTTTGTCTTTTAGTTTACTACTAATTTTTAAAATTGATGGATATCCTAAGTTCGGGCTTACCAATCTTGAGTTTTCGGATTTTTCTTCTTCAATAACAGTCAATATTCATTGATCTCCAATATTAAAGTGAGAGGATGTAATAATTTCAAAAATCTTACCTAATTTTTATTATTTAATTTCGCATTTAAAATGTAATTTATTTTCTAATTTTCAATAGAGAATGAATATATTCAAATATTTCTAAAATATTTTGAAATTATTTATCTATCTTCAAATATTTTTTATTTGTCGATCGATTCTGAACAACTGAGGTTATCTATAAGTGAGCAAGATTCACGAATATCACGTTATCTCCACGGACAACGATGCTACCTAAATTTTCATGTTCCTCTCTAATATTCCCCTCGTCATCTTGATACTCAAAAATCTGACTTGTTTCTTCAAGATACAGGTTCAGATGTTCATCGAAACCTCCTAAACGCCCCCTAAATAACCTGTTCCGTTTTACTTTGATAAGTATGATTTCATTGATAGATGACTTCAAATAATCAATTGGACGATTTGATCTCGTATAACTTTCACGTGACATTTTAAGTAAACCCTAAAAAAGCAATTAATCATAAAAAATATTTATAATTACTTTATGAATAAATTAAAATTAAAACCTTTTGATTATTTTTATAGTCTCAAACATAAATACTCAAATAAAAACTGATAATAAAATTGTCGAATGAAAAAACGGGTAAAGAGAAAAAGATCACTTGTTGTGTTATGAATTGCCAAGCAGAAGTGCCAATCGAGAAAGCAATTGTTATCGAAGGCCAGTATTTCTGTCCTATTTGCGGTGTAGCATATTATAGAAGCACGTTCGGTTTATAAATTAAAATTGGGAGAGTAGGAATATTCATTCAACTTTTTATTATATTATTTCCTTAATCATAGACCTTTTAATTTTTTCTTCAATATCAAAATTTTCTATATTTCTAAGAATTCTGTTATATTCAAATTTTGTGCTGCTAGTTAAATTCATATATTTCTCTCCAAAGATGTCATCTATATTACTATTGAAATGTTTTGAATGTAAGATTGAATGACAATTAGAGCATAAACAGATACATTTTTCGATTTTTAATAATTCAGAAATTTTTCTTATACTAAATCTTGAAATTTTGTCCCATTTTATTACTGCTTTTTTCTTAGATGGAAAAACATGGTGGAAACCAAGTGAAGGTAAATTAGTTTGCACCGTTACATTTTCACATCCAATGCATTTTCCACCATAAAATTGTTCAATAATATATCTTTTCTTAATCCATTTTTTAATTTGGTATTTAGCTTTAGATTTATAATATTTATTCTTATCTAGCTTATTCGTTATATTAGGATTATTATCAATGAAAGCATTAATCATATTATTTAATTCCTCTAGTGTATGAAGGAATAAAGAAGAGTGAAGGATTAATGGTTTAAATGTATTGTAATTATTCGATTCTGTTAGGATATGACAATTCTTACATAAAACAATTACATTATCATTATTCAGGAGTACTACAGTATCCTCATAACTTTTTACTCTTAGAGACTTCCAAGAGTGTGATTTAGATTTTGGATTGGGATGGTGAAATTCCAAAGCAGGAAGTATTGAAACATTTTTTTTACATTTTAAGCATTCTCCGTTATAATTTTCTGAAATTATTTTCAGTTTTTTTTTAAGATTTTTTGTCAAATAAAGATCTTTACGACAATTCTCACAAATTGATCCAAGACGCCCTTGTCTTTTGCTGAATTTGTTATGAACCTTTATTTGATGACAAATACCACATTCTTTTCTTACACCATCGTTATATAATCTTTGTCGGGTTTCTTTTGCCATTTTTTTTTGATTTTTATTTATTTCTTTCATTGAATTAGATAATTTAGAGTAAATCCACCCAAGAATTATTTGTATTCAAGTTTTATATTTAGTATTCCTTTATATATTATATAATTAGAGTTAGTTAATTTTTCAATTAATCTAAAATGATTTGAAAACAAAAGAAAAAAAAAGAAGATACTTCTCAAAATATATTAAATTACAAGGCTCGTGGCCTAGTTTGGATAGGGCGGCAGCCTCCTAAGCTGAAGGTCGAGGGTTCAAATCCCTCCGAGCCTGCCATTATTTAATTTTGAAACTTTATATATTATCAATTTTTCTTTATGGTAATGAATGAAAAGTATGTGACTGACTTATCATATTTGAAAGTAATGGTGAAACCACGATTTCCAAAGTTTATAAGATCATTATCTAAAATTATAATGAGACATGGCACAGTTCCTATAACCAAGATTTGTGGCATAATTCTAGGCTTAGGTTATGTTAAAAATGGAGTTAAAAGATATCCAGAATGTTTTATAAAACTAAAAGATGGTATAAGATTAGCAACTGATGTGTATGTTCCAAAAACAGTCTATAAGAAAAAAAGCAAATGTCCAACAATATTAGTAAGATTACCATATTGGAAAGATAGTATGAGTATTATTGGATATGCTTATGCTATTTTTGGATTTGTAACGATTATTCAAGACATACGTGGGACAGGTCATTCAAATGGTTTTAATTATTATTTATTTACCGAAAGAGAGGATGGATTAGAGACTTTAGAATGGATCTCTAAAAAATATTGGTATAATGGCAGAATAGGAATGGCAGGAGCAAGTTATTTCGGAATCACTCAACTTGCTGTTTCTTGGGATAATAAATATTTAACCTGTATTTCTCCATCTGTTACATCCACGTTGAATTTATGGAAAAAAAATGGAGGGTTACAGATCCATGCTTTAACGACTTCAATTTACAGAATAATGGTTAATATTGCATCACACACCGAGGCCCCTGAGGTAGATACACTCACAAAATTAATGTATGAAAGATATACGAATCCAAAATACGCTTTATACAACGATCCCATCAAAAATAAAAGTGATCTTAGGTTATCTCAGTTAAAAGGAAAATCCATTGAAGAAATTCAAGATCTTTTAATCACATATTATAACGTTAAAAATTTTGACCCTAGTAAACGGAATCTTAAGATTTATTTTAAGTTTTTAAATGATTTCCTTATTACACGTGGATTAGAAAAAGATTCATACAAAATGTCTGGATTTCTTGGAATGGATACTACTAAATTTTCACAACCCGCTTTTATGCAAGCTGGTTGGCAAGATATGTTTTTCGAAAAACAATTAGAAGATTTTATTGAAATTAAAAAGAATGCTAAGGAAGATGCTAAAAGATATTCAAAATTACTTATAGGATCTTGGGCACACGGAGCAATTGGTCATCCTGAAAGTCGGATCAGAAATGCAGGAGCGATTAAATTTTACAAAGAATTTGTAAACTTGCCTTGGAACCGTTATTGGTTGATGGACAATAAGGATGCCTTTCTTGATCTCAATAAGCCTTCTATAAAGTATTGGGTTATGGGAAAGAGCATTTGGAGGTACACGGAGAAGTGGCCTCCAGAAAATATTGAATATAAAAAGTTATTTATTCATTCTATAAGAGGAGCAAATAGTATAAAAGGTGATGGTTTGTTAAGTTTCGAAGAACCACTTAATGAACGAGAAGATACTTATACTTTTGATCCAATGAATCCAGTTATCACGAAAGGGGGAAGAAATTTGGGCATTTTAAAAGGAGCTCAAAATCAAAAAGATGCTGAAAAAAGAAAAGATGTTCTAGTCTTTTCTACTAAACCTTTAAAGGAAGGAATAGAAATAACGGGTCCTGTAAAGATGATAATTTATGCTTCCTCATCAGCAAAAGATACGGACTTTATGGTTAAATTAGTTGACGTGTACCCACATGGAAAAGCTATTAATATTTTAGATGCTGGAATCCGAGCTCGTTTTAGAAATGGTGATGAAAATCCTTCTCTCATCAAGCCAGGAAAGGTTTATCAATATGATGTTGAATTAGGAAATACTTCAAATTTTTTTAGGAAAAATCATAAAATACGAATCGAAATATCGTCAAGCAATTTTCCAAGATTTGACATTAACTCAAATTTAGGAGGAGAAGGACAATCAGGTGATTATCTCGTAGCGGAGCAAAAAGTATTTCATTCAAAAGATTTTCCATCTCATCTTATTATCCCTTTCTTACAAGAATAGGTTTTAGGTTAAAATATATTTAAAAGATTTTTTCTGAATATACTTTTAAGATAGTCCCATATTTATGAATTATTTCATCTAATGATAACCTGAAATCATGAATTCCAATCATCTTCCCTTCCTCATTACTTAAAAATATATTTTTTTGTTTTAATTTTAAATCTTTAAGTAATGATTCAAAAACGTATAAGAAAGTTTTTTTCATATTAATAGGAGTTAATTGAACTTTTATGATCTCTCCGCTCTGAATTATCTTGAAAATTAAAAACTCTTTTCTATCATTATTTAAGTCATTCATATATTTTAAAAGAAAAGTCTAGGTATTTAATAAATTTAGTCAAGTCTGTCAAAATTATAATAAAATCCATTATTTGTCGTTTAGAATGTTTATACATAACGAGTTTGTTAAATATAGAGAAATACTATTATTACTCGCCTAAAAATATAGAGGTGAAAAATTTGCCAAAAAGAATATTAAGAGTAAATATGAATAATCTAGAAGCTAAATTTGAGGATTTACCAGGAGATTATGCTGCTTTAGGTGGACGTGGGATGACTTCGACCATAGTTGCTAAAGAAGTACCTCCAACATGTAATCCATTAGGGCCTCATAATAAACTAGTACTTGCTCCAGGGATAGTTACAGGCACTGCTGCCCCCTCAAGTGGAAGACTTTCTGTAGGTGGAAAATCTCCATTAACAGGAGGTATAAAGGAGGCTAATGCAGGAACCCCATTTTCTCAGAAATTGGCCAGAATGCGTATTGGGGCTATAATAATTGAAGGTAAACATGCTGGAGATGATTATTATCTTCTTAAAGTGACTATGGATGGTGTAGAATTCATAAATGCAAATAAATGGTCTGGAAAAGGACTCTATGGTGTTTATAAAGATCTCTACAAAGAATTTGGTGATAAAGTAGGGATTTGTAGTGTTGGAATAGCTGCTGAGCTTCTTGGAGCTATGTCCGGAGTATGTTTTAATGATCCCGAAGGATTACCTAGTAGATATGCTGGAAGAGGAGGATTAGGAGCTGTTATGGCATCAAAGGGTCTAAAATTTATAATTGTTGACGAAACAGGCGCTCCAGGAGTAGAAATAGCAAACCAAGATGTGTTTAAAGCAGGTATCAAAAAATTAAGAGATGCATTGACAACTCATGACGTTACAAAACCTGGGGGCGCTCTCAATTCATATGGGACATCAGTGTTAGTAAATATCATTAATGAAGCAGGAGGCTTACCTCAAAGAAACTTTTCTAGGGGTCAAGATGACAGAGCTGAAAAAATATCTGGTGAGGCAAAAGCTGAAACAATTAAAAGTAGAGGTGGATCAAGACCACACTTTTGCAATCCTGGATGTATTATACAATGTTCAGAAGTCTGGGTAAAACCAGGTGGTAAAGATCCTGTAGGCGTTCTTGAATACGAGAGTGTTTGGGCACTTGGAGCAAATTGTGAAATTTATAATTTGGATGATATAGGTGAGTTAAACCGTGCTTGCAACGATCTTGGGTGTGATACTATAGAAGCAGGAGACACTTTAGCAGTTGCAATGGAAGGAGGCTTAGCTAATTTTGGTGATGGTAAAGCAGCCTTAAAGCTTATGGACGAGATTCGTAAAAAGACACCAACAGGAAGAATTCTAGCTCAAGGTACTGAAATCACTGGAAAAGTTTTGGGTGTAACAAGGATACCAACTTGTAAAGGTCAAGGTTTCCCTGCATATGATCCAAGAGCAATTAAGGGAATAGGGGTAACATATGCAACAACTCCTATGGGAGCAGATCACACAGCGGGTTATGCAATTGCTCCAGAAATTTTAGGAGTAGGAGGGACCTTAGATCCATTGGATCCAAAGAAAGCGGAAATTTCACGTACTTTACAATTAGCCACTGCTGCTGTTGATGCATCTGGATACTGTCTTTTCATTGCATTTGCCGTATTAGATATTCCTGAAGGGTTGGAAGGAGTTGTAGAATCCTTAAATGGTGTATTAGGGACAAATCTAACAGTTGCTGATGTTGCACCAATTGGAAAATCAATTATCGATACAGAATTAGAATTTAATAAAAAAGCAGGATTTACACCAATCCATGATAGACTTCCAGAGTTTATCACTGAAGAAAAGCTCCCACCGCATAATACTGTGTTTGATGTACCAAACGAAGATTTAGATAGTGTATTTTAAGTAGAATAGGATTTGAAATATGCCAATTTACCTAAAGTTATTCGGAGATTTAAGAAAAAAAGCTGATCCAAATGTTAGAGGAACGTTATCCTTAAGGTTAGAACTTGATGATTCTGAAATATCAAAAGTACAAGATATTCTTAGAAAATTCAACATTGATGATAGTGAAGTTTATCATATTTTTGTAAATAGTGTATATGCAGGACTTAAGAAAAATGTAAATGATGGAGATAAAGTATCTTTATTTCCACGAAATATGGCTTTATTATATAAATGGTATTTTAAACGAGAAGAAGATGAGTGACAAAACGATAAACATAACAGTGAAGTTCTTCGCCACATTAAGGCAATTTGGTCCTGAAAAAGATGTAATATCAATCCCAGAAAATAGCAAAATTAAATTCTTATTCGATAAATACAATATACCAGAGGATGAGAGAAGAGCAATAATTTTAGTTAATGGTCGTCCGCATCAAGAACTCAAAACTTCTTTAAAAAACGGGGACTTGATAGCAATCTTTCCTCCTATAGGTGGTGGTTAATTCCACCTCAAATATTAAATTTCTTTTTTTTTGTTTACTTCTTTTATAAAATATAAGTACACCATAGTTGAAATTATTGCATTAAAATTTTCTAAGGATTCTTAATTGATGAAAATGCTGCGATAACCTGCTTTCTATTTCGAACAATTTATAAATACTGAGTTGTATTAGTTATACGTTCTGCAATCAAGAACAACTATGTTAAATTTATAGAATATTAAATGCAATTTGAAATAATTTTTATGATTTTAATTTATTATGTAGCTACTTATTCTTAGAAAGTTTTCAAATAATACCATTGTGATTCAATACTATGACTTCTTTGGAGGAATTAAAATATACAGAAAAAATGTTAAAGGAATCTGAGGAAATTTTCAGAACTTTAGCAGAGCAATCCTTATTAGGTATAGCTATTCTACAAGATAATTTTGTTAAATATGTTAATACGCAACTCGCTCAATTATTTGGATATACAGTAGAAGAAACTATGAATTGGGGTATGGGTTTTTTTTTAAAGGTTATCCATCCTGATGATCGAAAAATGGTTGCCGAACAAGCTCAGAAAAAGCAATCGGGGGAATCAAATGCTATTAATAGATATCAATTTAGAGGGATTAAAAAGAATGGCGATTTAATCTGGTTAGATGTATTCTCAAAAACAATCAATTTTAGAGGAAAACCAGCAGATTTTGTAACAATTCAGGATATTACGAATGAGAAACTATCTGAACAAAAATTAAGACAATCTGAAGAAAAATTTAGAACTATCTTTGAAGCGATACCAGATGTTTATTTTTTAGTTTCAGAAGACTCTACCGTTCTGGAATATAGAGGAAAGGAACAAGAGTTATATCTTTCTCCCGAAGAATTTTTAAATAAAAAATTAATCGATCTAATACCAGCCAATATTGGACTCAATACAGTAAAACTAATCAAGAAAACACTTGAGACAAAAGAACCTCAAATTATGGAATATGAATTGGAATTACAAAGTGAAATCCATTTTTTTGAGGCGAGATTTTTCTATTTTTCTAAAAATCAAGTCTCAATTTTTATAAGGGATATTTCTGAACGAAAAAAAGCAGAAAAGCAGATCAGTGATATTGCAAAGTTTCCATCGGAAAATCCAAATCCTGTTTTAAGGGCGAATAAACAAAGGATACTTTATACAAATCTTGTAGGTAAAAAACTATTTAATGTGAGTGAAGGTGATAAAATACCAGCAATATTACAAGACGTTATAGCTAATGTTCTTTCTGTAAAAGTCCCCCAAATTAAGGAAGTTAAAGTTAATGAAGTAATATATTCATTTAAAATAACTCCGATACAACAAGAAGATTATGTTAACATTTATGGCCAAAATATCACAGAACAAAAGAAATCAGAGCGTGCCCTCAAAATTGAGAAAAAATTCACTGAAGATATAATCTATTCGTCTCAGGACACTATCTTCGTTTTTGATCCGGAAACTGGTAAAGCCCTGAGATGGAATAAAGAGTTTAGTGAAGTATCTGGTTATTCTAAGGAAGAAATTTCTTCACTCAAGGCTCCAGAATCTTATTATAGTGCAGAAGATTTGAAAAAGGCAGAAGAAGCAATACAAATAATATTTAAAGAAGGAAAAGTAACCCTTGAAATGTCACTCATTACTAAGGATGGCAAGAAAATTCCATATGAATATAAGGCAACAACACTTAAAGAGCCAGGAGGAAAAATTTCAATTGTTTCTATTGGGAGGGATATGACTGAAAGAAACTTAGCTAAACAAAAACTAAAAGAATCAGAGGAACGTTATCGCTTAATTTCCGAAGCGTCAAAAACAGTTGTTTGGTCTACAGACTTGAAATTAAATATGACCTATGTTAGTTCAAATAGTCCCCAAATTCTAGGATATACAGCGGAAGAGGCACTTTCACTTCCTATGACTTCCGTATTAACCCCAGAATCTTTTAAGAAAACAGTAAGCATTTTTAAAGAAGTATTAAGATTAGAAAGGAAAAAAGTTAAGGATTTAACACTATCTCGTACATATGAAACAGAACAAATTCATAAAAATGGATCTATCATTCCTGTAGAAATTACATTCATATTTTTACGTGATGATAAGAGTAAGATTAGTGGTATTTTAGGAATTTCAAAGGATATATCTGAACGTAAAGAAGCAGAACAAAAAAGAATACAAGCTCAAAAAAAGCTTAAAAAATCATATGAAAGACTTAAGGAACAAGAAAAAATAATTAATAATAGTCCAGGTGTGTTATTTCTTTGGCAAAATTCTGAAGGATGGCCAGTAGAATTTGTTTCTGAAAATGTGAAACAATTCGGGTATATCCCAGAGGATTTTTATTCTGGTAATGTTTTATATGAGCAAATTATACATCCCGATGATTTGGAAAAAATTTTTGAAGAAATAAGTTTTTACAGTAATGAGGACATCAGCGAATTTGTACAAGAATACCGAATAATAACAAAGTCTGGTGAAATTAAATGGCTGGATGATAGAACTTGGATCAGAAGAAATTCTGAAGGTAATATTACCCATTACCAGGGAATTGTAATAGATATTACAGATCGCAAGGCAACTGAAAATGCTTTGAAATTATCAGAGTCAAATTATAAAGATGCTTATAATATGGCGAATTTCTATAAAGATCTCTTCACTCATGATATGAACAACATTCTGCAAATAATACAATCTTCAGCAGAAATTATTTCATTTCAATTAGGGGATTCTGAGAAATCTATATTTATTGAAAATATGACAAATATAATTAAAAGTCAAATAGATAGAGGATCAAAATTAATTTCTGATGTTCGTACCTTGACATCTCTAGATAAGGATCAGATTACTATAGATAACATTGAAATCACAAAATTCTTGCACAGTTCAATAAAATTCGTCAAGAAAGCGTATCCTGATAGAAAAGTACAAATTTTTCCTGAAATTTTTGATGAGAAATACTTTACAATGGCTAATGATCTTCTTCAAGATGTTTTTGAAAATATCTTAATTAATGGAATAAAATATAACGAAAATGAACTGGTAGAAATTAACATAAATATTTCTAGAAAAGAATTTAAAAAAGTTAACTATGTCCGGATTCAATTCATTGATAATGGCATTGGTGTCTCTGATAATAAAAAGGAACTGATTTTTCAACCGGGGAATAGAGAAATAAAAGGAACTAAGGGTATGGGAATTGGATTGTCTTTAGTAAGTAAAATAATGGAAATTTTTGAAGGTAAAATTTGGGTAGAAGATAAAGTTAAGGGAGATTATAATCAAGGAAGTAAGTTCATAGTATTACTGCCAGAAACCTCATAGTCTCGGATTTATTATTTTCATTTGTTTTTGAGGAAAGAACGTTCAATAATAATTTTCAAATCTTTTTTTAAGCCATATTTTATTCAGATAACTTAGAAAATAAAATTTATGGAACCTATAGATTTTTCATCATGAAGTTTAAGAAAACATCTATATGGAGAACATAAGACATAATTCCTAAAGTTAGGGTTGAATTTTGACATCCATTGAAAAATCAAAAGAAACTGAATTAATCTACGATAATTTACTTGAAATTATTGATGTAGGATTTTATCAGGTAACATTAGATGGCGAGATGCTTAATCATAATAGGGCTCATAACATTATTTTAGGATATGATCCATCAGAAAACTTACAATCTAAAGATGTAAGACTTTTTTGGCAAAATCCAAAAGACCGGAAGAAATATGTGGAGAATATAATAAAGCATGGATTTACGAAAAATTATATTTGTCATGCCTTAAAAAAAGATGGGACAAAAATCATTGTAGAGTTAAATTCACGTCTAATTAGAGACGAAAAAGGAGTCCCTATAAGAATTGATGGAACCTTTATAGATGTAACAGAACGTTTTAATTTGGAAAAGCAATTATTAGAATCAGAAGAGAAATATCGATTAATTTCTGAGACGGCATATGATTTAATTGGTATATTGAATAATAAATTTAAATATGAATATATTAATGAAACAGCTTTTCTTCAAATATTGGGATATTCAAGAGAAGATCTTATTGGAAAGTCTGCATTAGAATTCACACATCCAAACGATGTTGTAAACACTTCTAATGCGTTAATAAATGGATTCAAGCACGGTGAAGGCTCAGCAGAATTGAGATTTAGGCATAAGCAAGGTCATTGGGTGTGGATTGAAGCAAAAGGTAAGACATTTAATGATAAAGACGGAAAATTAAAAGCTATTGTAATCTCAAGAGACATCACTGAACGTAAATTAGCGAATGAGGAGTTAAAAAAATCTGAAAAAAAATATAGAGAAGCTTATGATATAGCTAATTTTTATAAGGATTTATTTGCTCACGATATAAATAATATTCTCCAAATTATTAGCTCTTCAACTGAGCTTATAGATTATCATCTCGATGAAACTGATAAATCCAATTCTATTAAAGAAATTGGTAATATTATTAAAAGGCAGGTAGAAAGGGGTGCTAAGCTAGTTAATAATGTGCATACTTTATCTAAACTTAAAGAGAAAGAAACACATATTTGTCCCACCGAAATTTGTCCTCTGATGAGTAATTCAATAGATTTCATCACTAAAACATTCAACGACAGAAAAATTACTGTTAATTTAATCTGTGATCAAGATCATCTAAAGGTGAATGCAAATGAGCTCCTTCAAGAAGTTTTTGAAAATATTTTAATTAACAGTGTTAGATATAATGAAAATCACACTGTTGATATAAATATTATAATAACGAAAGTCCATATAGAGGGGAAAAAATGCATCAAATTTGAATTTAGAGATAATGGTATTGGGGTGCCAGATGATAGAAAACAAATTATATTTAAACATGGAAATAGAAATTTAAAAGGTGTGAAGGGAATGGGATTAGGGCTTTCACTTGTTAAGAAAATTCTTAAAACTTTTAACGGTAAGATCTGGGTTGAAGATAAGGTGAATGGAGATTTTGCTCAAGGAAGTAATTTTATTTTCATATTGCCAGAATTGATTTAATTTATAAAGTAATTTATAAATATTTCAATTCCAGATACAAATCTATCAAAAATTATGAATGGAAATAAGGTCGAAATTTTTGGCAATTCCTAAATTTCTAAATAAAAAGTAAATTTAAATTTATTATTTGAAAAGCGATTGAATAAATTCTCCAATCTTTTGAATAGCGTCTTTTGCTTCAGGTAAATTATGCAATCCAAATCCTTGAAAGACATGAATAGTATCATTCCATTCCTGTAATGTAGCACTAACACCCGCAGCTTTAGCTCGCTCAATAAATCGTGTGGAATGGTCATATAACATTTCACTAGTACTTACTTGGATTAGAATTGGAGGCAATCCTTTTAATTCTGCTTGAACAGGTGAAATATATGGATTGTTGGGATCTGCTCCTGCTAAGAAAGCCGTAGTCCACCAGAAAATTCCTATATCTGCTAAAACTGGATCTGTTTTTGCATTTTCATAAAATGTGACACTTTCGCCGGTAAAATCAGTGGCAGGGGATAATGCTACCGCTCCTGCAGGCAGTGAAATTCCCTCATCTCGTAATTTTACTAATGTAGTTAGTGTTAAATTACCTCCAGCTGAATCTCCAGCAACTATGATATTTTCTGCTTTAAATCCTTGAGAAAGAAGCCATTTATAAGCATTTATTGCATCTTCTAATGGAGCGGGAAAAGAATGTTCAGGAGCAAGGCGATAATCAATACTTAAAACTCGCATTTTGGTAAGTTTGGCAATTTCTATCGTTAAAGCTCTATGAGATTTAGGAGACATTAACACATATCCACCACCATGAAAATAAAGAATCACCTTATTTTCATTAGCTCCAGGTACAGTTTGCCATTCAGCAGGAACTCCTCCAACATCAATTTCTTCAATTATAACGTCTTCTGGAAGGGGAAATTTTTCTAATTCACATTCTATATAATAATCTACAGCAAAACGGAAAAAATTCGCCAGTAATCTCAACTCCTCATCAGTGAAAAAACCATAAAAATCATCAATACTTCCTTCATTCTTCGATAATATATTAAAGAACTTCTCATTACCTTCTGTTATTCTTTGCATATACGCTTGAAGGTTAAACCCTTTATTTTCTTCGATTTTAAGGAATTCTATAGCCCCCTTTAATTGAATTTTTTGCATCTCATCAGTGGCTTTAAGAATTTCAGGCCTAATTTTTGATCTGTCTAATATTGTCATGCTAATTTCGTTCTCTTTATCAAATATTTAGAGATTAAGATATCTTAATTATTCTTACTTATTTTAAGATTGCTTTAAAATTATTTAAAACAATATTTAAAAAAAAAAGAAATAAATAGTATTTATAATATTTTTATTTTTGATTAGACTATTTTCATTGCCAAGTCCATATCTTCTAAGGTTAATTTCTTACGTCCTGCATGTCGGGTCATTTCAAGAGCTTTATTGGTCATACCTTTAGCTAACTTCTCTAAATAATCAATTAAAGCATCAACAGCATCTCTAGCAACCATTTCAGCACCATTGTCTTTCATCAATTTTCGTACTGGACTCCAGGCAAATACTTTTTTTGCCATTTTATTATTCCTCCACTTTTTATTATTGAATATAGGTTATTAAAGTTCATATTATTTAGTATGAACTTTATTATATTATAATATTTCTTTCAAATATTTAAAACTTGCGTAAGATTTTCGATAGAGTATGTTTTGGTTAATAATTTCATCCAATCGACAAAATAGCGATGTCTGAGAAGAAAAGCGGTAAAACTAGTTTTGAGCTGATAGATCAGAGATCTCTATCGAACTTATATCGAGCAAGATCATTACATTAAGGTTAACTTCCAAATAGATTCATATTAATTCTTAATTTTTATATTTTATTAATTGATTAATTTATTTAATCTAAAATTAAGTTAATATGATCTCTTTGACATAAAATAAGAATTGGAATATCTTATTAAGTCAATATATATAAGATGAATTAATTATATTTTGCTTAATGTTATTAAAGATTGTTTTTTTGTTAATTGAATTAATAAAAAATCAATCAAATCTTCGTTATCAGGAACGTCTAATTGTATTAATCTTTGCTTTAGTGTATCCTTTATAACAGATTTAAATTCGATGAAATCAATTTCATTTATCGATTTAAAAGGTCCTAATTTGTCTTTAATAGCTAATTTCAATAAACCTCTAGCTGCTGGAGCACTGATATTTATTTGATCAGCTATAAAATCGCCCAAAAATCTAATTATTTCTATTAGAATCCTCCTCAGTAATCTGTTTTCTAATTAAAGCCATTAATTCTTCTTCGGTATATTCTTTTTCTTCTATTATATTATATCCTTTATTTAGAAATCTTTTAAACCATTTTGGTATAAACCATGTCAACGAAAATCCAATTGCAAAAATAATTGCGAAAACAGAGATAATCCCAAACACTATAAAGCTTCTTATATCATTAGGATCTCCAAAATCTACATTCCAAGGTTGAAAAAAGAAAGGAATGTTATGGAAACTAAAAAAAAATGTAATGAATGAGAGTATTTTATATCTGGTCTTTACCCAAGGTTCTATATCTAGAACTCTAATTTCTTTATATGCCGAAAAAGTTGACCAAGCCATCCAATTGAAAACTATAAATCTATTTAATGTATCTTGAGTAACATTTAAATAAAAGGTGTAATCTGATACAATAGCCATTGAAAAAAAGGCTAAGCCAGTTTCAAGAAAGAAATTTATTACAGTTATAATCAGAATAAATGTAGGAAGTTTAGATTTTCGGTCTCTATGAAATATCATATTAGTAAAAACAACAACTAATATAAAACCAAACGAGAGAATCATTCGAGTAACTAACAAATTAAAATCAAATAATTGTCTGCCAATTTGTGAAATTGCTGCTATAATAAGTGCTATCCCACCATAGATAAGACTTTTTAATTTAGTTTGATATGCTCGGACTAAAAAGAAAATACCAACTACAATAAATGATCCAACCCATATAATTAAAAATAATTGAAAAACTAGAAAAATA
Source organism: Promethearchaeota archaeon (assembly GCA_048939015.1). Classification (GTDB taxonomy): domain Archaea; phylum Asgardarchaeota; class Lokiarchaeia; order Sigyniarchaeales; family SOKP01; genus Loki-b32. The sequence continues at coordinate 36,843 of JBHLPW010000022.1, forward strand.
CCTATTTGGAACATCTAAAATATCTCACAATTTCAATTTATAATAATATTTATCTTGCTATTTACCTATTTAAGAATATCGATTGATATATTTTAAAAAAAAATGCTTATCAAATAAGATTAAAACTTTTCTTACCTATTTTGTAGTTAATTTGAAATGTATATTCTATTCAGAGAATTTTTCGCATCACATAATAATCCTTAAATTCCTTATAGATAGAAAATCCTTCAGAGAGATATAATGAAACAGGTCCCCGATAACTATGAGCATCGGATAATTTCTCTCCTTTTCTAGGATATACTTCAAATATTTTATACCCATTATCTTTCGTATCCGAACAAGCATGTCGTAAAAGGGATCGTGCTATTCCTTGTTTTCTGTATGAAGGAGCAACCACAAAACAAATTAAAGATGCAATTTTATTCTGAGCCTTTTCCTTGAAAGGTATTTTTGCATAATTTTCTTTAGAATTAACATTACACCATCCAACTGGTTTTTCATCTATATAAACAAGATAACCATTCATCTTACGAGAAAGGATTAATTTCTCTGAAGAATTTCTATTCTCCTCAGCTGTTCTTTTAAAAAATTGTTTAGGTTTACCAGGAAAGTGATAAAAGTGACAATAACAAGTAGCCCAATCAGGATTATCTGAAAAAGCAATATTATCAAAGTAGTATAAAAAATCTTCAAGAGTATCGGGCGATAAAGCCCTTATCTTAATATCAGCTTCTTTATTCTCCATATGTAAAGGAATTGATATTCTTTATTAATATTTATTATCTATGGCAGAAAGCATAACTTTTAATTGATCGAATACATCTAAACGAAAATCAAATCCAATTCTAAAAAATAATAAATCTATCACATCTTTATCGATATGTTCATCGACATTTAATTGATCTATTATCTCTGACCAATTACTACTTTCTGCAGCGCGAACTCCGATTAAAATTACAACATTTTCTTTAACATTTTCAACAATTTTTAAAATAGTCTCTCTAAAATTGGGACTTATCTGTTCTTGAGAACGAATATCAAAGATACAAAAGATTCCATCAGAACTTGAAATATCATCAAGAGCTGTAAATTCATGTTGCTTGAGAATCATTCCATTTGTGTATTGGAAGACCTGTTCATCATCATAATCTCTTACGAGTGATTTTTCTCCAAGTTTACTTATTCTTGTAATGATTTGTAGTCCAGGACTCCAAGCCGAACTTTCAGTTATAAAAGATAAAGTAAAAACAATTTTTTTCTTAAGTATAGAGTTAATAATATTAAGTAATATTTCATTACGCCTTTCATCTTCGATCTCTTTACTTTTCATCACGTAATGATAAGATATTAAGTTGAATGCATCTTCAACATTACTTCCCGATAATGCACTTGTTTCAATATACGATAATTTTATTTTTTCACCTGCTGAAAGTTTATTTGCTAATCGAGCACCTTCTTGATAGAAAACTTTTCTTCCTTCTTCCAAATCCGATTTATTTCCAACTATTACAATTGGTATATCTTCTCCTAATGTAAATTGTTTTAGTTCTTCATACCAATTATTTATATTTTCAAATGATTCACGATTACTTAGATCATACACAATAAACGCAGCCTGAGCTCCTAAATAATAGACTTTTCGAAATCTTTTAAAATATTTCTGAGCGCCTAAGTCATACAAACTTACACCTATTTTATTTCCAAAGAATTCAAATTCATGAGATAAAATATTAATACCAATAGTAGCTCTATAATCTGTTGTATATCTTTTTTCAACGAATCTACGAATAATAGATGTTTTTCCAACTTCATGATCTCCCAAGATTACGAATTTAAAGCGATATTCACCATTTACTCCTAACTCCATCTGATAAAGCTGATTCTTCAACCTTTCTACATTGCCTGCTTCATATTCAAAATTAGGAATTGATATTTGAATTAAAACATCCTCTTCAGCAGTAAGAATTTGGGCGGTTTTTTCTGCTAAGAAAAATCCATAAGGAGAAATTTTTTCTATTGAAGCCATATTATCTAAAACTAAGCTTAAAATTCTTTCTTCATCAACAGAGATAAACAAAAGGCGGTGTTCCTCTGTATCAAAACTTGCATTCCCAAATTTTTGAAATTCAAATTCATTACGCATTCGTTCTAAAATGGGATTAATTATAGAGGTTAAGACCGAAACAAGTTCCATATCAATATCTTTTCGTTTTTCTCCCGCAATAATTAATCCTTCAGAATCAGATACAATCACAGACTCAATTTCATTATTTTTTTGTAAGAATTCACTAAATAATTCTTTAAATAGTTTATTTTTTTGTATTACCATAAAACATTCTCCTTATGTATATTATATCCAAATGATCTTCTTCATATTATTATAATGAATTATTAACATCTGGTTTTTTATTATTATTGATTATTAATTATCAATTAATTATATCCCTTGGTCAATTAAGTTTTTTAATTTGTATCGCTTCTAAAGATATTTAATGGTATTTAACATAACCTTTAATTGATCATAAATTTCTAGTCTATATTCGAGTCCTATTTTGAAGAATAATAATGATACCATTTTCTGTTCCAATAATTCGTTAACATTAAAATCTTCCATGATTACTGACCAATCGCTTTTATCTGATACTCTAATCCCTATTAGTACCACTTTATTCTCATCAATTTCATTTATAATTTTTTCAACGACTTTCTTCCAATCGGGAATGATATGTTCCCTATCCCGAGCGTCAAAAATGCAGAAAACGCCATCAGAATTAGAAACGTTAAAACGAGTATAGAGAAAATTTTTCACTATCACTCTATTTGAAAATTTATATACTTTTTCATCGTTTTCATCCTTTAATTTTTCACATTCATTTGGTAAATTGATTTCTGAGAGAATTTGTAAACCAGGACTCCAAAATTCATTCTCTGATATAACTGTTAAGGTTAATAAGGGGCTTTGTTCATCAATTTCTTGCTTTCTTTTAGTAATAATAGAATTAAGTTCATCTATTAGATCCTTCTTAACCACTTTTTCTTCTTCTTCTTTACTTTTAGATATATAGTGATAAGCTATTAATGTAAAAGCATCTTCTACATTTTCACCAGATAAAGCACTAGTTTCAATATATGAAATTTTTATGTTAGGTTTTTTGGATAACTCATTTACAAGCTCAACACCATCTTGATAATCTACAGTCCGTTGATCAATTAAATCAGTTTTGTTTCCAATAATTATAATTGGAATTTCTCTACCACCAATGAATTCTTCTAATTCAACATACCACTGTTTAACATTATTAAATGACTCTCTATTCGTCAGATCAAAAACAATAAACGCAGCTTGTGTACCCAAATAATATGTTTGCCGAAATCTTTTGAAATAGACTTGAGCTCCGACGTCCCATAAACTGTAAATAATCTCATTTCCAAAAAATTCAATGGAATGAGATAGAATATTTAAGCCGATAGTGGCACGATAATCATGAGAAAATTTATTTTCAACAAATCGACGTACTAAAGATGTTTTGCCTACTTCGTGATCGCCAATAATAACAAATTTAAACCGATATTTGCCTCCATGATCTAATCTCATTTGATAGATTTGGTTTTTCACTCTATCATGATGCAATGCTTCATCGGTTTCATATTCAAAATTCGGAATAGCAAGTTGAATGTTATCACCCTCCTCTGCATTTAAAATTTGAACTGATTTTTCTGCTAGTAGATAGGCGTATGGACTAGCTTTATCTATAGATGCCAGATTATTTAATACTACACTGAGAGTTCTACTCTCATCTAAAGATATAAATAGGAGTCTGTAGAATTCTGTATCAAAACTAGCCGTACCGAACTTTTTGAACATAAATTCATTGCGAATTCTTTCTACAATCGGATGTATAATAGATGTTAAAACTGATACAATTTCCATATCCACATCGCTTCTTTTTTCCCCAGCTATAACTAATCCTTGTTGATCACTTACTATTACAGCTTCTACATCATTATTCCGTTCTAAGAATTGGTTGAATAATTCACTAAAGAGCTCATTTCTATTTATTGTCATAAATTTTTACACTTAGTATATTTTTTATTGGTCTTCTTTTCCTTATAATACCTATAAAAAAAGTTATTTTTATTATTTATTAAATCAATGTTCTGAAAAACATATTTTTATAAAGAGCTATTTTTGTTAATTTATTATATTATACATTGAGTACTGAATAACTTCAAAAGATTAGGGGAGAATTTAATGCCTTCTTGTATAATTTGTCATTTAAACATTAATGAACACACAGATTCTTTTAAGTCCTGTAAAAATTTACATCTTGTTCATAAAACATGTCTTGCAGAGTGGTTATTGCATTCACATAGTTGCCCATTATGTAGTGAGCCATACTCTCAGGATATAATTGATCAGTTCAAAGATTATAAAGATAAGAAGGAACAAGAGAAACAAGCTGCTTTAGAAAAGAAGTTAGAAGAAGAATCACAAATGAAGATGCAAGCTGTTGCAGATAAAATCTTATTTCTTAAATTTATGGAGTCTATTGAACAGTTGATTGATGAAGAAAAGTTCAATGAAGCAATAGAAAAACTTTTAGATTTATATAATGAAAATTCTATTGATGAGAAGAATTTAAAAACACTTTTCCTCTTAGGAAAAGCCAACTATCTTAAAGGGCGATATGATATGACAATTAATTTTTTATTTAAATTAGTAAAAATTAAATATGATTATCCCGATGGTTTTTTATATCTAGGTAAAGCTTACGAAAAATTAGGTCTTAAAGATAAAGCTCAGTGGGCTTTTGATAGAATTAAAGATAGCAAATAAATTTATTATTCTATACCTTACAATTATTAATGTAATCTGCTTACTTTCATCGAAATGCCAGAATATGATAATTTGACTAATTCGAATAATGTCGATAATCGTTTAAAAATAATTAAACAAATAGAAGAGATCTACAAATTTATATCTCAATCAAGAGATTTTAGTGTATTGATTCCTGAAGTACGAATGAATATATCAGGTTCATTTTCAAATGCAAAAACAAAGAAGGATGTAGCAGGTGTGGAGGGTAGAATTACCATCATAAATGGATTCCCAAAAGCTTCTGGCGATATCAAATTTGGTGTGTCTAATCACACTGCTAGACTGCTTCTTTCAGCGAAAAAGTTTGATAATTCTGTTAATTTTGTTATGAACTTAAAGTATAACCCAATTTGGATAAGGAGACTAAAGGAAAACACAGACCTGGAATTAGAAGAGATTATTAGAGAAGAACAACCCGAAAATATAAGAGAGAAAGAATTTTCCACAATGCAGTGGTTAATAAAAGAGAGTTATAATAAGACTGGCAAGATCCCCGATATTATTTGGGATAAAGGTTCCTTAGGAAAAGAACCGATGATAAGATTATTTGGGAAAACTCCTAAGGATATGATATCAAAACTCACTAAAATCATTGGATTAGTCAAACTGGAGTGAATTCCAGAACAATACGCTATTTGACTTTTACTAAATCAAGATCTACTTCCACTATATTTCCTTGTAAATGATCAGTCGGACCATGTCCACTACCTATACGTAATTTGTCTGCTCCTTGAATTGCTGCGGTTATATATGCTTTTGCAATATGAATTGCCACCTTTATATCATTTCCTTTTGCTAATTCCGCTGCTATAGCAGAGGCATATGTACAACCTGTGCCATGAGTATTTTGAGTATGTATACGAGTCGCACGAAATTCAGTATAGCCTTTTCCATCATAGAGTAAATCAATAGCATCCCCATTTTCAGAGATATGACCTCCTTTTATTAAGATATTCTGTGCCCCCATTTCATGAATCTTGATGGTAGCTTTTTTAGCTTGCTCTAAATCCGTAATTTCTGATCCTGCTAATGTCTCAGCTTCATGGCGGTTTGGAGTAATAATATAAGCTAATGGTATTAGCTCTGATATCAGTGAGTCCTTAGCTTCAGGCTGCAATAGTGGATCACCACCTTTAGCAATCATTACAGGATCAACAATGAGAAATTCTACGTTGTACAATTTTGCTTTTTCAGCAATTATCTGGATAATTCCCGCATTAGATAACATACCAGTTTTCCATGCATCTGCTCCAATATCAGACATTACAGAATCTATTTGTTTTCCCACAAATTCTTTATGAACCTCAAAAATCCCTTGGACTCCTATTGTATTCTGAGCGGTAAGTGCTGTTATCGCACTCATTCCAAAAACTCCACGTGCAGAGAATGTTTTTAAATCAGCTTGTATCCCGGCACCTCCACCAGAATCTGAACCTGCAATTGTTAAGACTTTTTTCATCGATTTCTCAAAAATATTTTTTCTATTATTAATAGCTAAAAATGAAGAATATTAAAGGGTTTTATTTTTTAATCAAAAGGAATTTCGAAAACGGACAAAATTAAGGTGAAAATTGTAAGTGTACAACTTTTTGAACGGAGTGTACAAAACATAGTTTTATTAGTTAGGAAAGAAAATATTTTTTAAAAAATAAAAAGTGTTTATTATGAAATCAAAAATAAAAGTAGGAATATTAATAACATTCGTAATAGTTTTTGCGTCCTCTATTCTAATAGGCGGTTATGTCTTTTATACCTTAAAAAGACTTACAGATAATGGATATGAGATTTTAGAGAATGGAAATGACGAACCAATTCATATAAATGGACATTTAGACTGGATTAATGCTAAAGCTACAGGGATTTGTACAGGGAATGGGACTTATTCTGATCCTTATGTCATAGAAGATTTGGTGATAGATGCTAATCGTGAGAGAGGTATCCTTATTGGAAATTCAACTGTTTATTTTATTATAGAAAACTGTACCGTTTATAACGCAGGATGGAATCATGGAGGTTGGGAGTGTCCTCCAGGTGAATTTGGGGCAATCGCATTATTTAATGTGAGTAATGCTCGGATAAATAATAATACTTGCTTAAATAATACACATGGAATATACCTTGATAATGGGTTTAATAATACTATTTTCGGAAATGTTATAAACATTAACTCACATGGGATAAGTCTATCTGGGACTTATAACATTATCTCGGGAAATTCTGTTAGCAACAGTTGGAATCAGGGTATAGAAATATTTGGTAGTAATAATAATATCTCAGGAAACACATTAAACAATAATGGATATGGGATAACTTTACCTGATTGGTTTCCATGTATTACTAATCTTAAAAGTAATAATAGCATCATCATAGGAAACACCATAAACAACTGTTATAATGCTATTTCTATAGGAGAAGGTGGTAATTATACTATTTCTGAAAATATAATGACCAACCATCATTGGGGGATAGATTTAAGTAATGTTAATAATAGCAACATATTGAGAAACACAATAGAAAATAGTGAAGAAGGGATGCACATCTATAATAGTCATAATAATATGTTCTCAGAAAATAATTTAACTTTCAATAAAGATTGTATAGTTGAAATGAATTGCTCTGGAAATGTGTTTAAAGACAATCAATGTAAATATTTAAATTCAATTCCAGGATGGCATCCATTCTTTATAGTTTTGATTTTAACAAGTATAATTATTATCAAAAATCGAAAATTAATGAAAAAAATCAAAGAAGAGATTGATATTTGAGAATTTTACAATTTGAAGACAATCAGTGTGAAAAAGGTAATTTATATTCAATTCCAGAATGCCAGCTTCTTAATAATAAAAAATTAGATGTAGATTTTTACTCCTTAGATTTTTTCTTATTTTCCAAAGCATTCTTTAAAAGTTTAATAGCACAGAATTCTCCACACATGCTACAAACTTCATTATCAATATTATTCCCATTTCTATAATGGACTTCTCTTGCTAAGTCAGGATCAATTGAATGGTGAATCATACCTTCCCAATCTAAGTTCTTCCTAGCAATGTCCATTTTATAATCCCAATTAGAAGCTCTTTTACCATATTTAGCAATGTTAACCGCATGAGCCGCAATCTTCGAAGCAATTACTCCTCTTTTTACATCCTCTTTTGTAGGGAGTCCAAGGTGTTCTGAAGGGGTCACATAACATAAATAATCAGCTCCTGCTAAACCTGCCATAGTGCCTCCTATCGCACTTACAATATCATCATATCCTGGAGCAATATCAGTAACTAATGGTCCTAATACATAGAAGGGTGCTTCATCACATAGAGACTTCTGCAATTTGATATTTCTTTCAATTTCATTAGCAGGAATATGCCCTGGGCCTTCAACCATAACTTGAACACCTGCTTTCCATGCGCGTTTCACTAATTTAGATATCTCAAGTAATTCTTGGATTTGGGCATAATCAGTAGAATCAAAAATGCAGCCGGGTCTTAAACCATCTCCTAATGATAATGTGAAATCATAATCTTGAGCCATCTCAAGCAAATAGTCATATCTTTTATTAAATGGATTTTCCAATTCATGTTCTAATATCCAAGACGCTAAGAAAGTTCCACCTCTTGAAACTACTCCCATAGTTCTTGGATGATCAACTAAATAATCAACAATATCCTTGGTAACTCCAACATGGATGGTAAAGAAATCTACTCCTTCTTTTGCTTGTTCTTCTATAACATTAAACATATCATCTTCATCCATATGGATAATAGCCCCTTTTGTCTCTATAGCCCTCAGAGCAGTTTGATAAATTGGAACGGTACCTATTGGAACTTTTAGCTCATTAATGATTTGTTTTCTGATTGTTTGAATATCAGATTCAGTTACACCTGTGCTTAAATCCATAACTGTGTCTGCGCCATATTTAACAGCAATTTTAGCTTTTTCTAATTCCTCTTCGACTTTACAGACAGTTTTTGAAGAGCCTATATTTGCGTTAATCTTTACTAATAATCCTTTTCCAATACCAATAGGAGGATTTAATTCTCTTCTATTAGATTTAGGTATAATAATTCTCCCTTTTTTAATCCCCCGCTTTAAGAAATCAAGATCAACTTGCTCATTTGCGGCAACAATCTCCATTTCTTTTGTTGTATTTCCGTTTTGTGCAACTTTCATTAATGTTGACAAATTTTAGAAATTTCTCCGATTTACTTTAATTAGACTCAATTTATTAGAGACTTATTCTTATTAATACAATCTGAGTTAAATTCTTTTGTTTAATATTTAATAAAAATAGTCTATTGACGTAATATTTATCAATTGATTCATTTAAAAATAGAACACACATTCCAGAATATTTAATTTTAAAAAATCTCTTCTATTATTATAATATTTATTAGGGATTTAAAATCCTTTAAAATATAAATGGTCTATTAGGTTTTTATTCAATGGTGAGTAAAGAATTTGAAAATTTAAGAAGAATTCTTAAAGAAAGGAAGCTTAGCGCAGAAAAGAAAAGAGTGGAGGAGGAAAGAAGAAGCTTTGAACAAATTACAGCTCTTGTATCACTTCCTAAGGATATAAAGATGATTAAATTTTTAGTTAAAGCAATTTCTTGTGTATGGATTGAAAGTCCTAATTGTAATCAAAATAACGTAATCTTTTATTTACATGGGGGCGGTTATATAACGGGATCGATTGATACTAATAAAGATTTAGTCGCAAGAATTGCTCGTGTATCAGAAAGTCGAGTATTGTTCATTGAGTATAGGTTAGCGCCTGAATTTCCTTTTCCTGCAGCTTTAGAGGATGCTATATCTGCTTACGAATGGTTAATCAATACAGAACATATATCTCCTAACAATATCATTTTTTTTGGCGAATCTGCAGGAGGAGGTTTAGCCCTATCTACTCTTATAAAGATTAAAGAATTAAGTCTACAATTACCGGCAGCTGCAATACTGCTTTCACCGTGGGTAGATTTAGATTTTACTGGCGATTCAATTAAAAATAATGCTAAAATTGATCCATTTATAACTTTTGATACAATGTTATTTTATGCTCGACTCTATATTGGAAATAATAATCCAAGAGATCCAAATATTTCACCATTATATGCTGATCTAAAAGACTTGCCCCCTCTTTTAATTCATGTGGGCTCTGCAGAACTTTTACTTGATGACTCAAGAAGATTGGCTGAAAAAGCTAAAATTAGTGGAGTAGACGTTGAATTAGAAATATGGAAGGATATGACTCATGTATTCCATGCTTTTGCGGGATTGATCCCCGAAGGTCAAAGAGCAATCAATAAAATTGGTGTTTTTATAAGATCCCTCTTGAATTAACCTTAATCATAAAAATTAGTTTAGGTGTTTATTTCAAATGTTCCTTGAAAATCTATAGATCATTCAAGAAAATTTAATTTCATAAAATACTTTCTATCATTATAAATTTTAGAGATCCTAATTTTTTTTAAATTAAATTATGATATGTGTTAATAATGGTAAGTAAACAAATGAAATACGTAATTAAGGGGTTGCTTTATACTAGAAGTCTTGAAATTAAAAAGAGAGTAAACGAACATCGCAAGGCTTTAGAAATGTTAGCAGTTGGTGTTGAACTCCCCGAAGATGTAGAATGTGTGAATGTAAATATTAATGATCTTTCTGGTTTGTGGTGTAAAACACAAGAGTCTGAAAATGATAAAGTAATTTTGTTTTTTCATGGAGGCGCTTATATAGCAGGATCAGCAGAAATATCTAAATACCATTCAATATATATATCCCGAGTTTCTAATGCTGAGCTTTTAAGCGTTAATTACCGTTTAGCACCAGAACATCCATATCCTGCAGCCTTAGATGATGCAGTGAAGGCTTATAGATGGCTTGTTGAGAAGAAAGAACTTTCACCAAAAAGAATTGCTATTGTTGGAGTTTCTGCAGGTGGGGGTCTAACAATTGCTACCATGTTGAAATTAAGAGAATTAGGAATAGAACTACCAGTAGCAGCAGTTTGTATATCCCCTTGGGCAGATTTAGCATTTACAGGTGAAACTTTTAGATCTCGAGCAAGTTTAGATCCATTTTTAACTCCAGATGGTTTAGAATTTGATGCAAACCTTTATATCGGAAATGAAAAAGCAAGAAATCCTTTTATTTCACCGGTTTATGCAGACCTCCTTGGGTTACCCCCTCTATATATTATGGCTGGAACAGCTGAAATTTTACATGATGATGCCGTTCGTTTAGCAGAAAGGGCTACTAAAGCAGGTGTGGAGGTCACACTTGATATTTGGGAAGATATGATCCACGGTTTTCCTGTTTTTGCTAAGGTTGCACCAGAAAGTCGAGAAGCAATTGAAAAAGTAGGTGAATTCATTAGAAAACACTTTAATTAATTATTTCTATTGATGTTAAAAAAAAAAAGAGATTTAAAAATAATATTTTTATTCAGGAACTTCAAACCCTGCAATTCCAGCTGCTTCTTCAAACGTATACCAAACATCTACCGAGTATTCACAATTTTCAATATTAATAAATTCGTAGAAATATTTTCTTAAATAAGCTAATGTTTCCTCAAGCTTTCCAGGTTTTACGTCGTGGATACTTTTCACTACTACTCCATTTTCATTCGTGGTTACAGGTGCACATAGTTGTTCTGCGATATTTTCATCAAGTGTATATTTAGGCGCTATTTGAAGATACTTCTTAATAACCTCATTTTGCATATGGCTTGGATATTTTATTGTTGAAATTACGTATGGCATATTTTATACCTCTTTTCATTATGTTTTATACTTCTGGTGGTGGTGCCATTCCTAATATCTTATAAGCTTCAGTAAAATCTAAGAATATATCCGTTTTGTATCTTAAACCATCAATTTTGGATGCTAAGAATAGATTTTGTTTAGTGTTGACTTGTAAAGCTTCTTTTTCTTTTCCCTTCATTATTTCTCCAATACCATAACACAGAATCTGTCCGTTCTCATCGGAAGAAACAGCTATACATAAATTTTTTTCTATGGTTTTATCAGGAGGATTATCTTTAAGCCAATCTACGAAACTTTTAGCTACTTTATTTGATTGATCTGGTGGAAACCATACTCTATTAAATAAAATTGTAATTTAGGACACCTTTTAATGATTTTTAAAAATTAGATTTCGTTGTAAGTCTAAATATGATGGTTTATCATTTAAACATTTACATCTTTGTCAAGTGAATACTAAAATAAGATTCTTAGTGTAAAAATCGTTTATTAAACAATTATTTATTTATATCCAATCTTTAATTGTTTTAGAAGTTCAATTAAAGATTCGGTTAGTTGATATTCTTGTAATTTATCAAAAGGAACAAATTTGGCATCTAAAGCATCATCAGCTGCCTTAGGTGCCTGGTTCGGATCTCCTTCTATCTGTTCTACAAAATAGTTTATTAAGACATAATGATATTCAATTTTTCCATTATCGTCATACATAATTTTATCTATAATACCAGCTAATTTTGATACTTTAACTTTAAAACCAGTTTCTTCATAAGCTTCTCTCTCTGCTGCGGCTTTCACTTTTTCTCCAAGATCTAAATGTCCACCAGGAATGCTCCAATAGCCTGAATCGGGATTGAATTTTCTTTTCACTAATAATAAATGGTTATCTCGTGTTAATAACACACCCACTCCTATATGTGGTCTCACGGGATATTTTCTGGTATCAAAAGCAGTTAGTTTTTCTTTATCTACCATAATTCAAAATATAATAATGAAATTTAACTAATAAAACAATATAGAAATTATAAAGATTCATTATTACAAATAGTAATTAAGAAATAATATTTTTTTTAAAGGTTATAAGTTATAAATAGGTAACTGTGAATTCTAAATATAATTAAATTGTATAGTTAAGAACAAAAAACGGTTGGAATTCAATATGAAATTATTTAATAAAAAACAAATTTTATCATGTGTTTTACTCTCAACTATTTTACTTTCCTTTTTACCAAGTTTACATTCATCTTTTTTATTTAGTAATAGTATACAAAAAGAGATTAGTGAAATAGAAATCAATCCGAACAGATATGATTCTTCTGAAACCTTTGTATGTACCTTGAACGGTAAAGAGTATTTAGCAAAATATATTTCTCAAGAAGATGTAGAAGTTATGAAAACATCGTCTGATCTCAAAGAAGAAAATAAAAATTATAATAATATTATCGATGGTCATGGTACGGGTTTATGCGCACCTACAAAAGAGGATTTAGAAAAACTTATCGGTAAAATTTCGATTATTGGCACATTACCAGAATCAGAACCCCACAAACCTCAAGCTGCTCAAGATCTTTCAAGTGATGTTTCTTTTCCATCCGTTGGTAATCAAGGGGCTCAAGGATCATGCGCGGCATGGGCCTTGACATATTATTGTTATGGATATTTAGAGGCAAAAGATCACGGATGGAGTGCTAGTTCAGGAAATCCTGACTACTTAATGAGCCCTGCATGGACTTTTAATAAAGTTACTACTACTTCAGGTTCTTGGATGACTGATAATGCTCAAATAATTGTAGATTGGGGCTGTGCAACGATGTCGGCAATGCCTTATGATGATTCTGATGTCAATAGTTGGGGAAGTGAGACTGCATGGAGAGAAGCGCCCTATCATAGGGCTTATGATTATTATCTCATAGATTTTAATGAATTCAATCCAAACGCAACCATTGATGTCATCAAAAATATGATAGTAAATGGTACTCCGGTTACTTTTGCCATGGACTCTTCTCAGTTTACTTCAGGGTTTTCTGATGGTAATTATATTATATCCTCTTCAGAATATGATTCGTTAATTTTAGATCATGCTCAAACTATTGTTGGTTTTGATGATAGTGAATCTGATGACGGAAATGTTGGGGCTTTTCGGGTAGTAAATTCATGGGGTTCATCATGGGGAGATAACGGTTATTATTGGTTAACATATGAAACTTTAAAAGAAATAGGTTTTGCTTTGGGTGATTTCGGACTTCATTTATGTGTTATTGAGGATCGAATAGATTATGTTCCTAGTTTAATTGCCACTTGGGAGTTTGATCCTGCCCCTACTCGTATGAATAATCTTATTACATTAGGAGTAGGCCCTCATAGTTCCCCATTAGCTTCTAAGACTCCTTGGTATTATTATGATGATGTATATTCACTTCCAGAGTTTATGACTTTTGATATTTCTGATTTTCAAACATATTATGATGAAGATAATGATGTTTTCTTTCTTCTAGACGTAGGGAGCTCAACTATAACTGGTACATTATCTTCATTCAAAGTTGAAAGATATAATATTACTGGGATTTTAGAAGAAACAACTCCAGAATCTCCGATGGTTCCTATGTTGACTCCAGGATATGTACACGCAACATTTATGGATATAGATCATGAACTGGAGGTCGAGCTTGATGTTCCTAGTATGGTTGATATTAATACTACATGTATTATTAATGCTACAGTGATTAATAATGGAATTTATGCAGAATCTAGTGTTGATTTATTTCTATATCTTGATGGAATCCTTTTCAATTCAACCACAATTCCAATTTTACTAGCAGGTCATAATGAGACTATAAATTATTCTTGGACACCATTTGAATGTGGAAATCATAATTTCACGGTTTATGCACCTCCAATAATGGGGGAATATTACATTATAAACAATTTCTTTAGTACGATTAGCACTGTAAGATTAAAAATCTTTTCCGATGATTTTGAAAGTGGGTTATCTAACTGGGAATCTATTACAGGTTTGTGGCATTTAACAGATGATAGTAGTTCATGGACAGACCCATATCATTCTCCAACTCATTCGATGTGGTTTGGAGATGAATCTACAGGAACTTATAATACAGGAGACCTAGAAATGGGTGATTTTATATCTATTCCAATAGATTTACACGGATACCTCAATGCTAAATTAGAATTTTATCATTGGAGAGAAAGTGAAGCCGATATTGATTGGGATAAATCAATTGTTTATATCTCAGTAGATGGCACTAATTGGGATCTTTTATATCAAAATGATGTTTCGTATATAGCACCTTGGGAGAAAATAACCGTAGATATTTCTGCTTATATTGGAAAGACTATTCAATTAAAGTTTTATTTTGACACAGGTGATAACCTAAATAATGACTTTAGAGGCTGGCTTATCGATGATATTGTAATTTATTCATTAGGTCCGATTTATCATGATTTACAAGTTTCTTTAAATGTTTCAAATTTCCCTAAAATTGGTATGCCTTATCAAATTAATTCCACTGTAATAAATAATGGATTAAATAATGAATCTAATGTTGATTTTTTCTTGTATTTAGATGGTTTACCTGTATTTTCAACGACAATTTTAAATATTACTGTAGGAAATAGTAAAACTTTTTGCTATAATTGGACCCCTACTGAGTATGGTTTATACAATTTCACCGCTTACATTCCTCCAATACTTGATGAAACATTTCTTGATAATAATCATTTCACCAAAATGATACCTCTTTATGAATTGAAAAATTATACTATGACAACTGGTTTTATATATGATTGGATTGATGCTTCTGGAGGAAGTGAATTAATTTTATCTGATGATGGATATTCTACTGCATCTCTACCGTTTACTTTTCAATTCTATAATCAATCTTTTTCAACTATATATATTGGTGCAAATGGATATCTTAGTTTTATTGATTCAGCTCCCTCCCAGTATAGTAATTCTCCATTCCCTTCAAATGATAGTTTGCATAGTTATATGATTGCTCCATTTTGGGATGATTTATATCCTCCTGAAGGGCATATCTATATAGAATCATTTGCGGATTATTGGGTTTTGGAATGGCAAAATATAACTCATTGGTCTGATCCTCTTGTTGGTTCCTTTGAAGTAGTTCTATATAAGACAGGTGAAATAATTTTTAACTATGATTATATTAATTATACTAGCGGGGGATATACTTGTGGATTAAATTTAGGTTTGGACACAAAGTATTATAATTCATACCAAGGATTAAATGATTCTACTGAAGATTTTTCGATATTATTTGCATATGATATGCTCCCAAACTCTTTTGATTTATCCACAAATGCGGTTATTCCTTCTGATGATGATGGTATGTTTGATTTAGAATGGACGGAATCTTTCCTGGCGAACAATTATTCTGTATATCAATATTCTAAGTATATAACAGAAATTAATGAGAGTTTAACAATATTGAGAGAAGATACAAATGATTTACAAATACATTTAGAAGGATATTCTGATGGAACTTATTATTTTATTGTAGTTGCTGAGAATAATTATGGTAAAACAAAATCAAACTGCATTGAAGTGATTATTATTCAACAACCTCCAGAATCATTTACACTAGTTACTGATGCAGATACTCCATATGATAACGATGGTGCATTTAATCTCTCCTGGACTGAATCTAATAGAGCAGATAGTTATAATGTTTATCAATATACCAAATATATAACGACAATTAATGAGAGCTTAACTTTGATTGCTGAAGAAATTACCGATCAAGAACTTGCTTTAAGTAGCTATGGAAATGGGAGATATTATTTTATTGTAGTTGCTGAGAATGAAGTTGGAAAAACTCTTTCCAACTGTATTTTAGTAATAATACTTCATGAAGGAGGCGGTGGTGGGATACCCGGTTATGAACTGTTATCTATTATTGGAGTACTAGGAATTTCATTAATAGTTTTAGAGAAAAGAATATCCAAAAAGATTAAGAATAATTATTAAATATTTATTCTTTTATTTCTTTTTATTTTTAGATAGATTAATACCATAATCAATTTTGGGCATCCTTGGCACTTTTCCATTCTGTAATACAGCACTATTCTAATTGAAAATATAGTCAGACTATCTTTTAGTATAAAATACAACTCATACAAAATTATAAATATAATTATTTCTCGTTAAACTCATAAACATTAAAATTCTAATTATCATTTTGTATATAAATTAAAGGTGTAATTCAAATTGAATTTCAAAAAAAAAAAGAACAAAATTGTTAAGTTACTGATTTTCTTATTAATGCTATTTTTACCTATGCTCTCTAGTCAGATAAATTTCACTTTATGGCGTAATTCTAAAATTTTAGATTCAGGTTTTGATCAACTTGAGAATAATTCATGGTTAGATGATGATTTTATGGAGTTAAAATTTAGCTTCCCTAATCTTTGTATTGAACCTGTATATTCTTATCCTGGAAAAATATTCCATCAAATATCTCTAGAGGGTGGTGGTAATTTAGCTGAAGTAGGAAATCCTAAATTGCCTTTCAAAACTATTCAAATTCTTTTACCATATGGTAAGGATTTAAAGGATATAGAAGTCCTTAGTGGGAAAGAAGTTGAATTAGAAGGTAAGTATGAAATAGAGCCTGCACAAAAACAATTACCTATAGGACTAAATGAAACTCCTGAGTTTTATATTAATGAAGAAATATATAGCTCAGAATTAAAATTTCCAAATGAAATCTACAATATTGAAGGTATTCATGAATTTAGGGGGTATAGAATACTAATTATTAACATCTTTCCAATTTCATATATTCCAAAACTGGGAAAAATTACTCATATTGAAGATATATTAATTAACATAGAACTTGTAAATTCTAAAGATGTAAATAAATACTTTCGAGATTCAACTAAAGACGAAATAGAAATTTTACAACTGGTTGATAATCCAGAAGTGATTGACTCATATACGCAAGAAAAAACAGAAATTCCTTCATTTGATTTACAGCCAGGATCATATGATTATTTGATAATTACTAGCAATTCTCTCTTGAATTCTATGGGAACGTATACTTTTCAAGATCTTGCAGCGAGCAAAAATGCCTCTGGTCTCCAAACTCGAATTGTTACAACTGAGTATATTTATGCTAATTATCCTGGAATTGATGAACAAGAAAAAATTAGAAATTTTATTATAGATGCTTATCAAACGTGGGGGATTGAATATGTACTATTAGGAGGTGATGGGGATGCGGTTTCCATCGGAGGTGAAAGTGGTGATGCTATAATCCCTGCTAGAGGTTTGTATGCTACGGCTTATGGCTTAGGATTAAATATTAGCTCTGATTTATACTATGCGGGATTGGATGGAAATTGGAATACTGATGGTGATAATATTTGGGGAGAAGAAGATGAAGATGATCTATATGCCGAAGTTTACGTAGGGAGAGCTCCTGTAGATTCGGAAGAAGAATTATCTAATTTTATTCATAAAACTTTAATTCATGAGCAAGAAACACATTTATATCTTTCGAAAGTATTGATGGTAGGAGAAGATTTAGGATGGTCTGTTTGGGGTGGTGATTATAAAGATGAGGTAAAAAACGGTTCAGATTCATGGGGATATACAACAATGGGTTTTCCAGCAAGTTATAGTGTAGATACGTTGTACGATCGCGATTTAGATCCAGATAGCTGGGATAAAAATGATATTATTTCCTTAATTAATGATAATATCCATATCATCAATCATCTCGGTCATTGTGATGTAGAATATGCAATGAAGATGGTGAATCATGATGCTGATTCACTAACAAATAATCATTATTTCTTTGGATATAGTCAAGGATGTTATAATGGAGCCTTTGATAATATAGGAGCATACGGATCAACTCATATGAATGATTCAATAGCAGAACATTTTGTTACATCTCCTAATGGTGCTTTTGCATTTATTGCAAATAGTAGGTTTGGATGGGGAGATGTTGATGGTACAGACGGTGCCTCTCAATATTACGATCGTCAATTTTTTGATGCAATATTTGGAGAGGGAATTGAAGAAATTGGGAAAGCTAATCAAGATTCAAAACATGACAATGTCGGATACATCTCTCAAGAAGCAATGAGGTGGTGTTATTACCAACTTAATCTTTTTGGAGATCCGACAGCAAAACTACCTCCACAACCAAATGATTATGCACCTACACTTATGAATGGTGATATCACACCTTCTACAGGCAATCAAACAACATTATTTAATTATACAGTTGATTACTATGATCAAGACGGTAATCCACCATTACGAATTGATGTAGTGATAAATGGTAAAAATTATCCTATGTCTAAAGTAAATCCCTTGGATGAAAATTATACAGATGGATGTGATTATTATTTTACAACATATTTGCAGCCAGGAAGTTATGATTATTATTTTGAATGCGAGGATTATAAGTTCTCATATAGTACTTCTACTTATTTCGGTCCAACAGTATTGGAAAAGCCAAATGAGAATTCACCAACACTAACTGATGGTCAGGTACACCCCTATAAGGGGTTATATAACCAAACAAGCTTTAGTTATACTATCAATTATACTGATCTTGATAATAATGCTCCCGAATATATAACTGTCACAATAAATTCTACTACTTTTTCAATGGAAAAACAAGATTCTATTGACAGTAATTATATGGATGGGTGTTTATTTCTTTTTGAGACGACTTTAGAACATATAGGACTTTATGAATATTATTTTAATTGCTCTGATGGAACCAATCCTGCATCTGATGGAATAAATTTAGGTCCAAACACAATAGAAACACCTCTATTTGAGGGAATGTTTATAAAGCATGTACTTAACTTAACTGGTACAACTTATGATTCTGAATTTTCATATGAGTTTGATTCTGGAAGTTTATTTAACGTTAAATGGAATATAAGTTCATATATTGGAACCTGGAAAGTAGATTCCTTAAATAGGATAATGTCTGATGCATCAGGTGCTTTACATTTTGGCAATGGATACCATACACCAGTATGGATTTTTACAAATGTATCGTTAGGAGATACGGTTTTAATCGCAGTGGATGGAGAAGGCGATCATATTTTTAACATAACTAATGAGTTAGAATATGTTTTACCAAATTTTGGTAAAGTTGGGATCTGGGTCTTAGAAGATTTAACAACACCAGGAGGTATTGCTTGGTATGAAAAAAGCACTGGAGTTCTCTTAAACGGTTCATTTTTATATTCTGGAGGATCAAATAAGTTAACTTTTGAATTTGTTGATTCAAATAGCCATTTCACTTACTGTCCAAATTTGGATGTACCCGGGTTAACAAATCACCTGATCTCGTCCCTAACAGGAGATCAAACAACTTTATTCACATTTAATATAACATATATTGATTTAGACAATGATTTCCCCATATTCATTAATTTAGTGATTAATGATTCAAAATATCCAATGATGAAAGTTAATGATTTCGATAATTATTACATCGATGGTTGTGATTATACACTCGATATATATCTACAACCTGGTACTTATATGTATTATTTCGAATGTAGTGATTGGTCATACTATAATTCTACAGAATATTTCACAGGATTAAATATCAGTGAAAAAATCAATGAAGATCCACCATTATTAACTGATGGTAAGATAATTCCAAATTATGGTTATGCAAATACTACTTTTTTTACTTATTGGATTAACTATACTGACTTAGATAACAATGTTCCTACATTAATGACAGTTACGATAAATTCTACAATATATTTGATGTACAAACAAAATCCATATGATAATAACTACATGGATGGGTGCATCTACATATATGAACACATGTTTGAACAGGAAGGAATATACCAATATTATTTCAACTGTAGTGATGGTTCTATGCAAGATAATTATGGACCAATCAGTGGTCCATTGGTTAAATATTGTCAATTATTCGATGGATTATATATTAAGCATACTTATGAGGAAAGTGGTTCTAAGTTCGATTCGGAGTTTTCATATTCTTACCATTCAGGTGATTTATTTGAAACTACATGGGATATCTATTTATATACTAATACATGGAAAGAAAATGTTACAACACGAATCATGACTGAATCAAGTGGAATGGTCTATTTTGGAGATGGATATCACACTCCAATATGGATATATAATAATATCTTTTTAGGAGAGAATGTATTAATTGCTATATATTCCGAAGGAGACCATATTTTTAATGTAACAGGAGAAACTATATATACCATTCCCCAGGTTGGAAATGTAGAAGCCTGGGTTTTGGAAGATTTAACTGTTCCTGGAGGTATAGCACTCTATGAGAAAAGTACGGGAGTTTTAATCAATAGCACTTTCTTTTTTAACGGAGGATCAAATTCTTATTCATTTAAATATATTGAATCGAATGCAAAGTTTAAGTTTATTGAGATCTTTCATGAACCAGAATTAACATATGGAGAAGTTACTCCAATTGAAGGAACTGAATATACTGAATTTTTATTTTCTGTTAATTATATTGATCTGGACAATGAAGAACCTACATATATTAATGTTGTTATAAATGGAACTGTTTATTCAATGGCAAAATCAAATCCTGGAGATACAAATTACATCGATGGGTGTATATACTATTTTTCAACTCATCTTAATCCTTCTACCAACAGTTACTTGTATTATTTTGCCTGCAGTGATGGGCGCTTTGATATATCTACGAGTGTATATAATGACTTAATAGTCCATACTTTACAACCACCTAGCAGCTTTACCCTTAGTACTGACGCACTTTCCCCCGATACAGATGGGATATTTAATTTAAATTGGACAGTATCTTCTGGATCAAATAATTACACAGTATATGAGCATGATAATCTTATAACAAAGATTAATGACAGCTTAAGTGTATTAACCGTTGAAATTACTGATCTTTCACTTCCCCTGAGTAGTTATTCAAATGGAATTTATTATTTCGTTGTTGTTGCTCATAATGAAGCAGGAAATACGATCTCGAATTGTGTTCAAGTAACTATAGGCATTTCATCTCCGAGAGGCATCCAGGGATACAATATATTCTTAATAATATTAACAACATTAAGTATATCTATTTTAATAATCAAAAAATGGAAAACAATACATATAATAAAATAATACTATTCAATATAGTTATTTTTTTTTATTTAAATTAATTTCAGTAAATATTCTTAATTTTTAAGTAGATTAAGAGAATAATTCACAATTACTTTTGCTTTCTTTACCTCCTTCCATTGTTTTAATTTATTATGGGCATCCCATCATTGTCCTTTTTATTGATTTTGACTTATATGTAAAGATTATTTTATATGCTATGATTTTCTTTAATTTTAAAATAATATTTACAAAAAGAAATCTAAAAAACGAAGTATGAAATCATGAAAAAAATTAATTTAAAAAATGGGTTAACTATAGGGTTAATAATATTTCTAATTTGCTTTCCATTAATTTCAGGCTTCACAATTATGAGAAGAATGCCTCAGATAACTGTGGAAATACCAGAAAATATAAATTTTTCTCAAGCAGAAATATTTGACGGTTTAGTTGTAAATTATACATTTGAATATATGAGCATAGTACATAATGCAGGATTTAGCTATGAATACGATTCTGGGAATAATTTCAATCTAACTTGGCGGATAAGTGGTAGTGGTATTAGCACTTGGGTAGAAGATGAAACTACACGCATAATCAGTATGTCAAGTGGAATATTTGCATTCAATGATGGATCACATGCTCCAATTTGGATTTTTACTAATGTTAGTCTTTATGATCTTGTACCAATTACTGTTGATGGTACAGGAGACCATATTTTTAATATAACAAAGGAAAAAATATTTAATATTCCAGGATTTGGTTCAGTAGAGGTCTGGCAATTAGAAGATTTGACTTTTCCAGGAGGCATTGCCTGGTATGAAAAGAGTACAGGAATTTTAATAAAAGGGGATTTTTATTATGGAGGTGGTTATTATAAATTTGATTTTACTAATACAAATGCTGCACTTAGCTATGTCCAACCAGTTTCTGGATTGTTTGAAGGATTGTACATGTTCTATGATTGGGGAGGGGCTACTACGGTTAATACTTCTTATAGTGGTTACTCTGTTAATACTTATAACGTAACTATGGATGTAGGTCTTATTGGAACTGGAAGTTGGAGTGTAGATACAACGACGAGAATTATGAGTTTTGTAGATAGTGGTGGACCAAATTTTTTACCAGGTGTATATACTCTATTTTGGATAAATACTAGTGTTTTGTTGGGAGATCATGTGCCTATTACTGTTGATGGTGAAGGAGATCATATTTTCCAAGTTATGGATAGCATTAATTTAGAGTTCCCTGGATTTGGACCTATTGGTGTTTGGGAACTTGAAGATTTAGATGGAAACGGCGGATTAGTATGGTATGAAAAGAATTCAGGAGTTCTATTAAATGGTACATTTTACTATAGTGGTGGAGGATCACAGTACTCAGTAGATATCTTAGATACTAATGCTAACTTCGGATATTTACTTCCATATGCTTTTACGTTATCAACAAATGCAACTGATCCTGATACGGACGGAATTTTTGATCTTGAATGGACAAATTCAGTATTTGCTGAGGACTACTCTATCTATGAATATTCAAGCTATATTTCTGAAATCAATGGTAGTTTAACACCTATAGCATTGGATACCACAAATATGACTAAACATCTCAGTGGGTATAGCACTGGAGAATATTATTTTATTGCTGTGGCAGAAAATATGGCTGGATTAACTCTGTCTAACTGTATACATATTACAGTTACACTTCCATCACCAGGAGGAATCCCAGGATATAGTATTTTTGTCCTATTACTAGCAGGATTAAGTATTTCTATAGTAATACTAAAAAGATGGAAAAGATTAACTATAATTAAATAAATCTATTTAAAATCCAATTTTTTTTTATTTAATAATTTTTAATTAAAATTTCTTATTTTTAAAAAGGTTTAGAGAATATTCAACGATTTCCAGAGCATCTTTAGCAGATTTCCATTCCTTAAATTTAACCCATTTGTGTGGTTCTAGCCGTTTATATGTTTCATAGAACTCCTGAATCTCTTTAAGTTTGTGATTATGTACATCTTCAATGTCATTATATCCGCTAAATCTGGCATCATTGACTAGAACAGAAAGAATTTTTGGATCATCTCCATGCTCATCTTCTATAATTAAGGCACCAATCACTCGAACTTTTACTATACAGCCTACTTCAAGTGGCTCATAACTCATTATCATTATATCAAGAGGATCGTTATCATCTGACCATGTTTGGGGAACAAAACCATATTCTACAGGAAAGATTACAGATGACGGAATAATTCGATCGAGTACAAATGCTTCCCATTCGTGCTTGTATTCATATTTATCTCTAGAACCACTAATCACTTCGATTACTGCGTTTAAAATAACAGGAGGCTCATCACCGGAGGGAATATCTTTCCAAAGATTCATACATATCTAAATCTAAATAACTTTTTAAAGTGTTAGATCTTATTTACTAAATTATTTATTTGGATTAATATAATTTTATCTATGGTTCGTCCTTGGTATTGGCCTAAAAACGGAATGCCCGAAAAAACTACACCCTTTACTTGGATTGTTAAGAATAAAATCGCTGCTTCTTGGTGGCCAGATGCTTCTTTAATTGAAAGATATAAAAAAGAAGGAATCAAAGCCATTATAAATTGTTCTGAATTTGATAATCGAAAAGATATCCCTGATCACTTCAAATATTATCATATCAATATACCTGATTTTGGTACTCCAACTGATTCTCAATTAAAAAAATTCCTGGAAATTACTAGTAGTCTTGGAGAGAATAGAATCCCCATAGTTGTACATTGTGTTGCTGGGTGTGGAAGAACAGGTATAATGTTAGTAATTTGGGCTGCTGTTAATGGTTATATTCCAAATGGATTGGATCCTGTAAAATGGATTCGAAAACTTAGGCCATGTTCCTTAGAAACGAAGGAACAAAAGGAATTGGCACGGAAAATGGCTAAAAAGTATCAAAAACTTGATTAATGTAAAATATATAAGAATGGAATATATTTTATTATTAAGATCATAATTTTTTAAATGCGATAATAGTCAAATTTCAGATGCTTATGCAAAAAGCTGACTACATTTATATGATAACTGATAATATATTGGTATATCAAATTAATTTACCTTCTGATTTTAGTGGAAATAAATTACGAGAGCATTTAAATAAATTTGATGAACAATTTCTTGAAATAATTGCGGGATTTGATAAAAACTTCTTAGAGCATTTCCTAATAATATCAAAAGGAAAGAACCAAGAAGATATCTCTGAAATACTTAAAAAAATGGAGAAAATTTCCCGTATGATTGGTCCTACTGGAAATCTAAATTATCTTACCCCTAATCAAATCCAATATATTCTTACAAAACTAGGCTCACTAAACCTAAATGAAATCAAAGAAGCAAAGATTAGTCAATTAGGAGATGAACAAATTCAAAAAGAGTTTGGAACTGGAACTGCATACAGTGCATCTTCAGCATTAGAACAACAACTTGCTAGTGCAGCATTTTACTTACAATCTATAGGATATAATATTCAAGAGATACAGGATAAATTTAACGAAGTAAGACAAGATCCATCTAAATTGGATGCTTTATTTACACTACAGCCTAGAGATATAATTAGCGTCCCTGATGAAATCCAAACAAGAGATACACCGCCCACAAGAACTCAACCGAGTCCAACTCCTCAATCTACTACTATTGAGAGAAGTCAACAAACTCAAGATGCCATTGAACAACACGTAAGTTCAATAGAACACGATGTTTCAGGAGAAAGAGCAAAGAAAGTCGAAGAAATACTAAATCTTATAAAAGCACATGTAAGAGATAATATGAATGAGAATTATGAAAGAGTCTTTAAACAGATCCACCCTGATAGATTGAATAAAGCTTATAAAATGCTAAAAGATACAAAAAGAAAATCCAAAAGAATGTCTCTTTATTTAGAATGGTTCTTTTGCTCTTATCTTTTATCCAATATTGAAGTGAAGGTTGAACACTGGCAAACTAGCAGCGCAGCGAGCCATGGTCAAACAGGAGTATATACAGCAGGAATAAGTTTTTCTCGATATGATAATATTATAAGAGATTTCCCAGATCATAAGTTAGCAAAGGTTATTAATATTGCAAGACGTATCCTGCAAAGTCCTACAAAACAAGCAATTCAAAAGCTCGCAACAGATTTAGTTGCAGAAACTGGATTCGATGAGCACCTTTATTTTACAGATTAAAACTTTTAGATAATAAATAAAATACTTTTTATTATTAGCAAACTGATTTGAAAGATAATAGATATTCACGGGAGATGAGGATAAATTCCTATTTTCAGATATGATGATATTGAATTATTTTATAAAAGGGAAGGTGAAGGACCACCACTTGTATTAATCAGTGGATTAGGTAGTAAGATGAGTTGGATTTTCCAAATTCCTTTTTTCAAAGAAAAAATGATGGTTATAGCATTACATAATCGTGGAGTTGGAAAGAGTTCCCGCCCAAATTATCCCTATACTATGGATATGTATTTAAGAGATATTAAAGAATTACTGGAACACCTAAATATAAAAGAGAAAATTCACCTCTGTGGATTGAGTATGGGAGGAATGATCGCTCAAAATTATGCTCTAACTTATCCTAATACTGTTAAAACACTGATATTATGTGCTACAACCTCTTATAATCCCGAAACTTCTGTGAAAGGTGTTATTGAATCCCAACAACTTCTAGAAAAATTTGATTTAGACCAAAAATTTAAGGTAAGAGTTGCAGCTCTCTATTCAAGACCTTTCCAAAGAAGGTTAAGATCTGATAAAGATCTCTACAATAAAATTAGAAATAACTTTATGGAAGATCCTACTACTTTACAAGATTGGATAAATCAAGGTGCTGGTGTTAAAAACCATGATACAAGAGATTATTTACATAATATCCAACAGCCAACATTAATTTTAGTTGGTGATGAAGATAAAATAATTGTAGGATTAGAACATTCTAAATTATTACACGATAAAATACCTAATTCAAAACTCAAAATCTTTAATAAAGTAGGGCATAGGTTTGTAGATGAGATTCCAGAAGAAGTAAACACTATTATTTGGGAATTTATACAAGAAAATTCCTAATCATATATTTATTCGCTCTTATAAAAATCTTCTTGAACTTCTATTTTCTAAGGAATACTGATTTTCCTCTTATTATTGTTTCAATTACTTGAATTTCTTTAATTTTTTCTTTTGGAACTTTAAAAGGATTTTTATCTAAAATTACTAAATCTGCAAGTTTTCCAAGTTCTATACTTCCTTTTATATTTTCTTCGAATGCCCCATACGCAGCATTAATCGTATAAGTTTTCAGTGCTTCTTCCATTGTTAAACTTTGTTCTGGAACAAACCCATTTCTGGTTACTAACGCATGAAGTCCTAAAATAGGATTAGGGTCTTCTATTGGTGCATCACTTCCTGAAATTAAAACAACTCCACCATCTATAATCGATTTCATTGGATAAGTATATTTGCATCTTTCTTTTCCTAATCTTTTCTCAAGCCATTTATACTCTGAGTTTATAAAAGGAGGTTGACATGATGCTATTATTCTGTATTTTCTCATATCTTCTATCACATCATCAGTTAACATTGAAGCATGTTCAATTCTATGGCGATGATTCTCTCTTGGAAATTCATCCAAAAGTCGTTTATATAAATCAGCACAGATTCGGTTACCTTTATCTCCGATTACATGAATACAAATTTGCAATCCATTGTTATGAGCTATTTTCATCATTTCATAGATTTCTTCTTCATCTATTACACAAAATCCACACATATCAGGCGCATCTGAAAAAGGTTCCCACATACAAGCAGTTTTTGCTCCAAATGTACCATCGAGAAATAATTTTAAACTACCTATTTTGAATTTACCCTCCTTTTTACCCATGTTTAGAGGAGGTTTTTTAATTTTAAGAATTTTTTTTGGTTTCTCAGTGGCTATAAGACCATACCAGTTTTGTAATATTTTGTCTTGAACGGATTTGAAAAGAGGTGTTTCAATAGGTCCAAGACTTCCACTTTCACGAGTTTTACCGAGTTGAATTATACCATGAATGGAAGTAATCCCTTTTTCAGCTAATTTCTTAAAAGCTTTTTCAGTGCTTTCTTGAAAAAAATTTAATTCTGGTATTACATATTTATCAATCTTAGAATATATTAATGGTAAAGCATTTTCAGAGATTATACCTGTTAATTCTCCTTTTTCATTAGTTCTGATTTCTCCTCCTTCAGGTATTTCTGTATTAGCGTTAATTCCAACTAATTCTAATGCTTTTGAATTAGCAACGCCAATATGAGAATCATATCGTAAAAGAAAAACTGGATTTTTAGGGCATGCTTCATCTAAATCCCATCTTGAGGGTAAAATTGGATTTTTAAAATTTTCTTCATTTAATCGCAAACCAAGTATAAATTCTCCTTCACGTTTTTCTTTTACAGTTTTTATAAGGATTTCTTGTAATTCTCTTAAACTTTTAACAAAAGAAAGATCAAGGTTTATCGAGAAGAAGACAAATGACATTGGGTGCATATGACAATCAATAAATCCTGGAACCATTGTCTTTCCTTCAAGGTTAATTAATTTAGCAGCATTACTTACTTTCTGTTTTACTTCATCAAGATTACCTGTAGCTATAATTTTTTCTCCTTCAATAGCAACAGCTTCAATACGAGGCTGATTACTATTAAGAGTAATAATAGATCCACCATAAAATATACTCATTCTTTAATTTCTCCTTGTAGATTAACTAATTTATTAATTTTAAGAAATTATTAATACTAAATATTATCATTTTCTCTTAAGTTTTAATTCTATAGATTTGGAATTTGCTAGTTTAGAAAGATTCTCTTTCAGGATTTTAGATTTAGTTTTTAAGTCATTTATTTCAACTTTTTCATTTATTATTTGTTGTTTACTTTGATTCAATATATTTTCTAATTCATCGATTTGTAGTAATGCTGTGGCAATACAGTAAAAGCTTTTAGATCTCCCTTCATTAAATTCTCCCAGCATATTATTAAGTAGGACTATTCTTCTTTTCTGTTGAATAAGGAATTGGTCTATTCCTTTTTCACTGATTAACCCCAAATTTGAAAGTGAAACTTTGTGTGATATAAAGGAATCAGACTTATCCCATTTATCTATTTTTGAGCATGGAAATTCATCACACTCAGCACAGGTCTCAAAATCGTGCTTTTTTACACAACATGTTATTATAGAACATGATGGGTGCTTATTAAAAAAATCAGGACCACAACAACCAGGGCATCTTGAAGGTCCTTCTGTATAATATACTGGACATAATCCACAATCTAATCCGCAACATGCAACTGTGGGATATCTCTTGATGGGATGTTTTTTAGCCATAAATAAAGCTTCTAATTATAGAATTTAATACTTATTAATTATTTTTTAAGAATTAAAAAGATTATAAGAAAAATATTAAAAATATGAAATAATTCTAAGGATTAATCAATAGGGAAAAACTTGAAATTTAAAAATGAAAGCATCACTTTTAAAAAAATTAAATCTGATAATTGAAGAAGGAAACTCTCTAAAAGATAAAAATAAATTCGAAGATGCAGTTAAAAAGTTTCAAGAAGCATTAAATTTTATAGAAGACAAAGTTAAAGTCCCAGCAGATAAAACAACTGAAATTGAAAATATAAAAAATACCATAAATCAGACATATTCCGTTCAAATTGACAACATAGTTACTCAAGCGATACATTTAACTTCACAAAAAAAGTTTGAAAAAGCTAAAGAGGAATTTCAAAAAGCTTTACAAGTTTGCGATTTAATTGATGATATAGAACTCAAAAATGCCGAAATAGATGAAATTAATAAAATAATTAGTGAAAATGATATAGAAAAGTTAATGCAAAAAGGATTTGAATTAAAAAGTCAGAATAATCAGGATGGTGCTATTGAGATATTTAAAGAAGCTTTTAAAATCGCGGAGAGTATCTATGGCTCAGATTATAGATCTGAAGCTCTATCTAGAATTAGAAAAGAAATTACATTGATATATGATTCTCAGATCGATAAAATTGTTGAGGAAGGAAAAAATTATAAAGAAAATGGGCAAATAGAGGATGCTATTAAGACTTTTGAAAGTGCAATACAGACAATTGAGAGATTTTTTGATCCAAATGAAAAGAAATCACAAATTACTTCTATTAAAAATTTGACTAATGAAATATATTCAAATCGAATTAAGCCTTTAGTAGAGAAAGGAAAGGATTTATTAAATCAAAATTTAAAAGAACAAGCAATTTCAGAGCTTCAGAATGGGGTTTCATTAATAGAGAAAATGTATGACTCTGATCTTAAAAATGTTGAAAATAGTTTAATAGCTGAGGTCTTAAATCCTATTTATATTGAACGTATTAACCCCATAATTGAGAAAGGAACAGAGATAACAACGAAGGATAAATTTGAAGAAAATATTAACTTCTGAAAGAACAAAAAAAGTTATGAAAAAAATTGCTGATAACGAGTGTCCTCAATGGCGAGGGAAAATCTCTGGTTGCCGCCAACCTTGCGGTCAGTCTGGCACAGGGCAT
>JBHLPW010000085.1:0-16657 GCA_048939015.1 Promethearchaeota archaeon
GCTTTGGAAGAAAATATCCCTCCTGATAAATTAATTACAGAAGGTATAGCTGAAAACTTAAAAAGATTCCAAAGTTTCTCTGAAGAAGGATATCTGAATGTTTCAGCATTTCAGTTATTAGCGATTGGGAAAATAGCAGAAGATTCTTTAGAAAAAATTAAACCTTATTTATCTAAAAGTTTAGAACAAGAAAAAAAAAAAGTTATTGTAATAGGGACGATAAAATCAGATTTCCATGGTCTTGGAAAAAAAATAATAAAACTGTTTTTAGAAATGGAAAATTTTATAGTCATAGATTTAGGTTTAGATGTTGAACCTGAAGTATTCATAGAAGCCGTTGAAAAAAATAATGCTTCATTTCTGTTTGTAAGTACAATGATGCTTCATAATATTATTGGTATAAAAAGAGTAGGTGAATTACTAGTTCAGAGAAATTTGAGAAGTAAAGTTAAGTTTTTTGTAGGGGGTGCCCCATTTAACTATAATTATAGTTTAATTGAAAAAGTAAATGCTGACGACACAGCAGAGGATATATACGAATTATTAGATAAGATATTAGAGAACAAAAAGGAGAAGAAAAGGAGGAAGAGTAAATTATTTAGATTTTTCAGGAGGGAGAAATAAAGTGTCATTAGTAAAAGGATTTAATGATGATGAAATGAATTCTGTTGACAGAATCCTTGCAGTAGTAACAGGTTTAATACCTGATCGAATTCCTATCTTTCCCATGATTGATAGCATTCCATCTGAACTATTAAATTTATCAATTAAGCAATATTTTTCTTCAGCAGAAAATTTAATAGCAGGTCAGAAAAAACTTCAAGATCTTCTTAATCTTGATTATGTCTCGAATTTTTTCTACCTTGCTATAGAATCTGAAATTTTCGGTATGGATACTCTATTCTTTGAAAGAGGCTCTCCGAATACAGGAGAACCAATTGCAAAATCAATAGATTACTTTTCCAATATTGATATTCCCTATTTGTATGATCATAAAGTATACCAAAAAACAATATCCACAACTAAGGGATTAGTAAATCTCTTTAAAGCTCAAAAACCAATAATTTCTATTCAAACGGGTCCTTTTTCGTTCCCTTCACTATTAATGGGTTCTTCTGCTTGGTTTGAGTCTATTCTTATCAATCCTGAAAAAGTTAAAGATGTACTCGATTTTGCTACTAAATTTGGAGTTTCTTGGGCAAACGGGCATATTGAAGCAGGAGCAGATATAATCGTTTTGGTAGATGGACTGGCCACTGCGACAAGTATTCCAAAAGATATGTTTGAGGAATTAGTTATTCCTATTTATCAAAAAATTAGCCGGGAACTTAAGGTTCCTCTAGTATTTTATACCGCTGGTGGTGATATACAACCTTTTGCAGAATTATTTAAAAAGATAGGGGTAATCGGTGTTTTTCCATCTGCAAATGATGACTTGAGTGAGATTAAAAAACTTTCTAATGGTAAATACACGTTATTTGGTAATCTTAATAATCTTGAATTTGAAGATTGGCCTTTGAATTTCATGGAAAAAGTGGTTAAAGAGACAATAGAAATAGGAAAACCAAATGGAAACTTTGTATTGGCGACACAACATATGATTCCTCATGGTGTATCAATTGGAAAAATTGGTGAATTCATTTCAATAGCATTAAAATATGCATATTATTAATAAGAGACAGACTTAATTTACATAGATAATCAGAATTAAAGGAGTTATTTTTTCTTTTGCTTTACAATTTAATTGTTCTAGATATTGAAACAGGAGTATCTATTTCCACTATTAGATTATCAGAGGAAGGAATTGATGAGAACCAGGGAATTTTGATGGCAGGTGTTGTTAAAGCAATAAAAGATTTCCTTGAAAACTTACAGTTCGGGAGAATTAAAGAATTTCACACACATAATAAAAAAGTTATTATGGGAAAAAAAGATCGTATTCTGGCTGCATTAGTGTGTGATACTAAGGTTAATGTAGATCTATTTTATCCTAAAATCAATAGTATTGCAAATCTATTTTATTCAAAATATAATTGGGAGATCTGGGACGGAGATATTGATATTTTTGATGAAATTACGCATACAGCAAAACAAATACTAACTTTAACTGAAAAAGAAATTGTCTCTCATCTATTTAAATCATTAAAAATTTATTTATCTAATTTTTCTGAAATTTATGGATTTAAAATCTTTCACAATTATGAATTGAAAGAACAATTCTTTAAAGATATTGATGATTTCGAAATTTCCACATTTTTGACAAGTGAGTTCTTTAAAAATCTTGAAAAAAATCAAATTACCATTATTGATATCATTTCTAGAATAATCAGTAAAGAAGAACTTACAGAATCATACCTAAATTATGGTAGATTTTCGATCTATTCAAAAAAGTTTTTTGGAGATATGTTCGTCATCTTATTTTTACCTGGAGGATTAAATCCTTTATCTGATCTTCCAAAATATCAAAAGGAATTAGATTTAATCGTTGGAGATATATAATGAATTTTAAAAAATATATTGGTGAGTTTCAAAATATATCTGGGTTAGTATGTGTAGGTATTGCTAAAAGCGAAAAATGTGTGGAAATTTTATGTTTAAATGGAAATATAAAAGATATTACAAAAGTTATTGAAGATTTAGCTCAAATTACTCCAGAGAAGATTCTTGATCTTAAAATTAATAATTTTATGTTTAAAGGTACCACTCATAGCTTATATGGATTTTTAGAACAAGATTTTCTATTAATACTATATGTAGAAAATAATATTAATTACAATATCTTAAAATCTAAAGTTGATAATTTTCTAAATGATATCATAATTAGTACTTAAACTAATAATATCAAGAAAGAAATATTGGATTAAAAAAAAAATAGTAATCATGTCCTAATTAGTTAATCAAATTTCTACTTAAATTTTATTCAATTACCTTCTGGAATTAAAAGGATAAAGTTACTTCCTTTGGAATAATCTCCTTTAATTCTATCCTCAATCCAAACTTTCCCTTTATACATTTCAATTACTTTCTTTACAACTGATAAACCAAATCCTAATCCTTTACCTCCTTTAATATTATTATAGCCTTTCTTGAAAATATATTTCTTACATTCATCAGAAATACCTATACCGTTATCAATAAACTCAATTTTAATAAAGTTCTTATCATCAAACTGACTTTTTGAAATTCTAATTGTTATTTCTACAATTGGATTATTATTGTATTTTACTGCGTTATTTAAAATATTTTCAAAGACACCTAATAAAAAATTATTAGCTTGTACAAAAATAAACTTAAAAGCAAAATCAAATTCAATGTTAATTTCTCTTCCATATAAATTATTGGAGGTGAATTTTTTAGCTTCATTCAAAAATTTCAAAATGTCAATATTTATTAATGACTCCTCTTCTAAATTTTCAATTTCAGATAAGGTACGAATGTTAGAAATTAATTTTTTTGCTTTATTTACAGAATCAGAAATATTTTCAATCATTTCATTTTTTTTTTTTAATTCTTCGGAGCTGCCTTTTAATAATGAATATAATTCAATGGATCCTTGAATTACACCAATTATATTATTCATATCATGTAAAAATAGATCTTTATATAAATCTGCTTGTTCAAATGCTTTACGGTACTTTTCCTCAGATTCTTTTAGCTTTTTCTCAGCAATTTTACGCTTCGATATATCATTTATAAAAGCAAATGAACCCTTAAATTCTCCATTATCATTAAAGATGGGAGCAGCATTAATTAACGTACTTAAAATGTTCCCATCTTTTTTAATAAACTCGAATTCATAAGTATCTTTTAAACTCTTTTCTCTACGATTTCGATAGGTGTTTATTAACTCTATCATTGGATCTTCTAAAAATAATTTAAGATTTTTACCCATTATTTCTTCTCTAGTATATCCAAGCATTTCACATATCTTTGGATTAATGAATAAGGTATCATCATTTTCATCTACAACCCATACACCTTCTTGAGCATTTTCTATTAAGTTTCTATATTTTTCTTCAGATTCTTTTAATTTTTTCTCTACATTTTTGCGTTCTGTTATATCTATAAGACTTACAAGAACTAAATCTTCGTTATATACTTTTAAAGGAACTGTAGAAATAAGGAAATATGCGGTATTAAGTTCAGAACTGGATAAAAAAGAGAGAGATACTTCAATATTGATATGAGGCATTTTGGTTTGAAATGAATCCATAATAGTATTACGAATTTTACACTCTTGACAATTCTCACTAAAACCACATCCTCTAGGGTGTCTAATTGAATTAATACATCTAAAAACTTCTCCTGCTCGAACACCTATTACTTCTGTTTCTAAACGTTTAGCAATTTGTAATGCGAATTTATTAATTTTATTAATGCGACGTTCTCTATCTAAAATAAATATCGCATTTGGTGAGTAATTATAAATAGCAGTCAATTCCGCCTCATTTTTTCCTAATTCTTTTACCAATTTATTGAATTTTCCATTTTCTTTAAAACTATATATTTCTTCCAACTGAGATTTATTTATTTTGTTGAAACTTTGTATGATATTGTTAAAATTAATAGGTTTTGATATAAAATCTATAGCTCCTGAAGCGAGCGCAAGATCTTTTATTTCAAGATTACCACTTATAAATATTATTCGTGCTTTCTCATCAACCTCTAAAATTTCTTTTGTTGCTTCGAGTCCATTCATTATTGGCATCTTATAGTCCATTAATACGAAATCTGGTTTAATAGAATATGATTTATATAAATTTACAGCTATTTGGCCATTTGACGCAATTCCAATAACTTTATAACCTTTTCTCTTAAAATTCACTTTTAAAATTTTTAATATATGTGGATCATCATCAACTATTAGAACCTTATTTTTGCATTTTATCATAAAATTCATTTCATTATACATTTGTTCTTTATTTTAATTTTTTATTTGAAACGGATATTACATCTTTTATTTATGCCCCTTTTTGAAAATACTTCAATCTATTTATTTGGAACATATATAATTAGCATTTGATTTACATTAAAAAAATTGATAGGGTTTATATCTTAAGATTTCTCTAAAGATATAAACCCAAGGAAGGAATTTGTATTGAACATTGGAATGAATTACATTAGTTTTATTATTTATCAATTGTTAATTAATTAGCACAAATTTAGAGCTTAATCTTCGTTATATAGAATCTTATTCATATTTATCATATAGACTTTAAGTGCTTTTTATTTAATTTAAATCCAGATTAATGATAATATTAATTTTTTTAAGTTTTCTTAGCAATTTTAATAAAAAACTTGAAAAAAATTGGTGTTTTTAAATAACACCATTATTTAATTACTTTTTTTACAATTTCTTTAACCTCTTTTTTTCTATTAGATTCTTTTATTTGGAACTTTTCTAATCCTTCTTTTAGAGTTTCTGCTAATGACCCCAATTTACTAGATGTTGATGCTATTTCTTCCATCGAAGCAGTTTGTTGCTCTGAAGAAGCACTAATGCCTTCAAGAGCTCGCGAATTTTCCTCCCCTGCAGCTGCAGTTGATTCGATATCTTGTGTTATTGCTCCTATTAAATCAACAGTAGATTGAATGCGAGTCGTTATATCCTTTACTTGTGCACCCGTCTCATCAGTTGCATTTTTAGATTCTTCAGCAAGTTTTCGAACTTCGTCTGCTACTACAGCAAAGCCTCGACCGTACTCACCGGCTCTTCCTGCTTCGATGCTTGCATTGAGAGCTAATAGATTAGTTTGATCTGAGATACTTGTTATCAGATCCATAATCCTATTTATATCGCTAGTTGATTTCATAATTTCATGAGATAATTTATTGATATTATTTGACATTTTACTGATTTCTACCAATGAATTAACTTGGTTCTGTGTATTCAAAGAGACTTCCTGTGTTGTTGAGGATATTTCTTCTGCCGCAGAATTTACTTCACTTGAACTCGCAGCCAACTCTGTGGCAATATTGGCAACATTTATACTTGCATCAAGGGAACTTGCAATAATCTCATGTAAGTTCTTAGTCATTGAGTTAAACGAACGCGTTAAAACAGCGATTTCATCATTTCCTTTCCTAGTTTTTCCATCTGAAATTGTTAAATCACCCTCAGCTACCTTTAGAGCTCTGGCATTTAACTTAATGACAGGATTTGTGAATCTTCTTGCGATTACATATCCAAGAAATGCAACTATTATTGCCACAATAACCAAAATCCAAATTGAAACCATCATCAACTGATTTGGCATTGCAAGACCCTCTGCAACATCAATTTCAGTAACTAATATCCAAGGTTGGTCTTGATCATTAAAGGTTAAATAATGGTATGACCCCATTACCGGAATTCCACGATAATCTGGATTATTCCCAACCACTACGTCCTGTTGAAGCTCTAAACACCTTAATATTCCTTTTGTATAAAGTTGAGTAACTAAAATTGTTTCTTCTATTGTATCATAGTCATATTGCGGATTAACAAGATAATAGTCAAATTTGCTTGTTGTTAGCCAATAATTCTGATAATTTATAAGATAGGTTTCTCCTGATATTCCTAAACCACTTGTATCATGCATCAAATTATGAATATAGTTAGCACTAATGTAAAAAACCACAACTCCCCGGAAAGTTCCATTAATATCATGAACAACTGAAGATACAGTTATTTGTACGTATTCTCCACTTCCAGAAATTCTGAAATCTGATAGATAAGTATAATCTTGATCAGCTTGATTACTTACACAAGCAATATAATACTCTTTTAATGATTGATCTTGTCCTATATGATGACCGAATGTCCAATCTGTGTCATTTTGTTGAGCTACAATAATTCCACTTGTATTTAACAGGTACATTTCATTATAACATCCGTAAACATCAATCATTGCTGCCATCAAAGATTGGATTTCAGATACAGCATTTGTCTTATTTGGATAATTATAAGTTCCAGCAGCTTCTGCATGGTCTTTTAACACAGGAGTATCTGTCATGAAATCACAATCTCCTCTTCTTTCAAAAAACCAATTATCTAGATTACTTTTTTTATTTTCTCCAATAGCAAATAATTGGTTAAGTTTATCTATTTCATATACTTGATTTAAACTAATTGTAGAATAGATAGTTATTCCAATAATCGGAATAATTGCCATAAGGAGAAAATACACTAATAATTTTTGTTTGATCCCAAATTTGAATCTCTTTTTAGCTTTTCTCTTCATTTTCAGTGATTTTCACCTCCAAAATTAATATATATTGAGTCACTCCAATTTTTTGTAGATTTTTTTTTTTAATTCATTATATTCTTATGTTTCTCTAATTCTATTAGATAATATATTTACTATCTATTTTAAAAAGAAACTTGATATTTTAGAAAAAATAGTTATATTTAAGGTTTTTTGATCCGAAAG
Organism: Promethearchaeota archaeon; assembly: GCA_048939015.1. GTDB lineage: Archaea > Asgardarchaeota > Lokiarchaeia > Sigyniarchaeales > SOKP01 > Loki-b32. The sequence continues at coordinate 7,413 of JBHLPW010000085.1, forward strand.
AGTTATTAATAACACTAATTTCCTTAGAAAAAGACTAAAATTACATGAAAAACACTACTAATATTTATAATAACTTTTGAAAACGTAAATTGAATATAATAAAACTTTTAATAATAATATGGTATCTTGATAAATGTTAAGATAATTTAACTTTTATATCTATATTAAATGTTTATATATCTCTTCAAAATCAGTTAAACTAAATGGTTTGTATATTATACCTGTAGGTTTAAGTGCTTGAGCTTCTTTTTCTACTTCTGAACTGGGTATTGCTGTTAAAAAAAAAATTATAACATTTTTAAGAGTATTCATTGATTTAATTGTTTTAAATACCTCATATCCACTTATATCAGGCAATATAATATCAAGTAATAATATTTTAGGAGTATAGTGTCTTAATTCTTTAAGACCATTTAGCCCACTAAAAACTCCTTTGCATGAATATCCTTTACGTCTGAAGTATGTTGTTAAAAAATTAACAGTTTCTATACTATCATCTATTATTAAAATATCATATTGCTTATTATTTTCAGTAGCAGTATCAAACTTTTCCAAATCAGGCTTCTCCAAATTTTCTACTATTTTCCTTTCCAAATTAATACATTGGTTAAAAGCATTTCTAGCCATCTTTTTTAAATCATCCTCCATTGAATCATTATGTTCTTCTGTGATAAATTGCAAATAAGCTTTTATCGATGTTAATGGTTCTTTTAGTTCATGTGAAAGATTTGAAAGTAAATTGATATCAACCTTTTTATCTTTACTTATAATTTTCGATTTATAATCAATAAAGAATTCTATTGCTTCTCTTATTAATTTCGATAGTGTTGAAAAATTGTTACTTTTTGCGAACTTAATCCATTCCTTTTTGATATCATCTGAGATGTATACTGATATTCTATTTTTATTCAAAAAGAAATATCTCCTTTTATTGTTTTTTTTTTTTACTAGGTGTTTTTCTCGATAGAATAGTGCAGGATTACTACTTTTGTTACATAAATATAAAAATTGTAGATATTTAAAATTATTGAGTTTTTAAGGTTTTCTAAAATATTAAATGTTCTTTAATAATGAGGAGTTAATTAAGAACCATAAATGAGAAAATACCAAATAATTGTTCTATTATTTTTAATTGCTTTAAACTAAACTCATTTTTCGAGGAATACAAATTTATAAATATGAATTCATCGACATATTAATAGGAACACTTTTTGCATAAAACATAAATTATTGTCTAATAGTTGAATGCTTAAAGGTAAAAAAACACCTTTTCAAAGAAAAAGGAGAATATATTTAAAAGTATTTCAAGAATTCATCATCTATTCTTAAAAAGATAGTAGAAAAATGTCTATGCCACCAGAAGAAAATACTGTGGTTTTTTTAAAGAAGAATTCTGCTTCAAGAGAAAAAAAAGAAGCTGAAGAAATATCAAGAGATTCAAATATAAAAATTGAAAATGAAAGAGATAATATAACTCAGAGTTTAGATTCAATAAAGGATGGAATTTGTATTGTAGATCGATCGTATAATATTGAATATGTAAATCCAATAATGATAAAAGAATTTGGTTCTCCAAAAAATAAGAAATGTTATGAATACATTTATGTTCGTTCAAAACCTTGCTCATGGTGTAAGATATCAGATATTCTTAAAGGAAAAACAATTATATCTGAAAAAGATTTTGACATTAATCAAAAAACCTATGAAGTGATTGATGTTCCTTCTGTAAGTATTAATGGTACAATTTCAAATTTGAAAATATTTCATGATATCACTAATCTTAAAAATACTATTAATGCTTTAAGATTAGATGAAGAACGACTTAATAGTTTACTAAAACTTAGTCAGATGAAAAGTAAATCAAAAAAGGAGATTACAGAATTTGCTTTAGAAGAATGTGTCAAATTAACCAATAGTAAAGTAGGATACCTTGTTTTTGTTAATGAAGATCAGGAAACAGTTCATTTATATTTATGGTCAAAAAATGTTATAGATCAATGCTATCAGGAGGAAAATACGCATTATCCGATTAAGGAAGCTGGAATTTGGGCAGATGCATTTCGATTTAGAAAACCTGTAATACACAATGATTATCAAAGTAACCCTAATAAAAAAGGTTATCCTGAAGGACATTTTCCTGTATTAAGACATATGAGTATACCAGTATTTGATGGAGAAAAGATTGTAGCGATAGTAGGTGTTGGTAATAAAGGCGATCCATATGATCAAACCGATGTCAGGCAACTAACCTTATTCATGGAAAGTATGTGGAGCTTATTAAAAAAGAAAGAAGAAGAAATTGTAGAGAGGGATAAAAAATATTTCAAATTTCTTAAGGATCTGCAATACTTTAATACATCTATAAATACTTCTCAGAACCTTAAGGAACTTTTGTTTATTCTCCTAAATGCTGTTCTTTCACTTTTTAATTGTGATAGAGTATTTTTAATGTATCCATTAGATCCTGAAACGAAATACTGGGAAATTCCTGTAGAAGTCACCAAGCCGGAATATCCAGGGGCTTCTTTGAGTGGAAGAAGATTACCGATGTGTCCTGAGATTGCTCAAATTAATAAATTAATATTAGGAACTTCTAAAACAGTTAGTTTTGGACCTAATAATGCATTTGAATTCCCTCCAGGAGAGATATGGGGTCAATTCAAAATTAAATCTGCACTTCTTATACGTATTCAACCAAAAATAGGTAAACATTGGGAATTTGGTATTCATCAATGTTCACACCCTAGGGTTTGGAATAATTTTGAAAAGGAATTATTTACTGAGATTTCTCATCGAATATCTGACTCATTAAGTAACTGGTTATTTTTTCAGAAATTAAAAGAATCTGAACAATTATATCATGGTTTATATGAAGAGGCTCCAAACGCTTACTTTTCAGTAACTAATGACGGGAGAATAGTAAGATGCAATAAGGCAGCGGTGAGACTTTTAGGTTATTCTAAAGAAGAGATTTTAAAAATAAGTGTGTTTGATTTATATGCTCATACTGAAGAAGGAATTATTAAAGCTAAAAAGCTTTTTCAACAGTTTTTAGCGGGTAACCAAATTCGTGATGAAGTACTTCAGATGAAGAGAAAAAATGGAGAATTGGTTTGGATAAGTCTTACTGTTAAAGCGATAAAGGATCATGATGGAAACGTTATTGAATCCCGTTCAATGGTTATCGATATCTCAAAACGTATGCAAATTGAGCAAGAATTAAATAGGAGTAATACTGAAAATAAAGCGATATTGAGTGCTAATCCTGATCTTATTTTTGAATTTGATAAAGATGGCATTTATCATTTAGTTAAGGGAAAAATAAAAGATCTCTTTCTACCCCCTGAAAAACTTTTGGGAAAAAAGGTAACGGAAATATTGCCTAAAGATATTGGGCTACTAACTGTAGAAAATATTAATAAAACTCTTCAAACAGGAGAGACACAAATATTCGAATATGAACTTATTATCGAAGGGGAACAACGATATTGGGAAGCACGTACATCTATTTCTAGAGAAGATAGAGTTATGGCAGTTATCAGAGAAATAACTAAAAGGAAAAAGGCAGAGCAAAAATTAAAAGAATCAGAAGAAAAATTTTCTAAAGCGTTTCATTCAAGTCCAATTATAATAGCGATCTCAAGAATGGGAGATGGTTGTTTTATTGAAATAAACAAAGCATTTCTTGAAACTTTAGGGTATACTCGTGATGAAGTTATTGGTCGAACTTCCAGAGAGTTGAATCTTTGGGGAATTCCAGGACAACGCGAAGAACTAATAAAAGCTCTTCACGCTAACAAGCTAAATTTGGTTGAAGTTCCAATTAATTCAAAGACTGGTGAAGAACTTATACTACTCTTCTCAGGAGAGGTAATTGTTCTCGATGATGAGAAATATTTAATAACTTTAGCAAGTGATATTACTGACCGTAAGAAAACTGAACAAAAATTAATTGAATCTGAGGAAAAATTAAGGAAGATAAATATTGAATTAGAATCACTAGTAGAAAAGAGAACAAAAGAATTAAAAAATTCAGAGCATAATCTTAGGGAAAGAATCAAGGAATTAAGCTGTGTATATGGGATATCTCAACTTTTTGATAAATCTGAATTTTCGATAGATGGTTTCATTAAAGAAACACTTAACCTAATACCCCCTGCGATGCAATATCCAGATATCACTTGTGCGAGAGTCACTCTTGATAATAAAGATTATAAGACAAAAAATTATAAAGAAACTAATTGGATATTATCAACAGATATAAGAATAGATGGAAGAGTTTTAAAGTTAGAAATTGCTTATCTTGAAAACAAACCATTTTTAAAAGAGGAGACTGATCTTTTAAATGAAATTGCAAAACTTCTAAAAGTTATAATTGAACGAAAGGAATCAGAACAAAAATTAAGTATGTCTGAAGCTCAATTAAAAGAAATGAATATGGATTTAGAAAATAGGGTAGAAAAGAGAACAAGAGAATTAAAAGATTCTGAGCAAAAATACTCTGCTATTGTAAACGCTTTTGAAGGATTAATATATATTTGCTCACAAGATTACAGAGTTGAATATATGAATGAGAATTTAATACAAAGAACGGGTTACGATGGCACTGGAGAACTTTGCTATAAGGTTTTGCATGATCTTGATGATGTGTGTTCATGGTGTGTTAATGATCGTGTTTTTAAAGGAGAGACAGTAAAATGGGAAGTACAGAGCCCTAAAGATAATCATTGGTTTTATGTTGTCAACACTCCAATAAAACATCCCGATGGAACTATTTCTAAACAAGCTATGATAATGGATATTACCGAAAATAAAGAAGCAGAATTAAAAATTAAAGAGTCTGAAGAAAAATTTTCTAAAGCTTTCAACAGTAATGCTTTATCAATGAGTATAAGTTCTATTGAAGAAGATAGATTTATAGAAGCCAATGATGTGTTTTTAAACGATCTTGAGTATACTAGAAAAGAAGTTATTGGTAAAACATCAGTTGAGCTAAATTTGTGGGTTGATATGAACCAAAGAGATGAAGTTATTAGAATTGTAAAAGAACGGGGAAGTCTGTCGAACTATGAAGTGAGGTTTAGGACAAAAACAGGAGACATTCGACATGGACTATTTTCTGTTAGTAAAATTACCCTTAGAAATAAGCATTACCTTCTCAATATTGTTAATGATATAACAGAATATAAAAGAGCAGAATTGAAATTAAAAGAGTCTGAAAGTAAATTTCGACATTTATTTGAAGATTCACCTTTTATGATTGTTTTGATAAATAAAGATGGGAAGATTGTTGATTTTAACAATAAAGTTCTAAATTATACCGGTTATCATAAGAAAGAATTATTGGATAAAGATTTAATGGAAATTTCCAAAATAACTGTACCATATAATCTAAGAAATATAAGTAAAAAATTTAGAGAATTATGGAAAAATGGTTCTGTTGAACCTATCGAACTTCAATATCGTAATAAAGACAATAGTTTAATATGGATAAAAGTAAACTCATCTAAAGTAAAGATTGGATCAGAAACATTTATTCAACTAATTATTGAAAATATCGAAAAAGTAAAACAAGCAGAAAAATTAATTAAGAAAGAATTAAAAAAGTTGAAGGAACTTGATCAAATAAGGCAGGATCTTATCAATCGAATATCACATGAACTAAAAACACCACTAACTTCGATATTTGGGGTATCTCAGGCATTTATGGAGATTCCAACAGAAGAATTAAATGAGGATGTTTCAGAATATTTAGGAATATTAAATAAAGGCAGTCTCAGGCTGAAAGCATTAATAAATAATTTATTAGATGCTTCAAGGCTAGATGTTAAAAGAATTGAACTAAAATTTCAAGATGAAAATCTATCAATGTTGATTAGAGAATGTGTTGATGATATGAAATATTTGATGACAAGTCGTAAGCATATAATAAAATTCGATCCACCAAATGAACTTTTTTTCAGAGTTGATAAAATAAGGATGTCTCAAGCAATAACAAATCTCATTTCTAATGCTATTAAAAATACACCAGTAGGGGGTATAATTTTTATATATGTTAATGAGATGGAAAAATATATTGATATTAATATAAAAGATACTGGTGTAGGTTTAACTAAAAAAGAAAAGGAGCAATTATTCCAAAAATTTGGAAAGATCGAAAGATATGGTCAAAATCTAGAAGTAGATATCGAAGGAGTTGGTTTAGGATTATATATTTCGAAGGAAATCGTGGAATTACATGGTGGGGAAATTTTAGTAGAATCTAAAGGAAGACATAAAGGAGCTACTTTTACAATAAGACTCTATAAAAAAAAATGATTTTATATTATAAATCTATGGTTATTATCAATTTAATTAATCTTACAAATAATATTGTTATCCAATTTTTTATTACTAAATTTTTAAGCTGAAATATAGATTAAGTAAAACTACATATTTAATAGATAAAAACCTAGCAACCAGTACTCGTTTAAGAACTAAAAAGGATAATATTCTAAAAATTTACTCTTTTTTTATAAATATCTTTATATAAACTTATTTTTTAAAGAAAACAAATTTTTAAATACAAAATTATCGTCATAATACTGGGAAAACTTTTACGTTATATATTTAGTATGATTTAATAGTCAAATTTTCAAAGGAAATGAACCATATCTTAAAAGAAAAATAAGAATATAGTCTAAAAGATTTTAAAATTTCAACCTATTTTAAAAAAATTGTAACAAAATGTCTAAACCTCCAGAAGTAAATACTGAGTCTTATTCCAAGAAGATTGCAGATATAACCAAGAAAAAAGAAACTGAAGAAACAATAAGAGAATCAGAAGTTAAAATTAAAGATAAGAAAGATAATCTTCTTAATATTTTAGATTCTATGATGGATGGGATTTATATTGTAGATCAATCATATAATAATGAATATGTAAATCCAGTAATGATAAAAGAATTTGGTTCTCCAAAGAATAAAAAATGTTATGAATATATCTATAGTCGTTCAAACCCTTGCTCATGGTGTAAGATATCAGATATTCTTGAAGGAAAAACAGTTAGATCAGAAAGATATTTTAATGATAATCAAAAAACTTATGAACTTATTGAAACACCTTTGAAAAACAGTGATGGTACAATCTCTAATTTGAAAATATTTCATGATATCACTAATCTTAGGAACACCATTAATATTTTAAAACTAGATGAAGATCGACTTAATAGTCTTTTAAAACTTAGTCAGATGAAAAGTAAATCAAAAAAGGAGATAACAGAATTTGCTTTAGAAGAATGCGTTAGATTAACTAGTAGTAAAGTAGGATATCTTCATTTTGTTAATGAAGATCAGAAAACAATTCATTTATATTTATGGTCAAAAAATGTTATAGATCAATGCTATCAGGAGGATAATACGCATTATCCAATTGATGAAGCTGGAATTTGGGCAGACGCGTTTCGAATGAGAAAACCTGTAATACACAATGATTATCAAAGTAACCCTAATAAAAAAGGTTATCCTGAAGGACATTTTCCTGTAATAAGGCATATGAGTATTCCTGTATTTGATGGAGAAAAGATTGTAGCAATAGTAGGTGTTGGTAATAAAAGCGATCTGTATGATCAAACCGATGTTAGGCAACTAACCTTATTCATGGAAAGTATGTGGAGCTTATTAAAAAAGAAAGAAGAAGAATTAGCAGAGAGGGATAAAAAATATATTCAATTTCTTAAGGATCTGCAAAATTTTAATACATCTATAAAGACTTCTCAGAACCTTAAGGAACTTTTGTTTATTCTCCTAAATGCAGTTCTATTACTTTTTGATTGTGATCGAGTATTCTTGAGGTATCCATTAGAACTTGAAGCAGATTATTTTGAAGTTCCCATGGAAGCAACTAAGCCAGAATATCTAGGTATCTTTTCGATCGGAAAAAGATTTCCAATGAGACCTGAGGTTCTTCAAATTACTCAGTATCTATTGGAGTCCAATGATCCTATTGCTTTTGGACCAGGAAAGGCTTTTGATTTTCCGCCAGGAGTTACTTGGGATCAATTTAATATCAAATCAATGATAACTGTAGCTATTCATCCAAAAATAGGATCACCATGGGAATTTGGTATTCATCAATGTTCACATCCTCGTGTTTGGAATAATTATGAAAAAGAGTTATTTACTGAGATTTCTCATCGAATTACTGACTCATTAAATAACTGGTTATTTTTTCAAAAATTAAAAGAATCTGAATTGCGATATCGAGAATTAGTTGAAAATCTAAATGAATGTGTTGCTGTTTATGACGCTGTAGATAATGGTTCTGATTTTTTATTTAAGGACTACAATAAAGCAGCTGAAAAGGCTGACCAAATAACACGAGATGGATTACTAGGTAAAACTATATGTGAAATGTTTCCTGGGGTTCATGAGTTTGGCCTCCTTGATGTGTTTAAAAGGGTTTGGAAAACGGGGGTTCCAGAGCATCATCCCATTACTTTATATAAAGATCAACGAATTGAAGGGTGGAGAGAAAATTATGTATACAAATTACCTTCTGGAGAAATTGTTGCTGTATATCAAGATATGACAGAAAAAGTGAATCTTGATCAGCAATTAAAGGAATCTGAAATGCGATATCGGCAATTATTTGAGAGTTCACCTCTTTATATTTTTCTCATAGATCTTGATTGGAATATGATAGATTGTAATTTTGCTGTTGAAAGAATTCTGGGTTATTCAAAAGAGTTTCTAATTGGCAAGAATATGATTGATACCCCTTTATTAGATTATACTGATATAAATCTATTAAGAGAAAGAACTCAGAAAATTATTAAAGGTGGAACTGTAGAACCAGTTGAATTGAGAATCCCAAGAAGTGATGGAAAATTAATTTGGGTGAGTTCAACATCTTCTTTAGTCAAAATTGGTGAAAAAATAACTATTCAAATTCAAGGTCGTGATATCACTAAGAGGAGGGAAGCTGAACAAAAATTAAGAGAATCAGAACGTTTGTATCAAGATTTATATGAAGATGCTCCAAATGCCTATTTGTCAATTGGGATTGATAAAACAATTCGTCTTTGTAATAAGGCAGCAACAAAACTTTTAGGATATTCAAAAGAAGAATTATTGAAGAAAAAGGTCTTTGATTTATATGCTGATACCGAGAATGGATTAGTTAAAGCTAGACTTCTTTTTAATAGATTTTTAAAAGGAGATATTATTCAAGATGAAGAACTCCAAATGAAAAAAAAAAATGGTGA
>JBHLPW010000023.1:0-65888 GCA_048939015.1 Promethearchaeota archaeon
ATAACTTGAGAAATAAATGCTATTAATAGGTTTGTTATGACATAATCAAAGGGTAAAGAAAAACCTGAAAATATTATGATAAAGGAGATTACTGTAATCATAAAAATTAATAATAAACCTCCAAATCCAACTACCATCGATGATGTGAAGAAATTTAGAAATTTACCGTTTCTTTCTTTTATTATAACCATTTTAGATACACTCCATATATCTTTTTTATCTATTTTTCTCTGTTCTATATTTAATTAAATAACCTAAATTCATCACTAATGATAAGCCAGTGAATAATCCACAAAAAAAATCAATAACCGTCCCTGCTCCAGCAAATCTATCTAAAGTAATAGCGATCACTAAGGAGAACATACCGATTGCAAGCATTTGTTCTTTATTTTTACTAAATAACATCCTTACATTTGACCCCTATTTGTTCTTTTAATTGGTTTTGTTGGTTTAATTGTTCTTGTCTCTTTTTTTCAATAATTGGAATCCATATCGCAGGAAGCCAAGATGGCATTAAAATATAAAATGGAAAACCTGAATTAAAAGGGCCAAGAATCTCACTAATAATCAGAATTGCATATGAGATACTTAAAATTGCAATAACCAAGACAACAGCTACTATAGCTTTTTGATATTTATCCATTTTTGACTTTTCATCTCATTTATTTTTCATTTAATTTTTTTTTGACCTAAATTGAACTAATTGATATATTTTGAATTTGAAAACCTAAATTGGACTAAGAGAAAAAAGATTGAATTTGATTTTTCATCTCTTATCCAGTGAGACTTTCTTAAGTCTCAATTAATTAATAGAAAAGAAAATATTTAAAGCTTTGTATCGCAAAGTACTTTATGAATTCTAATTGCGAAATTTCGTCTTTAAATGCTCGTTATATTAATTTTTGAAAGCTTGTAGTAAAAAATATTCTATTAGTTCAACCAAAAATAATATATGAACAATTCTAAAAAAAAGTTTACCAATAGGCCCAATTATATCTTAGATCATGATCAGAATCTTCAATATTTTGTGAAATTTAATTAGAAAAATCATCAAGGATGATTGAAAGTATAAATAATAGTAAGTTATATATTTAAATTAATCCGAATTTTTGAGTGATTTTAAAAATGGAAAATAGTTATGTCTATAGAACGATTAGGAAAAAAGAGGATGTAGGGAGACAAGGAGAAATAAATTCAATAAAATTTACACCTGATGGGAAATACATTGTTTGCGCTTCAAAAAACTATATTGAAATATGGGATAATGTAGCTGGTAACCAAATAAGAAAAATTAAAGCAACTAAAGGTACATTTAGTTGGGTAAATGATATAGCAGTTTCTCCGAATGGAAAATATATAGTTTCTGGAATAGAGAATATTAGAGCAAAAGTGTGGGATTTTTCATCCGGAAATTTAGTATGGGAAACTAAAACAATGAGTGCTGTCTCAAAAGTTGATGTTTCTTCTGATGGAAAGTATTGTATTGGAGCAGCTACACCTTATAGTGGAATACGTATTTGGGATTTAGAAACAGGAGAAGATATTGATAAATTCAAAACTGGAGGAGTAAGTCGGACATTAGCAATTTCATCAGACAGTAAATATATCATATATACGAAAGCAAGAAAATCTATCAATATTTGGGACATATCAGCTAAATCTACCATTAAAGAATTTAAAACTAAAAAATTGGGTGAAATTCGTTCACTTGTGATAACCCATGACATGAAATATGTCATTAGTGGTTCGTGGAACAAGCTTATTCGAATTTGGGATTTTTCCACTGGTGAAATGATTAATACGCTTGTTGGACATAAGTCAGTTGTGTATTCTCTTGCTTTAACTCCTGATGGGAAATATGTAGTCAGTGGATCAGGGGATTGGACTATAAAAGTTTGGGAGATATCATCAGGACAATTAAGCAGTTCTTTAACAGGGCATAAAGGAGCCGTGTTTGCTGTTGCTGTCTCACCTGATGGAAAGTATATAGCCAGTGGAGGATCTGATCAAACCATAAAAATTTGGGAACATTGGTAAAAAGAGATATAAATAAAATCTTATAATATTATATTCCTTTCCACTAGTTACTATCAAGTAGAGTTTTTAAATCTATATTTAAGAGAATTGGAATTATTCTATAATATTATTAAAAAAAAATTATAGGTGGAATTCAGTACCAGTTACGCCAATAGTATGAGACGGATGACGAGCCATTATTTTGTTAAAAGTAAAGCCTGTACAGTGCATACCACATATGATTTCTGGATTTAACTGTTCAATAAATTCTACTTTTTTCTCTATCAATTCTTCTGGATTCCACTCTTCGTGAAAACCACCTATTACAGCATAAAGTTGATTAATTCCTGTAATTTTCTGAGCGTGTTTAATTGTATTGATTATCCCACAATGACCACATCCAGTAATTACTATCAATCCCTTATCTTTTATGTTAATATAGATTGAGGTTTCATCTCTAAAGGTATGATCTTCAAATTCCTTCCTACTTTTCATTATATAGAGTCCTTTTGTAACTTCTTTAGGATCAACTAATTCTATTACTCCACTAGTAATAATTCCATCGTATAATTTAGCTGGTTCACTAGTTTCAATAATCTTTACCCCATATTGATTGGCAAGATTAGTAATTGCGGTTTTATTCAAGGCTGGCATTTTTCTATTCATGGCAAAATCCTCTTTACGTGTTTTCAAAGCCATTGGTAACTGTTCAGCAGGAATTGCTTCTCCTGATTTTGTTATAGCACCATAAAACTGTTCAAAGCATAAAGGATTAAGATAAAATTCAGTACCTTCTTTTAATAAAGGAATTACGTTTGCTAAGCTCCCAAAATGATCAAAATGTCCATGAGTTAAAATAATTTTATCAACTTCACTCAAATCAACGTTAAACTGTTTACTATTTTCAATAACTGTATTTACTAATCCTCCCGTATCAATTAAAATATTATGACTTTCTTCTCCTTCTTTAATTTTAATAATCATTGACAAGCCATGTTCTGCTGAAGCTCTATTTGCTGCAGTTCCAGGATATTTAACTTTATCTATTAAATTCTTCTTCGGTAAAATTGTAAGACTAACTTCATTTGTAGTAAGGACTTTAATCATTAAATTACCTGATTCAATACTTCCTATATCCATATTGATTTCTTGCCTCTTTAAGTTAGTTTTTATAAATTATTTTTGAATATATAATTTAATTATGAATAATTATTCTTAAAAGTTTTAATAAATGAATAGATAATAAATAAATTCACAACAGGAAAGGATTTCAAATTTTCCTACAAACTAATTCTCCTTTACCAATTGGTATAATCATACCATCTACACGCTCATCCGCTAAAGCTTTATCTAACATTGGTTTTAAAGTTTCATAATGATTAATTGCATTATCAGCGACCAAAATTCCCCCTTTAACCATATTTGGAATAACGAGATCATAACAATCTTCATAAACCTCCTTTTCAGCATCTAAAAAACAAAATGATATTTTTTTATAATTTTGAATATAGTCTCGAGCGTCACCTTCAATTAATTCTATTACATCATTTAAATCTGTTAACTGAAAGGATTCTCTAGCAAATTCCGCCTTATCTTTTCGAATTTCGAAAGTAACAAGTTTATTACCGTTAAGTTTACATGCAAGAGCTATCCAAAGAGCTGAATATCCAGCACTTGTTCCAATTTCTAAAAATTCTCCGTTTGGTGCACTAGCAGCAAGAAGTGACACAAACTTTCCAGTTTCCGGAGGAATTTGACGGAGTCTTTCCATTCTGGGCGTACCATCAATCCTATCTTTAGTGTCTAAATCTTCTAAATATTTCATTCGCTTTTTAATAGAATCAGGTATCCTATGAAACATTTAAATCACAGATGATATTTCAATAAATATAGAGATTCTAATCTATTTGAAAGAAGAATAATTAATAAACAAAACTATTGAATGTCTAATCCTGTTATTTCTGCGCAAATCTCCCATAATCGCTTAGAATCTTCTCTATTATAGGATTTTTCTGAAGATTCTCTCGATTCTTTATTTGCAAAATATTTTCCTGTTATTTCTTCTACTTCTGGAGATGATGCTAAATAAATCGAGGTTTCTGCACCCTCTTCCGGACTTTTGAAAAATTTTCTCGCAAACCATTGACTAAATTTGGATTGATCTCGTCCTAGATTGGATGCTACTACACCTGGATGAAGAGTGTTAACAGTAATTCCAGTTCCTTTTAATCTCCTACTAAACTCATAAGTAATTAGTAGTTCTGCTAATTTAGAATTTCCATATGCACTTACTAAACTATATTTCTTATTCTCGCACTGAAGGTCATCAAAGTCAATTCTACCCCTTTTGTGCATGGCGGAGTCAACTATAATAACACGACTTGGTGCGCTCTTCTTTAAAACATCAATCAATAAGTTAGTTAACAAAAATGGTGCGAGAACATGCACAGCAAAATTCATTTCAAGTCCATCCACACATTCTGATCTGTTTTTAAGCATAATACCCGCATTATTTATAAGAACATTTAGATTTTGATATTTTTCTTTAAAATCACTAACAAGTTTTCTAATTTCTCCCTGAGAGGATAAATCACAGAGAAATAGGTCTATATTTTTATTTCCTGTTTGATTGATTATTTCTTCTCGAGCTTTTTCTCCACGTTTTTTATCACGACAAACCATTATAACTGTAGCATTTAGTTTTGCTAATCCTATAGCTGTCGCTTTACCTATACCTGAATTAGCACCTGTTATCATACATATCTTTCCATTCATACTCATAATTTAAAACCTTACAAAATTTCTCTACAAGTTAATAAGTCTCATATTCTCAAATCAATGAATTTTATTTATATTTAATTTCTATAATATATTAGTTTCGTTTATTTGAAATAAGAACCCCCAGGAAGATAAAAAAACGAATAATCTAATTAATCTAATACTCTAATCATATTCGATTAAAAAGATTTAAGAAATTAATAAAAAAGTCTTATTTTAGATTTTTTCTAATGTCAAAGAATCTTTTAAGGATTCTGCTAAATTTCCTAATTTCTGTGCTGTTGAAGATATTTCTTCCATTGACGCTGATTGTTGTTCTGCAGATGCACTAATACCTTCCATATTACTAAATGTCTCGTTAATTTGACTTATGATGCGAGAGATTTTGTTATTAGTATCTCTTACTGCATTTTTTGATTCCTCAGCTAATTTTCTTACTTCATCCGCTACTACTGCAAATCCTCGCCCATGTTCCCCTGCTCTTCCGGCTTCAATACTAGCGTTGAGTGCTAATAAGTTTGTTTGATCAGAAATCGAAGTGATTATATTTAAAATGTTTGAAATTTCACGAGTTGAAACCATGATTTCTTGAGAATTATTTGTTAAATCTTGAGTAGATGATGCAATTTCTTCGGATGCAGCATTTACTTCACTTGCACTTACCGCTAATTCAGTAGCCATATTTGAGGTATTTATACTGGCAGATGAGGCAGAATCTATCACAGTTGTGAGAATTTTGTTTGTATCCATTATATTCTTTTCTATAATAGCCACTATTCCCATTACTAGATAAGTTGTTACCACAATGCCTTGCATGATATTGTTTAAATCTTGAAAACCTTCAGATTTTACAGTTTCATTAAGTATACCAATAATTGTATTCAACGCCACATTTATCAGAGTTAATAAAAAGAAAGCATAGAGTATTGATTTTTTATAACGATAGAGTCGTATTAACATGCTTATACAAATAAACATCACTATCAAAAGAATGAACCCAAAAGAAAAAGTCGTAGCGAGTGGAATAGCAGCACTATACTTTGAAATCATTTTAATTTTAGGTTTATCTTTAATAAATGTTTGATAATACTCCTTTACAACTGCGTAGTTTAATACAAAAGTTCCACCCATAATAATTATCATCGAAATAGGACTGATTGCCTCGCCTTCACTAGCACCAACTTCTAAAGCTGCTAAAAAATACCCTATTGTATAAAGTAGTATTGTTATATACCAAGAAAGTAGTTCTCGTCTTTCTTTATACGCCATCGTAAAAATTGTAGCAGCTAGAGCCATTACAATAGTCAAACCTGTATATGCTATATTCATATTCAATACCAGCTTTTGATCTGTAGTAGAATTTCTTAAAGTAATATAATTTTAAATTTTCTTAATGGTTAATGATTCTTTCAATTTTTCTGCTAAATTACCTAATTTTTGAGAAGTTGCAGAGATTTCTTCCATTGAAGCGGATTGTTGTTCTGCAGAGGCACTAATACCTTCCATATTACTAAAAGTCTCATTAATTTGACTCAATATTCGATTAATTTTTTCATTAGTATCTTTTACTGCATTTTTAGATTCTTCTGCTAATTTTCTTACTTCATCAGCTACTACAGCAAATCCACGTCCATGTTCTCCCGCTCTTCCTGCTTCGATACTAGCATTAAGAGCTAATAAATTCGTTTGGTCTGAAATATTTGTGATTAAGTCTAAAATTCCAGAGATTTCTCGAGTTGAAGTCATAATTTCTTGAGATTTTTTTGTTGCTTCTTGGGTTGATACCGAAATTTCTTCTGAAGCTGCATTCACTTCACTAGCACTTGCTGCTAATTCGGTAGCCATATTTGCTGTATTTATACTAGCAGATGATGCAGAATCTACAACATTTATAAGAATTTCATTTGAATCTATGATTCTTTTTTCTACAATAGCGACTATACCCATTATAAGATAAGTTGTTGTCATAACCGCTCCAATAAAATCACTCAACTTTTGGGTATTATCTGAAGGTGCGATTTCTGTAATTAGTGCAACAATAATATTGAATAATCCATTTATCAATGCTAATAAGAAGAAAGCATGTATTAATGATTTTTTATGAAGAAAGAGTCTTATTAGCATACTTATACATACAATCATAGCAACCATAAGCATCAAATAAAAAGAAAAGGATGCAGGGATTACAGCTGCATATTTTAAAGCCATTTTATTTTTAGATTTTACTTTAATAAATGTTTGATAATACTCCTTTACAACTGCATATATTAATACAAAAGTCCCACCCATAAAAACTATCATTGCTATGGGGCTTATTGCTAGACTCTCACTAGTCCCAATCTCTAAAGCAACAAATACATATCCTATTGCATTCAATATTATGGCTATATACCAAGGAAGAAGTTCTCGTCTCTTTTTGTAAGCTACAGTGAAAATTACGACTGAAATTACCATTAAAACTGCACAACCAATATAGGGGACGTTCATCTTTCACACTTTTTAAATCCAGTTTTTATCAAAAATGATTAATTCTGATAAAATCGAAAAAAATATGATAAAATTTGTATTTAAAGTTTTATTTTTACATAATTTTTTATTATATAGATGTTCATAATTCATGAAAAATTATTAGACATTCAAATTCCTCACTTCTGCTACAATTTCCTATAAATTTTTAGCATTTTCTTCATTATAATTAATTTAACTATATGTAATATGAGTGTTTATGAAAACAAAAAAAAGGATTACAGGGCGTAAACGGAAATTGAGATATGTTCTACTGATTATTCCTCTTTTTGCTTTCTATGTTTTTGTGTTTCAACCTTTCTTTGGTTGTATATCTCCAGTTCATAATGATTTTGAATATAAAGAGACGGATCATATAAAAGAATATCTCGATCGAGGTATATTTGCTATGTATATTAATAATAGTCATATTTATATAGGCTGGAGACTACTTGAAGACGATCCAGCAAATATTTCTTTCAATATTTATCGAGACACTGAAGAAAGTTTGCCAATTATGTTAAATATTAATCCTATCAATCAGACTACTGATTTTATAGATCAACCTCCATTAAATGAAACTAACATTAGATATTGGATTCGTCCCGTTATAAATAGCACAGAATTAACACCTTCTAAAGAGACTAAAATATTGAATAATGTAGGAGAAAATTACATATCCATAGAACTAAATGGAAATTATACTTTTCAAAAGGTTGGAATTGCTGATCTTGATGGCGATGGAAGTTATGATTATGTTATAAAACAACCCAACATAAATATCGATCCTTTAGAACCGTTTCTTGATGGTAATTGGAGGCCTAGTACAGACACTTATAAGATTGAAGCGTATCTTTCTAATGGTACTTTTCTTTGGAGTAAAGATCTTGGATGGGATATTGAACAAGGTATTTGGTATTCTCCATATGTGGTTTATGACTTTAATGGAGATAATAAAGCAGAAGTTGCGATTAAAACTGGAATAGGAGATCACAGAGATGTATTTGGACGTGTTCAAACAGGTCCAGAATACCTCTCGTTATGGGATGGAATGACTGGAAATGTAATAACACAAACTGCATGGCCACAACGGACATTACAGATGTATAGTTGGAATTCTCGAAATCAACTTGGGGTAGCTTATTTAGATGGGAATCATCCATCAATCTTAGCAGCTCGAGGTACTTATGGCTTAATGCAACTCGAGACATATAATATGACAAATAATCATCTTATAAATCTTTGGAATTGGGATAGTAGCCAAGAGTGCTACTTTATGTATTATGGTCAAGGGGCTCACTTTATGCACTCTGCTGATGTCGATTCTGACGGATTTGATGAAGTTATATTAGGAGCATGTGTGATTAATGAAAATGGAAGGGGTCTTTGGTCTTCAGGATTATCGCATCCAGATCATTGTTATGTAGGGGACATTGATCCTGGACACCCAGGATTTGAAATATATTATGGTATTGAAGGTGTTATTCATCCTATTCCAAAATATGATAATGGAATTTGTTTAGTTGATGCTGCAACGGGAAATGTTTTATGGGGTATAACAGAAAATGCTTATCATATCCACAGCCAAGGTTTAGTCTCCGATATAGATCCTTCGAATCCTGGAATGGAATGCTATAGTGGTGAAGATGCTTACCCCAAAAGGTGGTTGCATTCAGCCAATGGAACACTCATATTAAATGAAGAGAATTTTGATATAGGATTAAATCCAAAAGCAGTGTACTGGGATGCAGACCTACAACGCGAATTAATTTATCAAGAAAGAATTTTTGATTATGAAAAAGATTATACTCACTTTTCAGGTGTTCAAGGATACCAAGTAGCATGGGCAGACATTTTAGGAGATTGGAGAGAAGAAATTATCGTCTCATTAGAGGGTGAATTAAGAGTATATACAACAACCATTCCAGCTCAAGATCGAAGGATTTGTTTAATGCAGGATCCTATATATCGACTTGATGTTGCTCATTTATCTATGGGATATGCTCAGGTTCCGACAACAAGTTATTGTCTTGATGAAACGGAAGTAAAACCTTCTATTTATGTTGAATCAGGTGGTAATTTTTACAATTTTATAAAAATCTCTACTTTAACAACAATTACAGCTACTACCATTTTTTCTGCAGTTATGATTACATATTGGATTATGATAAATAGAAGAATAATTAAAGGAAGACCAAAATCTTCTAAACTAGAAAATTGAATATGTTGAAATTATTTATTTGTTTTAATAAAATATATAACCCTAAAAGAAATAATATAGAAATCGTATGTTAAATCGTTTTGAACTACTTTTTTCAATATTAGGAGGATGGATAGTTTCTTTTTTAATTTTAATCCCTATAAAATTAAAACAAAGAAAAAGGTTACCAAATGGTTCAATCCAATTAGAAAATGTAAATGAAGATATCATCATATCTTCTGGTTACAACCCATTTTTATTAATTGGAATGGGTATTGTTTCGTTTTTGAACTTTTTTGTTGTTTTTATATGTATATTTGATTTCTGGTATTTTCTTTCAGAATATTTGGCATTTGATTTCCATAAATGGATCAATTGGATAGGTATAATCGGAATTTGGATACAAGATGGATGGGGTGTAGTAGTTTTCTCTTATAATATTAATTACACTCCAGCTTATAAGCCTATGAAATCCAATTATATTTTAGCAACAGGAGGACCGTACAAATATATAAGACATCCTATGTACATAGCAAAAGTATTTTTAGTTATTTTCTTTTTTCTAGCAACGGGAATTTGGCTGACTCTTTTTGGATTTTTATCTTGGATTGGTTTATCTTCACAAGCAAGTAGGGAAGAGGATGCTCTTAAAAAAAAATTTGGAACTGCTTATGAAAATTATTTAGAAAATACAGGACGTTTTTTTCCAAAATTAAAATAACATAATAAAAAATTCTTAATTGAGTTTTTTTCCATTTATAAATTTCTTCCATACATTTTCAAACCAGCCAAAATCAGAAGGAACATCTCTTACATTATCCCATTTAATGAAGACTTGTCCATCCTTCCATTGGAGGGTCTGGATTTTTTTTGATAAATCCAAATCATTATGAACAAATTTATATTGTTTTAAATACCCAGGAGGTAGGATATACATTTCAGATAAAGACTCTTGCAAATTGTTGCGTAAAATTAAATAGGAGCCTCTACTCCGACCATTAGAGAGATGATAATTTAGAATTGCTTTTAAAAAGAATAATTGAGTAAATAATGCATCTTTAGTTCTATAAAAATCAACAATTTCTGTTTGATTTTTTAAGGCAATTAAATTTATAATATTATTTAGTTGATTTTGAAGAATATTAATCTCAGATTCTAAATCCTTCAAAGGACGAATAATTGTAGCAAATTTAGCCATCCTTCTTTGAATTTGATTCAAAAGAATAGATGGTGTTAAAATATTCTCATTTAGGGTATTTTGTAATAAAATCTTAAATTTGTTTCTCAAATCAATTAGTTCTGAATTGAGATTTTTTTTAAAATGCTCTAATTCAATTATTTGATCTCTATAGATTGAGTGAACAATTTTTTGTGAAGCTCTTAAGCCTCCTACTTGTCCTGAATTCAAAGCAGCTCCACCAGGTCTATGAATTCCATGACTACCATTAATCTCACCAATTGCAAAAAGATGTTTCACAGTGGTCGATTCCCACCATGAGTCACATGAAATGCCACCATTTAGATGCTGATTACATACTGCTATTTCTAAAGGTTCATTTGATATATCTATATCTTGTATCTCATATACTTTAATTGCTTGTTCGTTTAATTTTCTAAGTCGTTCAATAGGAGTATCTGCTAACGCATTAGATTTAGTTAAATAATCTTTTGCTATAGGATGGAGTTCTTTTAAATCAAAACTTTTAGGATTTTTAGTATAATCTAAGAAAACTTGTCGGTTTAAGGTAATGGTTTCATGAAAGACAGCTAAATCTATTAGAGAAGATCCATAGTTTTCAATTAAATTAGAGTTAAAAGGCCATTGATAACCTTTTAAAAAAATTGATCTAGATAATTCTTTAAAAGAAGGAAAAATTTTCTCTAGAAATTCAATTTCATTATTATTAGCATCAAGAGAAAAATAGCGGGGGATCACTTGCTGGTATGACCCAGAAACATTCCAACGGAATCTTATTGATGCTAATCCAAATTGAGATTCAGTTAAGTTCTGAAGTTTGCATCCTGCTTTAATTGCTAGACTTGTTGTTCCTCTCTGAGACTTTGGATATACAGAATTTTCATATAAAATAGCAGGACCTCCAGTTGCAATAATGATATTTCTTGCTTTAAAGATCTTAAGTGAGCTTAGAAAATTATCTAAACTCTTGTCTTTTGAAAGTTCATCTACTTTTATGCAAACTATTCCAATTGCTTCTAACTGGCCAGAAGTATCATCAACAAGTATTTTTATAGCATAATGTTTATCAAAAATTTTAATGTTCTTCTCTCTAACTGCTTTTAATAGGCATTCTCCCATTTTTTGAGATGTAAAAGGTCCTATAGATGTTGCTCTCTGTTTTGGATCATTATCAGTTTTATATCCTACAAAACCTCCGTATTTATCGTACGGGAAAGGGACTCCAAGTTGAATCAAATGAAAGAATTCTGTGAGGGAATTTGTTGCTTCAATTAAAGCAATATCACCATGCATAGCGCCTCCAGCAAAAAGATCCTTAGCCATTTCATAAGGAGAATCAGCTTGATCTCCATAAATTGATAACTTGTAGTAGGTTTGTTTATCAGAACCAGCATTAAAAGATGTTCCACCACCTAAATTATCAGTAACAATCGCAACTTTTTCTGAAGGTAATCCTTTCATTATTAGATGGAGAGCACAATTTAATCCTGCAGCACCAGAACCAATAATAATTGAATTAAATTCATTAATTTCAAATTGATTGATATCTATTTCTTCCATTTTAATCCTCATCTAATTATAGACGGTGTAAATGAAATCCTCCATCTATATCCAAAATTGAACCCGTAGAAAATGGAATTAATCCACTTACTATAGCAACAACAGGTTTAGCAATATCAAGTGGAGTTCCCCATCTTTTAATTGGAGATACTCCTTCATTAATTAATTTATCATACATATCATACCTTGGTTTGGTGAGAGGAGTATCTATTATACCTGGTGATATTTCAAATACAGGAATTCCTTCTTCAGCTAGTTTTACAGCGAAAAGTTTTGTCATCATTGTCATTCCAGCTTTAGAAATGCAATATTCTCCCCTGTTAAGTGAAGGTGTATACCTATTGATTGATGATATATTAATAATATAAGGTTGATAATCATCTTTAAGAGTATTCTTGAGTTTAATCATCCATTTTGCTATAGCCTGAGTTAAGAAAAAGGGACCTTTAAGATTGATTCCCATTACTCTATCGTAGGACTCTTCAGTCATTTCTAAGAGGTCTCCCCTTTTAATTGGTCCAACTCCGGCATTATTTATTAATACATCTATACGATTGAATTTTTCTTTAATTTCATCAATTAATTTTTTTCGATCTTCTTTTTCACCTATATTAGCTTGAACATATATAAATTTATCTTCGATTTCTTCTTTTAAAATAGCTTTCAATTCGTTTTTATAATCATCAGGCAATTTTTCAGTTGAAGCACCATTTATGATTACCGAGAATCCAATCTTAACAAGCTCTAAAATAATACCTTTGCCAATTCCATGAGTACTGCCAGTTACTAATGCTACTTTTTTATTTTCGGTATCCATAAAATACTATTTATTTGAGTTTATTAAAAATATTTTCAAATAACCAAGAAATAATGAATTTAAAAGATTAAATATAGGAAGCTATCTATCTTACAATAATACTCTAATTTATGAAAATTAAAATTATCTAATGATTTAAAATGAGACGATTTGCTAGTATTGATTTCCTACGAGGGATAGCAATTTTCTTAATGTTATTTTTGCACACTATAACTCATGTATTAGACATTAGCGGATTACTCGCTCAGATAGACAACATTGTATTAATAAATATCGTAGCATTTATTGTTTTGCCGTTTTTAGGTGGTTTAGCAGGCTTTTTCTTGATGGTGTCAGCAATAGGTAATATGATTAGCATGTATAGACACCTACAGGCTGGACGAAGCGTCAGGGATTTAATAATAAGACAGATAATGGGTGGTGTTTTATTGTTAATTTTTGCTATGATTTCTGAGAGTATTTTCAGTATTCATGGAGCTATTGCAAATCTTATGAAAGTATTAGATGATGTTTCTACATGGAATTGGCAAGTAATCCTTTATCGAGGTTATCATTTTGAAACAATACATACTATTGCTTGGTGTATTATTCTCAATGGTGTTGTCCAGGGTATCTTTTCTAGGAACGATGGATGGAAAAATCGCAATAAACTTCTAAGAAATTATATAATCTTAATTGTAGTGTTTGTAGCTCTCACACCTCTCATGTGGTAGCTTGTGGATTTAGCAATTCCAGGATATCCCTGGGCAATCGATCCAGTCACAGGTGTAGATGTGCAATATCCATATTTAGGTAAGTCACCATGGTGGGATTTTATCACGCATTTCTTTTTCAATGCGGTTGCAGGAAGAGAAGAACCTATTTTTCCTTATTTAGCAGTGTCATTCATGGGAAGCATAATTGGGATCACTTTAGCTGAAGATCGAAAAGAAATTAGACGTGATTTCCCGAAAAACGTAATGCAAATAGGATGTATAGTTTTCCTAATTGGTGCGATTGGAATTTTCATTAATCTTGGCGTTATGGGTATTGATGCATTTTTAGCACTATGGCCAAATCTTCCATTTCACCGAAATTGGGTTCCTAACAATCCAGATAATCCTGTACCAGTCTTAGGATGGCTATTCCAATTTATGAGTCTTAATGGAGCTGCGATATGTCTTATTATGGTGGTTGTTCGTGTTGTTGAATTTAGAGGTCGTGGAAAAGAGTTTGCTGACAAAACACGATTTTTCCGTCGATTTGGATTTATTGCCTTTACAGTTTATAATATTCAATGGATTTATTTCATAATATGGTTTATAGTTTCTTCTACAATTTATGGCCAACCATATTTACGCCTCGATTGGCTGGGTACTTTCTTAACAATGGCTATCAGTATCTTAATTATACATGGTATATTACTTCTCTGGGAAAAGGTAAAATACACTGGGAGTTTAGAATGGATGATGGGCTCAATTGCAGCGCAGATTATACCTACTAGGAAGGCAGAGGGTAAGTGGTGGCAGTTGGGACAACTTAATGTAGAAGAAGCATTCTATAACGCTGAATGGTTAAATGTCATAGAAAAGGATGAGATACGACATGATTTACATGCAGATTCTAAATTTGCTTATAAGATGTCCTTCTTTGGATTCCTATTCTTCCCTATATCATTTATAACATTCATTATAGCTAAAGGTTCTATGAGAACAGAGCAAGAAAATACTTACAATAAAAAAGCGAAATTAATATCATTAATAGGTATTATTTTCTTCTTTATATGGTTAGTTCTTTCGTGTTTATTTAGCTTATCAGACTTGGGGATATCCCTTTAAAAAATTTAAACCATAAAATTTACTTTTAATATCCTTTTTTTTTAATTATTATCTTTAATATTACCACTTAAATTAGGAGTAAATGGGATGATTGAAGTCAAAAAAGGTATGAGTGAAAAAGAAATTGAGGATTATGTCAATTTTATACTTGATCAAATGAATCTGGAAGAAAAAGTTGACCAAATGAAAGGAAGCCGATTTTTGTTTAAAGTTGTAAAAGATAGAGGAGTAGGAAAACGGACATATGATGGAGCAGGTTCTAAAAGATTTAATATTCCATCTTTTGAGTTTACTGATGGACCAAGAGGAGTTATTATACCAGGTTCTACTTGTTTCCCGGTATCAATGGCCAGAGGTGCATCTTGGGATCTTGATTTAGAGGAACGTATTGGCAATGCAATTGGGAGAGAAACACGAGCTCATGGCGGAAATCTTTATGGTGGAGTATGTATCAATCTTTTGCGTCATCCTGCGTGGGGTAGAGCTCAGGAAACTTATGGAGAAGACCCATTTTTAATTGGAGAATTCGGGGCGGCTTTAACACGGGGTGTACAAAAACATAATGTCATGGCAACTGCTAAACATTTTGCAGCAAATAGCATTGAAAAAGCTAGATTTAAAGTAAATGTGAAAATGGATGAGCGAACTCTTCGAGAAGTATATCTCCCTCATTTCAAACGTTGTGTTGAGGAGGGGTGTGCCACTATAATGAGTGCATATAATAAATTTCGAGGTAAGTTTTGTGGACATAATAATTATTTATTGCGTGAGATTTTAAAAAGAGAATGGGGTTTTAAGGGTTTTGTTCACTCTGATTGGATGTATGGAGTCAAAGACACGGTTGGTGGAGTAACTGGAGGATTAGATGTGGAAATGCCTAGAGCTAAATATTACAAGTATAAAAAAGTTAAGAATTTTTTAGATAACGGTGAAATTACGGAACAAATGATAGATGAAGCGGCAGGACGCGTAATGAGAACAATTCTTAAATATACTACAAAAGAAGATCCACAAAATTATGGTGAGGATCTAATCGGATGTGAAGAACACTATAAAATAGCCTTAGCAGCTGCAGAAAAAAGCATGGTTCTTCTTAAAAATGAAAATAGAATTTTACCTTTGAATAAAAATGAAATAAAGAAAATAGCTATTTTTGGAAAGTATGCTAGCGTAAAAAATATTGGAGACTATGGTAGTAGTGCTGTATCAGTTAAAGAAGTCAGCACACCTCTAAAAGGTATAAGAAATTATTTAGGAGATTCTATAGAAATTATTAACATTAATGGAAAAGATCATGCTCGAGCAAAAGAAATTGCTAAAGAAGCAGATGTTTCAGTTGTAGTAGTCGGATTAAATTGGAGGGATGAAGGAGAGTACATTAAAGAATTAAGAATTGGAGGGGACCGAGACAATCTTTCCTTACATGCTAAAGATATTGAATTAATTATGACTGTTGCTTCTGAAACTGAAAACTGCATAGTGGTACTGATTGGTGGAAGCGCGATCATGATGGAAGAATGGAAAGAGCACGTACCTGCAATATTAATGGCTTGGTATTCGGGGGTAGAAGGAGGGAATGCATTAGCAAAAATCCTTTTTGGAGATGTCAACCCCGGAGGAAAATTAACTTTTACAATTCCTAAAGATCCTCAAAATTTACCTTTTTTCGATAAGAATGCAGATGAGATTGAATATGGATATTACCATGGATATACTCTTTTTGAAAAAAAAGGTTATGAACCTGCCTTTCCTTTTGGGTTTGGATTAAGTTATACCACGTTTACTTATAGTAATATCCAGGTTGATGTGAAAGATGATAAAATCATTGGTTCTATAGACGTTAAAAACACAGGAGATTTAAATGGAGATGAAGTTGTTCAACTGTATATAGGTTTTGAAAAATCCCAGATCGATCGTCCTATAAAACTCTTGAAGGGATTTACACGTATCCCACTACAACCAAATGAAACAAAAACTGTAAAAATTGAAGTTTCAAAGAAAAATCTAGCGTGGTATAATCCAGAATCGAAATCATGGGAGATTGAAAATATAGAATATAACCTTTATATGGGAGGATCATCCAAAGGGGAAGACTTATTATCTATTCAATTTAGTTTGAAAAATTAATAGATAAAAATCACTTACAATTTTTCAACTAACTCTTTTTTACCAGTTTCTGAAGACTTATACAAAGCAGATATCAATCTAAGAACTTTAGAACTTTCTTCTACTGTATTAAAGTAAGGCTTGTCATGAAGTACCCAGTCTCCAAATGCTTTTTCCGATCTACCCATGTGAGAAATACCTTTCGTGTCTTTTTTAATCTTAAATTTCTTAACACCTTTCCATTTTAATGATGAAAAGGGCCAGACTCCCTTATAATAACATCTTCCTTTTTCTCCAAAAATCTGTAATTCTGTCCTAATTTTCAAAATGCTCATAGGAGGTTTGACAAATAAAGAATTATTTATTTGGGCGTAACTTCCATTTTTAAATTCAACAATCCCGAACCCTAAATCTTCTACTTCATTATTTTTAAATTTTACAGCAGCAATCTTTCCTATTACAGAGATAGGTTCTCCTAATGCCCATAACAATATGTCTATAGTATGAGAGCCTTGAGTTATTACTGTCCCGCCGCCAGATAATTCTTTCTTAGCTCGCCATGGACCTTTCTCAAAGTAAGATTCATCTCTACTAAAAAAAATATTACAATTAGCATAGTATACTACTCCTAAATGATTATTTTGAATAGCCGAAGCTAAACGATAACATTTATGATCATATCTATGCATATAATTAAAGCCAAGTTTCAAATCCTTATACTTTTTATCTAGTTTATATATTTCTCTAGCATCTTCTAGTGAATGAGCTACAGGTTTTTCACAGTGCACATGTTTCCCTTTTTCAAATGCTTGTTTAATCATAGGTTTATGTAAGTGGTGAGGAGTAGCAATATATACAATATCAAAATCCTCATTTTCATACATCTCTTCAACATCAGTATACGCATGCCTTTTACCTACCATGCTTATAGCTCTATTCACATTTAGATCGGTAGCTGCTACGATTTTCATATTTCTTATGGCTCTGTTTGCTAGCTTATAATCCTTTGAACCATATCCACAACCAATAACTCCAACCTTTACAAATCTCTTGTTGCTAATAATAGTTCACCTATTTTATTGCCCTTTAAATACCCAACTTACTAAGTTTTTGATAATTGTACAATAAATCTCGTTTTTTAAAGACTTTGTTTGATGCCCTAAAGCACAAAACGCAACTCTTCCTTCTCCATAGGTTTTTACCCATATAATAGGCTCAGGATCAGGGTCTTCCTCATCATAGTAATAAGCTTCTGCTAATACTTTCATATCACCTTTCATGGAAAAGTCATGTCGATAAGGCTCATCATAAAAAGTAAAGTTTCCTAAATTTTTTGTAATTGGATGTTCTTTATCTATTATTTTGATATCTATATTTGTTTTCTTTTTATGTTTTATAAACCGCCCTCCTATCATTTCATAATATTTGGGATGTTTTTTAAAAGAAGCAGAGGCTGCATGTAATCCTACAAATCCTTTTCCACTCGCAATAAAATCCAACACATTTTTTTCTTGTTCTTTAGTAAATTCACTAAAGTGAGTGTAAAAGATAGTGGTGTCGTACTCAAAGAAGTCTTTATTGTTGAAAATCTCTACATTATTATAATTATCAATAGTATAATCATCTAAGGTCTCCTGTAAATAAGAATAAGCCTTTTTAATTTTAAAATGTCGACCACTTTGACATAACAATATTTTCTTTTTAGCCATTATTAATCATCAAAAGAAAAAATGAAAAATTCTTTATTAAGGGTTCTCTATTAATTATGTAATGAGTTTGAATCCATTTCAGAGGAAATTTGAACCATTTACTTATAAGACTTTAAATGATTTAGAGAAGAAAATTGTTGAATTAAGTTTAGATATTCCAATATATCCTAGAGTAGAAATTTTACAACAAAGAGTACATTTTCATAATTTATTTGTACCAAACAGATTAGCAATTCAGCCAATGGAAGGCTTCGATGCGAATTCAGATGGATCTCCTGGAAAATTAACATATAGGCGATATGAGAGATATGCTAAAGGTGGAGCAGGTTTAATTTGGTTTGAAGCTACGGCAATCAATCAAGATTGCCGCTCAAATCCTCATCAATTAGTATTATCAGAAAAGAATTATGAGAAATTTGAAAAGCTTGTTTCGTTCACAAGGGAAATCTCTAATAAAACACTAAAAGAATTAGGTTTTGTAAATAAAAGCATTCTAATTCTCCAATTGAACCATTCTGGAAGATATAGTGTGAGAGATGGCAAAAGATACCCCATAAGAGCATATTATAATCCTGAGTTAGAAGATGCTAATAGTCTCTTAAAAATAGAAGGTACTGTCATAACAGATAATGAACTAAAAGATTTGGAAGATCTTTGGGTAGAGAAGGCAATTATGGCAAAAGAAGTAGGCTTTGATGGTGTTGACATTAAAGCTTGCCATGGTTATTTAATTCATGAATTGCTAAGTTCAAGACATCGAGAAGATTCAAAATATGGTGGAGAATCTCTTGAAAACAGAGCAAGATTATATTTAAATATTATAAAGAAACTTAATAAAAAATTAAAAACCGAGAGAGATTTTATCATAACCACACGAATGAGTGTTTATGATGGAATTCCCTTCCCGTATGGGTTTGGCGTTAGATCAATAAAAGATGAAAGCTTTCCAGCATCAATAGATCTTACTGAACCTTTAAAAGTAATAAATAAACTCTATAAGAAAGGAATAAGATTAATCAATATTTCCGCTGGAAATCCTCATTATAAACCTCAAATTACTAGACCATTTGATACACCAATAAAAGGAGGCGTTTTACCAGCCGTAAATCCGTTATATGACATAAATAGACTTTTAAATTTAGCAACTTTAGTTAAAAATCATTTACCAGATGATATGGTTGTTGTAGGATCTGGTTATTCATATTTACGCCAATTTGCTGGTTATATCGCAGCGGGGATGGCACATGAGAAAAGAGTAGATATTTGTGCATTTGGAAGAATGGCACTTGCCAATCCAGATTTTCCCAAACAGATTTTCCAAGATGGAATTATTGATAAGAAACAAGTCTGTATTACATGTTCAAAATGCTCCGAATTCATGAAATTAGGGAAAAATGTAGGATGTGCTACAAGAGATCCACAATATAAAAAATAAATCTTAGTTAAGCAACTTATTTTAAGCATTAAAACGAATTAAGTACATTATTTAAAATTAATAATTTTTTATTGGACATAATGAAATACTTAAGGATTCAGAAAAAATTCATTATTTGGCTATTTTTTTCTTTGTTAGTTATTAGTATTGCCATATTCCTTTGGAGAATTATTGTTTTGAGTAATATAGGGGGTTATTTAATATTCTTTGGTTTTAGTTTGTATTTAATTTCATCAAATAGTGTTTTTAATAGTATTATGATCGTTTTATTTATAATTTATTTATTAACTAAATATTTGGGATTTAAACATAAGAATAGTAGTAAAAATAGAAGATTTCCAAAACTATTATTCATATTTATTATCTTATTTTTACCTCAATTCTTTCATACCAAAGAAAGTTATTCCGAACTCAAAATTAGTCAAAACCCATGGGACTTTTCAATGAATACCAATTTTAATCGTACATTCAATTTATTTGATTCATTTAACGCGACAGTTGGCTATAAACAGCGACAAGAAATATATCTAAATGATAGTATAGACAGTAATCATGTCTATGCCCAAGTGTCTCGAGTTTATTTAGGTTTGAACGTAAGTGAAATCGATATTGAAGCTTCTCTATATAAAATATATAATTTTAAGGATTGTTTAGATTTTACATTGAATAATCTTATACGTTTGATATATATCGATATAAATAAGAGTATTTTAAGTTCAACTATAAAGAACAAAGTTATCGATGCTTTTGGTAAAACAAAATATTGGTATACTGAACCTACTAGAGATGATATGATTTTTTATACAGAGAATCACCAAATTCTTTTTCACACAGCAGAATTGCTAATTGGTCAACTTTTTCCAAACGATACATTTGTTAATTCTGGTATGACTGGTCTGGAACATGTAAATCATGCTCTTCCTCTTGTAAAAAGATGGCTTGATTGGCGAGCACAATTTGGTTTTTCAGAATGGCATTCAAATACATATTATACTGAGGATATTGCAGCGTTAGTTAATTTAGTAGACTTTTCTGAAGATCAAGAAGTGGTGTATAAAGCCGCAATGGTATTGGATATCATAGCTTTTGATTTTGCCAATAATTATTATAACGGGAGATATGCCACCACTCATGGTCGCTGTTATGATAGAACAAAGGTAGGAAAAAGTTTATTAGTTCCAGCTTCCAGAGACAGTACATCTGAGTCAGCTTGGATTATGCTTGGTATTGGAGAACATAATCCTAATGACAATAGTAATCTTGCTGCTGTTGCTCTAGCTACAAGTGATTATTATGCACCTCCTCCAATCTTAGAGGATATAGCTAATAATGCAACATTATATAATGAACATAAGGAACGTAACAGTATAGATATGGATGATGGTCCATCATATAATATAGATTATAATGAAGAAGATCTTATGTTTTGGTTAGGAATGTCAGCGGTCCTACCTTCAGAAACAATTAAGGAAGTCTTCAATCTTGTTGAAAAATACAATATTAAGTCCGATAATATTTATGGTCCTCAAATTATTGCTGATTTCTTTAAAATAGCTGCATTTTTAAAAGGGATTTCCTTAACTCAATTTTCAAAATCATTGGGTTTAATCACTCAAGGTATTTGTTTAGAAACTTCAAATACATATACATTTAGGACACCTTATTATCAGCTTTCCGGTTCACAAGACCACCAGAAAGGAATGAATAGTTATCAAGAACATATCTGGCAAGCATCATTAGATGATGATGCTTTTGTATATACTAATTCTCCCGGTGGTCTTACTAAAGATCTTGAACAAGAATATGTTGGGGGTTGGAATCCCCGAGCTACATTATATAAAAACGTTGGAATTATTCAATACGATCGTGAAACCTTACCTTTAGAAGGAGAACTTCTACTTTTCTTCTTAAATCTTTTTACGGGCAATAAATTTTATCAGCATGCTTATTTTCCACGATGGGCTTTTGATGAGTGGGAGCAGCATGGTCGATGGGTATTTGGAGCTTCCGGCGATGGATATATTGGGTTATATTCTTATATGGATACTCACTGGGCTTCAAATTATGAACTTCGAGTAGACGGTTTTAAGAATCTTTGGATAGTTGAACTAGGAAGCGTAGATGAATATGGATCATTTGCTCAATTTGAATTAAATGTGCTGCAATCTCAAATTTATGTTATACCACAAGCCCTAGGATACAGTGTAAGATATGTATCACCCTCTCAAGGAGAAATCACAGTAGCTTGGGATAGTCCAATGATTGTGAATGGTAGTGAAATTGATTTAGGTCCTTATCCCAGATTTGACAATAATTATTGTTATCAAGAGTTCGGTACTAAAAATACATTATTACAATTTAATAATCAAAGTTTAGTTCTTAATTTCGATAACGCTTCAAGAATTTATCAAACTAATTAAATAGGAGAACCAATTCTACTTTGGAAATTAAAAAAAATTTAAAGATAGGTAAACCTGCAGTAAAAGGAGGCGTAATGGTCCTATTTGGTATTTTTAATTCTCGAGTAGGTATTAGTGTTGAAATATTCAGTATAAATCTTATTTATGGCCCTTTAGCATATCTTTTTTTGGGCTTATCAGGAATAATGATAATTAAATTACTTCAAGTATTAGATAATTCCTCTTATAAGGGTAAATTTTCGAGAAAGAAAGCCCTGATAATATGTGGGGTGCTTTATCTTATTGGTTTAATCCTAACCATTATTAATGTAATTGAGAATATGGGAATATATTATGTTAATATTGTCCTTATTTTTTTTACAATCTTTATTGGCATTCTTTGGAGTCTTTTAGGATTCTATAGTTATAAGAGCAAGAGAAAATTTGGTTATATAAGCATTTTATTAGTTTCTCTTATCTTTTCGCTTGGATTAATCTATGGAGTTTTCTTAAATACAATCATTATACCAACCTACATCTATTTCTTCTTTTTATCAGCTTTTTTTTTACAACTATCAAGAGAATTAATGAAAGGCTTTAATGTAGATAGTATAAACGAAGGTTTTATAGGACTGGATAATCGTATTAGTCAAGAAAAAGTTTTAAAAGTCTCGTCATGTCTTCAGATTTCGTCTATAGGTTTGCTGATACTTCCTATTTCTTTAGCTGTTTCGGATTCTATCTTGTTTCTTGCTCTAATGATCTCTAGTATATTCTTTATAAGTCTATCAATAATTTTAACATTAGAAAGCATAATAGAAAGAAGAATTTCTTCTAAAATAAGTTCAATTTTAAAAATTGGAGTATTATTCGTGCTTCTAAGTCTTCTTATAATTGGTGACTAAAGATATGATAAAAAACTATGGAAGAATTTAGCTATAATATAATCATCTGTTTTACAAATTTGAAAACTTGGAATTGTAACATCACATGAATGTGAGATAGATTTATATTAAATACTAACAAACAATAACATAATTCAAATTGATATTTATCTTAGCCAGTTGCGTTGAGGTATTGCTCTCAAAAAGAAATCCATAAGAATAGGGATCTTTATAAAAAAGCATATAAAATAAAGTCTTATGCTATTCTAATCATTTTTATTATTTTATTTCAAGTACCTATAGTAAATATAACAAACGTTATTTCTGAGGATCTAACAACCCCCAAAAATATTAAATCCTCAATACCAATAGATGATGAGGAAGGACAATTTTCCAATTCAACTGAAGAAAAACAAAACATAGAGAGTTTAGAATTTTCTAGTCCACCTGAAGATGATGTAATTCATTTTTCAAATTCACCTGATATTGTTTTCGATATTAATTATTTTTCTTATCAGGATAAAGTTCAACTACTGGTAAACATAAGAAATAATCTTAGTAGCTCTATAACTCTTCTTAATTTGTGGATACAAGTAAATAAAAGTGATCCAAACGAGAGTATATTGATAACTTCTACAAATATTATAGATGGTTCTGAGAAATTATCATTATCTACATTTGAAAATTTTCAATATATGATATTTCATATCAAATTATATGAAGGAGAAATTATAGAACCTGAAGAGGAATATATAGTAAGATTAGTGTGGATTGATCCGGATGATATAGTTGCTCAATATAACCCCAATTTACTAAATAATGATATAGCTGATGATATTGAAGCTTATTTTGAATATTCAACAGATCAAGAAGAATCTCAACTCTTTCCGTTAATAGAACGTGAATTTTATCGATTCAGACCATTAATGTTTTGCGTTGATTTTAGGATCACCAATTTAATGTCAACTGATCTTACTGTTTTTAATTTTACTTATGTGAAATTTAAAGATTTCATCACTGAAGAGTATATCGATCTAAGAATTGAATCTCCATTTTTAACAAGCTCAGAAATATCAATTATAGTAACAAGTTATTGTGAATTTGATGATAGAATTGAATATTATGTAAGCTTTAATCAAACGGTTCTCCTGCATCCAAATGAATGGTTTAAAATATTAACTAAATGGGCAGGAGTTCCAGGAGAATCTTCAATTGGACGTGATTTAATTATATGGAATACTGGTGAGGATGATCCTTTTAATTTCGGTTATCCATTTTATGATATTGGGGATCCATTTCATCCAATTCTATCACCAGCAGAACCAATTATGGATATTGATTATGATAGCGATGGTCTTAGAAATAAACTTGAAATTATTCATGGATTAAACCCTTATATACAAGATCCATGGTTAACATGGCAAAGCTTAAGAAGTAACTACTTTATTGATGCTCAATATTCAAAAGACCTTGAATTAGGAGGAAAAATTGGTATAGTAATTCCAACCGATTATTCTGATAATGAATTAGTTATGAATGTCCAATCCCTTGGAGAGCATGATACATTAAGTAATATTGACGTTAATAATGAAATTATATTTGAAAATATTAACACTGAAGGAGAATATACTCTAGCAAATCCAGCTAATGATATTGTCTATACAATAAAATTTAGAGTTTCTCATGATAATACTTTTACGCCATCAAACTTCTCAATTAAATTTTTTATTGGGAGTAATGAAATTATTGACTTGAGTTCTTTTTTTAAACTTGATTCTGATGGGGATGGATTAATTGATGAATTAGAAGAAAATCCTTATGACGAAATACCAGATACTGATAATGATGGGATAATAGATGGAAGCGATGTAATGCCTTTTACAGCAATTGATTGTACGCATACTTATGGAATTTCCACATTCGATTTACCTGTCTATGATAGTAATTCAGAAATAGGCATTAATGTTCAGATTAAACCAACCGAAAATGATTATACAGAAATATTTGATTATCGTGAAAATGAACTATCAATTTTACCCGGCTTACGAGTTTATGGTTTGCCTGAGAATGGAGATCATTTACCAGATAATAGTTTTTCAATAGATAATGGATATTCGGGTCTAATTAGTTTAGTTCCTCTACATAGTTATGCCAAAGAGAAAGACTACACTTGGGCTCGAATGTTAACTTATAAATCTGATAATCTAGCAAAAAGTGATAGACAAATAAGGTTGAAATTCCGATTAGTATGGCTTATTTTTGAGTATGATACAGTAACAAAACAGTCTAAGTTATTACATATTTATAATAATAATGATCTCAGTTATACAGTTCAAGGAGTTTCAGTTACAGAAAGTCAAGCTACAAATGTAGTATTAGGACTAGTAGGGGATGGAAGTGATTACCGTAAAACAGGTATGAATGCTGAACTAGCTGCATATCTTCAAGTGGCTAATATGAGTTATAATCCAAATGATATCTCTTCTTTAGAATTTTATAATAGTTCATGTATAGACATTAGTGATTTGAATAATACAAGAGATAATTTACGTAATTCTATATTAACTCAAAAAAATTTAGACATTGAAGAAACGTATTTTATCTATCTCACTTATGGATATTCGCTTACATATAGTTTTGAATCAATAATTAACGAGTTTGGATATGATCCTACAACTATAAGATTATATACTGATAATGAAATTGACCAGTTATATTCTCGTCCTGAAATGTCATTTATAGGAACAATTGCCACCCAACTTCTAAGAGATAAGTATATTGAATTTATTGAACAAATTGCTTATGGTATTAAAAACACTAGCGGTGAAACCATAAGATATTCTCTTCAATTTTCAAAATATAAATATGTTGGGTCTGCTAGTGATGAAATCTATCATCTTGAGGGAATTAGAGGGGACGAAAATATATATTTATTTATGTTTGATTTTAATGAAAAAGACAATTTAATGAAGAGTGATAGTGGAAGGCAATTAACTACTTCTTGGAATTTACCGATCATGAGTATATCATTATCTGGTACCATTCAAGGAGATATATACAATACGACTGGTCTTTATGATGATATACCAGTTTTGGGTTATATATTTAACAATTATCTTGATAAGTACGAAGGAGATTATGCCATAGGACAAATACCTATTAAACTGGCTGAAATTGGAGTTTTTGTAGGAACGATTCTCGAAGTTATGGGTAAACTGAAGGATTTTAGTGGAGTTCTAGGTTCGCTTGGATATGCGATGGGTGTATTTAGTATAACTTTTGGAGCGTTGAGATTGGCATTTGGAATTGATCAGATAAATCAGGGAGCGTTTAAAACCGGTATGGCAGAAAGTTTTAGAGGTGGATTGGCAATCATTTCCGGTGTTTTAGCTTTTCTCCCTGCTAACCCCGCGACTTTAGTTTTAGTTGCTCTTGTTATAATTGCAACGTTAGCTGATTGGATTGCAAGTCTCTTTGGTTATGATTTATGGGGTGAGTTATATTCATGGCTGGGAGTTGAAGATGCAAATCCCAATTATGAAATATTAACACATAGTATAGGGTATAGTAGTTCGAATTTACAGCAACACGCAAGTTTTAGAGTTGGGGATGAGATGTCTTTTTATGTTAAGATTAATAATATAGGAAATACTAAATTATGGTTTGGAGTGCAATTAGATTTAGGTGATACAGGTTCTCCTGGAACGAGAAAAGAGATTTATACTAATGGGAGAGTAACTGGTCTAAAAATAAGAGATACAACTGCGACCGATACTTTTGATGAAGCATCTCCATTAACAAGGGTAACGATTAACACAGATATAAGTTGGTCATTTTATTTAGGATCCGTAGTGGTGGTTGTTTGGTATCCTCCTTGGATTGTTTGTAAAGATTTCGGAACCGCTTCGGGAGGACCATATTATAGTGAAGAAACAGTATATTTTGACATGCCTGTTATGCCTACAACTTTAGAAGAATTTATAAGTATGCTGAGAGATGGATCTTGGTTCGAAGGAGAATGGACGGAAATGCTACCAGAGGCAAGTGTAACTCCAATATGTGATGAGATTATACCAATGACTTCTGAAGCGTTATGGTATGATATTGATATTCACACAAATTCCCCTAATACCATGACATATAATCTTTATGGTTCAAGTGAAGAAATTTGGGATTATACTTTTTATGAGGAATTATTTCCTAATAATCCTTATCTTGATATTTGGGTACCGACGTCAAATATTACGATTGACCAAAATACGCATAGAGTAATTAGAGTGTTAATTACACCAACAACAATTAATCCCCTTACACCTGGTACTCATACAACTATTGTTCGAATTCAACATGAAGATGCATCTGCAGCTAGAACAAATGCTTATCTTGATTACGAGATCGTCCCCCTTATAGATTTTGAAGTAAGTTTTGATCCAATTTTACTTGAAGGGTTAGATGTAGATGGGGGGGGCTATTTACCATATTTTATTAATGTCACCAACACAGGAAATCTATTTGATAAATATACAGTTGAAATTCTGGATTTAGATCAGGATCTTTTTGATCTTTATCTACCAATAATAAGTGCTTATCCATTGAGGAGGAATTCATCGTTGATTGTATTTTATATACCATGGGGTAAAATAGTCTTCCCTGGTCAAATAAATTTTAAAATTAAAGTCAGCTCACATGCCGATCCTAGCCTGATAAAGATGTTCAATTGTATCCTTGATATTCAAGAATACCATAGAATGAGCTTTTTCGTTGAGGAAGCTAGTTTAACATTAACAGATAGTGATATTTTTAACTATAATTTACATCTTACTAACTTTGGAAATGTTGAAGTTCCTTTTGATATATCCTATACTACTGTGGATTTTGCTAATACTAGCATTCCGCAGAATTCCTATATGATGATTCCTGGTCAATATAAAAATTTTAATTTAACTATGATTCCATTTGAATTAGGTAATGATACATTTACCATAACAGCAACAACTCCTTATATTTCCAAGATTATTGAAGCCTATATTAAAGTGATTGATGATGATATATTACCTCCATGGTTTGAACATGTTATTATCAAAGATAATTGCTTCTTCCTTAATATTTCATTTTTAGCGTTTGATGAAGTAGAATGGCATAGTGATGATATTGGAATAGCAAATATTTCTATTTATGTGGATGATGAATTAATTCATAATTATTTGCCCAATCCATATGAAACAGAATTCAACTTTACTTTTACAAATGATTGGATAATGGAATATGGTAACCATACAATTCGTATAGAAATTACTGACGCTGATAATGATAGACCAAATGACGCCTTAACTACCATTTTGGAAGCTACTTTTGAAGTTACTCCTGATGAAATGATGGAATATATTTTATGGGAACTTAGTGAACTTGAGGATTATATTGAAGATGTACTCCCATTTTGCTTTAATAGACCGCTTCTCAATCATATTCATAGAGCTCAGTGTAAAGTTTGGTGGGCATTATACTTCTATAATTTTGGATGCGAATCTAAATCAGTGCTCTTAGATATGTTAGCTAAAGCTAGTTTAGAGTTTTTTGATATGTTCCAATATGTATTACTTAGACATGATAGAATTTCTGAAGAAATTTGTGATTTCATTATGATTCAAGTTCATAGAATCCGGGATCATTTATCTCTTACAATGGGAGCGATAGTTGGAACAGAAATTGCTTTAGAAATTGCAGATATAATCGTAGAAATTTCTCAATTTGTGGATGATTTTGTACTTCAACATTGTTTCTGTGTTTTTATGTCAATTCAACACCATCTTAGATGTGTAATTGGTGAATTAGAATTTGTCCTATACTTAATGACAAAAGACTATGTTCAAGAATGCTGTATTGTGAGACATATTTCTTATGCAATTTGTAAATTAGAATTAACGCAAAAGAAAATTGAGTGTCTGGAGAAATGTGGGGTGATATCTGAAGAATATGCATTAATGCTTATCATGCAGATCGATGATTTTATTGCTAAACTTAATAATTTGGATATTTTTTTATAAAATTATTGATAACTTTTTGATTAGCAGTTAATTAAACCTCATTTATGAAATAAATAAAATGAGATATAACAATTCTTTGATTAAAATGAATGCAATTTAAAATAGAGCTATAATTCAATAATATTAATTCTTCAAAAAAAGATGAAAAATGTATGAAATTACTACGTACTCCTGATGAATATTTTAAGAACCTTCCAGATTATCCGTTTAAACCTAATTATTTAAATATTGATGGAATAAGAATTCATTATGTAGATGAAGGACCTAAGGATACTGAAGTTGTACTTCTCATGCATGGAGAACCTTCATGGTCCTACTTATATAGGTATATGATTCCAATTCTTGCTGAAGCTGGTTATAGAGTTATTGCTCCAGATTTGGTTGGATTCGGTCGATCTGACAAACCTACTGAAAAAGAAGATCATACATATCGCAAACACGTTAGTTGGATTTCAAAATTGGTCAATATGCTTGATCTTAAAAATATAACTTTATTCTGTCAAGATTGGGGCTCTTTAATAGGTTTAAGAGTTGCTATTGAAAATCAAGAACGATTTAATAGGATTTTATTATCAAACGGAGGGTTACCTACTGGAGAACAAAAGATGGGTAAAGCGTTTTTAGATTGGCAACATTTTTCTAAAACTGCTTCCAAATTCGATGTTGGAAACCTTATTCAAAGCGCCACAGTAAATAAGTTAACTAAAGATGTTTTAAAAGCATATGACGCACCGTTTCCAGATGACACATATAAAGCAGGAGCAAGAATCTTGCCTTCTCTAGTTCCAACTTCTAAAGATGATCCAGAACATGAAGCAAATAAAAAAGCTTGGGAAGGATTTTTTAAATGGAACAAACCATTTTTAACAGCGTTTTCAGATAGTGACCCTATTACTCGAGGCGGTGATAAATTTTTCCAAAAAAGTATTCCTGGTGCGCGAGGGCAACATCATGTGACAATTAAAGATGCTGGACATTTCCTTCAAGAAGATAAGGGCCCTGAACTGGCAAATCTCATAATAGAGTTTATCGAAAAAAATCCTTAGGTTTTTCTAATAAAGTATTTTATTTTTTTTCTTTCAATTTCCTTTTATTCATAGCCTCTCTTTTTCTTCTAAGTTTTTCAAATGAGTACAATTTTGGATGGTGTTTAATATCTAAATATCCTAAAATGAGCAATAATGTTGCTAATAGTACATTGGTGAAACCAATCAAATAATAAGAATCTAAAAATATTAAACCTATACTTATTCCCCCCATTTGGAGAAAACTATAAGCAATTAAAGGTGCAATTATTTGTGAAACTGATTGAAAATTGGTTGACCACCCACTTAAAGCCCCTTGTTGATCAAGTCTTACAGCTTTGGTCATATTAGTAGTGATTAATGGTCTTGTAAAAGCAACCGAAAATGAATAGGGAATAATGAATACAAAAACCATCCATAATTCATATAAAAATGGATAGAATAAGAAGACAATAATAAAAAGAATAAGTATTGTAAATAAAAGGCGTTTTTCTCCAACTTTCTTTATTATTGGTTTTATAAGAAATCCACCATAGATCATTACAGCTAATCCTGCTACAGCCATTACCAATCCAGTGGTAGAAGGCCCCGCATTGTACCTTTCAAATACTACTAGTGCCGCGCTTGAACTAAATATAAAACTTATGAGTGAAAATATAAACATTTGAACCATACGTATAATTACTTCTTTATTCCAAATACCCGCATTTTTTCCTGCATTAGTTTGAATTGACAGAATTTGCTCTTTAATTTCAATTCTTCTCTCTTTAGGCATACTTTCAGTTATTATTGTTATTGTTAATATCATTAAAATAATAGTTAAGCTACTAGCTAAATATGGTGGGAAACGCCAACTTATTGTTCCTAAAAATCCACCAACTAATGGTCCTAAGGTCATACCTAATGTATATCCAACCATAATTTTTCCCATATGAGTTGCTCTTTCTTGTGGTGTAGTGATATCAGTTATATAGGCACGAATTACTGGAATTTGACCTCCAAAGACACCATCTATTATCCGAGCTATTAGAATTATTTCAATAGAACTTGATAAAGCTAATATTAAGAAAGATATCCCAGTTCCTGCTTGAGAAATCAACAAAATTGGTTTCCGTCCATACTTGTCGCTTAATTTGCCCCATACAGGGACAAAAAATAAGGCGGCTAGTGCATTTGAAGAGATGAAAACTCCAATCATAAAATCTGGTGCCCCAAGTTCTAATGCAATGCTTGGTAATAACGGAAGAACCATTGTATAACCAAATACGTCAAGCAATATGCTAAGAATAATTGTGAACAATGCTCTAGTTTGATTAATATTAAACTTATTTAAATGGTCTCGATGTTCCTGTGTACTTGGAAAATTAGGAGTTGACATTAAATTTTTATACCTAATTAATCATAAAATATGGTGGGGAAAATTAAGCAAACCATTTAAAATTTTGAAAAGTTAAGAGAATGATTGGAGAGATGACTTTGATAAATCTAATGAGTATGAAAAAATTATAAATAAATATGAAATATTGGACTATATAAAAAATAAATAAAATAGAGCGAAATCTAAATTATTAACATTAAAAAAGAATGATCTAATATGAAAGTAAAAAGACATGAAGGTCATGAAAGAGAGACTCCAAATTCGCATATATATCACGCCTTATTACCGTTAATTTTTATATTAATTTGGATATTAGATACAATCATATTCAGATTTTCCACATTTTTAAACGATCATATTCATATCTGGGTTCGTTTAATATTATTTATTATTATATTTTGCACTTCTATTACTTTTATCCAGTTGTCTCATCGTGCATTATTCAAAACACATCGCCCATCTGATAAATTAATCACTGATGGAATTCTTCGCTATGTGAGAAATCCAATGTATTTTGGAATATTACTAATATATGTAGCGTTTTTATTCTTGTCCATTTCATTAATAAGTATTGGTTTTTTTATTATAGTTTTTTTAATGTATAATTGGATGGTTAATTTCGAAGAAAATATCCTTTTGGATATGTTTGGAGAAGAATACAAAGAATACAAACGTAAAGTATCAAAATGGATACCAAATCCATTTAAAAAATATAATTAAATGATCTCTTGTGATGTAATTGGGAGTGTAGATAAACTATAAAAAATCTTAGTAGCATAACAATTACCAAAAATGTAAAAGGAAAAGATCTTTTAAGCCAATGCTTTTAATATTTTGTATGATATTGTTTTTTAGTTAATCTAATTTTTTTAAAAATTAATCCAATGTAGGAGAATTTGAAAATGAAGAAATTTATAATGACAAAGATTGTGACATTATCTATTCTAGGAATTACTTTCCTAACTATTTTTGCTTTATGCTCGATTTATAACAATGAAAATGGCGTTTTTAATGATAATTTTCATTCAAAAGATATTTACGATGAGATGAGTATAGAATGTTCAGGTACAGAAAAAGGGCTTGATGAAGGTATTGGAACATATTTTGAAGTAACAGATAGTTCATACCTTAACGTTACTCTCTCAAGTACTGAGATTGTGAAAATATATCTTGAATCGGTCCCTAAAATGGTTAGTTTTATTATTGAGCGAAATAATTCTGCAACTGCGACATTTTTGACTCTTTCTGGTTTTGAACCTAACACTGAATATTATCACTATGAGGACGGATATTTAATTCAAAATTTTATTTCAACTTCAGCTGGAGAATATTCATACTCCCAAAATATCCTTCAAAGTCATCATATATTTATTGTAGAACAACAATCAACAATTTATATATATTCGTCTGGAGACGTCTCTAGACCTGATTTA
Source organism: Promethearchaeota archaeon (assembly GCA_048939015.1). Taxonomy (GTDB): domain Archaea; phylum Asgardarchaeota; class Lokiarchaeia; order Sigyniarchaeales; family SOKP01; genus Loki-b32. The sequence continues at coordinate 33,305 of JBHLPW010000023.1, forward strand.
ATTAGTAGAAGTGGTAATCTTTATAGTTTTCTTACTGATATAAGTCAACCAATAGTAATACAAAGAGACGGAATAACATTAGATGGAAATGGTTATACATTAAATGGATTTGGACAATATGAATATGGCGTTTACCTAAATCACATGAATGGAGTAACCGTTACAAATATTCATGCAATAGGATTTGGAATTTGGGGTATCTTATTAGATTATTCTTCAAATAATTACATTATTAATAATGTGTTAGAAGCAAATAATGGAGAGGGAATTAGATTACTAAGTTCGACTAACAATCTAATTTCAAACAACTTAGTATTAGATAATTATCAAATGGGAATATTTATATTATACGGATCGAATTTTAACACCATTTCAGGCAATACAATTATCGGAGGTAGCTGGGCTATTGAAATTTATCAATCATATAATAACGATCTCATTGATAACACACTCCAAAATACTGGTTCGGGTTTCTTTTTAAGAGATAGTGCTAATAATAAAGTATATCATAATAACATAATAGGAGGGTATACACAAGGTGAGGACAATAACATACCAAATAATGATTGGTATGATACAGTAAATTTAGAGGGTAATTATTGGTCAAAATATATTGGTGTTGATGATGGTTCCGGGACTGAAAAGCATTCGGTTGCTGGAGATGGAATAGGAGATACTTTTGTACCATATTTAGGTCTCGATGAATACCCTTTTGTAAATGAAAATGGATGGTTAAGTAATACTCCACCTTTAGCAGTGGATGATACTGCTACTACAGATGAAGATACTACCGTCGTTATTGATGTCTTAGGGAATGATTCTGACGTGGATGGTGACATACTTTATATTGACTCAGTTGGATTCCCATCACATGGTTCTGCATCAATAAATCAGGATAATACAATTACTTATATACCAGATGCTAACTACTATGGTCAAGATTCTTTCACCTATACGATGGCTGATGGAAAGGGTGGTTCCGATACTGCTACAGTGAGTATTAACGTTAACTCTGTGAATGATGATCCCGTAGCGGTTGATGACACAGCACTTACTCTCGAGGACACACCTATTACTATCGATGTGCTTGCCAATGATCTTGATATAGATGGCGATTACCTCATGATTGTTTCGGTTGTACTTCCTTTACATGGAACCGCTATTATATTTGAGGAAAAAATTATTTATACACCGAATTTAGATTACTTTGGATCCGATTCATTCAGTTATACGATGGGGGATGGTAATGGTGGTTTCGATACAGCAACAATAACCATTACTGTTGAACATTTCCATATCATAATAGATGATACTGATCCGACTAGAAATTGGACATATACTGCTTCGCACTATTCTTGGTGTTCTGGCTCAGGACTTCAATCTGATCCTTATATTATAGAAGATCTAGTCATTGATGGTCGAAATATTTTCACATGTATTGAAATAAGATATTCTGGAGTTTACTTTGAAATTAGAAATTGTCATCTGATAAATGCAGGGGATGCAGGAATTAAGTTAAGTAGTTGTACGTATGGTACTTTACATAATAATATAATAACCAATAGTAAAATTGGTATTATACTGTATGGCAGTGATCATAACTTAATTGAGAATAATATTCTCAATTACAACGAAGAAGATGGCATATATTTAACGTCCAGTTTTTTGAATGAGATTCGTGACAATACAATCAATTATAACCAGCAATTCGGAATACACATGGATACTGCTCACAATACTAATATTATTGGAAATTTAATTAGCTATAATCTTGGTTACGGCGGGATCCATATGGAATTTACCGCAGCGGTTAATATCAGGTTAAATACTATTGAGTACAATTATCTTGGAGTTGAATTTTATTATTCTTTTAACTTTGTAAACATAGAAGAGAATATTATTAGCAATAATGAACAAGAAGGGATTCTATGTTCTTCATCAGACTCTATTAATGTAATAAATAACATAATTAGTAGTAATGGCAGATTCGCAATTACCTGTTATGAATGTGTGAGTATTGAAATATCTCAAAATACCTTGGAAAACAATTATGGAGGTATAACCTGCGTAGATTCTAGTTTTTTTGCTATTTATGGTAATAATATTATAAATAGCAACTATGTTGGGATTAGCATAAACCGTGACTGTACATCAATCATAATTACCGAAAATGTTATACAAGGAAGCGAATTTACTGGTGTGGTTTTAGATTTAGACTCTGAAAACAATGAAGTATATAATAATCAATTTATATCAAATATAAATCAAGCAATGGATGATGGAATTAATAATAAATGGGATAATGGAATTATAGGGAATTATTGGGACGATTATTCTGGAATTGATTATGATGACGATGGGATTGGTGATTCACCTTATTTAATATCGGGTTCAGCAGAAAATCAAGATAATCTCCCGATATGGGATGATGGATATACTCCTGTAGCAGTTGATGATTCTGCTACCACAATGGAAGATCAGTCAATATTTATTGATGTTTTAAGTAATGATTACGATCTTGATGGAGATTTATTGGTAATAGTGGATCTTACAGATCCATTGGGAGGTGTTGTTATTGATAATGGTGATGGTATAGTTTATTTTCTTCCAGATCCAGATTTTAATGGTGTTACTTCCTTTAATTATAGAGTATTTGATGGAACAGCAAACAGTAATTTTGCAACTGTTGTTATAACTATCATTGCTGTAAATGACGCTCCCGTGGCAAATGTTATTGGTCCTAATGTTGTTGATGAAGGTATGCTAATAGTGTTTGATGCATCTGGTTCAACTGATGTTGAGGGAGATCAATTGCAATTTCGATGGGACTTTGATAGCGATGGGATATGGGATACGTCTTGGAGTAATGATCCTTTAGCGTCTCACATTTATGCCGATAATGGAATTTATAATGTAATTCTAGCAGTGATGGATAATGAGGGAGGTGTTGGCACTGATTCTCTCATAGTTACCGTAAACAATGTAGCTCCGAGTATATTAAGTGTATCTAACAGAGTTATTGATGAAGATACAATATACATTTACTCGTGGGGATTTACAGATCCAGGAATATTAGATTGGCATAACTATTCAATAGATTGGGGTGATTCTATAATTGATACAGGAATCATCGTTGAGGGTGTCTACAGCTTATCAGTAGATCACGTATATGCAGATCCAGGCACCTATATAATTACCATTACTATTTCTGATAAAGATGGTGGTCAAAACACTATTTCTTCTGAGGTAGAAGTGCTTGATATAACACCGCCTACTACAGAGATAAATCTTATTGGTATAGATGATATTGAGGGAAATTTCATAACAGATGTTGAAGTGGAATTATCCGCAACTGATACACATTCTGGAATAGCATTTACTTATTATCGTATTGATAATGGCAATTGGCTTATTTATTCTGGATCGATAACCATCTTTGGACCAGAATCACACACAATCGATTTTTACTCTGTTGATACTCTCGGTTATGCAGAAGTTATTCAAACTAAAAATATATCGATAGGTGGAACTATTTTCATAAGATCAGATGGAATAATTGACCCTTTTGATGCACCCATTTCTGTGGATAATGGTGAGTATGTATTTTTAGAGAGTGTATATGCAAATCTTTATATAGAAAAAGATAGTTGTATTGTAGACGGTAATGGTTTTACTTTATGCAGAGAAACAACATACGGAATATATGCACAAGGAATAAGAAGTACAATAATTCAAAATTTCATACTTGAGGGATTTGAATATGGCTTGATGCTAAATTCATCCAGAGATATGATTATTTATAATAATCATATTAACGGGGGTCCTAATGTTAAAGGAGGGATGGTATTGGACGAATTTAGTCGGACCAATTTGATATATGGAAATGAGTTTACAAACATAAATGGTGAAGCAATGATCTTCCGTGAATACTCCGGTGACAATACAATTTCGCAAAATATTATCTCAAACTGTCAATTGGGAATAGAAGTAATTCAGTCAGAATCAAATTTGTTTTCAGGAAACAATTTTTTTAACATTGAAGCAGCTGCTTTATTAATTCGTTCTACTCGTCGAATGTATATAAGTGGAAATAATTTTATTGATTGTGAAACTGGGATTGTTCTCACCGATTCTTCAGAAACTGAAATTCGAATGAATGAATTTTCTGACTGTTTAATGTTCGCCATAATCTGTATAGCTTCTGAAGAGAATATTATTTCAGAAAATCTACTAATTCATAATTACATAGCAATTAGCTTATTAGACAACTCAATGAATAATCTAGTATATGAAAATCGAATTGAGAGAAATGAACGAGGAATGGAATTAATAGATTCTTCATCAAATAATTTGATTTATCATAATAGTTTTATAAAAAACTTAGAAGATGTTCTTGAGTATTCCTCAATAAATAATTGGTATAATGATCAATTATTAGAAGGAAATTATTGGGATACATATACCGGAGTCGATGATGGAAGCGGGGATGGTAAACATGCAATAGCAGGAGACTTTATCGGAGACACTAACCTTCCATTTTTACAAGATTTGTATCCAATTGTATTAACTACAATTAGTTATACTGGTACAGAAGGTAATTTTGGATGGTTTAAATCAGAAGTCACAGCAACAATACTAGTAAACAACTTTATACCAATTCAAATTACGAAATACAACATAAATAATGAAGGATGGAATGACTATGACGGATCATTCGATATCATCGAAGAAGGGATTTATACCATTCAATTTCAATCATTTGATACAACTGGGGCGTCTGAAAGTATAAAAACCTCAGTATTGATGATAGATATGACAGCTCCTACTTCTGAAGCAGTCCCAAATCAGGATATATGGTATGTTAATGATGTCGAGATCTCTTTAAATGCTGTAGATATCCTTTCAGGTCTCGCATATATAAATTATAGTCTTGATGGTTTGGTTTGGAATGAATATATAAATCCAATAATTATATCCAATGAAGGAATCACAACCATCTATTTCTATTCGGTTGATATAGCAGGGAACAGAGAACTACAAAATTCGATTGATATTAAAATAGATAAAACACTACCGGAAAGTACGCATTTTCTAGAAGGCATCTTAGGCGAAAATGAGTGGTATGTATCAAATGTCAATATTAGTTTATCCTCATGGGATGCATTTTCAGGGGTTTTATACACAGAATATCGCATTAATGAAGAAGACTGGATTACTTATTCAGACAAATTCGAGATCGATATGGAAGGTATTACTGATCTATACTATAGATCAGTAGATAATGCTGGAAACGTTGAAGTAGAAATACACGTAATTATAAAAATCGATAAATCTACTCCTGAAACCGAGTTGATTATTACTGATGGTTTTACTGATGAAGAAGGGAATATTTATGTTACTTATAATTCTACTTTCATTATTGTTGGATTAGATGAACATTCAGGGATTTTTAATACATTTTATAGTATTAATTCTGGTGATTGGTTTGAATTTCTTGAACCTTTTAATCTAACGGGTGATCCTGGAGAATATATTATTAGTTATTATAGTACTGATTTTGCTGGAAATATAGAAGCGGTAAATTCAACCATAGTAACTCTAAAATCTGAATTTGACGTAATTTGTGAAGGTTTCGGTATGCTTCGTATCAATGGACAAAGATTTGTTGGAGTAGCTACATTATCGCTTTCAGAAGATGTTATTCAATTGGAAATTGAAGATCAAATTGCTACTTGGGACGTTGAGTGCTATTATGAGTTGAGAAACATTGAAATTTATAAAGGTGAAGGCGAATTGGGTTGGATTAAAGTAATTGTCATTAGTTGCGGATCATCAACATATGTAGTTGCTATTGGTGCTGGAGTTCTATTTATTGGATATACTTAATTTAAGATATATATCTTCAAAATCTTTTTTTTTTTGTTTCATTCTTGTCAAAGGGGGAAAGTTATACCTTATTTCTTTTTATATCCATTGAATTTTGTTTAACCACACACTTTTTTTACGGTGTTAAAATATGAGAAAAAAACAAATTGTTGTATTAGCAATATTCATAACGATTCTAAGTGTATCTAGTGTTTCGATGATATTATCGATGTTGTTCAAATATGATGCACCAGAAATTCGAGAATATGTGGGTATTGATGGAACATCCTTATTAAAAGATAAAAAACCTTATTCTTCTAGTATGTTTCATTCTTCTAGTATGCTTGATTCTTCGAGTATGCTTCAAACTTCTGGTATTGGAGATACATGGGTTGTCACTGTGAGTGATGATTTTACAGGAGAGATGTATGATCAAGAATTTGAAATGGTTTTGGAAGGAGAAAAATGTAATTTTTGGATCGGATTAAGTCCTGATGTTTATGATGGTGGATTCCACGATGAATACGTTGCAAATGGTGAAGGTTTTGAGGATGATGTCTGGTATTTTGCTTATCCTTGGAGCTCTGAAGGAATAGCCGCAAAAAGAGCACACGCTCCTGATCCTGATGAAGATGGATACTATTTACCACCAGAGTATCGTGATTGGATAACTGGACAAGATTTATTAAATATGAAGGAAGAATTCGATGGCAATATTCACGATGGTGTTGTGACCCATTTCGGAGAATATGCTTATCGACCAGGTCCATTAGATGATGGTAAAATCCAAGTTTTAATCTTCAACATGCGGGATGGGCTCTTTTATGATCCATATAAATCCGGATGGTTCATTATGGGCTATTTTTGGTCATACGTAAGTGAACTATTTGATTCAAACATTTTCCACATGGATACCTATCAATGGTGGAGAAGAGCTGGAACCCCAACTGAAGAATATTATGGGCTTAGTCCACTACCTCTCCAGTATGATGGTACTTTCGCTCATGAATTTCAGCATCTTGTTCATTACGACGTAGATCCTGATGAATTATCATGGGTAGATGAAGGATGCGCTACTCTGGCAGAATGGGTTTGTGGATATGGATTTTCACCTGGACACATCTCAGAATATCTCCTTAACCACCACCTAGATGAATTAACTTACTGGCAAGGCAACTTATATGATTACGGAGGCGTGTTCCTCTGGACATATTACATGTGGGAACATTACGGCGATGCCGACCTAATTTGGGCTCTTACACATGAACAGTTGAATGGAATCGAAGGCTGGAGCGCTGTCCTTGCTGCTCGTGATGTAACGAAAACATTCGATGAAATCTTCCATGATTGGATGCTTGCAAATTATCTTGATGACACCTCGCTTGGCGTTGATGGAATTTATGGATATTATGATTTGGATTTTCCTTCCGATGATTCTGGCGGTCTTAGTATTCCTCTCGTATTGGAAGCTACTCCTGACCTATATGATAAAGTTGCAAAAAGTGGAAGTGACACGACTACACCTTATACCGCAAACTATATCGAATTCCATTACCATCCAGGGGAAGCTACCTTTGATCTAACATTTGATGGGGATGAATGGACAGGTATTAACGCCTATAGTGGTGATTTCAAAATGTCTTCAAATGGAGATGCATGGGCGTGGTATAGATTCCATCAATATTTTGACCTTACAGGACTATCTACAGCAACTCTTACGTTTATGACACAATATGATATCGAATTAGATTGGGATTATGGATACGTGGAAGTTCACGATCTGACAATGGATACGTGGTGTACTCTTCCAGGTACCAATACAGTGGATACATTACCTAAAAATGAAGGAATAGACAATGAAAACTGCCCTGGAGATGAAACTGATTGGGGTCTAGAACCAACGGGATACTATGAAGCCGGATGCTGGAATGCATTCACTGGAACTGAAACCGCGTGGTATCAAGAAGTAATGGATCTTACAGACTTCGTGGACCATGAGATTGAAATCTACTTCACCTACTGGACTGATCCATATACAATTGGAGCTGGTTGGTTTGTTGATGACGTCAGTGTAAATGGAGTCTTAGATGAGTTCGAAGGGGAAAGTGACTGGGAGATTGATGAGGGTTGGACATGTGATAATTCTCTTCACTATAATGATTTTGAAGTGGATATTATCACGATAGCAGATGGTATTGTAAGTTTTGGAACAATTAGCCTTGATGACGATCAATATGGTACAACAAGTTTCGAGTTATCTGCCTCTCAAACATCTGAAACATATGTCCTAATGGTAGTTGCAAATCAACCAGGTTATACCCATACTTTCACAACTGGTTATGAATGGACGATTATGGAATTGTAAAAAAATTTCTAACAAATCCTATTCTTTTTTTTTTTTTACTTTTTTTATAGAAAGAAATCAAGGTACATATCAGAATTAGGATCAACGGAATATTTCTTTAAGTCTGTTAATCCATGCTCAAGTAGAACTTCTTCATCAATAAAAAAGTTTCCTGTGCATTCTCTACTCGATTTAGTAAAGATTAGATAAGCCGCATCTGCTACTATTTCTGGTTTTCTTGAATGCTTAATTGCTGATTCTCCACCTAATAAATTTCTCACAGCGGCAGTAGCTATTGAGGTTTTTGGCCATAGGGCATTCACAGCAATTCCATCATTTCTAAACTCCTCTGACATGCCTAAAACACACATACTCATCCCATATTTAGCCATTGTATAAGCGAGGTTATTTTTAAACCATTTTGGTTCTAAATTTAGTGGAGGTGATAAATTTAAAATATGAGGATTTTCTGCATTCTTTAAGTGTGGAATACATAGTTTAGAACATAAAAATGTCCCACGAGCATTGACATGGTACATAAGGTCAACCCGATTCATTGGTATTGTTAAAGTTGGTGATAAATTTATCGCACTTGCATTATTTACTAAAATATCAATTCCTCCAAATTCTTTAACAGTGCTATTTATCGCAGATTGAACTTGTTTTTCAAATCTTATATCAGTTATACATGGAATTGCTCTACCTCCAGCAGATTCAAGATCTTCAACAGCAGTGTAAACAGTTCCAGGCAGTTTAGGATGAGGTTCTTTAGTTTTAGCTACTACCGCAATATTCGCTCCATCTCTAGCAGCTCTTAAGGCAATTGCTTTTCCAATCCCCCTGCTCGAGCCAGTAATGAAAAGAGTTTTACCCTTTAAGCTATTCATCTATATCATCTAAATCGATTTATTTTTATTCGAATTGTTTTGAGATATTTATTTATAGCCCTCATTTATAGTTTATATTAATATTTAATAAGAATAAGGTTTAAACATATTTCCAAAATAATTTAATTGAGCTTATGGCAAATTTAAACCCTGAAAAGTTACATGTTGTTTTTAAAGATTCTATAGAAATAAGTAGGCTGAAATTGCCTCGTAAATACACTCTAACTCATTCAGATTCAACTGGAGAGCTTTTTCTCACTATTGGATCAGATTATGATTATGAACAAATATCACATTTATATACAAGGTTTATGAGAGATGAAGTATTAGCAGAATGGCTAGAGGTAAATAACCATTATGAATTGCATTTATATCTCCACGTAAGTGGTGGTTTTGTATTTGGGTGGGCATCAATGCGAGATAAAATCTTTCGACATCATTTGCCACTTGTTTTTCAAGCAATAATATTTGGAGATAGGAAATTTATTGAAAAGAATCAAAATTTTAGCAATGCAAATATTATTGTACATTTTCAATCAAAAAATAAAAAATATAATAAAACCGAAAATTTTGGTAAAATTAACGAAGTTCAGTACTAAAAATTTTATATATCATTCATAGTGGCCACATATCTATCCCATACATTATCACAATTAATGATACAATTAATGATATAGCGATGATTATTCGTCCTGTACTTCTATACTTTAAAGCACTTGATCCTCTGAAAAGTACATAAAAAAGTGGAATAAGCATCCAAGCTATAAATCCTAAGAATAATCCTACCACAGGAATTAATACAAAAAAGAGATACATTAAAATCAACATTCCTATTATAAAAAAAATCCAAGGAAGTGTAAGCGGATCAATTTTTAAATTCTCTTTCTTAAAACTATTCTTAACTTCTATTCGCTTTTTGTGCCATTCTATAGATCTACCCCGCATTTTTCGATATGTAAAATATCCAGCTATAGAAAATGATATTACTATAAGTATAATCCCAATAAATAATATAATATCGTCTGAGATCCCTATCATCTCGCAAATGCTTGCATTGGGATACCCAGTATATAGCCAAATTGTAGGAGGTAGAAGTTCTTTATAATTCTTCGGAATAGTAAAAGTATATAAAGCCATACTCCCTCCTAAGATAGCCCATAATAGGAACATCCACATGGGAGGATGAGGTACAACTATTGGGGAACCAAATCCACGTGTCCAGAATTCACTTAAGTCGATTGTGCCCATCCCAATTCTAAGGGTCTGCCATGTCCAATCATATATTAACCAATGAGCGCACCAAAAACCTGAAATTAATACTATCATCTGATATCCGCTAATTTTATTTGATTGAACAATTAATACCATGATAATAACATATAAGGTAAGAATGTCAAAATAAGCCAAATCCGTATGATAAAAGAAGGATGGAATACCTGTATTTTCTGAGATGCCTCTTTTTGAGATACCTAAGAGAAATACGATACATGAAATAAACGCAAATCCTAAAGTTATGAAAATTGTCCATCTCCAGCTGAAATCTCTTAAATTTCTTGCTGGTAATTGCCCTGTTTTATTCAGATATTCATTTCTCAGTTCTTCTAAATTACTTTCAAGAGTTTTAATTTGTATTTCTAATTCATTAATTGATAATTCTTCTATGTTTGACATATTAAATCGTTTTAAAAATTGGTATCCTATATATTCTAAAATATATGACATAATTTTTTTAAAATTTATTACTCTGGAGCAAATATTAAGCGTTAGTTTATATGATTCATAAAAATTTCTTATTTTCAAAAATGTCACGCCAAAAACATTTATATATTAATTCAAACTAAGTACAATAGAAAGATCCGACAATATTGTTAAGAAAGAGGAGTTAGAATATTGATGTATAGCAATCAAGAGGATCCTACCTCTGAATATGAAGATACACTAAACAGATTATCAAATCAAATAACAGAACTATTCTCCAAAATTCATTTTTATCAAGCACTTGTTGCTGAAAAAGAACATCAAATAGCTGAACTAGTGAAAGAAAATCAGAGATTATTGGTTAAAATTCAAGGTTTAATGCATCAACCTGCTCCAACTACTTCGTCGAGTCAACAATCTTATACTCCACCTCCACCAAGTCCGCAATCTTATACACCGCCACCTGCCCCACCTGCCCCACCAATTCATGAGTCAAATACTACTAAACCTCTCTCAGAACAAATTGAAGATGAATTTAACCTTCTCGAGGATGAAAGAATTAATAAGAGAGTATGTCCCAACTGTGGTGCTACGGGTTTCGCTATAAGAGAAATAGATGATAAATCCAAAGTAATTAGCTATACTCCAAGACGAATGTATGCAAAAAAGAAATCTTGTACTAAATGTCGGTATGAATGGAGCTAATTTTAAAATTTTTCATATTAAAAGTCCAAGATAAAGTTTAAATATATAAATTAGTTGATAATTTCATAAGGTTAATCCAAATATAGATTTATAAAGATAACTTAAGAAACTAATTAAATGTGGACTAAAAACAAGAAATTAATTTTAAGTTTTTCTGTAATTTTTTCAATTTCAATGGGCGGAGTACTCTTTTATCTATTTGATTCAAATATCCCAATTAACAGTACAATCCATAATCCTCCATCTAATAGTCCTTATCATACAGCTAGTTATCCATACTGTTTAGAAGACGATTTTATAATGAGCGGAATTGGATTAAAAATTCGTTATAATGAAAGTTTATCATTTATTAATAATAATCAAGGAGGAATGACGGGATATATCCTTTATTTTGATAGTAATTTCATCTTTCAATCAAATTCAAGATATTTAAGAGAAATTCATCATCTTTCAATTACTTCTTTAATCGAGAAAACAGTCTATATTTTTGAAAATGATACATGGAATCAACAATCGGTTGAAGATGAATGGAAATCCCCTGAACAATTCAATATGTTTACAACCATGGATCATAATAGTCCATCTAACTATGTTTATGATGATTTAGTAATCGATCAAGTTAATGTCGAAACCAATCATCAATGGCTTGATATTGATAAATTTATTATAGGTCCTTTTAAACAAATAACAGGATATAATTTAGTTTCAATTCCAATAGTAAATACATATGCTAAAAATGCTTATTTTGGCATAGAGGAAATATATAATAATACAAAAACTGTTTTAAAAATAAAAAAATTCATTATCAGAGATTTTATAACTTGGGAATTATACCAATGTCGTCTTTTTGGCTGGGAGCAAATTACTTCTAAGATATATTATCTCGGAAATTATATGCTGGAAGCCATAAATGGAATTGAAAAGTCTATCGGAATTGAATTCAAACCCTTCAACATCTAGTCTTTATTTATTCTTTAAAAAAGAATTTAATTCTTTACAAAGTTTAAATTCAATCTAAACCTAAACATAATCGAAATCTAATTTTCAAAAAGATTAAATAAATAATGGTGAAATTTATGGTTATAATTCTCACAACATCCTATATTCCCTATGGTAAGGAGAAGGAAATTGCTGATAAATATCTTGAGATAGTGAAAAAATATCCGCCAGATAGATCGCTAGAAAAATCAATCATTCGTGTAGCAGTTAAAGCCACTCATAAAGGAATTAAAGCAATTTCTGCAACTGAAGTTAAAGAAGGAAAATACGACGAAATGATTAAACGTATTACAAAAATGAACCTTATATATTCAGATGTCCCTGGTTATAGTTACAAAATAGAGACATTCGTTTCAGGAGTAGACGCTTTACCAATGGTAGGACTGTCAATGCCAGAAGAATAATTCAATCAAATACAAATAATAATAACCAAAATCCCTTTTTTTTTATTTTGTTATATTATATTTACAATTTTAGAAAAAAAGTCGTATAAATATATTTTATCTCTTACTTATTATCAATAAACGGGGTAAGATTTCGACGAAACACTTCGAAGTAATCAGTAAATTCAAATTTTTCAAACTTAGTCTTGGTTTCTTTAGGTAGATCATCATATATTATTCCATTCATTATTAGTTTTGTTTCTTCTTCACTAAATTCTGGTCCTTTTCCAGTCCAATTTATAACTTTCTTATTAGCAGGACATACTTTTTGACAATGCAAGCACCCAACTAAACAGTTGTGCCATTTTGGATCCATCCATTCTGGAAAAGGAACATCCCCAGGATGTTCATTATGATATGTAATACATTGTTCAACTCGAAGAAGAAAACGATCGGTTGGAATCGCTCCTGTAGGACATTTTTGCGTACATGCAGAACATTTTTCACATAAATCCATCATTCGTAAATCTCTCCAATTATCCTCCTCTGTTGGAAAATCGGAATATAAAGTTGTTAACCGATGAAAACTACCCAATCCCTCAACATAGGTGATATTATTTCTACCATAATCAGCTAATCCACATCGCACAGCCAAAGTTTTTTGTGGAAGACGAGCATAGGCAACATTATAACCTCCCGGTTTTAAAATATCACCAACAAACTCGATCATCTCGTTTATTACTTTAAGAGAATATAAATAAGTAGGAGGGATAAGTAAAGAGATCTTTTTATTATTCCAGTGAAAAATTGACTCAAATGGGGGTACTGGAGTTGATATAATAAAAAGTGAGTTTATTTCAGAAAATTCTACTTCTGGTTCAAATTCAAAATATGATTTATATTCATCATAAAATTCTAGATCTAGTAGATTTTGCTCATGATACTGTGTAACAGATTTCTGTAGTTCAGGAATATGTTTTGCAGACACTATTTTTCCTTTATAACCTTTCATTTCAAGACTTTTATAAAATTCCTTAGCATAATTTATTTCATTTGTCATAGACAACACTCTCTTAAATTAGGATAATATTTCTTTTTAAATTATATTAAATATGATTGGTTTTACCTAATATCGTGAATTATTCGCCTTTACTTATAATGTTATACGAGGATCCTCCTTTATAGTATAAAATGCAATAAGAGATTCCATATTTTTGATACCTGGCATTTTACTGATTTCCTTGGTGAGATCATGTAAAGCTAGATTATTTTTTACCTTTACTTTCACTAATATATCCCATTCACCAGCAATTTCATGAACCTCCATCACATCATCATTTTTTGCTATTTCTGCAGCAAAATCACAGCAATCTGTCTCTATTTTGAGACTGATTTTAATCCAAGCAGTTGTCGGTTTTCCCACTTTTTCGGCAGAGACTAATGGAACTATATCAGTTATAATCTCATCCTTTTTCATCTGTTTGATTCTTGAAAAAACTGTCGATGGGGATTCTCCAACTTTCAGTGCTAACTTTCTATAGGTTATATTCGCATCTTTTTGGTATTCTTTTAATATAGTCTTGTTTAGGTCATCAATCATTTTTCTTTTGCTTATTTTTTATATTAATTACTAGATATTATTCATAATATATAAATTTTACTGGACATTATGCAAAAGATTTATATATTTTTGAACAATATACAAAATTATAAAAAAAAAAGTAAATCAAAATAGTATAAATGTTAGAAAATTATTTTACATCAGGTTATTGGAGAACTTTTAAAATGACAGAGATAGAGAAGGAGTTATTAGCACCATGTGGTTTGTATTGTGGAGTATGTAGAATTTATCAAGCTCATAAGGATAATGATTTAGAATTTAAAAAAGAAATATTACCAACACTTAGTGATTTTGGAGTAAAAACTGTAGAAGATATATCTTGTACAGGATGCTTATCTGATGGTGAAGTATTTCATTTCTGTCAAAATTGTCCCATTAAAGATTGTATAAAGAGTAAAAATATTGATGGATGTTATCGATGCGAGGATTTTCCCTGCGAAATTATTACAAATTGGCCAGATCCCTTAGATAAAAAAATCATGCTTCGGGCTATTCCTGCTTGGCGTGAACTGGGGACTGATAAGTGGGTTGAAGATGAGAAAAAAAGATACAAATGCCCAAATTGTGGAACCCAATTATTTCATGGAGTAAAAAAGTGTATGAAATGTGAATTTATTGTTGATTTAGACTAAATTTTAAAATATCTAATTAGAGAATTGTAATAAGAAATAAAGAAAAAAAAATTTTGAATTTAAATCTATTTTTAACTTTTTTAAGGAATATATGTTTGAACCATTAATGTACTAGAAAAAATATCGTTATCACTATCATTTCCAAATATACTAATTGTTACGTTATGAGCACCAGCAGTAACTGTATCTAGTGAAAGTTGACATGAAATAGGTACTTCAAACCTATCAGCAGTTGTACGAATACTCCACCATGGATATGTAGGACCAGATAACATAACACCATCTAATACAAAATTGATTTGTATATATGAGTTTACTCCAGCATCTACGTCAGCACAAGTGTTAAAAAGAAAATATACCGATTCTCCAGAACTTACTGTAAAATCTATTGTTAATTGATCGACAATTATAAATGTAGAAATAGGGTTAGTTTTTGTTTCACTATAATGAAAATCATACCATGTATTCCTAATGCCGGAACCACTAACTGTAGGTGCTTCAAAAAATATTTGGTATATTCCAATTCCTAATGCTCCTAATGCAATTAGAAGTGCTAAAACAGCCAAACCTGAAGATTTTGCCATAATTTCATACCTCTTTTTTTTAATTTTTAGATTAGATTTCTTTTATACAAATTGAGTAACTGAATATATAGAAATTCATGATTAAAAAAATGTTTGAAATAAATACTATTGAAAGTGTATTATCTTATTCTTGTTTTCGATTTTTGATATAACAAATTGCTGAATCTGGTGGAACTTCCTTTTGAAGCATTTTGAATGCCCTACTTGAAGTTGAGAATGTTTTAGCGTTATATTTTTTCACAAGTTCTACAAGCTCTTCATCAAATACACGTACAAATACTCGAATGAATGGATAACGCAAATGGAGTTTAGCCGTCAAATATAGTAATTCATCAAATTCTGAATCCCTTTTCCAACAAATGAATACCTGCGAAACACTTTCCATATTTACATGAGCGCGTAAATCACTTAAAAAGCGGGCGAACTCATTGATTATGTGTAATCTTTCATTTACTACAAATTCGATACCATCATTTTCATCATCAAAAAGATAAACTTCACGTTCAGGTTGTGTAGAGATATGATAAGCAATTCGATGCGTGAGACTGTCGCGACCGATCACAATAGCATTTCCCGTCTTATCTGTTGTCCATTTCTCAATACTTTCCATAGTCCATTTAGATGTGGAAAAAGGATATGCATTTAAGGGGGGTTCTTTGAGATATTCTTGTACATGGTCTTCAAAAGCTCGGACATAAATAGGAACATTTGGATTCATTTTACGTATTTTTTCAGTGCAGATTATTGCAACCCTGACATCTCCGACATTGATAAAGACTTCCTTAGCTTGTTCTATATTGGCAAGTTTAAGGTTGGTTGTTTCAGTAGCATCACCGATTACGATTGGTTGACCCGCATTAATAAGGTCTTCTACTGCTTCTTCATCATCTTCAATAAGACAGAAAGGTCTTTTGCATTCAAGACAAGATTCAATTATTCTTTTGGTCAGATGATGGTATCCAATTATTACAGTATGATTTCTCTTATGGCTGGCAAGAATTCTACTTGTTATGACAGGATTATATTTTTCCAGTAACTCTCCAATAATAAAACCAAAAACAATTACTTCTAATAATATCGGCCAGAGTAATGCATATAAATTCGCAAAATCTCCCGCATCTGTTGGAAATCGCACAGTTAAGGAGTATAAGAAAATGATCCCTATATTTTGACCAAATTCAGTAATGAGAAAGAAAAGAAATCCACAAAACCAAAATAAAAAGAGAAATACAAACGCTAACTTGTATTGTTTAAACTTGAGTCGGAATTCAATGAAGAAGTTTACTAATTTCATAACTTAAGATAAAACACTCTGATATAAAAAAGATTTCAATAGAGAATATATTGATTGTTTGGGGGAGAATCTTAAGATTTGACTTATTCAATTGAATTTGGTCCTTCCCTTATCTTAAAATAGTAATTTAAGACTAACCCTATAATGAAAAATATTGCAGTTCCAATACCAAGCCCTACGAGAATGTCCATCCATAGAAAATTTAGGAGATATACGTTATATAGATAACCAGGTTGAAGTTCTGTTAGTATTTTGAAATGAATAGCTGATGTAGTTAGGATACTTCCAATTACGCATACAATAAAAAATATTACTGCTAAGGCTTTTCTAGAACTTGAAATTTTTTCTTCTTTAAATATCATATTTTTTTCTCCTTATACTCTATTAAGATAATTTTATATGATTAAAATTGGTTTTTATTAATGGAACATCAATATAAATTAGAGAAATTGGAAATGATTAAGAACTTATAAATTCAATAATTTTTCTTTTGAACTATATAATCTATATAAGCATCATCCAAAACTTCTCCATCTTCATATTTTATATGCAGAATTCTTTTTTCTTTGAATAAAATCTCAATGTCTACATTATCAAAAAAACTATCCGATTCATCATCAGTAAAAAAAGTATGCAGAATTTCTCTATCACCGTCAGTTATAACGCACTCACCAGGGTTATTTTCGTCACCTTCACCATAATAAGAGGCATCAACAGAGAGGAAATTAAGGAAACAAAGACCCCCTGGTTTTAGAACTCGAATCATTTCACCCACAGCTTTTTTGATATCTGGTTTAACCATATGAAATATAGTATTATAGGAGTATATATGAGCAAAATAATTAGAGTCAAATGGAATCTCTCTCATATCAGCAAATTGCATAGAAAGCTCCAACTTATTTTCTTTTGCATACTCTTGTGCTTGTTCGAACCTTTTTTCTGAAATCTCAATTCCCATAACATCAAATCCTAATCTTACAAAAAGTGCTTGCTTGGGGTTTGGCCCACCTGAACCACAATCAAGAATTGGCCCTTCCATGTCAGATTCTGAGAGATATGATAAAAAATTATAGAAGGGTGCGGGATATAATAACTCATTGGCTATTTTCATACCTTTTTAAAAATTATATTCTTAAAAAATTCATCTATTTTTGTATTCACTATTTGAAATATTAAGACTCAACAGCAAGGTTTAATATAATACAATAAATTATTGAAATTCAAAATTAAATCTTAATTAAACTAGTGAAATTTTTTATTGGGAAACCATCTTAATATTTTTTAACTATATGAATTTGATTTTACTTAGAAGGTCTATGAAAAAATGAAGAGAAATATAAAATTAATCTTAATATCCCTGTTAATTCAAGCACCAGTTATTTTAATTATGGTAATAACAAATGTAAATGGTAATTATTCAGATATAACTCGGCTTGTTCCTGTAGAGAGTGGTCTTTTTGATATACTTTATTTTTTTGTACTCTCACCCTTATTGATGATTATTTTCATCCAATGTTTTTCGGTTATTTTGGCATATAGTTTCTTTAAATTACACAGCATAATAAAATTAAAAAGATATAATTATGCAATATTAAGATTAAATGAAAAAAAATTAAATTATAAGGGAATTCTTTCTCGAGCTTTAATACTTGGCTTTTTTGCGTTAAGTATAGGTATGATTATGATACAATTAATTGATAATACCTTCATAATTATAAGATCTCCTAATGTCTTAGGACTTCTTTTAATTTCAACATTCTTTATTCTACCTTATTTAATATTAATCCTTTCACCTATATGGATACTTAAAGATATCGGTGTTATGTGTGGTCGAATTAAAAAAAGACTTAAAGAAGATCAACGTCAATTACCGGATATTGAAGGGGTTTATCGTGTGTATAATAGTTATATAATGGGATATAGTGGAATTACTACCATTTTATCTGTAATTCTTATAATCTATAATACTATAATTTCAAGAATCGGCTCATTTGATATAATACTAATACCTTTTGGAATTATTGCACCGTTTTATTCTGTTGCAATTAGCATTCTTCCAATATTATTTTATGAATGGAGATTACCAATATTTCGAGAAAAATTAATTAACAAATTATTAGCTAAGGGAATTAAGATTATTGATAATCTTAATGAAATATAACACATGTTTTACATGCTTATATTTATTGTACTTATAAATCATAATATGGCAACCCTTTGGAACCAATCATGTACAACTCGAAAAAACTCATCTGGTGTTTCGAAAAAGGGGTAATGACCGCATTTTTCAAATATATATATCTCCGAATTTGGTATACTTTCATGCATTCGTTCAGCTTGAGAAGGGGGACATACAAAATCATCTCTTCCTACTAGGATTAATGTTGGAACTTCAATTTTAGAGAGTTGTGAGGTAAGATTATATTTCGACATTAAAACATCATTGAGAGCCCCTAGTTCAGGAGTTAAAATCATTTCATTGATGATCTTATTTGACATCTCTTCAAGTTCGGGAGTAAAATCATAAAAATAAATTGGCTGCATAATCTTAAACTGATTTCTAAATCCCTCTATGGTAGGATCAACTGGATCATTTAAAGCTTGTAAAATTTCTGGTGCTGGATTTTCATTTTGTACGATAGTCATCACTTCTTCCATGTGATCGAATGCAGGAGCTGTATCTAAAAGTATCAGATAACTTAGACTATCTGGATGATGAATTGCGAAATTTAAAGCCACAAATCCACCAGCAGAATTCCCAATAATTCCTATTTTTTCATATCCTAAGCTCTCACTTAAAGCATTGGCATCATCAGCAAGTTGTTCATAAGATATTGTATTTATATGTGGTCTTCCAGATCTTCCGTGTCCTCTATGATCATAATAAACTAATTTGAGAATTTCGCCTAAAGGATCAAGAGCTGGGCGTAGATAGGTATGATCAATGCCTAAACCTCCATGCATAACTAAAAAAGGAAATCCAGAACCATATTCTTCATAATACAATTCTGTATCATTAATTTTTACTAAAGGCATTTTTTAACTCACATTTATCTAATATTAATTATTAGTATTGAATAACAGAGGATTTCACAAATAGTAATCAGTGATCATATTCGGGATGACTGACTCCGAGTTCTTCTAATAATGGAATCAAGAACATTGTCTCGAATTCTTTAATATGTAAAAGCTTCCCTAAATAAACACTTAAAAAATCTTGGATTTCATAATTCACTTTATTAATATCGATAAAGTCATATTCAGGTTCAATCTTAATTTTGTCTAATTTCAAAGGAGTCAGTTGTTTGATTATTAAATATCGCATAAATTGAGTAAATGTGCTCTCAACTAGTTGTTCTTCCTCTTCATTTAATTCATATGATTCATGTGATATTTTATTTCTCAATTCTCCTACATTTTTAGTTAAAATCTCAAGGTTTTGAGGTAAATTGAGTTCTTCTATTTTTTGAACAACCGTTTTATTATTCTGATCTTCAACTTGGGAATCTAAATATTCTACTAAAGTCGTGTAGAAGTGAATTAGAAATTTGAATGAATCAATAGATTTATTCTCTTTCCATTGATTATAGGATGTTCCCCAATGGGCAAAATTAACTTTATCCAAAGTTTCCTTAATGCTCATTTTAATTTTGTCTACTTTTTCAATAAAATAATCAGAATAATCCATAAAGGGTTTTTCAAATAAGTCAAACTGATATTTATATGCTTTCCCAAATTCCCTCATTGCCACCAGCTTTTTTATTCGGGATGGATCTTCGATTAGTTCTTTTTTTCCTATTTCTACTGCAAATTTAATTAAATATCTACACTCAGGACAATATGTCACGTAGGAACCCCGAAATGAGGTAAATGGTTTAAGCTCAAGTTGGTGTTTACCATTTGGAAATTCTATTAGTTCACCTTTAGTTTCAAAATCATCAAAATGAGTCTTTTCATAATGAAATGATTCTGGAATAAACTCAAAACCACAAACGGGACATTTAATTTTTTCTCGCTTCTTATTCATAGTACTTCGAATTCTCTATTCTTATAATAATAAAAAACAAGTTACTAAATATTGTTGCGATATATATTAGGTTTATTGAAAAACAATGGAAAAATTCATTATAAATAATAAAAAATTTTAATATTATAATAAGATTTATTGTAATACCTTGTTAAAACCTTAAAAAATTAGAAGGAGATTATATTTATGAGTTATATTGAAGAAGAAAAACGGAAGATTCCAATTTTAGCTGAAACTGAAGTTCTAGTTATAGGTGGTGGACCTGCTGGTATTTCTGCTGCCATAGCGGCGGCAAGAGAAGGCGTTGACACCATGTTAGTAGAAAGATATGGATGTTTTGGAGGGGTAATAACACAATCTATGATAGGAACTATTGCCTGGTATCGTTATGCGGAAACTATAGATGCTGGAGGCATTGGTGTGGAATTTGAACAAAAAGCAAAAGAAATGGGTGGCAGTATAAATGTTTTTGGAAATATCAAGAATAAAGAAATGATAGAGACAATCGAACAAGATGGATTGATGGTTAATGGGGAACCTACCTATGAAATCTTAGATACAGAAATCTTTAAATATGTGATAGACACTATGGTTCAAAAGGCGGGCGTAACACCATTATTACACTGTTCTGCTGTAGATGTGGTTATGGATGGTAATAAAATTATTGGTGTTATTACAGAGAGTAAATCAGGAAGACAAGCAATCATGGCTAAACGGGTAATTGATGCTTCTGGAGATGCTGATATAGCTTACCATGCTAAAGTACCATTTCGGAAGAATAAAAAAAATGAATTGATGGAAGTAACAGTCAATTTTGGTTGTAGTGGTATAAATATTGGTAAGTTTTTGATGTATATATATTTAAATCCTGGTAGAATAGGAGATTGGGGTGAAACTCAAGATGAAACTTCCTTTAGTACATATCTCGTTGAGCCATTCATGAAAGCAAAAGATGCTGGAGAAATTCCAGAAGATGTTAATATAGAAAGCTTTTGGACAAATTATACTGATGCAGGAGAGATTACCTCATTTAATGGAATTCATATGACTAATATTGACCCTACAGATGTTTGGGATCTAACTAAGGCTGAAATTGAAGGGAGGAAACGAGTTCAATGGGCAGTTCAAGCTTTAAAGAAATATACTCCTGGATTTAAAAAAGCTAGACTGAGAACAATAGGTGCATCCTTAGGAACTAGAGAATCAAGAAAGATCATAGGGGAATATAATATTACTGAACACGATGTTAGAAACCAAGCCCGATTTAAAGATTCTATTGGTATTTGTCCAGAATTTATTGATGGATATGGTTTAGCAATTATGCCTAAAACAGGTAGGTATTTTCATGTTCCATATGGGATAATTCTTCCACAGAAGGTGGAAAATCTCCTTGTGGCAGGACGATGTGTTGCTGGAGATAAAATATCCCACGCTGCGACTAGACAAATGTGTTGTTGTACAGTTACAGGTCAGGGTGCTGGAGTGGCTGCTGCAATATCGATTAAAGATAATGTAACATGTAGACAGGTTCATATCTCAACTGTTCAGCAAGCTCTAAAAATGCAAGGAGTAAGAATTCAATAAAAAGAATGCAATTTTCTAATTTCTATTAATAATTTTCCTTTATATATTTCATTGATTCTATTATCAACTGTTTTAAAACGGGAATATTTATATCCTCGAGTTTATTAATATACAAACAAGATTTACCAGTTTTATGTTTTCCTAATTTACCGAGTAATTCATTATATTTATCAAAACCATTCATTATATACACTGTGAGTGATTGTTTTCTTGGAGAAAAACCGGTTGCTAACCATTCTGCTTCTCGACCACTTGCATATTTATAATGATACTTCCCAAATCCTATGATACTATCACCCCACATTACTGGTTCCTCTTTGGTTACTTCTTTCATTATTTTTAAGATTTCAAGACTATCTTCTCGTCTTCGCTTATTTTCAACGTTATTCAAATATTCTTTAACATTTTTCTTATTAGGTCTTGTTTTTAGCTCATTCATATTAAAAAGGATAAAAGTAAACTACAAAAAAGTTATAATTATATATTATAACAATTTCTTGGACTAATTATAAAAAAGATAATTATTTATATCAAATTAGGATGAAAAAGGAAAAATCTACAAAAGGAAAGAAAAATAAATCTGAAGATAATGAACGTGGAATTAGAGAATACGGAGTTGTTTTAAAGAAAGATGAGAAATATCGTCATCGTATCTATCCACAAAAGGGAAATGTACCTGAAGATGATGAGGATTATAGAATAGTGTAATCCGTTAAAAAAAAAGATATTTTGATGTAAATAGTGATTAAATATCTCAGTTGAGAAATTCTTTTAATGTTTTAAGATATCCTGAAACTTTTTCATCTGCACCTTCCCTCGCGGGACCTTCAGCGCCTTGCATTCTTACTTCAAGATATTCTGGGCAGACATCCTCAACACATCCAACCTTATCAAGAGTCTTTTTCATACTTTTTATAAACATCTTTTTCCAACTTAAGGCATGAGTTGCGAAATAAGCGACCTTAGAAAACGGTTTAGTTATAACACTATCTAAATTACCGATATAGTTTCTCATTTCTTTATCAGAAGAAAAAGCGATGATTCGAACAGCTATAATCAAACCATAAGGCTCATCTTTAGCAATATCTTCTGGTCGAGTATTTCTAATACTACCTACACTAACATCATATTCATCCTTTAAACCTTCAGTAAGTTGTTTTGAAATCTTTTCAGAATTTCCATGCTCAGAGTTATGAATTATCCAAATCTTTTTCATAAGTATAACCTCTTATTTTATTTATATTAAAAATGCATTCTATTTTACTATATGAAAAGGAGTATTCTATTAGAAATTTCAATAGACCAATCTTTGATTATAAATTGTCTCCAAATCTTTTCTAACTTTCATAAAAAATTTTTAGAAGTATTCTTGGTTTACATAATTTATTATATATAATAACAAATTTTTTCAAATTTTCATAACTAACATTTAATAAGTATATAAATTATTTGGTTCAATAAAGCTTAAATTGATTCAAATGGAAGAAGAAGAAATATTACATTGTTTAAATTGTGGAAAAAGAATTGGTAAAGAGGATAAAAATGAGAATGGCTTTTGTGCAGAATGCGTTTTAGGTTTAAATTTCAAAATTACTGATCTAAATCATAAAGAATGTGATATTTTTCTGCAAAAAATATTAGATTTTTTCATTTCTGATGTAAAAGTTGCCTTTTACAAGGATCCTGCAGCAAAATCTCTTATTGAAGTATTAACAAGTTATCCGGGAATAAAAGCGATTCTTTTATATCGTATAGCACATTTTTTTTGGAAGATTGGAATGCCATTTATCCCTAGATATATATCTGAGATTGCACGAGAGTTAACCGGTATAGAAATACATCCCGGTGCAGAAATTGGAAGTGAATTTTTTATAGATCACGGAACGGGTTGTGTCATTGGGGAAACCTCAGAAATTGGAAACAATGTCACAATTTTTTCTGGAGTCGTTTTAGGTGGTACTAATATTGCTCCTGTAAAAAGGCATCCAACCTTAGGTGATAATATTGTTGTAGGTACAGGGGCAAAAATTCTTGGTCCCGTGAAGATTGGGGATAATGTAAAAATCGGAGCTAATTCTGTAGTAGTAACCAATGTACCTCCAAATTCAGTAGTAGTAGGTGTACCTGGCAAAGTGGTTTCAAGAGAAAGGGGAAAAATTGAGAAAATAGATTTACGTCATGGTGATTTACCTGATCCTCTTACCCTCACAATAAAAACTTTAGATAAGAGAATAAAAGAATTAGAGAATAAAATTCTTGGAGAAAATGAAAGGAAAAAAGATGATATTGAAATTTACTATGGAGAATATGGGGAGGGAATTTAGAATATGGGAGCATATAATAGTATAATCGGAACAATAGGTAAAACACCCTTAGTAAAATTAAATAAAATCACCGAGAATATCGAACCTTCCATTTATGTAAAATTAGAATATTTTAATCCTGGGGGTAGTGTGAAAGACAGGATTGCCATGGCGATGATTGAAAAAGCTGAAGAAGAAGGATTAATATCTCAAGACACTATTATTGTAGAACCCACATCTGGAAATACTGGGATTGGACTAGCTTTAGTATGTGCTGCGAAAGGTTATCAATTAATCCTTACAATGCCAGATAGTATGTCAGTGGAAAGACGCCAGATTTTGAAAGCATATGGTGCAGATATCGAATTAACTCCTGCATCGGAAGGTATGAAAGGTGCTATCCAGAAAGCTGAAGATTTAGCCGAAGAAAAGGATAATGTTTTCATTCCACAACAATTTAAGAATTCATCTAATCCTGAGATTCATAGAAGGACAACAGCTAAGGAAATTTTTAATGATTTAGCAGGGCAAATCGATGGATTCGTGGCTGGTGTAGGAACTGGTGGAACGATTACAGGAGTTGGGGAGATTTTAAAAGATAGAGTTGGTGCCAGACTGAAAGTTTATGCTGTAGAACCGAAAAATTCACCTGTATTATCTGGAGGCGCTCCAGGACCACATAAAATTCAAGGAATTGGAGCGGGGTTCATTCCAGAGGTATTAAATAGAGATATTATCGATAAAGTTATAACAGTAGATTATCAAGATGCTTTAGAAACCGCTAGAGAATTAGCTAGATTAGAGGGAATTTTTGCGGGAATATCTTCTGGAGCAAATGTTTGGGCCGCTATACATGAAGCTTCAAAAGATTTTGGGAAAGGAGAGAACATAGTTGTAATAATCTGCGATACTGGAGAAAGATATCTTACAACTGAATTATATCAAATCTGAATTTTAAAGTTTTTTAAACCCACTTCTAATTAAAATTATGCCAGAACTTCCTGAAGTAGAAACATTTAAACGTTATTTCGATAATACTTCTTTAAAACAAGTTATTACTAAAGTTAAAATTATTGATAACAGAGTTTTAAATACGAGTGATAACTTCTTCAAAAAAAGTATAGTCAATAAACAATTTGAATCAACCTCTCGCCATGGTAAGCATCTCTTTATTTATCTAAATCCAAATTATCTTATTATGCATTTTGGAATGACAGGAGATTTAGAGTATTATTCTAAAGAAGATGATGAACCTAAATTCAGTAAAGTCATATTTCAATTTGAAAATGGTTTTAATCTGGCATATACTTCGCAAAGAATGTTTGGAAGACTCGAAATCTCCAAATCGATAGAAGATTTCATTAAGAAGAAAAAATTAGGACCCGATGCTTTTAAAATGAGTCTTAAAGATTTCCAAGGAGCTTTAAAAAGAAGAAGTGCAATTGCCAAAAATGCATTATTGAATCAAAGTTTTATCGCAGGGATTGGAAATCTCTATTCTGATGAAATATTATTTCGAACAAAATTACACCCTAAGTCTAAATTAGATAATTTGGACGAAGAAAAAATAAATAAACTATTTACTAATATAAAAGAGGTTCTACAATTTGGTATAGAGAAGGAAGGTGATCTCAGTACTTATCCTGATGATTTTATTATTCCTCACCGCAAGAAAGAAGAACACTGCCCAATATGTAATAAAGAACTAGCATATTTAGATATTTCAGGAAGACGTAGCTTTTTTTGCCCAAACTGCCAAAAAGAAAGAAGAGAATAACCCTATTAGACAATTTAGATACAAGCGTAATTATTCAATAGCTATCATTCAAATTTATAATTTATTAGCTAAATTCTTTTATATAACACATGTTGTATAACAATAAAAAAATTGGTGTAATAAAAATGGAAGTAGGAAAACTTTTAAGTATCATTGGTGGAATCATTACTTTAGTAGCAACTTTTGCCTTTTCATGGTTTGTAGTAGATGTAGCTGGGACTCTTTATTATGGCCATGGCGTAGGAGTCTTTATAAGCTTACTAGATACAATTGGTAATGCTGAAGCTATCGCTGCTAGTTGGGGCTCAGGAGTTCCGGGTTTCGTTCTCTATATTGTTGCGGGTGTAATGATATTTTTCTTGATTTCAGGACTTTTAATATTACTTGGAGTTAAAAATCGTGCAGTAGGCATCATTGGGAGCCTCCTACCTATTGGAATGGCTCTCGCTATTTTATTTGGTTCTTTTAGTGTTCCTCCAAATATCATAAGCTATATTTCTCCATTTTCAAGCGAGGGTTTGGGAGCATTTCCCTTCAACCTGGTGATAGGACCAACTGCATATGGAGTATCAGTATCTTTAGGGAATTATCTCTTATTAGCGGGAGGAATACTGGGAATTGTTGGAGCTGTATTACCAAGAGATTAAAGAATTAACCAAACAGTTTTCTTTTTTTTATACTTTTTTATACTAATATTATTACTTAGTTTTTGGACCCCCTTTAGAGCCCTTTAAGCTACTTCCGTCAATCTTTTTTACAGTTTCAACAAATTGAGGGTCGTATTCAACCGCATTTTTATAAATGCGAGAAAGAAATAAAGTCATCCAAGGAGAAGACTCTTTTTTCTGCCCAAAGGAATACTCCTTAAAATACAGATAGACTGTTTGAGGAATAAAAACTCCATCTGTGGTGAAATTTAGTAGGCTTACTGCAGCCAATTCTCGAAAAGTTCGTGTTTTCACCAATGTAGGATAATGTCGGGTACAATCTAAAATCGTGCCGATATTATACCAAAAAAATGGAGCTCTGGGTAAACGAAATTTCTTACCATGACCAAACATATAAGGTTTTTCTTCCGATCTTTTACTCCAGCAATTTAATAAAGTTAATCCTGATTCCAGTAGATCTTCAGGCCATTTATCTTTAGTTATCACCCAATACCCTCTTAGTGCGTCAACAACAATCATAGGACATATATCATCTACTCTTCCAGGTCCTCTACGCTTGTAATAAAGCCATGGCTCGCATTTCCATCCTTTTCCTTGAGTTGTATCTTTTAATAACTCATTCATTCTCTTAAGACCAAATTGAACACGTTTATCATTCTCTAATCCTGCTAATAATAGTACAGACACTATGAGGTTATGATCACATAAAGCACTTGACCACATTGGATATTTTGTTTTGGATTTTCGATCATATGCTTCAATATATGCAAGAAACTGCCCATTATCTTCATCTTGATGTGATAGGATTTTATCAATTGCGTTTTGCATCCGTTTATCATCTTCTGGTCTTACACCCCAGTCTAATAATAACCATAACTGATTAGGGAGATAATCTGCTTTATTATGTGCTTTTGTAAGATCTCTTTCCCAATCTGAAAGGTGATCTAATAGAAAATTAACATTAAGATCTTTTAATACATTATTATGAGCTAATTTGACTTCAGGATGATCGAGGGGTAAATCAAATAGATCAGTCAATGTTCGATAGACTGAAAATGATTCTCCACACTCAATAAGGAATTGCCTTGGATCTTTAGGAAGTAATTTAACCCATTCTGCTTCATTATTTATTTTTTCTTGAATGTCACTTGAAACAATATCAATATCCATATATATTAGATCTCCTTGTTTTTATTGAATTATTTCCTTGCCTCAAATAGGTTTACAGAAAAATCGATAAGATCCCTGCTAGATTTTCCCTCATTTATCATTTCTTTTATTTTTGAATTGACTTTATCTTTTTGCCCTTTCTTAATTGCATTAAAATTCTCTACATTCCAGTTTTTATATCTTTTTGAAAGGATTTGAAAAAACACTGGAGCAGGTGGCATCATAGACGATTTGGGTTGTTCTGGAACTGATTTACATATTCCTGCTTTTAAGTCAAGGAATTCGCATTCACCACATGTTAAAACATTCCTTTCTTTAGCACATTGATTAATCACACAATCCGTCCTATCCTGGCAACCTGGGCAGAGAGGATAGTTTCTTAAAATTTCCAAAGTCTCTTTAAATCCTGTAAAATTCTCTTTTTTAAATTCAGGGTTAAACATTAAGATAAGTCCTTGGAACATCGGGTCTTCAAACATCTTATACAAATATTTTGCAGAATCTTGAAGTTTGGTAGTATTACTATCACATAAATCACAACTTAAACCACAAGTAGTTAATTCATAATCTTTAGTCATCTTTACTCAAATATAACAAGTTAATTCTAAATTTCAATTAATAAAATAAATTATTTTATAATAAATAGTAATCTAATTTAAAGAATTTTGTAAAAAACGAGTAAAGAAAGCGAAATTTTATATTTAATAATGTCCATTTTTTTACCATACTACACATAAATGGGACATATAGTGGATGAAAAGGATTTCGAAATATTAAAAATACTAGATAAGAACTGTCGTATCTCATACTCTAAAATAGCTGAAAAACTAAAATTACCATTACGAAATATATCAAATAGAATTGATAGTTTAATCAAAGAGAATGTCATTGAGCGTTTTACAGTACAATTCAACTATAATTCTTTGGGATTTAGACATTATATTGGTTCGGTAGGTCCATTAGAGGAGAAAAAATCCATTGATCTTTTTCGAGATCTTCAACTTATTTCTGAAATCTATCGAATGTGGGAACAAATTGATGGAACATTAACAATATCCTTCTTTTGTAAAGATGCTAAACACCTTGAGGAGATTATAAACAACATCTTAAATACAGGAGCTGAATTACACGGTTATACAGAAACAAGAGTTCATTTTCCACTGGATATTCCTTATTCAATAAAAGATTGGCAAATTATTTTTTATTTATTAAACAATAGTAGAGCTTCTAAAAAAGAAATAGCTCAAGCATTAAATATTAGTGAAAAGACTGTCAATCGGAGAATCAATAGAATGGTAAATATGAAACTAGTCTCATTTATCCCAGAAATTAATTTTGAAGCTATTTCGGGAGCTATACCTGCAGTGATTTCTTTAGAAACTGTTGGACCTTCAAAACAAATATATTTGAAAATTAAAGAAGATCAATCAATTAAATATTGGAGAAACGCAGGTTCTGTTTCGCCTTCGATTGTACTATTCGTATATGGAAAAAGTTTAACTGATATTTACACTATGTTTCGAAAACTTGAAAGGAGAAAAGATATAAAAAAAGCTTATCTTACTTTTGTGGTAAGAAATTCAGAAAACTCAACACTAATTGAAGATGCTGTCTTAGAGAAAATTCAGAGTGGATAGCTTAGATTATTCATAATATCACTTGAATGATCTACTTTAAATGTATCTTTTCTTTATGAATAAATAAATTACATAATCTAAACAAAATCCATTGATATTGTGATTTTATGAAAAAAAAAATATTCATCCTAATGTTATTTTTCTTCAATTTTCTTACTAGCAGCATTGCATTGATAGATTCCAATATATTTCCATCTAATATCCTATATTTGGAACAAAATCTTGAATTTAATCCTAAACTATCTGCAAATATTTCAGATGTTTTTGAATGGAGTACATCATGGGATAATGGATCAAGTGAATGGGGAATGAAAATTGCATTGGACTCTTCTAATAATATATATGTTGCAGGGTACAAAAGTGGTGGTTTCAATGAACGTAATCTTATTCTAAAATATAATACCTATGGGCAACTTCAATTAAATATCTCGTATCCTACAAATCAATTAGAAATAGGATCTGGCATGGGATTAGATTCTCAAGATAATATTTATTTTACAGTTGGTGTTTTTAATGAGTCAAATTATAATTTGACATTAGTAAAATATGATAAATTTGGGAAATACAAATGGAATGTATCATGGGGAGGTATTGGTTATGCACAGGTATGGGATTTAACTATCGATAATTCAGATAATATATACGTTACTGGGGAGACTGGGGGTATAGGCGGTGCCCTCTTTGTAGTTAAATTTAATAGCTCAGGACATTACCAGTGGCATGAAATATTTGATGGGAAAAATAGTGAAATTGGTTCTGATATCATATATGATTCTTCGGATAATGTTTATATTATTGGTACTGAATCAAATTCTAGTGTAGGATCTTCGAAAATGCTTATAGTTAGTTATGATAGTGAAGGAAATCATCAATGGAATAATACTTGGGACAATTCTAACTTTATAGCTGGAAGTGGAATCGCTTTAGATTCACTAAATAATATATATGCTATAGGTTCGTTAAATAATACAGTTTCAGAAACAGCTGATGTTGTCTTGGTTTGTTTTAATAATAGTGGAATTTATAAATGGAATCAAACATGGGGAACTAATGAATATGATTATGGAGGGGGTATTACTCTAGATTCTCAAGATGTTATTTATATTACTGGGGCAATAGTTAATCAAACTTCTTTAAAGTATAGCTTGTTTTATCTAAAATATAATAATTCCGGAAACTTACTATTAGAAAGAAAATTAACTGATTTTCCTGATACTGGAGGTTTTGATATAATAGTAGATTCATCTAATAATGTATACATAACGGGGATTATAAATAATATTAGTACTGTTGGTTATGATATTTTTCTAGGGAAAGTAAAAAGCGCTCCAATCGTTCCTATCGATCATGAACCTACATTAACCGATGGCACAGTTAGTCCTAAGATTGGAAATCCAAATACTAATTTCGAATTTAGTGTTATTTATACTGATATTGATAATGACCCCCCAAGTTATGTTCATGTGATAATAAATGGGACTTGGGTTTCAATGATAAAAGATAATGTGTCTGATAATAACTTTTTTGATGGTTGTACATTCAAATTCTCCACATCACTAATTCCAGCACGTTTTAACTATACATACTATTTTGAATGTAGTGATGGTACACTTCTAGTTTATAGTGACACCTATAACAACTTATCAGTTCCAATTTCTCAAACCCATCAAATTTATGGATTCAATCTCTTATTAACCTTAGGGATGATAATCTTTTGTTTAACTGGTATCTACAGAAGGATCAGAAAAAGAATTTACAATTAATTAAAATTATCTCTATTTTTTAAAAATTTATTTCAAATTTCCTGCAAGACTATTGTCAAAGTTTTCAAAGAGTCTTAATGAAAATTTAAACCATTGTAATTACCACATTACCTGTTTTCTGCCCTGCTTCAACATACCTATGAGCCTCTGGAATCTGTTCCAGCGGATAACTTCTATCTATAACTGATTTTAGCTTACCCTCCTCAATAAGTTTTTTGAGGAAATTAAATTCTTCAATCGTTTCGGTTTTGTTGTCAATATTTCCAGATATATAGTTCATACCGCTACTGATTGCCGATCTCTTTTCTCGATTAATCAATTTCAACTGAGGATTAGCTAATAGATAAATGCCATTCTTCTTTAAAGATTTTTGAAAATCTGAATAAGAACTCTTACCGATCACATCAAAAATTACATCATAAGTAATACCATTTTGGGTAAAATCTTCTTTAGTGTAATCGATTACTTCATCAGCACCAATAGATTTCATCACTTCTAAACTCTTGGGATTACCCACTCCAATAACTACTGCCCCAAAGTACTTAGCAAGCTGTATTGCTACAGTACCTATAGTTCCAGAAGCCCCTCTGATTAGTACTGTTTGTCCTTTCTGAATATTTGCTTTTCTAAGATAGTGCAATGC
>JBHLPW010000086.1:0-16249 GCA_048939015.1 Promethearchaeota archaeon
TAGAGGGATATATGAAGTAATCAATAAAGATTCTACTCCTAAATGCAAAGTAGTGGAAGAACGTGAAGATAGGTGTGTTAAATGTCACATCTGTACTACTGCTTGTAAATTTAAAGCTTTAACAATAGATTAACTATTTTCGAATTTAAGACTATAATACTCTGTGTAATTATTCAATACATTTCCCACAGCAATAGTTCTCTAATTCAATTTTAGAATAATCGAAGTTTAAATCTATTGGTAAAACAAAATCATCAACAACATCTTCAATTATATCCATATGAACATTATAAACTTCTGGATTACCTCGTAAATGATGATTTACTACATGATCGAGGTCTTTTAATGATAATCCTGCTATTATAATGCTAATATTTGTATCTCCAGAGAGAGTAAATGCGGTAAGCATAAAAGGACAATTTTTTACGATATTTAAGATTTTTTTCGGATTTTTTGTTTGAAGATCTGCTCGGGCAAAATATAGATCGGCGACGCGAATATTTATTCCCGCTTGATATTTTAATACACCTAATTTCTCAAGTTTCTTAATTCGCATTCCTACAGTCGGTTGGCTTCGATTAACGTGTTCTGCTATTTGAGTATGAGTTAAACTCGGTTCTTTCTGAATTAAATCCATTATTTGACAATCTATATCATCAATACCTATTTTTTCACTTAACATATTCTTTTCACTTTTTAATGGATATTATAAATATAATCTTGGATAATGTATTCGATCATCGCGGTATCGCGATATATAAATATTACGATACTATAATATTTAAACTTTTGTGTCACTTGTATTATTATAAAAATATTAATAATCCATTAAAACAAGCTTTAAAAACTAGCAAAAAGAATATTCTTAACAATCAATGAGCGAATTAAGAAAATACACAGTTGAGTTTTTAAAAGTATTAGCAGATCTAACAAGACTAGAAATATTAGATCAATTAAGAACTAGTGAAAAAAACTCATCAGAAATTCAAGAAGAATTAGAAAAATCTCAATCAACAATATCTAAACATTTGAACATGCTCGTTGACAATAATTTAATAGAATTTGAGAAAAAAGACAATATAAAATACTATAAGATAAAAAATAATGATATTTTCACACTTCTTTCTCATATTAATTCAACAGTTGCAGATATTAACACAGAGAAGCTTAAAGATTTAATAGATATTGATAGAAATGAAACCTTATCTTAACCTTTTAATATTAGAGTTTATTCAAAAATATAAAAAAATATGAAATCGCAAAAAGAAGAGGCTTTATCCGAACAATCAATAAAAATAGTACTTATTGGATTACATAATAGCGGGAAAACCTCAATATTGAATTGTTTGAAGGGTATCAAAGCGATATCTGCTTTTAATAATCCAATGCCTACAAAAGGTCTCGATGTCCAATTATTTGAAGCCTTAAATTCAAAGTATGCGATCTGGGATCTTGGGGGTCAAGAAACTTATTTTGACGAATATTTTAATGATTTCGAGAAATTAGTTAAAGGAACTCATAAAATTATATATGTAATTGATATTCAAGATACTAAACTTTACGATAATGCACTTAAATATCTAAAAAAAGTAATAAGTTCAATTAAGGAACAGAATAAGATTGATTTTTCAGTATTCTTACATAAATTTGATCCAGATTTAATTTTTGATTCCAATTTGAACGAAAATGTAATTAATGATTTTATTTTGAAAATTAAGGAAATTTTTCCACCAAATTTTACATTTTCCTTAAATAAAACGACAATATATGCGCTCTTTGAAAAAACAAAAGTCCTCTGATATCTTTAAATTTTATTATTTTAGCAATTTTTTATTATTTGAGTATTAATATATATTAGAAATGAAAATGTATTATTATCGGAAAAAAAACTATATTAATATCTCATAACTAAATGTTGTCGCAAAGAGAAAAAGAGGATAACTCGAGTAGAATAAATTATACTTTAAATTTAATCATATTTTCTTTACTATTATTTCTTATTTTTCTTACAAACTTCTATAGCTACCTTTTATTTCATACATTAGCAGAGTTATTCAGTGTCGTCATAGCCTTTGGAATTTTTGCGATAGGCTGGAATACTCGAAAGAATATAGAGAGCTCAGTATTTTTAGTCTTAGGTGTCAGCTTATTATTTATCGGGTCAATTGATCTAATCCATACATTAGCATATACAGGGATGAATATCTTTAAAGGATATACCTCAAATTTACCTACTTCGTTATGGATTGCTGCTAGATATCTTCAAGCAGGTTCATTTCTCCTAGCATTTCTCTTAATGTATAAAAAAGTTAATCCAAATGATCTAGTAATTGGATATTCTGTTGTTACTACTCTTTTGGTAATATTAATTTTTGCTAGGCTTTTTCCCGTTTGCTATATTGAGGGGATCGGTCTCACTGCATTTAAAAAAATCAGCGAATATATTATTATTGGAATTTTAGCAGGCTCAATAATAATATTACATAAAAATAGAAAAGAGCTCAATTTAACAACATTCCGTCTAAAAATGTTTTCGATTATATCAACTATGGCAGCGGAGTTAGCTTTTACTTTATATGTTGGCACATATGATTTATCTAATTTAATAGGCCACCTTTTTAAAATTGTCTCTTTTTACTTCATTTATTTAGCAATTGTCAAAAAAGGACTTGAAGATCCCTTAAATACATTGTTCAAAAGGTTAAAAGAGAGTGAGAATTTTACAACAACTGCATTAAATGCTCAAATAGATACTTTTTTCGTGTTCAACCCAACAACAGGTAAAGCAATAAGATGGAACAAAGCTTTTAATGAGGTTAGTGGGTATACAGATAAGGAAATAGGTTCTATGAAAGCACCTGATTCTTATTACAACCAAGAAGATTTAAAAAAATCTGAAAAGGCTATATTTAATGCCATAGAAACTGGTAAAACTATAGTTCAAATGGAGTTAATTACAAAACAGGGGAAAAAAATACCTTTTGAATATTTAGGTTCGATTATTGCTAATGATCAAGGAGAGATTAATTATATTGTCGCTGTTGGTCGAAATATAACTGAACGTAGAAAAGCAGAAGAGCAAATTAAAAGCATTGCAAAATTTCCTTCGGAAAATCCAAATCCAATATTAAGAGTTAGTAATGAAATTGTCTTATATATAAATGATGCTGGTCAAAAATTGTTTAATATTGAAATTGGGGATAAAATACCTTCTCATTTAAATAACTTTATAGAGGAAGTCTTTCATACTCAAAAAATTCAACAAGTTGAGCTTGAACTAAAAACCGAATTTTTTTCCTTTACTATAACCCCCATTGCTGAAGAAAAATATCTTAATATTTATGGTCTTAATATCACAGAGAGGATTTTAGCAGAAAGAAGAATTAAAAACTTGATATCGACAGTTTCTCATGAATTGAGGACGCCTATAACTGTTCTAATGATGTCTTTAGATTTATACAAACAAAAAAAAGATTCGTTAACCCCTAAACTACAAAACCACATGATTGAGACAAGAGAAAGAAATCTCTCACTTCTAAAAGATTTATCAGAAGATATTCTTATGCTATCGCAAATTGATGAAAAAAAAATAGAACTTAATTTGGAAAACTATAATCCCTTAAAATTATTACAAGATCTGGAATTATTCTTCGCTCCATTTGCTGAAGAGAAAAACATTACTTTTCAAATTGATATTAATGAAGATATAAAAATGAAAGGGGACATTAAAAGGATTGATCAAGTTTTTCGAATTCTTCTTGATAATGCAATAAAATATTCATATGAAAATACAACTATCAAAATAAATTTGATTGAAAATTACAAAGGTAAATTTAATTCTAATGGAAAAAAAGGTAATTTAATTCAATTTAAAAATCGTGGTATAGGAATAAGCGAACAAGAACTCCCTCATATTTTTGAAAGATTTTATAGAGCATCAAATGCTAGAGAAACTTCTGGAACGGGATTAGGTTTATCAATAGCAAAAGATATAATAGAACTTCACCAAGGAGAAATTTTTATTGAAAGCAAATTAGGAGACGAAACAACCTTCTATATTTTTTTTCCAAGAATAGATAATGTTTAAATTAAGATTTAAATATAATTTTAATTGATATTTTCACTATAAGACAATTATGCGAATCAAAATGAAATCTGAAATCCAACCTGAAATACTCATAGTTGATGATAATGAAGATATCTCATTTCATTTAAAAGTATTATTGGAAGAAAATGACTACAAAACTAAAACTGCGGTTAATGGCAAAGAAGCATTAAAACTTTTATCTGAAATGAAATCCGCTCCAGATCTAATCATAAGTGATATTATGATGCCATTGATGGATGGTTATGAATTTTTTTCATCCGTATCATCTCATCCTCAATGGAATCGGATTCCATTTTTATTTCTTACAGCAAAATCAACTCCTGAAGATATTAGATTAGGAAAACTATTAGGAGTAGATGATTATATTACAAAACCGTTTAAAAGAGAGGATTTACTTGCGTCAATTTCCGGAAAAATTACTCGGAATATAAGATCAAATCTAATTAACAAAGAAATTTATCAATTACTCTCATCGTCCAGTATCAAAATAGAACCTTTTTCTAAAGAAAAGGAGAAACTTATGTTTTGTCTATTATTAGTATACTGGGATGATATCACTGGTCCAGTTTTGAAGAAAAGTTATCCATCTGATGAAGATTGTATCATCTCTATTGATACTATAGGTAAACAATTATTTCATGCTGCTACATCTATTTATGGGCATGATAAAATTACAAAAGCACAGGGAATTTTACTCAATATTGAAAATATCAACAAACAAGGGTATATCTATTTCGATTCTATACCTGATAAAAGTGAAAGGTATGGAGAAAAGCAATATATGTTATCTGTAATTGCTCCTTTTTTAAGTTATTTTGACTCATTTAAGATTAGAAATATCTTTACAGAGATCTCTGAAAGAATAAAACAAAAAAGGGAATGGGAAATCAAAGATTATTGGGAGAAAATATTAGAAATTTTGAGTACTGGATCACTTCAACTGAAACTTCAATAGTTAATTGCTTGTATCAATAATTAATGACGTTTTATAATTTAAAAAAAATCGTAGGTTTTAATTTAGTTATTAAGGAAGAATTTAGCTTTTTCTCATATTCTATAAAAAGAACTTTTAAATCAGTTCTTTAAATTGCATTTAATTAGAAATTAATTAGTATTTTTTACATTCAAGGTGAAAAATATGACTGAAGTAAAAGAAACTGAAAAATATTTAATGTCTCCTGAAGTATGTTCTTGGGCGGATGACGAAGATAATACTTATAAAATCGAGATTCAATTACCGGGTGTAGAAAAAGATACAATTAAACTTAAAATGCATGAAGATAGCTTTTTTATTAAAGGAGAAACAGAAGATACTACTTATATTGGCTCCTATTCCATGTGTTGTCCAATAAATCCAGAAAAAGCAAAAGCAGTTTATAAAAATGGTCTTCTAAAGATTGAGGTCCCATTTAAAGAGCCCGAGTTCCATAGTATAGAAATAGAAGTTGAATAAATCATTTTTTTTCTATCTTTTTTTAGATTAAAAATCAATCCAAGAAATCAACTAAAATAGTATTATGGTTATTTTAAAAAAGAATAATAATAATTAATATTCAATATTCATTTCTTTAACATAATCAAAGGCAGAATATGCTGCAATTACTCCTTCAGAAACACCAGTAATAGCTTGTTTAAAAGGAGCATCAGCTACATCTCCCGCTGCGAAAATTCCGGGAATATTAGTTTCTGATTTGCGATTAATTTTAATTTCTCCCTTTTCATTTGTTTCAACTCCAATTCTTTTTGCTAATTCAGATTTAGGAATTGAACCAATCTCAATAAATACACCATCTACTTCAAATTCTTTTCCATTATCAAAAATTACAGATTTTACTGTAGTATCTCCTTTAATTTCTACCACTTTTGTTTTATAAATAATCTCTATTTTGTCATTTTCATAAACTCTCTGTTTATTTATTGGTTCAGCTCTTATTTCTTCGCCTCGATAAACAATATATACCCTTTTTACACTTTGAGCTAAGAATAAAGCTTCTTTAGCAGCAGAATCACTCCCACCAATCACGATAACCTTTTTATCTTTATAAAATGGGCCATCACAAGTCGCACAATAAGAAACACCTCTCCCCGTAAATTCTTCTTCTCCAGGGAGACCTAACTTCCTCCGTTCTGATCCTGTTGCTATGCAAATCGAATAAGCTTTAAATTTTTGAAAGAATGAATTAAGTTCAAAGTGATCATCAACTCTTTCAATACTCCGAATTTCATCAGAGATATAGGGAATCTTGAGAGAATCCATATGCTCCTTAAACATATCCATTAATCCTTGACCACTTATAGAAGTAATAGCTGGATAATTCTCAACAATGTGAGTTGTTGCGATTAGACCTCCAAAAGTTTTACCAATAACTAAGACATCCATTGCAAATCGAGCTGCATAAATGGCACACCCTATTGCCGTTGGGCCACCTCCCAAAACAATAAGCTCGTATGTTTTTTCAAAATCAATCCCTTCCATCCCTATGTTAAACATCTTTTTCTTGCCTCCTTTTATTATATATTTTGTAAAAATTATTAATTTAATCTATAATTACATTATTTTCTCTTCCACTAGTTCCTCTAGAAATTCATTAGGTCCATAACACCCAACCAACGGTTCATTTTCATTAATAATAGTATAAGGAACGCTGGAAGTATCATATTGGTTTCCTATATCAGGATTTTCCAATAAATCTATTATAATAACTTTAATTTTTCCTTTAGCAGCAAGTGCAAATTGTGAGGCAATACTTACCATCTGAGGGCAATATGCACATGAGTTAGTAATCATCAGTTTGATTATTGAATGATTTATTCTATCAAGGTTCTTTTGAATAGCAGATTCATAATAATTGGAAGCTCCAGCAAATATTAATATAGATTGAATAAAAGGTTGGATTTCACTCCCTTGTGGTGCCGCTAAATAACGAATAAGTTCATGACCATTATTATCGATGAATAATATTGTTGGAACTCGTTCAATATTGTATTTTTTTTCTAAATTTGGATTAGACCCAATTTGACATTCATCAAATTTAAGCATTCCATTAGAATACTTTTTATAATCATCTAAAATTGACATAGTGTACTCATAATTTTGGGAGTTACCGTTTTTGTCTGTGAATATTGTTAGTTTAACAGGTGCAGTAAGTTTTTTCATTCCCTCACGTATCATTTTTGTAAACATATATGAAGCTGGCATTTTTTTTGCCTCGGTTATATAATTATTTAATATTATTAATATTGAACGTGAATATTACCTCCAATCAATGCTCTTAAGATCTCATTTGGACCAACCATTCCAACTAAAGTTTTTTGATCATTAATTATTGTATATGGAACACCGGCTGCGTCATAATATTGCCCAATATCCGGGTTAGCCATTATATCTACAATAACAGACCGAATCTTTCCTTTAGAAGCAATTGCAAATAAATTTGCAATGGATGCAACTTGTGGGCAATAAGGACAAGACATTGTTAGCATAATCTTAATGGTGCTTGGTTGGATTCGTTCTAAATTTTGTTTGATAGTTGCTTCATAGTAATTTTGTGCACCTGCAAAAGCAAATATTGCTTGGATGAAAGGTTGAATTTCCCCACCTTGAGGTGCTGCTAAGTATCGGATAATTTCTGTTCCATCATTATCAATAAATAAGATAGTTGGTACTCTTGAAATATCATACTTTTTTGCAAACTCGGGATTATCATCAATACATAATTCCTCGATTGTCAGCATTCCATTTGAATTTTCCTCATATACTCTCAATAAAGCCATGAATTGAATACAATCCATACATTCTCTTAACTGACTACCATTTGGTTGTTTCTCTTTACAAGTAAATACTCTTAATTTAACAGGTTTTGTTAATTTAGCCATTTCTCTTTTAATTATTTCTCTATATCTATCATCTTGAGACATTTTCAAAAATCACCACAAATTAATTAAGCATACATACCTCCAAAGTCTCGTTGACCTTTTGTTAATTTATCCAATAAATCTTGAGGTGTAAACATTCCATATATGTGCTCTTTTTCATTTACAACAGTATGAGGAACTCCTTGAACTTGGTATTTCAATCCTAAATCTGGATTCATATTAACATCAATTACTTCAGCAGTAATTTTCCCCTTTGAAACAATGGCGAAAAGAGTTAATACTGGTACAGTTGCTGGACAGTAAGGGCATGTTGGAGTTATAAAAATTTTCATCTTTGACCTATTTATTTTTTTAAGGTGAGTTAGGATTTGATCCGCATAATAGGGTCGGACACCTGAAAAATATTGTATACTATTAAGAAATGGTACAAATTCAGAGCCCGTTGGATGTGCTAGATATCGGATAATCTCTTTATCATTTTCATCTACAAATAATATGGCAGGTATTTTTGTAACCTTGAATTTATTTGCTTCATCTTTATTTTCCTCAATCGATATTTCTTGGATTTCTAGTTTTCCATTAGATAAATTTTCTAAAGTTTTTAATAACTCATAAGTTCCTTCGCAAGCCATGCAATTTCTAATTTTGGTTCCATCTTCTTGCATTTTAAAATCAGTAAATAGTTTTAGTACCACTTTTCCTTTCAATTTGTTCAATTCTCTTTTTATGTTATCCATTTCATTTTCAGAAAATAGCATAAAATCACCTGATAATTCACTCTAATATGAATATCTGGTTTTAAACTTAAAAGAATTTTTCATTTAAATTATAAAAAAAAATATTTCTGAATAGTTATAGGATAAAATCTACTAATATTATATTAATAATTCAAAAGTTACCTAATGCTCTTCAATTAAGTTTCTAAAAATCAAATATAATATCAAACCAACAAGAAAGCCAATTGCTATATTAAATATATAGGAGATTATAGCAGAAATCAATATAATAGGGAATGATTTAATATTGAAATCTCTAAAAGCTATTTTTCCCAGTAAAAAAGCAGTATAGATAAGCATAGCTCCTAAAATTGCCATTGGAAACTCAGTAAAAAGAATAAATAAAGTTTCAGAAAAAAATAATCCAAGAATCAATTCCATTATTCCCTCTAAAATCATAGATCCTCCAGTTCTAGCTCCGAAAGCATATTGGGCCATAAGACCTCCTGAACCGTGACATAATGGCATTCCTACAAAAAAGGGATTAATTAAATTCATAGCACCCATATTGAATGCTAAAGTGTTAGCATCGATCCCTTCTTTCTCTGGAAAAAGCTCTTTAATCAATACAACAGTAGCAATCATAACATTTGTCAAGGTTAAAAATAATTGTGCAATTCCTGCATATAACATTCCGAATATAAAATTATTCCATGTAGGTATTCGGAAAGACAATATCGGAATACCTAATTCCAAATCTGTGATGTTAACAACCCCTGTAATAAACATTAGCAACACACCACCTAATGTGAGAATTATAGCAGAGGGAATTGGTTTATTCTTTATAAACAATAAAATAATTGATATTGAAATCAAACCCAAAATTATATTCTCAGTAAATAATAAAATTCCAGTCCACCCTAAAATAAATGCTAACCCTAATTGGATACCTCTGACTGCTATTATAGGAACCTTACTTACAATATAATTAAGTTTTTTTGAGAAACCAAGAAAAAACCATATAACTCCAGTTCCAAATCCTGTGGAAATAACCATGTCTGGTGTCCAACCTTCAGAAATAGCTACGGTCCCAATTGTTTTTTGAGGTTGAACTGGAAGTGGGAGATTAAATTTCACTCCCAATATTATATTCGTAAATCCTAAAGTTAAGAAGATTCCCGCCGGACTTAATCCTACAATTGATATGTATCCAATTATGAATGGAATTAGAGTACCCCAATCTCCGAAAGCTCCTCCAAATTCTTTTAAAGTGAATTTTTTATAGTCTTTTTTTGCTCGTTTTTCATTAAGAATTTTGTTATCTTCCACACTATTCAAATATTATAAAAACCTCAGATTTAATAAATTTCTTAATAATTTTTCAAAATAGCATTTTAAGAAGTTATAAAACTTTAAAACAACTTTTTGCCTTTCAATAAATTTAAATTAATTTATTTTATCATATGTTCAGATCGAGCCTTACTTAATTATTCTTAATCAGAATAGAATTAATAATTTAAGATTTTATATAAAGTAATCTTCTCATGTCGCTTGAAAGTAGATTAAATTTTGAAAAAGTAATATCCGGGATCTCTTCTCGATTTGTTGGTAAAGTAGATCTTGATGATGTTATTAATTCATCCTTTGAAGACATGGGAATTGCTTCTAAAGCAGATCGCGTTTCGCTTTTCCTTTTTGATGAAACTAAAAAGTTTTTTAGGAATACTCATGAATGGTGTGCCAAGGGAATTAAATCTCAGCAAAATTTCCTTCAAAATGTAGATATAGGAATAATTTCCTGGTGGATTGCCCAAGTTGAGAAAATTAGTTTTGTTAATATCAGAGATGTTTCTACTTTATCTCATGGCGCTCAATCAGTAAAAAAATTTATGGAAATTCAAAACATCCAGTCATTTTTAGCCTTCCCTATTTATATTGGTGGGACCATATCTGGATTTGTTTGTTTTAGTAAAGTTACGGAGACAATTCAATGGAAAGGTAAAGATTTCGTAATTTTGCGAATATTTGGTCAAACCTTAGGAGACACTATTGAACGTCTAAATGCAGTAAAAGCATTAAAAGAGAGTCAAGAATTATTACGAGCAACATTTGAAGCTACAGCTGATGGTATCATAGCTATTGATAATGATGGTAAAATAACGCACTTGAATGAACGATTTATTTATATGTGGCGTATCCCAGAAAAAATTGTAGATAAAAAGGATTTCAACATAGTATTAAACTATATGCTTCAACAACTTAATAATCCTGATGTTTTCCTTTTAAAATTAACAGATCTTGAAAAAACTTCCAAAGACGCTTATGATATGATTTTTTTTAAGGATGGGAGAATTTATGAACAATTTTCTTGTCCCTTAATTCAAGATGAACAGAAAGTAGGGCGCGTGTGGAGTTTTAAAGATATTACAGAACATCAACATGCTGAGCAAGAGTTAAGAAGATCTGAAAATAGATATCGAGAGGCGTATGAAAGAGCAGAACTCTTTAAGGATGTTTTTTCGCATGATATGAATAATATTTTTCATAA
This sequence comes from Promethearchaeota archaeon, assembly GCA_048939015.1. GTDB lineage: Archaea > Asgardarchaeota > Lokiarchaeia > Sigyniarchaeales > SOKP01 > Loki-b32. The sequence continues at coordinate 11,249 of JBHLPW010000086.1, forward strand.
CATTAAATCATCCGCTGAACTAATTTCAATGTTAAGAGCAAAAGGAGAAAATCAAGATAAAATAGAGGAATTTTTTCAAATTATTCACAGTCAAATTGTTAGAGGCGTAAAGTTAATAAAGAACGTGTATAAACTTTCTAAATTAGAGGAATCGGAAATTAAATTACGAGATGTTGATGTTTATAAAGTTTTAGATGAATCTATTCAATTTGCGCATAAGAGTGCTCAAAAAAAGGAATTAGATATTAAAAATGAAAGAAATTTCGATAAGGTATTTGCGAGGGCTAATGATTTTCTTTTAGATGTGTTTGAAAATATTTTACATAATGCTATAAAATATAACCAAAATCAACCCATAAAGATTACAATTGATATCAGCAAAACTTCTCATGGAAATAATAATTATATTAAAATAGAGTTTAAGGATAATGGTATTGGTATTATTGATAGTAATAAAGAATCAATATTTCAAAAAGGGAATAAGAAAGACAATCATGTAAGAGGAATGGGCGTTGGACTCTCTCTGGTAAAAAAGATTATTGAAAGCTATAACGGTAAAATCTGGGTTGAAAATCGGGTAAAAGATGATTATAATCAAGGAAGCAATTTTGTAGTAGAAATTCCTGAAGCAGATTAAGTTTTAAATCCTTATAGATTAAAAACTCACATGCACTTTATTCTTATATTAGCAATTCAAATAAATCTACAGCTTTTGGGCGAATTTTACTTTGTTTACTAAATCGGCGTAAAACCCACCAACAAGAGGGACAATATGTTGTGATATAATCAAGATCTTCTCTATTAAAATCTGTCATTCTTTTGCGAGCAATTTTTTCTATTACATCTGTTCTTCCCATCCATCCAGATCCGCCTCCACAACACCAATGAGGAATATCTATAACATTGTATCCTGCTTTTTTAAGAATATTATCAATATATTTATCTACTCCTATTTTTCCTCGATTAATCAGTTGGCATAAATGTTGTACACCTACTCTACCTGTCTTTTGGTTTTTTAAAGGCTTAATATAATCAGCAATATATTTCACTTCAGCATTTAAACCTTGTATTTCATTTTTAAATAGATGAAAGCAAGCAGGACATAAACAAATAATCTCTTTAAATTTTCTTGAATTGAAAACTTCTCTATTCTCATTTGCACATGTCTCATATTCATCTGTTAACCCACTGACTTTTAGATGCCATCCACAACAAATCTCTTTATCCAAAATTGTGAAATCAATTTCTTGTTGAAGTAAATACTCAAGGACATGGTTGGTATACTGGGGAATTCTAATCGTAGAAAGACAGCCCATAAAAAACAAAGTATCTGAATTTTTTGGAATTTCTTCTAATCTTTTTATTCGCATTTTATTTGTAGGATATGGTGATCTGTATTTCTCAAAATTTTCCCGCATTTCTTTTATTTCCTCAAAAGTATTGCCATCTTCAACATATTTTTGTTTTAGAGCTATACGTTCATTTTCAGTTTCACATTCTCCACAATGAACACAATTGTAGAGTTTATAATAATCATCTGATGTAAAGTTAATTTTATCTTTATTAATAATTAGATCCTTTACTTCCTCATCACTCAGAAAATTTTCTGGGTCAACTTCATCAGTAGGGAAATTTTTTCTTCCTTTTATCCTCTCATTTACCATACTATCGCTCTCAATTAATTGATATTAAAAGAATATCATCTATGATTTACTAAAAAAAATTTAAAAAAAAGAAAATTTCTATTCCTTTTTAAGTTTTACATCAGTTCTTTGTATTCCTACTTCTTTATTGCTTGGTAAAGGGGTTCCACAATGATCCCTCAGTCTTTCACTTTCTTTAAATGCTTTATCGAGTTCTTCATCTAATTCGTCATCTGACATTTCATTATCTGTCATACTTTACAAAGAGTAACTGTGTTATTTAAGGATTTTATTTATAATTAAAAAACTAAAATAATTTCATATTGAATTTAGATAAAAAAAGGAGAATTTTAAGTAATTATAATCTATTTTTTAAAAAAATCTAAAACTGCTTTTTCCTTTTCAGCAGGTCTACGCTCAGGGACAAGAATATAATCTTTTTTAATTGTTTCATAAAAATCTTCACGCATATATAAATTGCAATAACATGCACCATATTCTTTTATATCTTGAAAAGCATAATTGCAAGGACAAATTAAATCTCTATCAAGCTCTCGATTTCCTGAAGCTAATCGGCAAGGACATGATTGATACCCTAAATTTCTTTTATTATCAACTAATCCATCAATCAAATTGTTAAAAGTATTACTATCCATGTTTAAAATCCAATTATTTTTCTCAGAGACTTGTTCAACATACTTTTTCATTCCTTCTTTAGTTTCCATGTCCATTTTAACTCCCTCCTGATTTCATTAATTCTTCATATTTCTCAGGGTTATAACCAATCACAAATTCATTATCGCAAATCATAAACGGATATGAAATTCTGGATTGGTATTTCTCTTTCAAGTAAGAAAGAATTTTCGACTTTTCTTCGAAATCAATTTTATCAACATCTACATATCTGTATTGAATATCACGTTCTTTTAACCAAGCTTTGCATTTCTTACACCACATGCATGTAGACAGTGTTAAAATAGTGATTTCTCTGTCTTTTTTGGATCCTTCTACGGTTTGTGCCAAGTTTCCAATAATTTCTGACATATTTTTATTTCTTCCTCTTTACTTTAAATGTTTTTTTACTTTAAATAGATTTAATATTTTGTTTCCATTCTGGATCGATACACTCAAATGCTTCTTCTGTTAATTTTCTAATATCACTATGACAAGAATCTAATAATAACCCTAAATGCTCAAGCGCTCTTTTATCGCCAATTTTCATAAGACTTTCTATAATTATGAATAATCTTGTTTTATTTTGTTCTTCTTCAGATTTTTGTATTTCTTGTTTTAAAAACTCTACAATTAACATTGTAGCTTTGGGGTCTCCAATTTCGCCCATTGCTTCAATAATTCGATTGATTACCACATCATCTTTCTCAGATTTTAAAGCTCTAGCTAATATATTAATTGCTCTGCCTTCTTTTAAATAACCGATGTTTTGCGCAGCTATAGCTCGTTCTTTAAAACTAGAGCTATTAAATAGTGTTTTAATATATTCATTAAAAGCTTCATTTCGAGTTTTTTGATCCATCCTAAGAATTAAATAAGAATAAGAAATATGAATCTAATCATAATAAATTATTAAGTATTTTTGAATCTGAATTTAAAAGATAAGAGATCTTTTTGGATTATTTATCGATTTTATATCCAACCTCTTATTTGAAAAATTAACTTCAATTCTATGATATCTCAGAAAAAAATTTATAATTCTGGTGATTTCCATTTTCTATAATAGTTCTTATATTTCTCTAGAAGAACATTAGGATCCAATTTTTCATCTTCTTGAATAGCCTTTATCGCCTCCAAGATAATTTCAGTTTGAAGAAGTTGAAATTCTTGATTTTTCATATCGGAAGTAGTAAGAAACCTATGAGTAATTTCATTTGATTTAAGCGTATCCATCGTATTAATATTATAAATATCCAAAAAATATCCGATTATGAATGCTCCCAGAAGAATGATTGGAAATACTATAATTAACATCCAAAATGTTATTCTAAAAGCTAAAGAAATTAAAGATATTGCACTTACTGTCGAAACGGCAATAGAATAATAAGACTGTCCCATTTTTAACCGAGATAATTGTCTTCCAATAAATTGAGCAGTTTTTACCCTTTTAATTATTTCTGATTTTTTTAATCTTAACAATTTATACACCTCAATTTTGATTTTTTTCTAACTTGTTTTTTAAATTTAAGGAATTTTTAGGTTCTGAATATATTGAATGTTTTATAAAAGATTTTACCAAAAATCTATTGATCTATTGATATTTAATCAAATTATTAATAAGTTAGAAGATAAAGATTTTTTACTGATTCTTTTTATTTTTAGAAATCGCAAAAAAAAACTTTTTTTTTATTTATTTCTCTTTTATAGTAATCTCTTGTTCTTTTTCCAATAAAATCTTAGCATTTCTTTTCCATTTATTGATTAAAACTATTCCTATTCCCTTAAGTTGCGCAGCTAATATTTTAGAATTACTTTGTAATAAATCATTTATTGAATTAACTCCTACTTCACTTAACCTTTTTGCCCTCGCAAAACTTATTCCAGGAATATCTTCTAATCTAGTCTCAAATTCTTTTATTAATTTCTCATATTTAGGCTCTTTACAAATAAATACAATATATTCCTCCTCTAATAAAAAGTAAGAATGAATTTCAAAATGAGTTTTTAATAAATCTAAAGTTACCTGTACAATTTCTCTTCTAACGGGTTGATTTGGAAAGATAATTAATGCAATATCTCCCCTTTCTGGATAATAATAATCATTTTTTAAAGATAGAAGCATATGTGAAAACTTTTCTATTTTTCTTTTAAAAAAGGCGATATTTGTTGATGGAATGATTTCTCCTAAAGCCTTTTTAATATAACCATCGTGATTTGTTTGAGATGTGGCAAATATGTCGATAAGAAATCCATGAGCAATTTTCACTTCACCTTTAATTTTAGTGAACCCCATTTTATTTAATGTCGGAATTATGAATTTTCTGGCTTTTTCTTGAAATATTTGCGAATCTCTCTTTCCTCTCTTAGGAGAAATTTGAGAAATAGATGAAATATTATTCTTATCTTTTTCTATATGGTAAATTAATGCTGGTTTAAATGACTTATAGTTTTCTATAAAAGTGCAAATAATTATTTGTTTATTTCTAAATAATCTTGAAAAAAGTGATTTCATATTATTGATATTGTATGGATCAAGTAGTTCATTTGGTTCATCTATAATGAAAAAAGAACTTTTATTTGAAATTCTTATTAAATAACTTAGTAACATCAATATTAATTTACTTCTCTCTCCACCACTTAAATTAGAAATGGGTAATATTTCTTCATTTTTACTATACATAATTCT
>JBHLPW010000087.1:0-16064 GCA_048939015.1 Promethearchaeota archaeon
ATGAAAATAGAGTCTTAAACAAATAAAAAGAGTATAAATTTATTGAGTCTATGGAAAAAGATAGCAAAAAATGAAATTCGCATCAAGACAAGTCGATTTAGAAATCATAGAAGATTATTCATTGTCTTAATTTTTTCTGTCTGTTTTTACTGGGGTGCTTTTATTGGTCCATATTTTATGGATGCAATTATTCCTGAAGTGGTTAAAGAATATTCTTATCAATTTGAAACATTAATTGTTCAACTAATCGAGTTTACTTTTGTTTCATTATTTTTAGTTTCCCTAATGTATCCCCTTTTTGTATTATTTAGAAAATCAGAAGTTATTAATAAAGAGATTATTCTAGCAACTCCAGTTAAATCAGTCGATATTATTTTTGGTGAATTTATAGGTCATATACCATTCTATTCTTTATTTATTTTAATTGTTGGTCCATTTGGATTAACATTAATTTTACAAATCAATCCAAATATGAACATATTACATTATTTAGTTTATTATTTATGTATTTTTACCCTTTACATGTTTGGGTCTTTAATAGGAAAATTTATTTCTAATTGGGTTGAAAAGGTGTTAGGACATAAGAGAGTAACAGACTTTAGTAATTTTTTTCTTTTATTGATTTCCATTATAGTTATCACAATATATTATTCCTTTCAATTTATGTTCAATTTCATAAAAATCCATCCTGAATTTAAAGGAATTTTCTTATTCTACCCCTCGTTTTGGTTTTCAAATATTATTCTATATTTTGTTAATTTTACATTAGTTGGATCATATTTTCCTAATATTTGGATTAGTATTATACTTGCAATAACAGTTCCTATTTCTATTTCTTATTTTTTTTATAGAAAAGCCAACTTTTTTTGTGATCTAAACATTTTAGCTGAAAAGGACTCAAAAACAATTAATAAAGAAAATTATTTTTATAATATCATCAAAAAAGGCACCCCTAGAGATTTTAAAGGTTTAGTAACCATTCAATTTAAAGTATTCTTAAGAAAAAAAGAGAATATATTGAAATTAGTTTATATGATTGGAACTATAAGTGTTCTGGGAGTATTAATATATATTTCTTTTAAAACCCAAATTTTTTCATTAATTATTGAACCATTAAATATTCCGATAATAATTCAAACAAGGTTTGATAAAAATGCAATTATATTTATATTATCTTGGATGGGAGGCTTGATTTTTGGAATATTTATGGGTATGCATGATTTTATTGGTTCAAAAGAAATATTATATGTATATAAAAAATCTATAAGAGGAACCAAAGCACTTCTTTATTCACTCATATATGAAACATTAATTATTTTAATTTTCTATGCTATTTTCTTGACAATTTTTTTCTCTATTATCTACCAAATAGATTCTGTAGTCTCTCTACTATTTTTTCTAACATATATAATAAACAGTGAAATAATATTTATTCAATCAATTGGAATTCAATGTATTAGACCAATATTCGGGGAATACCAAAAAAATTTGTTTATCAATAACTACTTAATTATTTTTATTCAAATTGTTTCATTCTTATTATCACTCTTTATTTTTCTTTATTCTCTATCAATTCTACTAAGCCCTTATTTAGTGCTTATCTTAACTATTGTTTTTAATCTTGGAGTTTCAGGATTAATTACATTTTTTATTATGTATTTGGGGAAAAAAAGGTTAGATAAAATTGAATGAGCGTTTTTTAATATTTACTTTTATATTGCTTAATTTTTTTAAAAACTCTATAGAATGTATCCATTATTATAGGAATAGACAAAATAACAAATCCAATTGGATTAAATATCATATAATGAATAATTTTTGTAAGAATTTCAATGGTACTAAAAGAAAGTAAATGAAAAATAAAAAACATAAAAATTGCTGATCCAAATACTATTAAAAAGAAGTTAGATTTCACACTTGATATAAAAAGGATTATAATTATTAAAAAGATAATAGAATCTGCAAATCTCATAATGTAAATCTGAATAATTAATTTATTATTATTTTAAAATTTGAAAAAAAAGAAAAAATTATAATTTATTAATATTATCGATTTTTCTTACGAATATAATAGATTATACCAATGATAGATATTGGAAACACTAGCATTAATGTAGCAATTTCATATCCCGGAATCTCTTGCTCTTCAGAATATAAATTAATACTTGCTGCTACAACACCATCAGAAGATAAGGTAGCATGATTGAGAAGTCCATTTGAATTCCAATTTGCTTCTGCTTCATAAGCATCTTCATTTCCAGTCAAAGAAATTGTGCCATCTGTCGTAACAGACGCCCAATCATAATTATTAGCAACAATTAAACCTTGAGTAAAAGCGAATTGATCATAGAGTGCTAATTGCGGATTTAAATATGTTGATGGATCTACAATATATCCTTGTGATGTGAAATTAAGGATAGTTTGTAATATTATTGTTACTGTTGATTCACTTGAAACTGGGTCTGCCATGAATAGTGAACTGGATCCTGAGAAGAGATCTTCTAAATTAGTCCAAGTTTCCATATCCATACTAATAGAGATTGTCATGTCTATTGGTGTTGCATTTTGACCACCCAAAGATGACTGAATTTCAGGATTAATTTGATCTATTGCAATTTTTATTCCCATGGTTGATGGAAAACCACCCACTGAAGCAAAAGTTGTTTTAAGTGTATCCCATTGAGGCAAAACATAAGAATTCCATTGTGTTATAGCATATGTAAGTTGTTCATCAGCTAAATCCAGAATTGTCATAGTATCCCAACCTGAAGGTAAGCCTCCTGACATATTTGCTTCATAAAGTGCCATATTAAGCCCCCAATTGACAATTGTGGTCATGTTAGCGCCTTCAAGTCCAGGATCCATTGATACAAGACTATAATTCAAAAACGCTCCCATATTATCGATAAAGGTTGAAATTGGCTCAGATTCCCATCCCGGAGGAGAAGTACTGTTGATCATATACCATAATCCGTCTATTGCATAGGAAAGATTAACGTCCCATACCTCAGAAGGTATCATAAATGAAAGGAATTCATCCATTGTAAATGTATCAGCTCCAGGAGGTAACATCATGTAAGCTGTTGATAATAATTGATCCATCATTACATAAGGCAAAAAGCTTTCTGATAATACAGGAACAGAATCAACTACAATAGATTCCAATAATTCTTGTAAAGTCATGTCATGCCATCCACTTGGTAAAAGCCCCATTAATAATGTACTGTTTAATTCATTTAAAGCAAGGTCTAACATAAAGGGGAGAGGCTGATCCTCCCAACCAATAGGAAGAGTCTCATTAAGCCCATCAATTATAACACCGACAAAAGAAGAATAATTTAAAGATTGCCAATTTACAGGGATTTCTCCCGAAAGAAATGTTGAATTAAATTTAGTAATATAATGATCCAATGTTTCATCTAAAAATTCAGAAATATTTAAACCCTCCCACCCTTCAGGTACCATATATGATAAAAGAGTAGTAGATATATTTTCCATAATTTCTGGAAGTGTCATAGATTCGAAGCCGTAAAATTCAATATCTGATACTCTAGATTGTATTTCAGTTAATAAGTCATCAACATTTTGGACTGCATTGTCGATCCCATCAATGTTTAAATTAATCCTCCATTCATATTCTTGTCCTTCTTGTACACCCACATAACCAGCTGGTTGTCCTACTGCAAAAGTTCCAAAAGGAATAAATAGTAAAATACCTATCGTTAATAATATCAGTATTTTAAATTTTTTCATAATTAGTTCAGTTGTTTTTTTTTATTTTCTTTTAATAGATTTGAGATTTTAATATTATTATCCAAATCCGCTTATTTAAATTTATATCAATTTATATTTGCTTTTTAATACATCAATAAATTACAAAAATGGAGTGGAGTATAAGAAATAATATAACTTTTAAAATCATAATTATCCTACTTATTCATGAAAATGAAATTTGAACGATATGAATCTAGATTTAAAGCAGGAGAATTATTAGCAGAATTTATTGAAACCAAAATAAAAGAGAATATAAAACAACAAATTCATGCTTCTCAATTTTTCTGTTTTGCAATTCCTAATGGGGGAGTACCTGTTACAGAAGGATTTTGTTCCAAATACAAATTGAATTATGATTTGTTGATCGTTCGGAAGATTAAAATTCCTTTTAATACAGAAGCAGGTTTTGGGGCTGTAACGACTGATGGGACTGTATTAATCAATAATTCGTTATTAAACAGACTCAATTTATCAGAGAATGAAGTAAAAAATTCAATCAATATAACCAAAAATGAGATTTATGAAAGAATTAAGTTTTATAACAAAGAATCAAATTTAACGCATTTTTATAACCATTATATTAAAAAAAAGAATATTTTTTTACTCGATGATGGACTGGCTTCAGGATTTACTATATTAGCAGCGATAAAAATGATTAAAAAATATAATCCTTCAAATATATTTATTGCTGTTCCTACGGCACCTTTAAGAACAATAAAGAAAATTGAACTTGAAGTAGATGAGGTTTTTTGTCCTAATATTAGGCAAGTATTGTGGTTTGCCGTTGCTGATGCATATAAGAACTGGTATGATGTTCCAGAATCAGAAGTATTAAAGATAATTAGTAATTCTCCCTATTACATAACTAATTTAAAATAAAATAATAGCTTAAAGAGCGACTACTGAAGAAATAACTCATGAATAAAAGAAAAGTAAAAAAAATATAAATTAAGCACTTTCCAATTTGAACAAGATAGAAGAGTGAGGGATATAGAACTCGTCCTTTTTCTTAATGACTACCGTATGGAAATATTCAGCAAGTCCGAGGAAACCACGGATAACAGATTCATCCTCCTCGAATCTGAAAATTACAGAAGCGATAGCAGCCCCTGTGCTGAAATTCACTTTATCATAAACTCTTTCGTCAATTAGAGGAATTTTAAGCTCATTTACAATTTCATATACCCGTTTAATGAACAGTTCTCGCTTAGGCATTTTTATAAAAACCTTTTTATTTTATTCCAATTGAAATAATAATAATTTTTAACCTTACTAATGAAATATTTTATATAATATTATTAGTTTAGGTTTTTTAAAAATTAGCTTTTTTTTAGATTTACGTAATATTCCAGTATATAGAGTCAATAAAGAATGGAATAAAATTATATATACTTATTAATATAATTAAAATATAAAGATTATAACTAGTAATTTTTATTTTTATCATAAATTCATTAGTATTAGAGGATTTGAGTAGATCGTGGTTTCAAAAGAACAGAAAAAAATAGAACGTGTTATTAATTTTATGAAAAAAGGTTTAACCTCCCTTGCAGATGATCTAGAGGAGACTGTAAAAGGAATAAATGATTTTATCAAATCATTAGCTAAAGCTCAGAAAGATTTAAAAGAAGTATCTGTTGTTGAAGAAGTTCATACTGTAAGTACTTCCTCTAAAAAAATAGTAACACCAACAAGTGAGGGTGCAAAAACTGCTGCTGCATCAACATTATTTTCTTTGTTAAGTAGTGGCGGGAGTGCTCCAACTACTCCAGGTTCGGTACCTGCAGTTGCTACCGCAGCTCCAACACCTCCCTCGGGAGGAGGACCTCCTAAAGCTCCTGCTGGTGGTGGACCCCCTAAAGCTCCTCCTGGTGGAGGACCCCCTAAGCGTCCAGGTTTACCCCCTGCTCCAAAATTACCTCCTGCAGGTGGTGCACCTCCTATAGCTCCTCCTGGCGGAGGCCCTCCCAAAGCTCCTGGTGGAGGCCCCCCTAAAGCTCCTGCTTTTGCTAAAAGACCTGCAACAGCCCCTGGCACTCCTCCTGCAGCACCTGGTGGAACACCTCCACCCGCGCCTTCCATGCCTGCTGCTCCTGCTGTAGCATCCCAAGCCGGAGGTGGTTTGGGTTCACTAAGAGATGAAATGCTTGATGAATTGAATCGCTTGAAGAAAATTATGAGAGGAGAATAAAACCTTCGCTTTTTGTTTTTTCTTTTTTAAAATAACCACTATTTCTTTATATTGAATTGAAAAGAATTTTGAATTACTAATTAAAAAGCTATCATAAATGTCTGATAACTCATATTTAATTTATGATGATAGGACTCCTATTATTGTCCCAAAACGGATGATGATCTTTGCTGGTCACCCAGATGATGAAATAATATCTTGTGGGGGAACACTCCTAAAATATCAAAAACTTGGAACCGATATAACTATCATTATTGCTACAACTGGTTTAGGAGGTTATGCCAAGGAAAAACATAAAGATAATATAGCTGAAAGAAGGGAAAAGGAATTAAAACTAATAAAATCCTTATTAAATTGTGAGATTATTGAGTTAGAGTACTCAGAGTTACAAATTGATAGATCTAAAATTTCTCAGATTACTAATCTTATACGGAATTATAAACCTCAAGTAATATTACTGCCTCATTATTCTGATTTTCACCGTATTCATAGAAATCTGTCATTAATTACACGAGAGGCAATTTATCATTGCAGTACTGGTAAGGCATATGGTGGTCATCAAAAAAGTTGGACTCCTTTGGGAGTATTTTATTATGAATCTCCCTCATGCAAATTTCAATATATTGAGGGATCAGTTTTTATTATTGTTAATATCGAGAATTATTGGGAAAAAAAAAAAGAAATTTTCAATCAAGTTTATGTATCCCAAAAAGAAATATTAGAAAGAGTCCTTGATTGGGCAGAGGATACTGCTATATTGAGAGGAAATGAAATTAACGCTGGTTATGGTGAAGCTTACATTCCTGAAACTACATATACTCCTTTAAAAATTCTATTAATATAGAAGTACGGAGATTTTTTTAATAATTAAAACAATATATTAGATATAATAATTTAAGCTAAATTTCAACTATATTTAGGCATGGGAAACATAACAGTTGTTCTTGATATAGGTCAGTTCAGCACAAAAATTGGATTTGCGGGTGAAGATTCACCATCACAAGTCTTCTTAACAATGGTAGGAACACCCAAATATCAAAGTGTTGATGTTAGTTATGAATCTAAACATTCACGGGAAGATGAAATATATGTAGGAGATGAAATTCAATCAATTGGATTATATAAAATTTCCCATCCTATTGAAAAAGGAATTGTTGTAGATTGGAATCATTTTAAGAACATTATTGATTATATTTTCTACAATTTGAGAGTGGATCCAACTCTTGTCAATGTATTATTAGCGGTCCATCCATTATTTCCTTATAAAGATTTAGAGAAAATATTTCAGTTATTTTTAGAAAAATATCAATGCATGGCTTTTTATCCTGTATTAGATTCAATGCTGACGTTATATTCAGGAGGTTTTCAAACAGGATTAATCGTGGAGATAGGAGATAGTAATACCCGAATAGTACCAATTTATGAGGGATATAAACTAGAACATGCAGTACGGATTCTAGATATTGGAGGAAGAGTTTTAACTCATTATATGGAACAGATTTTGGAATCCATTGGTTGGTCCGTTGACTCTTCTATTAGACGGGAACTTGTAAGAGTCTTAAAAGAAAAAGCATGTTTTGTTTCCTTAGATTATAAAGAAGACATAAAACGGAGTGAACAATATGAAAAAGAATATTCTCTCCCAGACGGTTCTACGATCTCACTTAATAAAGAAAGATTTATTGTTCCAGAAATATTATTCAAGCCGACTTCAGAATTAGAAGAAGTTTCATTACCAGCAGCAATAATGGATGTAATTGAAGAATGTGATTTAGATATCCGTCCAGACTTATTGAACAATATATTTCTCTCAGGCGGATCCTCCATGTTTCCTAATATGAAATCCCGTATGTATCAAGAATTAGAATTGGAATTAGCAAGGCGTAAGAAGAAAAATTTAGGTATTCGAATTATAGCTCCAATGGAAAGAACTTTTTCTGTGTGGATTGGCGGTTCAATCTTAGCGATGATCCCTGAATTTTCGCAAAATTGGATTTCTCGTGCTAAATATTTTAATGAAGGAATACCACCTAATCTTCTTTAAAATATCATAATTTATACCGGTGAAATATCCATATAACATTAAGATATTACATTTTGTTAAATAAATACTCTCAATATTAAATCATATTATTATTATTTTTAAAGAGATAACTAAATATGGAAAAATTTGATGATAATAGGTATTATAAACCAAGCTATTCACATTTATTTAATAAAATAAAGGACATTAAAACCCCTATAAAAAATGAAATCTTAATTGCACTCCTCGATGGTCATTGGCATTCAGAATTAGAATTAATAAGAGTCACTAAAAAACAGCATGGATTTGTAGGTCCTGTAACACTGGGAACTATGATACATGGTTTAAATCATACTATTAAAAATAATTATCTTCAGAAAAAAATCGTAAATGGTAAGTTATTTTATAAAATATCAGACAATTATGTGGGACTTACACGAGCAGCGTATAGATTTGACTCAAATGATTTTCTGAAATAAGATAAAACCCTATTAAAAATATTTCAAGGAAAACCTAACCTTTTTTTAAAGTTTTCAATGCTATGATATTCAAGAGTAATATCATAATAGTAAAATAATATCCAAATCCAACTACATAAAGAAATAATGCGAAATTCATTAGTAGTATAAAGAAAATAATGATTCCGAAGATCAAGAGAATTATACTTAAGAGGAGAATATTAATTTGAAATAACTTTATAGAATTACTCAATTTTACTTTATTTGTTGATGCAAATATTGAACATATTCCAATATAAAAAAACATTATCCATATACCTGCAGATATAATTACTTCTGAGATATTTCCTCCTACTGCTGTATATGCCATATTTCCATTGATCAAATAACCCCAGGAGTAACATTCTAAATTATTTAGAATAAAAATACTAAAAGATAGTTCCAAATTTTCTGGCGGATAAATTGGAATTTTAGCTACAAATGATAAAATTAGAGTAAAAATTCCAGCAACGATTCCTGATTTTATAGTCATTTATCATGCCTCTTTCTTATTCAATTGGATGTTTCCAATAGCCTATTATAGCAATGATTAGATCTAATATTAAAATGTAAAACCCATAATTTAGAAAAATAAAAATATCTAAAATGTTTATAAAGGTTCCAAGAATTTCTAAGCTTAAAATTGGAATTCCAATGATTATATATAAGATAATTATGATTATAATAATAAAATTAAATAACATTAATTTCTTGCCTATTGGATTTTCTTTAAAAAAGCCTACTATTATTAAAATCGTTGCTGATGGCATTAACACAATAAATAAAACTCCTGTTAATAAATTGGCCTCAAACCAAGTTTGAAATACTCCATTTGTAATTACACCCAAAAAAAACAAGTGGCTATTTTGATAAGAAATTAATTGAATGGGTATTCTCACATAGAAATTTACATAAGGATTTTGAAATTGAAAATAAAAACCAAGTGGTATAAATTGTAGAAAAAATAAAGTATTTGTTAGGATTAAACAAAGAAATCCAAATTTATTCATGTTATTAGATTTGAATGTTATAATATTTGCTTTTTATAATAATAATAAATTATTTTTTATTTTTTTATGCATCTCCCTTTGATGATTCTATATTCCTCACATTTTGAACAGAATCCTTTGTCTGATTTCTCTTTAAAACTTTCATTCCAACATTTTGGGCATAAATAATAAGTCAGAAGCTTATTGTTTTTATTAAGTGTAACTTCAAATATATTAAAATTACAAATTGAACATACTGATTCTAATAATTTCAACTTTCCATTTTTTGGTAAAGATAAGTATTGCTTACAGTTATCATCAGAACAAACTAAGAATCTCTTGTTTTTTAAATTTATGAATTTCATCGGGTTTTTATCACAAAAGGGGCAATATGAAGTGGTAAGTGGGATAGTATATTCAATCTTATAATCATTAATTTTGGTAACTAATTTATGTTTGTTTACAAGAAATTTATCAAATAGCTGTAGAAACTCATGTCTTACTTCATCTATAACATTTCTCATATCTCGTTTATTATTTTTAATTTCCTCTAACTTTTGTTCCACATCCTTAGTAAATTGAGGTTTTAAGAAAGGTAACCATACTTCTATTAAATTTTCAATAATAAATTTACCCAAATCCGTTATATTATAATTATATTTTACTCTTTCTATTAATCTTCGGGTTTGTAGTAATTTTATTATAATTGGTCTTGTTGATTTTGTACCAAGGTGATTTTTTTCCATTAACTTAAGTAGGGTTGTATCTGTATATGTAGGAGGAGGTGTTGTCTCTTTTTGAAGAAATTTTATTTCCTTTATAGGAAGTACATCATCAACGATTTGGATTTCTGAATCATATTTTGGTTTAAGAAATGGAGCAATTTCTAAGAATCCAGGTGAAATTAATGAAACAATTTGAGATATAAATTGCTCATCTTTTATCAGAATTTCTAACCTTTGCTTTGATTCTAAAGCATCTTCTCCAAAAAGTGCAAGATAATGGCGAGCAAGAATATTATAAACTTTTTTCTGCAATTCATTCTCAAGTCTTAAATCATTAAGCTCTAAACTTTCTATAGGAGTAATAGGAGGATGATCTCCCATATCTTTGGTTCCACTCGTCGGGTCAATTCTATTATTCATTATCAATTTTTTTGTATAATTTTGAAATAGTGAATGTAAAGTAAATTTCTGTAATATATTACTGTGATTAAAATCTGATTTATAAACATCACTATCAGTTCTTGGGTAAGAGATTATTTTATTTAGATACAAAGAGTTCATTGTTTGCATTGCTAAACTTGCAGGTATCCGTAATTGTTTAGTTAATAGTACTAATGCTTTTGATGTATTCAATGGTTTTGGTGGAGATTTTTTTACGATATTTTTCGAATTATCTAAGATTTTTCCAATAACTTCATCTTTTATTTTTTGATATATTTTTCTCGCAATGTTTTCTTGTTCTTTCTTAAAAGGATTATGTTGGTGATGAGCTTGAATAACGAAACTTTTATTTAGCAAATCAGCATCTATTAGAAAATAAGGTTCGGGTTTAAAGTTAATTATTTCGAGTGCTCTAAGATATATTAAATAGAGGAGACTAGTCTGAACACGTCCTATAGATGTAAATTTAACTTTAAATTTATTCAATAATAAGCGAAGTGTATTTGTAACTTCTCGAGTAGCAGAAAAACCTATAAATGCATCGATAATTGCTCTTGCTTCTCCAGATTCACCCCAAGAATATTTGGGTTTTATAAGATTGTTAAATTTATTAATAATTTCATTTTTTTGTAAAGAACTAAGCCACATTTGTGAAACCGTAATATTTGGATTCATTTTTTTTATAAATGGAAGCGCATCGAAAAAACCTATATTACATCCTTCAATATCAGCATCAGTACCGATTATACAATGATTAGAAATTTTAGAATATTCTTTCAAAGTTTTTATATAGGAATAAGCATAATTATTAGGTACTTTTTCAATAGCAGAGGGATTAGTTATAATTTCTCGTGGAGCAGGTTTGGTCCAGCTCTTGAAAGCATCTGTATTTCTATATTCAAGTATATGTCCTCTTAAAGGAATTACATAAATATCTTTTGATATTACCAAATAGATTTTCAACTTTTTTGTCTTTTCTATAACTTTAACCGGTCCTAATGCCTGTGCTATTGCTTCTGCTGCTTTATTTTTTTCTGTGATTATTAAAGTTGTCATTATTACTTTATAATACTGCTTTAAATTGCTACTTTTTAATTTTTAAGAAAGAACATAATTTCATTACAATTAATTAAATTTCTGGTTATTAATTAAAAAAAAATTAGATTATATTGATTTTTAATTATTGTAATATATTTGAACTTTAATTTTACCGAAAATAGAATAAATTAGATATATTGAAATTAAAACGGTAATGTAAATGAAAATTTCGAACCTTTATTATCACCCTCAGAATTTGCCCAGATTTCACCTTGATGAGCATTTATTATTCCCTTAGTTATATAAAGCCCTAATCCAGTTCCAGAATCCTTAATACTTATATGATCATTAATAATAGGAGGCTTAATTCTTTCAAATTTCTTAAATAATCTTCCAATTTCATCTTGAGCTAGACCAATTCCATTATCTTTTATCTCAAAAATATAATGGTCCTCTTTTTTTTCAGAAGATATCTTTATCCAACCATAATCTGGAGTGAATTTTATCGCATTTGAAAGTAAATTTGTAAATACAGTGAAAATTCTTGTTTGATCTATGTTCAAAATAATTTCATGATCGATATTTAGTATTATTTCAAGATTCTTTTCATTGATCAAATAACTGAGTTCATCAAGACAATCACTAATGATTTTACTAATATTAATAGTCTCTTTTTGTAACTTTAACTCATTTTCATCTATTTTCAATACATCTAAAAGTTGATCCATCAAAATTTCTAATCTATTCACATTCCTTTGTACAGTTAATAAATCCCTTGTAATTTCGGCGTTAAGTTGATTTCGATATTTCATCAAAATATAATCAGTATATCCAGAAATCGAGATTAATGGAGTTTTTAATTCATGAGCTGCCATTGTTATGAAATCATTCTTAACTTTATCAAGCTTTCTCAATTCAATATTCTGTTGCCTTAATTTCATTTCTGATTCTTTTAATTCTTGTTCCAATCTGAATTTTTCAGTAATATCAGAAAAGGTTCCTTCAATAAGCATAGGATTGCCATTTTCATCTCGTTTTAGGTGAGCATTTACTTGTATTACTATATTCTCTCCATTTTTTTTTTTTAACTGGAACAATATAATTTCTTATTACTCCATTTTGTTGTAATAGTTTATCATATCTCTCTCTATCCTCTGGTTTTTGCCAAGAAAATGGAGGTGATTGTCCAATTAAATTTTCATTAGGATCATACCCGGCTATCCTACAAAATGCTGGATTATGGTATAATATATTTCCTTCCCACTGTATCATATAATATCCTTCATCTAAATTAGTTATCATATTTCTGAAATTTTTCTCGGATTCAATGAGTTGATTTTCCATTTTCTTACTCTCAGTAATATCTCGTATAATTGTGATTACTTGATTAACACGATTTTCACTAAATATTGGAATCTTCCTTGTTTCAGTGAAAATTTCAGTTGTATTTAACAAAATACTTCCCTCTGTAATAAGAGTTTCTCCACTTTCAAAAACTAATTTATATTCTTCGTGTATTTCATCAGGTAAGAAAGGAAAAGCATCAAAAACATTCAGACCTACAATTTTTTTATCGATATCTAGATTTCTAAGCCAAGAATCAAATGCAGAATTAGCGAGAATTATATTTAAGTTTTTGTCAATAACATGTAAGGGATCGCTCAATGAATTAATTGTAGTTCGATATTGTTGTTCCGATTTGATTAAGTCTTTAGTTCTTTCTAGTACTTTTTGCTCCAAATCTCTATTCAATATTCGAAGTTCTTCTTGAGAGTTCTTCAATTCCTCTTCCGCTCGTTTTTTTTCAGTAATATCTTGTATAATTACTTGAAAAACAGTCTCATCTCCAATTTCAACGAGAGAATCCTCTACGTTAATCCACATTAGAGAACCACTTTGCGATTTGGCAATTTGGACTTCAAGTGGTTCTGGGATAATACCTTGCAATAGATATTGATATCTATCTTTAAGTAAGGGTAAGGTTTTTTCAGGTTTTATATTTAGATCTAAAAAATTTTTATTAATTAAAGTCTCTATTTTTCTATTAAATAATTTCTCAGTAACAGGGTTACAATCGATTATTTTTCCTTTCCTATTAATTAATATAATTGAATAAGGAGATTTCTCGAATAAATGTCGATATTTTGTTTCTGATTCTTTTATTTTTTGTTCAGCATTCTTCTTATCAGTTATATTTTGTATAATCGCTTGGGTTAATATTTGGTCACCGATATTTACAAGTGAACTAGTGATTGAAAGCCATATTTTTGTTCCATCAACTCGAGTTATTTGAAATTCTAATGGTCCTAGTTTTTCTCCTGTTAAAAATCTCTTAAATCGATTCTTTAATATATTTATGAGATAATCAGATCTTTTTAACACAGATAATACATCAGAAAATTTTCTTCCTATCAAATCTTTTATTTCTAAAGTTGATAGTAAATCATTCATAGTTGAATTACAATCGACTATTACACCTTCTTCATCCATGAGCCAAATAGCATAAGGAGAACTCTCAAATAAATGACGATATTTCTTTTCAGATTCTTTTAATTTTTGTTCAGCCTGTTTACGGAGAGTTATATCTCTCGCTAAATTTAATATTTTTTGTACTTTCCCATTTTCCTTCAATGGTACAGAATTTACTTCATATTCAAAAATTTCTCCACTATAGGCTTGTGCTTTTATTTCAACACCTTTGATCTCTTTACCAGAAATTATAAGTTCTCCAATTTTTCTTAACTCGTCAAGATTTTCTCCCACATAAAACTTTGAAAAATTAATACCACGAACTTCATTTAATGTTGTACCAATTCTTTCCAGTAAAGCAGGATTCATATCTAAAATATTTCCTTTAGTATCTGTAATAAATATATAATCTGGACTAGCATTGAAAATAGTCCGATATTTCTCTTCAGATTCTTTAATTTTTTGTTGTAAAATATATTTCTCTGTAATATCTCTTGCTAAGCCATTAAAGCCAATTTTATTCCCTTCTGAATCATAGCTTAAATACACAGAAGATTCGCATGTTACTAAAGCTCCATTTTTTTTCTTAAACTGATATTGGAATCCAGACTGGGGCTTTGAGGTACTAAAAACTTGACTATAAACATTAAAAATTTTATCTTTATTTTCTTTATCAACAAAGTTTTGGTAATTTGAATTAAGCAACTCATTTTTCGAGTAACCAATAAGTTCAACAAACGCATCATTGAAAAATGTAAAATTTCCTTCTAAATCAACTTCAAAATATGTTTCCTTAATATTTTCCAGGATTCCACGATATTTTTCTTCTGATTCCTTTAACTTTTGTTCTGCTATTTCACGTATAGTTATATCTTCATATGTGACAAGTATTCCAACAACTCCTCCTTTAGGGTCATGTAAAGGAATACGATTTATCTCAAACCAAGTTTGTTTACCATTAACTAAAGTCATTGATTCTACAGTATTATATTCAGCAGAATTATTCTTCATGACTTCATTTTCTTTACTTTTAATAGATTTCACATTATCCTTAATCCATATTATATCTTCATCAGTACTCCCAATGATGCTAGTTGGTTCTGATATATGGTTTAGGAGGGCAAAATTCTTATTACAACCCATATAAACCAAGTTTGTGTCTTTCCAATAAATAAGTTGAGGTATATTGTCCAATACTAATTCTAACATTTCCCTTGTTTTCTGAGCAACACTTTTTCCTTCGCGTGTTTGGAGTAATTTCCAAAATTGAATTTCTGGCACATAATCTGCTAATTCACCGAATCTTGCTTGGCTCCTTTGCATTTTGAACTCAAGATCCTTAAATTTTGTTATTTCTCTGCAAATTAGAAGAACTTTTTTTTTATCATCCTCATTATCTCTAAAACTTTTCCCTTTAACCTCGAACCACTTAAATGGATTACCTTTATATTTAATTTGTGCATCTATAACTCCAAAACCAGTTTTATAAATATTTTTTATTAGCCGATTTACTCCTTTCAAATCATCAGGATGAATAAATTCATTAAAATTTCTTTTTGATGTAAAATCCTCAAAATTGATATATTCACACTGGTTTTTACCATTAATAATAAATATCAGATCATCAATATTTTCAGAAAATATTTGACCAATTTTACTGTAACTTTCAAATGTGCTTGTCATTTCTTACAATTACCCCATACATCATTTTAGATTTTTATTAATCCAACAATTTATCATAAAATTTATCCTTTCTTATGAAAAAATTAGACATATTTAAATATATTTTTTATCTATTTAGAAATCATTAAAGTTAATTTGTACAACAATAGAATGATAAAAAAAAAATCAATTATTTTTAGCTTAACCCAAATCGCTTGTCCATCCCCTCATAAATTTCCTCATCTTTTCCTGTCT
>JBHLPW010000024.1:0-65051 GCA_048939015.1 Promethearchaeota archaeon
TTGAAAATCTCGCGATATTCCACCCAATTCTAGTACAGATTTCTCTTTTTCCAGTATATATTGTAATCTTCTTATTGACTAAAAAATAGTTCTTCAATAAAATTTTAAAAAAATTGATAACATAGAGTAGTGTTGTATGAGAAAGTCAGGGAAATTCATATTTAAAATTGAAAAAATTAAACCTATCTCATAAATAACTATTTGTTTAATTACAGAATTTCTAATAAAGGTTTTAAACTTGTAATTCATGTCCTAAGTAAATTTGAAAAATCTAATGATAGACGGCTTAAAAATATAGATAAAGACATAACTGAGATAAGATATGCTATATATTGTTGAGAGTGATATTCTAAGGGAATAAATACATAGAAATATATAATATTTTATGTTTTAAGAGAAGCGAAATCAAGGTAGGAATGATATAGTAGTAAAGAAAGACTAGAATTACTATTAATATTTTGAAAACATATAAAATTAATAATAAAAAAATCTTAACAATAAGAGAAAAAGATTTAGGTGGCATTAAGTGTACTGTCTATAGAGGAGAATGGAAACTTTTTGGGATAAATAATTGTAATGAGTTGATTTTGTATACTTTTAGAAAATAAAAAAATTAAAAAAATAAATATAAAGGAAAGAAAGGTCCTGAAGTTATTTTGAGTTTCTTTTAGAATTTCAAATGAAAAAGAATGAAATAGGATACAATAATTTCATATTAATTTATCCGATTTCTAAAAATCGAAAGTTTTTATTGAAATTATGCAAATGAACATTTGGGATA
Source organism: Promethearchaeota archaeon (assembly GCA_048939015.1). Taxonomy (GTDB): domain Archaea; phylum Asgardarchaeota; class Lokiarchaeia; order Sigyniarchaeales; family SOKP01; genus Loki-b32. The sequence goes on from JBHLPW010000024.1 coordinate 782, forward strand.
AAGCAAGCTCCTGATAAATTCTGAATTGAAGAAGAAGTAATAGAAGATTTTTGAATTCAGACTAATAAAAATTAGGGGTAGCGATGGTGCTATAGAGGTAAATCCAAGTTATAATTTAAAACCTATTTAATCTATATTAAGTTTATGACACCTAATTTTTTCTATTCTATTTCTCCCAAAAAAATATATAAACATTTTAAAACTTCAAATCATCCACACTTTACAGATGATACTGTAAAGAAGTGTAAAGATTTTCTAAAATTACTAGAGGATATTGGTAAATGTCATTTAGAAAAAAAAAGGATTGAGATACAATCAAATTTATCAAGTATAGTTGTGGATTTATGGGTGATGATGTTGAAGGATTCAATCGATAAACTAAATAAATATAATGGTATTGATTACAAAGATACCATAAAGGGAATATCTCGTTTGAAAAATTATTTAGAAAGTTTTCAAAATTCCGAGTTGCTATTTTATGCTTCAGATAATTGGTATCGTGATACAATTTATCATCAAGTATGGTTCTATTTTGTTGGAGAATATGTTTTTGATAAATTTGGTATTATGGAAATACTTATAGACAATTTAGTATGGTATTGCGATCCACTTGAGGATGATAAGGATAAGAGTGGGGAAGCTAGATATGCTTTTTTTTGTATAATTGCATTATGCCATGATCTCGGAAAACCTTTAGAAAAATTTCACTCAATAAATTCTTCAATTAAAGATATGCTATTTAATTTTAAATTTCTCCATTTTACTCCTTTTAAAATCGAATTTCCTCAAACCTATAATGAAATGATGAAATATTTAATTAAATTTCTAAGTAAGTCAGGTTTTAAGATAAAAAAAGATGATATTAAAAAGTTTAGTGAGATTCAGCAGTTAATTAATTTGGATTCAAATCAGGAAACCCCTGATGGTTCTCCCCTTTCTAAAGGCCACATCACGATTGATACACTTTTTGTTAAAATGGAAAAGAAATTAGAAGATTTACCTTTTATACAAGCTTTATTTTCTACTGCTCTTTCAGAGCTAAATCATGGAATATTGAGTTGTTTATTATTATTAGAAAGCTTCAGATCTTTTAGAGATGGGTTAATTTATAAACATAAGAATGAAAAAGGTATGAATGAAATATATTATGTACAAAAATCTTATTTAACAGCATTAGGGATTTTGAAAGCAATAGCATACCATGGAATTGAAGATATTATCATTTCAGAGATCAACCTCCCGTATTTTTGGATATGTCTAATTGATGATTTGATAGAGTGGTATAGACCGACAAGAGCAGGAAAAGATTTTATATCTTCGGGTTTATGTCGCGTTAAAATTAAAAAGCCACATTTCGATGAATTAACTGATAAAAAATTAATTAAAAAGATCCATATAGGGTTCTTTTTTTATATCGCGAAGGATAATGAAGATCAAAAATACAATAAAAACATAAAGGATATAATACATTTTTTCATTGATAAATTGACGAAGTATTATTATATCCTTAATATTAATAGTTTCGAATTCCATATTGATGTTAATTTTAAAGAAAAATTGGGAGGAAGAATAAAATTGAAGTATTTATATGAAAATCGAGATGATATTCAAAAAAGTAAGATTTTTATTAAATATGATTGTAATTCAACCCCAGATTATGAAGATAATTCTGAAAAGAAAGAGATTCAAAAGCTTTTAATGAAGGGTATTAATGGTGCAAAAAAAGAAATTTATAATAAATTGTTTAAGGAAAATAAAGCTTAAAGTTTAGAAATTTCTTTTTTAATTAAAGGCTTTTTTCAGATTATCAAATTCTTAAATCTATTATAATTTTTCAAAAACCCTACGATTTTAATAAAATAATATAAAATCGCAACATGTATAATTTCAGAAAGCCAGATATGATGGCAATTCTGGATAACTCTACCAGAAATTGTATTAGTTCTATCAACTATATATGTGGGGAATTAAATCCCCTTAAATTAGAGAGTTTCAACTATTTCATGGTGCAAAAATTATATTTTTTTAATTTATAAATAATTAAATCATTAGAAAGTAGTTGGTTGAATTTTCTTAGAAAAATGCATAAAATTTCTGGTTTCGTTTTCCCTTATCCTCTATGTTATTGTCAAGTGAGTGTTTTTGTCAATTCAAAAAAATCAAAGAAGCTTCTTTTCATATTGAATTAGATTTTAAAAATTATGAACTAAGAATTTTATTAATATTCTATTTTTAGTCAAAAAGTCTTAAAATATCATAAAACACTAAAAATTAAAAGAAATATAATAACAAGACGAATTTTTTTAAAAATTAGTGTTATTTACAACAGATTATTAAATAAATTGTATCTCTTTCTTGTATTCCATTCTGCCCTTTTTCCAGAATTATATCTATTTACTTCACTATAATATCCTGTAACTCTTGAATATACTTTCACATCTAAAGATTGACATTTAGGACAGTTAAATTGACCTCCTCGAAACATCTTTCTGCAATGAGGACAATAAGTAAAATCTGGTGAGTAAGCGAAATATGCGGTGTTCGTATTAAGACAGATGCTTTTTGTAAGTTCCCATAAGCCATAAACATCTGGTTTTTGCTCTCCGAGCCAAATGTGAGTAATAACCCCGCCATTAACAATCGGATGAAGATCTCCTTGTTTCTTAATTCGAACAGATAATGGAATCTCAGCATCATATCGAAAATGGCCAGAATTGGTATAATAAGCAGATTTACCAGATGATTGAACAATGGCTTTTTTTGGAAAATGTTTCATATCTAATCGAGCAAATCTGCCAGAACTAGATTCAGCCGGTTGTTCCCACAGAGAATAGTATTTTTTGTCTCTTTGACTCATAGTATTACATTTAGCAACTATAAAATTAAGAATCTTTTTTCCTAGTTCATAGGCAGTATTATCTTCATGAAGCTCATACCCGGTTAAACTTTTCACAGCTTCATTTAATCCAGTAAATCCAATTGAAAGATTTTGATCTTTCAAATTGAAGATTGATTTACCCTTTATTTTACCACTACACAAAGGTAAATGTCCCGTTTTTAATCTTTTTTCCATTAATTTCCATTTCTTCAATAAAATTCTTGCAGAAAGTTCAATTTTCTCATCTAAAATAGAAAAATAGTCAGATTCACTTTCTGAAAGATAAGCATAACGAGGAAGATTTAGACTAACACTCTGAAGAGAACCTATCGTTACATAGTTTTCCCATACATTTACCTTTTTTCTTTTTTCAGGATCAAGATTGCAATGTTCTATAATTTTATCTCCACTTAAAAATTTCCTACAGCATTGACTATGGATTTCATCCGGCATCCAATCAGGGCACATATTGAGGAAATATGGAGTTCCCATGGTGGCCGCTTCTTCCATTAACTTCAAATAGGATGGCTCAAATTCATTTAGCCATTCTTTTTTAATTTTAATCTCGTGTTTTGGAAATGCAAAAAGTTTTCCATTATGATCTCCTTGAATATATACATTAGTTAAAGCATCAAAAAGTTTTAGACACTCTTCTTTATAATCACCATATGTTCCAACTATTTTTCCATAGACTCCAACCGCTGGAATATTTAATAAGCCTTTAGGTACAGTTGGAGTACAAGAGATTGATGTAAATGGTACTTGCCCTCCTCTAGCGGCAAAAATTTGATTAGTCTCAAAAATCAAGCATTGCATTGACTGTTCAATCTCTCTCTCAGAAATACCATGAGCATATGGTGCTAGAAAAGTAGTTATATAATCATAACCCTGTCCTCCACTAAATTCACCTTGAATTATTCCAAGCCATTTAGCAAGATGTGTCACAGCAACACGTAAACTTCCTGCAGGTCCTGATTTGCTACAATGAGCCCAACTTTCAACTGGGGGCAATCCATGTTCTAAAATCATACGTGGGTCCCATTCTTGACAGAATGGTCTTAAATCGAAGTATCTTAACATATGTACATGAATATCACCATATAAATGGGCATGAGCTTCTTCCGAATCTAAAATTCTTAGTAAAGCATATTCATCTGATATTCTATTTGCCGCCCAATGATGTATACTCTCTGGATTCATATCCTGATTAGCATTTTCATCTATACCATGTTCTAAAATTGCTTCATAATCCATTAAAGGCATTCCTATTCTTGTATAAATTTTTCGTTCATCTTCAAAGTGCTGTTCTGATAAAATTGAACATACAATTTCTCGAATATGAGGCCCTGATAAGAATTTAATCCCAGAAGAAATTATCCTCCTGACTACTAATTCGGTTATTTTATCAGCTGATTCTTGTGTTAAACCAGTTTCATTAATAAGACTGTGTTCAATCTTAATCGGATCAAATGGTACCACATCACCTTCAGTTCTAAAAACTCGTGGCAATAATCTTGTCAAGTATTTACGTCTAATTTTTTCAGGATCTTTCTTACTTAATAAATTTAATTCTGATTCCAAAACCAATATAACCCTTCCTCTTTTTCCATTTTCATATATTCTGTTATACTACAGATAAATACAATAATTATTTTAACCATAAAATTTTGTCGGTAGTATGAACTGAATTTAGAGAATTATTAATTGTTTATTATCGTTAATATTTTACCTCTTATGATATAAAAATTTATTTATTTTTCCAATTTAAACTTATTTTATTAACTCTTTATTTGAGATTTTAAAAGTTGTTTATTAAAACTACGAAAAATTTCTTAATTTTTTGGAGTCTTTTCAATTTCTAATTTATTAATCTTTTAATTCCATATTAAACAAAATTATGTCGATAAAATCGGTTAACCTTACATAAATTGTTTTTTAATTATTTCTAAGAATTAAGATTGGGAATATTTAAAAAAAAAATTGTACAATACCAGTGACAAAATACTAATATGAAGAAAAACCCATAAATAAAGAATTTACCATTGATAAGCAGCAACTGCAAAAACCGCTAACATACAGAAGATAAATTCTCCTAACAACCAATCAAGAAAATATTGTCTTTTCTTATCTCCGCTGTTTTTTATCTTTGTAGCTAAGGCAAAACTAATGGCTGAGTTTGTTCCAGTAAAAATAATAAATGAAAAAGTCATAGCTGTCAATTCCAAACTTACAATATCCAAAATAGTATCTAATAATATCCAACCTGCCATAAATCCAAGAATTAACAATAGGAAAAACCAACCTGAAAATTGAAATATTTTGGCGAATCTTATATTTAAGTCTGAAATTGCTTTTTGATCTACAAAACGTTTTTTCTTAATTTTTGACATATATAATCAAAATTTATCCTTTTTGAATATTAAAAATTTCATAATTCTTATTGTTTATTATTTAAGTAATACTTTTCTGTATTAAGGTCTATTCTTAAAAAACAAAATAGCTTTTGCAATATCACCATTACATTCTTTTAATACAGATTCTGCTTCATTTTTATCTACATTCGCTTGTGTAGCTACTAACATAATATCATTCTCGGTTATTGTTGGTTTTACTACAGAAACTTCATCGTACTCTAATTCTGAAATAGTTTCATCACTTTTGATTGAAATTGCTTCCGGAGAGACTTCTTCAGCCATCCCTATTACTTGAAATATCTCTTGTCCTGCCTGTTTCATTCTAATAACTTCAGGTTGTTCTATAACCAACGATTTTTCTGCTCCTTCTATTATAACTCGAGTGGCATCAATGGGTTCCATATCTATACCTTGTTGAGCCATTTTTCTACGCATCTGTCTTGAACCAAATTGTTGACCTTCTCGCGCTTTTACGGGTTGAGGACGTTTTGGTCTACTTTTTTCTTTATTTTGCATCTCTTTTGGTAATTTTACCACTTTTACTCACTTGAAATAATGCTATTATTACTTAAAATATATAATTATTTGAGATTTAAATTTTTGATTTATAAATTCCTTTTCTTATTTTAACTGCAATACCACTAGAAAAGGTTTTTACATAAGGAACAGGAACTTTTAATTTTCCAATACCCAATAATTCATCGTTTTGATTTACAACAATAACTTCATCCATAGGTCTTAAATTTTCATCAATATTAACCACATGTTTGCAAAAGACATTTCTTCCCTTTTTTATAAACTCTGAAATATCATTTAATACAATAGTTCTTAGTTTTGGAACAGGGATCTTCTCAATTACTTTACTTGCGGAGTAAGGAGTAAGAGTAAAAAAACCGTTTGTTGGTCGTAATGTAAGTAATAAATTATTATTATCATAGATATATCTGATTTTATTTGTTTTTGGTGACCTTTCCAAACGTATATCATTGATCTTAGTAAATAAAATATCAGTAATATCTTTACCAAATTGATAATCTGAGATGGCTTTAATTTGTCTTAAACCTAGTAATAAATCAGTTTCCATAGAAAAACGAATAACTATATTATATACTTATCAAAAAGTAAGTGAAAAATAAATAGATTATTTATAGTTATAATTATGAGTAAAGTCGGGATTCCACCATCTGATCTTTAACTTTATTCATAACTTTACTTATTGCATCAATAAAATCTTTGTTAATGATCATATCTGCATCTTTTCGAATTGCAAACATTCCCGCTTCTGTACAAATTGCTTTAATATCAGCGCCAGTAGCACCTTCTGTGAGATTAACCAATCTCTTAAATTCGATAGTCTCTTCAATTAATAAATTCCTTGAATGAATTTTAAATATCGCCTCTCGAGCAACTTCGTCAGGAATAGGAAATTCAATCATACGATCAAATCTACCAGGTCTCAATAATGCAGGATCTAAAATGTCCACTCTATTTGTAGCACCAATGATTTTTACATCTCCTCTTTGTTCAAATCCATCTAATTCACTTAATAGTTGCATTAAAGTTCTTTGAACCTCTCTATCTCCAGAAGTTGCGATTTTAAGTCTTTGGGAACCTATAGCATCTAACTCATCTATAAATAATATTGTAGGGGCTTTTTCCTTTGCCAAATTAAAAATTTCTCTTACTAAACGAGCACCTTCTCCAATAAATTTTTGAACAAGTTCAGATCCAATGATTCTTATAAATGTAGCCTCTGTTTCATGAGCAACTGCTTTTGCTAATAATGTTTTACCTGTACCTGGTGGACCAAATAACAAAACTCCTTTAGGAGGCTCAATTCCAATTCTTTTAAATAATTCTGGCTTTTTTAAAGGCAATTCAACAGTTTCTCTTACTTCTTGCAATTGTTCTTCCAAACCTCCAACATCCGCATATGATATATCTGGAATTGAATCAATCACTTCCATCCCTTTAACAAATGGATCTAATTTGGTAGGTAGCACCTCCATAATCGCAAAAGTTCTTTGATTGAGAGCCACTCTCGTTCCTGGTGCCAATTTTTCATTCTTCACTTTTCTACTAGCATTTACAACAAAACTAGGTCCTGTTGAACTTTTTACAATTGCTCTTCCCTTTTCATCCAAAAAATCAATGATAGTCGCGGATACTAAAGGAGGCTCTCGTAATCTGTCAATTTCATTTCTTAGACTATGTAATTCTTGTTCTAATCTTAATCGCTCAGCATCTAATAATTGTTTTTCAGTCTCCAAATTTCTAAGTCGTTTTTCTAAGTGTCTAGTATAAGTTATAAGATATTCTCCATCTTTAGTTTCTTCTTTTTTTCGCTTATCTTTAGTTGTTGTCAAAAAAAGTATACCCCTTCTTTTCTCAGTTTAATTTACTTTTTTAAGAAAATTCCTTAAAATATTAATAAACTTTTAATCATTTAAATTTAAGGTTACTTCTGTATGTTTACTTAAAAATGTCGATTTTTAAAAAATTTATATATTATAAAATATAATGACCGTAAATCGTAAATTATAAGAATATTTAAACAAATTCTATACATGTGACATATTCTTTCAATAAATTTTATTCGAGATAAGATTATGCCAAAGTCACAATATAATGAAATCGATAAGGAATGCCCTATATGTGGAAGCATTATTTGGGGAAAAGGACAAAGAGTTTTATTAGAAGGAGCTAAAATAACAGTATGCCATAATTGTGCTCAGCACGGTGTGAAAATTCGCAAACCACCAACAAATAGCCAAGCTAGAAAAGATGAGGTTTATCAAAAAAAAAAGCCTGCAAAAAAAGCCACTTTAAATAGGGATCTTGTTAGTAATTTGGAGTTGATACCTGATTTTGCAAGTAAAATTAGAAATAAGAGAAATTCACTTGGATTAAATCAAGATCAATTTGCTCAAAAACTAAATGAAAAGCCATCATTATTAAGAAGAATTGAAACAGGAAAAGTAGAACCTACAATTAAATTAGCTAAAAAAATAGAAGAAATCTATAATCTTAAACTATTGAGAAAGATAGATGAAATTGAAGCTAATGTGCAAAATACTAAATATATGAAAAAATCAACTGGGTCTTCCTTAGGTGATATAGCTTTCATTAAAAAGAAAAAAGAAGATTAAAAAATCGAACTAAGTCTTTTTACAACGTTATTTTTTTCTGATTTCAATAATTGCCGAATTAAATGACCCAGAGTGTCCTAATTCTTCAGGTTTATCAGGAATAAAACAATTCACATTTGGGGTTCCTCTTAAAGATGAAGATAATCCATGATAAATTAGTGCTGTTTTATGCTTCAATTGAGTAGATTCTGCCACTTTATAAGTTTCAGTTCCATATTCATTTGATACAATAACTTCATGACCAATTTCCAAATTAAGACTTTCAATATCTTCTGATAATAAATAAATTTTATTAAAATCATCTGAATATTTGGAATTTAATTGTTCAAGTTGAGAGTGCAAGAAATGTGAGTGAGAAGGGGAAAGAAGCATAAATTCATTTACTTTTAAGTTAAATTTTCTTTTTAAATCATAATCTCCAAATTTAAAAAGTGGACCCGTAATTTGAATCTGGTTATTTGAAGTAGGAAAGTCTAAATTAACAAAAGGTACATCATCATTATCAAATAATAAGTAAAACCCATTATTTTGAAGACAGTCCTGAATTTTTAAAGGTAACTTTTTGAGACAGTTATTTAGTATTGTATTTTCAGATTCCTGAAACGCCAAATTTTTTTCAAATCCTAATTTCCAAGCTAATTTTTGGAAGAACTCATTGTTAGAAAGGCAATCTTCATATGAACATGGTCCTCCAATATTTATTGATAAACCAGGGATATAATAAGGAGATATTAGATCATAAGTTTCTAAATCAAATTTAGCGGGGATAACTACGTCTGCAAACTTAGTAGTTTCATTTAAAAACATATCTATAACCACAGTAAATAAATTTTCCTTGAGCAACGCGTTTCTTAATATATTTTGATTAGGTAGTGAACTAGCTGGATTAAAATTATATATAAATAATATTTGATAATTCACAGAAGATAGTATTGACCCAAGTTTTACTATAGGAATTTCTTTGATTTTTGGCTTTTCATTAAAATAGGCAATATATTCAATAAGAGGTTGGAGGATAGGCTTTAAAAAACCACTCTGAGAATATATTAAGCCTGAACCCGGTTTACCTAAATTACCTAATATGATTTGAATTAATGCAATTGATTTTACAATTCTTCCTCCATAAATGTCTTTTTGAATTCCGTACCCAATACTAAACAAGGTGTAGTGCTTAAATTTGATTAATAAATCGACGAAATTCTTAAAGGTCTGAACATCAATTCCAATTTGTTCCAAAACTTTCCTTTTATCAATACTTCTTATTTCTGAAAAAATTAAAGAGTAATTATTAACCTGATCACTTAAGAATTTTTCATCATAAGCATTATGTTGAATTAACTCTTTAATAGTAACAGCAACAAAAAGATTTTCTGTTCCTGGCATAATATGTAAAAAACAGTCTGCTTTTTTTGCTATAACCGTGTGTCTAGAATCCACAACAACAAGTTTAACTCCCATTTTTATTGCTTTTTTAACCAAATAATAAGCATGATTATTAGTTTCAGAAAGATTACTCCCCCAAATTACAATTAATTTCGTGGAGGGATTATTTATTTGAAAGGGATTTGTTGTTGAATAGGTACCAAATAATTGTGTAAGTCCAGCACAACCTCCTTCGTTACAAATGCCTCCACCTGTGATTGTAGCCTCCAATTTATTAAAAAATCTTAAAGGAGCGTATTTTGATATTAAACCTGAATTTCCTGAATAAAAAGCACCTATAATTAAATCTAATTGATTTTTTTTATTAAGATCAATGATCTTTTCAGCGATGATGTTTAAAACATGTTCTAACGGAATTGATTTGAAATTATTCTCTGGTTTTGGACCAGTTCGAATTAATGGATTTTTCACTCTATCTTTATGATAAATTAAGTCTTGCCTTCTAGTAAGTTTTGGACAAAAAAATCCATTAGTAAATGGATGAGCTTTCATCGGATCTGCTTTTAGGAACTTTTTTTCTGGCATATTATCATCCCAAGTTCCTGTAAATACACAAGAACCATAACAATCTTTAGAACAAGTACCAAATCGAATCTTTTTTAGACTCCTGGTTTCTTTCATAGAAAAAACTTAACCAATTAATAAAAAATTAGTATTAGTATCAAACTAAATCACTGATCAATAGAGATTTTTGTCTGTCCTGTTAATGCAATCTTATTTTTTAAAAATTCAATTATGGTTTGATTATCTTGTGCATCAAGAGAACCTCCACAATCAGGACACCTAAAATTAAGTTCAAAAGCTTCATCGAAATTATATTTAATGTTTGATTCTTCGCAATTCATACATGTAAAGAAATAATTATTCTCTTCAAACTGCAATCTATCTCGCAACTTAGCTTCAATCAATTTCTTTTTTTCCAGAATAATTTCTTCAATTAAATCAAATTCATGCCACCAATAATAAATAAACCACCCAGTTGATTTATCTCTTATACGTCTGAACTGTGCTAACTTTTCAGAATAAAGTTTGTAGAGTGTTTTTCTAACTGTATTCAATTTCAAATTTTCAGTATCATCTGGTTCAAAATCAATATCTGTGCCATCAATTTGCTCTTTTATATTTTCTGTAATGTCTTCATCAGTTATATCTTGTGATTCGGAATTCAATAGCTCCATTCCAACATAGATTGCAATATTTCCACCAATAATATATAAGAAAGACTGAAGATAAGGATTTAATTCTTTAATTTGTCTTAGCCTCGGTTATTTTATAAGTTTAACTTGATATATAGTTATCATTGATAAAAATTAAATTTTTTTAAACATTTCTAAAAAAAATTTAATATTATTCTTTAGACAACAATAGAATATTGTTTTTCAATAATTTCACCATCTATATCGGCAGTTCGGAACAATTTACCCTTTCTTATTGCCATTATCCTCACTAATCTTGAATTTTTAATATCTTTAGGAATTTCAATGTCAAGTATTTTATAATTGTTATAAAGGATTATTATTTTCCAATTTTTTGGAAGTTCTGATTTGAAGTCTGCTAATGTAGCATCAAGCACATAATTAAGATTCTTTTCAGTATTACTAATATATCCTGAACAAAATTGAATTCTTTTATTTACGTCATCTTCTTCGACTTTCTTTTTAGAAGGCTGAGGAATATTTTTTTTGGTAGTCACTTTACAATTTGGATTGACGTTAAATGATAAGAGTAAATAGCTATTCTCTCGAAATTTTTCAATACTCTCTAATAAAACATCCTTATTAGTCTGATCCACAATCTCTGCTTTATAATTTCTCGTTTGACCTTTTGATTGCTTAAGATCCCAATTAAACCCCAAATTAGTTATCACATCAGCTATATCGGCTCCAGAAATTAATCTTCCTTTAATTTCGAACATTTCATCTGAACTCTTCATCCCGTTCGTCACTACTTCAAGTATCAAATCTTCATACTCATGACTCCCTTTAAGAGTTATTTTAGCCTTTGTTTTAGAAATCTTTATTGCTGGCCCGATAAAATCTCCTCGAGAATACCTATAGAAATGGCGATGGATACTTTTGTAATTATTTGGGGGATCCTCCAAAACAGGCGTTTCAATAATTTTTTTTAGAAAATGCATAATTTTGACTAAACCATTTTTATTTAAAGATAAAATTGTTCTACTTATTAAATATCAAAAGATTATAATTATAAATTTTATTCATTAATAAAATTAAAAAAATATAAAATATAACTAAACATACAGACCAAAAAAACTTTAGTGTTATTTATTATGGCCGGTATTCCTTCGTTGTCTTTATGGGTTATTGCGTGGATATTCCTTTTTATTGGATTAGCATCATTAGCAATTTTAATAATATATAATAAATATGGAAGAGAAGTATCTATTCGCCTTTCAATACTAAGTATGGTTATAGCATCGATATTTCTTGGATTTGCTTTTCATTTTTTATTACTTTCTTGGGGAATATAACCTGGATTATTTACTTTATAATGAATTTAATGCTAATTCTTTACATAATTGGATTACTTTTTCTATTTTATAATTCTTATTGTTAATGTTTAAAAAAGAAGAAAAGTTTTCATCTAATAATTAAACTTTTATCTTACAAATAAAGGAGTTATAAATGCTATTTCAATTAAATGCTACATTAATGTTTGTTTTATGGTTAATACTTGCAACAGTAATTGTCACTTTAATCCTTTATATCGCAGTACTACTAATTGTATCAAAAACAAAAGCCTCAGATAAAAAATTTTTGATAATTCTTGTGGCATTCATATGTGTGTTAATATTACCAGTTGTGTTAAGTGCACTTGGTTCAGTTTTTGCAGTTTTTACTTTTCCTTGGAGTGATGGTAATTATTTGCTACAATTAGTCCCAATAATTGGATTTTTAATTGTATTAGTACTGGTTAAATTTCTTTTAGACGTTGCTTGGGACCATGCTTTATGGATATCTTTATTGACATTATTCGTATTATTTCTCTTATATACTCTAATCCCCGGACTTGCTAGTTTTCTTGAATTTACACTATAAAAGCAAAATTAAAATAAATATTAAACCTGTTTTTTTTTTCTTTTATTTACTGGGTAATGAATTTACATATTAAATGTTTAAAATCCTTAGGAAATAGAAATTAGAAAAATAAATATCCTAAATTTTTTCTTTTAATTTAAGTCTTGGAGCAAGACCTAAACTCATCATCTCTTGAAGTAGCAATTTGAACGCGTAAGAACAAACAACTTTTGAAATTATTGTTCCTTCTCCGCATACTGGACAATAGCGCTTATCTCTGTTTCGATCATATACTGCTAAAAGACCACATTTTTCACAAACTAAAATTACCGTTCGATCAGATTCATCTAATAATCTTTCTTTTAATAGTAGAGCTGAACCATGACCCACTAAACAATCTCTCTCCATTTCTCCAAACCGTAATCCACCTTCTCGAGCACGACCCTCTGTAGGTTGTCTTGTTAAAATTTGAACTGGACCTCGTGCTCTAGCATGTAGTTTGTCTGCTACTAAATGATATAACTTTTGATAATATATAGGAGCACAATATATCCCTGCTTCATATTTCTCTCCCGTTATACCATTATACATTACTTCTCTTCCATTAAATTCGAATCCAGATTTTACTAATTGTTCTTGGAGTTTGGTGATATCTGTCCACTCGAACGCAGTCGCATCTCCTAATTTTCCTGTTGTACAGGCTATTTTCCCACTAATACCTTCAAATAATTGACCTAATGTCATTCTTGAGGGCATTGCATGAGGATTTACTATTATATCTGGAATTACTCCAGAGGAAGTATATGGCATATCTGCTTGGTCAACAACTAAACCTAATACACCTTTTTGCCCATGTCGAGAAGAGAATTTATCCCCTAATTCTGGAATTCTTAAATCTCGAACTTTTATCTTTACTAATTTATTTCCATCTACTGTTTCTGAGATAATAACTGTATCAACAATCCCTTGTTCATTATGGCGCATATTTTTTGAGGTTTCACGCCTATTTGGTTGCATAAGCTCAAATTCTTCATAGGATTTGATAAATCTAGGTGGAGATGTTCTTCCTATAAGGACATCTCCTCCATTAACTTGCGTTTCTGGCTCTATAATACCGTCTACTTCAGATAATAATCTATAAGACTCAGCAGATTTGAAACCTCTTACACCTCTTTCAGGAATCTCAAATTTGTCAACCTCTCCGCCTGGATACTTCCTTTCTTCAGCATCATATGTTCTAAAAAAATGACTACGTGCAAGACCTCTCTCAATTGATGCCTTATTGATGATAATTGCATCTTCTATATTAAATCCTTCAAAACTCATCATAGCGATTATAAAATTTTGTCCTGCAGGTCTTTTATTTATCCCAATGATTTCCATAGGGCTTGTTTTTACTAATGGTTGTTGAGGATAATGTAGTGTATGTCCCCTTGTATCTAATCTCAAGTGCATATTTGCTGCAAATAAACCTAAAGCTTGTTTTACCATTCCTGCCTCATAAGTATTTCTAGGAGATTGATTATGCTCCGGAAATGGAATTATAGAGGCGCAAATCCCTAGAATAGCTGCAGGAGAAATCTCTAAGTGTGTATGTTCTGCTGTAATATCTTCCTCGAACATTGCAATATATGCATTTTCTTCTTCTTCAGCATCTAAATATTCAATAACTCCTTTTTGAACTAAATCTGACCAAGTAAATTTACCTTGTATTAACTTATCAATATCTTCTTTTGAAACAAGAAGACTCTCATTTCTCAAAACAAATAAAGGTCTAGTTGCCCTTCCAGCATCACAATTTATTTGAATTTCTCTAGAATCATGATAATATCCAATATTGACATGTTGTCCTATTTCACCTTTCCTTCTTTTTTCTCTAAGTTGACGTATGAATGGATTATGTTGCTGATGAATACCAACAAGTTTCCCATTTAGAAAGACTTTTACTTTTTGTCCTTTAATATTTTTAACTTCATTTATAGGTATCACTCCTAAATCAATTAAAATGTTTTCAATAATTCTTTCATCCGTTCCAACTGAAATTATTGAAGCTAATCCAAGATTCTTAACTAAACCACAATTTGGGCCCTCAGGAGTCTCGGCTGGACAAATTTTTCCCCATTGAGTTGGATGCAAATCCCTAGCCTCAAAATGGGGTTGACTACGACTAAGAGGTGATATCACTCTTCTCAAATGGCTTAAGGTACCAACATGGTTAGTTCTATTTAAAAGTTGACTAACTCCTGCTTTACCTCCTACCCAATTACCAGTAGCTAATGCATGTCTAATTCTTTCAGTAATTACATCTGCTCTAACAGCAGTCTTTATATTTGGAGCTCTTCCTCGAACAGCTGTTCTTTCCAATTGATATTTTATATCCTTAACGAGATTTAGAAATGCAACTCTGAATAATGAAGTGAATAGTTCACCAGCCAATTTTAACCTTTTATTTGCATAATGATCTTTATCATCTGGTTCTCTCAATCCTAAAGCAAGTTCCATTACTTTTTGTGCCATTTGCCCTAAATAATAAGCTTTCTTGATTCTGTCTTCTTCTTCATTACCAATATGAGGTAACAAGTATCTATCTAATACTTGAAGTGCTCTCCTAATACGATAGTCTTTAGTTTGCCCTATAGCTACTCTTTTTCCTATATAATCAAGAGCATTTTGCTGTGATTTTTCAGGATCTTTCAAGACTTGAATCTCAGAGGCAACGTCAATTACAGGGATTAATTCTTTCTGGATTTCATCATTTTCTGAGATTGCTTCAAAAATCTCTCGGTCAGAATGCAATCCTAATGAGCGCATTAGTATTGCTAATGGAATTTTTCCCGGGACTGATGGAAAAGAAACTCTAAGATTCCCATCTTTTTTCCTTTCAATTGTTACTGGTGCTCTAAATCCACTTCTAGTAGAAAATACTTTTGCTTGATGAGTTGCACTAGAACTTCTACTGGCTTCTTCTGCTAATATTCTATTTGGAGCAAGATCTTCTTGAGTAACAAGAACTCTTTCTGTTCCATTTATAATAAAGTAGCCACCAGGATCTAACGGGTCTTCTCCTCTATTTATCAATTCTTGTTCTGAAAGGCTTTCTAATGGGCATCGACAACTTTTTAACATAATAGGAATTTTACCAATGTATATATCTAAAGTTTCTTCGGCTTCTTCTCTCTGAGTTCGTTCATCAATAGTAATTGGAGTCATTTCTAAAGTGATATCAGCAGCGTAGCTTAATTCTCTAATTCTTGCCTCTATTGGAGTAATCTCCATGGTAGCACCATCTGCTTCTCTTACTTTAGGTACTCCAACTTTAATCTTTCCGAATTTTATTTTAAAACCAGGTATGTCGGGAATTACTTCAGCAGATTCATCAACAATAATTTGCATTTCATATTCAATGAAATTATTATAAGAATCTAAATGTTGACGAACCAAACCTTTTTCGTCAAATAAACTTTTTAAGATAACCCATTTATCTTCATTTGATAATTTTTCTGAACTCAAAATTAATTAAACCATAGATTTTATATTTTTCATAAAAAACCAAAACTAAGCTTTTTCCTTTTTTACATGTCGATAATAATTTACCGAACTTACAGTTGTACTAGAATCTCGAATTATTTTTACAATATCCCCCTCTTTTGCTCCGATTGCAATCGCAACAGGGTCTTTTTCAAACATCTGTGGTAAATCATTTACATCAATCCGATATTTTTCTAAAAGATTTTGCGATTCTTCTTTAGTTAATAGCACATGTTTAGGAACGAATTTATGGAGTAATACATCTATTTGTTTCTTTTTAGTCAAGGAAAAATCCTCTATTTTTACGAATTATAAATAATGAAGTGATGCCAATCTAAAAAATTTTTCCATTTTTTCATCATTTTTCTTATAAATTTTAAGCTTTTCTTCTATTATTATTAATTAAAACTTTTAAAAACCCAATATCCACTTCTTTTACATAAAATCTCAATGTTTTCATTTGGAAAAGTATCTTTAAAATATTTTAAAATATATTCTGCCCCCATTTTCTTTTTAATTACAAATTGGAAAGAACCATGTTTGTATAAATACTTGGGAATATCATATAACAACTCTAGGAATTGTTTTCTTCCTTGACGAAGAGGAGGATTCATATAAATGCCATCAAATTTTAAAATCTTATTTTTAATAGGCTTAAAATAATTTCCAGATAAAGCTACTACATTTTTCCTTTCTTTTGGAAGATTTAATTTTATATTTTCTTTTGTACACCAAATAGCACGTTTATTTATATCCAATAGATAAATTGAACTTTCAGGAGCCTCATAACCTAAAACAATCCCAATAGGACCATAACCACATCCTAAATCAAGTAAGAAACTAGGATTTTTTGGAATAATCATATTTTCTATGAAAACTTTAGTACCTAAATCAATCTTATTGAATGAAAAAACCCCAGAAATTGTTTTAAAGATATAAAGGTGTTTTCTTAAACTTTCTGAAATTGTATGAATTTTTACGTCAGTATCGGGGAATTCACTATAATAATGGTTTTCATTATTATTCATAGTGTAAAGCCATTAATATTTAAAAATCTTATTTTTTTTCATTCCAACGTGGATATATTCCTCTATCCATAAAAACTTTATTAGTTTTTACGAGTATCCCTGATTTTGCTTTATAAATTTGAAGTGCATCTTTCTGAGCAGTACCAAATCCAATTAACTCTTTTTTTAAAGTCATATACGCGATTAGCATATTTGTTTTTATTCTAGCATCAATAAAACATATACCTGCAGATGCTAAATCTGCTCCATGACATAAAGCATCTACTGCTGTATCCCTAACATAAATTCTAGGAAGATGAGAGACCATTTTCTCCATTGGGAATATTAATTTCTTCAAATAATAGTCATTCTCCTCTTCTTGATAAATAGTAAATGCATCTTTTAGATTTTGGAGTGTTACTAAATTATCACTTTCTTTAAAATTACCTACTCTTGTTCGTCTAAGTTCAAGCATATGAGCACCAGAACAAAGGGCTTCACCTAAATCAAAACAAAACTTTCTCACATACGTTCCTGCTTCACATCCAATCCGAAATAAAATATGATTATTGTTAATTTCAATTACTTCGCTATAGTAAATCTCTCTTACACGTAATCTTCTTACTACGGACGATTTTAAAGGAGGCATTTGATAAATCTTTCCTGTAAATAATTCAAATATTTTTTCTATCCTATTTCGTTTTTCTGGAGAATGTAAATACATCACACCAATATACTCTTTCCCAGCGGTCAATAACGCCGATAAAACACGTGTTGCTCTTCCAAGAGCACATGGTAATATACCTGTAACTTTTGGATCAAGAGTTCCTCCATGACCTGTATTTGAAATTCCTAAAAGTTTACGAACCCATGATACCACTTCATGACTAGTTGGACCGCTTGGTTTATCTAGATTAACTACTCCATATTGTAAAAGTGAAGCCAAATCTCTCTTTTCAGGCTCACATCCATAATTTGGGTTGGATGAATCTTGAGATTTTACTAATAATTGCTCAGGATCATCAGAAGGTAATCTGAAATCTAACTTTTCCATACTAAATAGTAGTAAAAGGAATTATTTAATAAAAATAAAGTAAAACATATGATAAATTTTTCATGATTTAAATTATAATTAATAGAAAATAAATCTTTCAATCTAAACACAAAAAATGGCGGGCTATAGGGGAATTTCATGGTGACCAGATTTTTACCACCATATTGAACCCCTGACCGTCAGGTTAAAAGCCTGCTGCGCTACCTGCCTGCGCCAATAGCCCCTAAGGAAATTCAATTAATTTTTGGAGTGAATTGTATTAGAATAAATCCTTGATAATTTAAAAATTTTATTTAAATGAGTTTCTTTTCTGTAATTTTCAAATATCTTCCAGAAAGATTTAGTGGATTAAGCCTTTTTACTGAAATGCTCAAATCCATAATTCTTAATTTGTTTTCTTTTCCCCTCCTGAACAATAAAGATATTTTCCTCAGAAATTGCTCTGCCTATAATAATTAACTGCCCATTTTTCGATTGAATTTCTTTTTGAGCTAAGTCATAATCCTTCGGATCAAGTGTAAATAAATGAATAAATTCCTCACCTCCATTGAAGATTAATTTCTCTAGGGAAACACTAAATTCTTTAGAATATCTAAACGCTTCGGGATCAATAAGATCCTCATTAAAATAGATTTCAAAACCAACATTAGGATTTGAAAGCATTAAATCTTGTAAAGATTTAAATAATCCATCAGAAGAATCTATGCTTGAAGTTGCTAATCTTCTTTCTGATAAAATAAATGCTTCATTTCCAGAGATTCTTGGCTCTAAGACACTTTTAATAGATTTATCATAATTTTTAAAATCGAGTAAATCAATATCTCTATTTAAAAGAATATCAAAGCCTGCTCCAGTTAACCCAAATTTATTATTTGCTACTAGAACATCACCTATTTTTATCCCCTTCCTAAAAATCACGGCAGAAGGTTTTTTAAAACCAAAAACAGTTGGATTTATAACCAATTCTTTTGTTTCGTTAATATCTCCCCCGAGATAATCTAATTCAAAAGCATTGCCATAATCAATGATTCCATTTAATAATTCAATGAATTCAATTTTTTTGAACGTAATAGGTAAACCAAGAGAGATTATTAGACCTCTTGGTTTAACACCTTTAACTAATAAATCGCTTATATTCATTACTACAGATTTTCTACCAATCTGATAGTAATTCATTAAAGGAGGAACATCAGTAGTAGATACTAACATATCAGAGTTTAAAACAATATTCTCTCCAGTGTTTATATCATTAAGATCAAAAAAAAATGAATCGTCTTTTAATAAAATTTTACCAGTTTTTTTCAAAACTAAATCTTCAATTATCTTAATTAATTTATTTTCTCCTAGATTTCCAATTTGAGGATTATTATTCATAAAATAAAATTTAAAATTTTCTTACAATTATAATTTTTGAAAAGACTCGTATAATTAAATATTCTTTGCCTCTGTGGCTTAGTGGTATAATAGTGTAATATAGTAATTAATATGCCAAAAGCAGCAGATTCGTAATCTGCGTGTCGGGGGTTCGATCTGTATTTGGAGTTTTCCAAACTCAAGAAAATCCCCCCAGAGGCTTTATTCAAACTTCCTCCGTAATAACATATTGCTTAATCATTTGTAAAGCTAGCATTTTAAATGCGTCATTAATATTTTCTCCCGTTTTTGCCGATGTTTCAATATATGAAAGATTCAATTTCTGCGCCAAATTTTCTCCTTCTTCAGCCGATACAACCCGCTCATCTTCTAGATCTATCTTATTGCCTACTAATATTAGTGATATTGTCGTTGAAACCTCTTTAATTTCTTTAAACCAATTTTCTAATTTATCAAACGTATCTTTACGGGTTACATCAAAAACCAAAATACCTGCTTCAGCATTACCTAGATATGTTTGCCTTACACGTTTAAATTGAGCTTGTCCTGCTAAATCCCAAATAACAAATCGTACTTTTGATTCTAAATCTTGAAAATCGCACTCTTTTTTCATTATAGATGTTCCAATAGTTGATTTATAATCTGTCTGAAATGAATCCTCAACAAACCTGTGAACCATGCTTGTTTTACCTACACCTCCCTCTCCACCTAATATTAATTTAAATGCGTATTCTCCTGATTGGATCTTGATTTGTTGTAGTTTATCTACCTTTCTTTCAATTTTAGAACTTTTACTGTCTGTAAATAATTTAGGAATCACAGGACTTACAGTTCTCCCATCAAATATTCTGGCTATCTTCTCTGCGGCTAAATAAGCATATGGAAAAACTGGATCCACCATGGCAACAGAATTTAAGACTGTTACAAAAATAGCTTCAGGTCCTGCTTCACAGAAAATAAATCTTTGGTCTTCTGTATCGAAAGTTCCAGTTCCAAAAGATCCAGAACTAAATTCTTCTGTGATTCTGGTAAGAACAGGTTCTACTAATGCACTCACTCCTCCTATGACATCTTCTTCTACTTCTTGATCTGAAGATCCTTTTAACGCAGACATAACTAAACCCTCTCTATTTACAATAAGAGCTGCGATTAAATTATCTCCAACTTCTTGTTTATACCATTTTAGAAGTGCTTCAAGTTTATCTCGATCAACTGACATGAAACCGATAACCTTTAAACCTTATTTTCAAATGAATTATGAATAAAATATATTATTTAATATAATAGATTTGTTATAAAAATTTATAGAAAACGATAATCTTAAAATAGATTAGAATTTAGAGTAGAACGTTGTAAGATTAAAATAAAACTTTAATCTTTCACTTAAAAGCTCCAAACTTCTTTATTAGATATTCATCTAACCAATTAACAATTCTATATTTACCAATACCCAATTCTTCTCTTAGTCTTGTTAATGATTTTACTTCTTTAACTTCTATATTTGGATAATTTCTAAATAGTTTATCTAGATGACTATAAAATAATTCTTTCTCTTCTGACATTTAGAAGCAGTATCATTTCTTCATAAGCTTTCATGACATTCTATAATTACATATTTAAACTGATAAAATTTGAAGAGAAAAGGATTTAAATGATAGTAAAATATTAAAATCTTGAAGATTTCTATTTATCAATTAATCTTTCTAGAGGAATCATAAAAAGAGAGAAATAATAAAAAAAAAAAAGCAGGGGTAGCCAAGATTCTAGAATGAATCTTCTAGAAATCTACTAGATTATATCTATTAGGCTAGAATGGAAATTAGGTCTACGGCGCTAGAATATTTCACTTTCGGGTGTTTATGGCGTAACTGAGGCTCTAGTGACATAGGTCTTCGATGGAGCCATATCCTCGACCTAAATTCGTGGGTTCGAATCCCACCTCCTGCACATTTTATTTTTTATTTTTAAATTATATCTATCAAAGAATTTATAAAGAATTTTAGTAGAAAGTATAGATAATTATAAAACGTCTGATCTTCATAAATAAAATCAAATCGAGAAACAATAAATAAGATATAGATATATATAAGTCTTGACTGGTCTAAATATTATGATTTTTTATCTTTAAGTAAAAAGAGAATTTAAATTAAGAAAAAATAACTTATGTAAATTATATAAATTTTCAAATTTTTGTTGTGATTAAAATTTCGACTCTCCAAGTGTATAATGAACCTAAAACCCTAGAACATATAAAAGCCTTAGATTTTAATCGTACGGCTACCTCTACAGGGGAAACTGAAGCTGTGAATTATATCGAAAAATACTTGAGTGATAACAATATAAAAACTGAAGTCGAGCATTTTCAATGGACAGGACCTTTAAGAGTATTAATGAGAACCAGTTATGTCGTAATAGGATCCTATTTTCTCTTATACCGTTTATTTCTAGTTTTGGTAATATATTTTGTTATCAAAAATATGTTTGACAGATTTCGGAAATTGTCCCTTATAAAAAAAGAAGAATCTAAAAATATTTTCACTAAAATCTCTGCTAAAAATCCAAGACCGAATCGACCTTTAGTAATATTTTCAGCTCACTATGATTCAATGTCAGCAAATCTACCTTATAAAGTACAAGTTGTTGTGTTTTTTATTTATAGACTTATTGTTATTTTTTATGGTCTAATGATCATAGTTTTTGCCACCATATTTATCCTAGATTATTTTTTTGAGATCCCATTCTATAATTTTATGATAGTTTTAATAGTAATAACCTCATTAGCTGGAGTTTTTATATCAATACCAATTCTATACTTGGTATTTATTGAAAAACCGTCATCAGGTTCAATTGATAATGCAAGTGGAGTTTCAATTTTAATTGAATTATCAAAGTTGATTAATGAAAATCCACTTGAAAATATCGATGTTCTTTTTATATGGACTGGAGCTGAGGAATGGGGATTAAAGGGATCAAAGAGATTTTGCAAAAATCATTTTAAAGCTTTGGACCAGACATTTGACCTAGATAAGTCATATAATATAAATATAGACATGGTTGGATCCTATGTAGGACTCATTGATAAATCAGGTTTTATAATAAAAAGAAAAATGAATCGTGATCTTAATGATATTCTTGAAGCAACTGCAAAGCAAATGAATATTCCTCTTGAAAGATATAATAAGATTGTTAGACCTCAGAGTGATTATAAAATTTTTAAGAAATATGCTAGAAATACTAGTTCAAAATTTCAGGTAAGTTGTTTCCATTCAAGTAGGGATTCGAAATATATTCATTCCGTTAGAGATACCCCCGATAAATGTTCAGTAGAACCTTTAAATGGATGTTTAAATATTTGTCATCAAGCTTTAAGGAGTATTGATTTAAGAGAATGATATATTTAGAAAAAATCAGATAATTTATGTTGTTTAATTTTTGGATTATTAGTTAAACTTTCAACATATTCCTCAATTAACTCCATCCTTTGTTTTGTGTAACTATCGAGATTGAAATTATTACATAAACTTAATGCACGAGGGATATATTTTTCAATTCCACCACGATTAACAGTCAAGATAATTCTATTTCCACACTTAGGGCATTTCCCACTATTCGATATGGGAGGACGTCTGAATTTTTCATTACATTTAACACAACGAAAACTTTGGACCGCAAATTTTCTTAGATTCCCAAGTATATCAGGATTGAAATGGGTAGTTAAAATTTTTTCAGCCACTTTTTTTACATTCACAGCTTTAATAAGTTTTCCAAGGTGAAGTTGAGCATCAATTTTATCGTCCATAGTTTCATATAATTTATATGCTGTAATTGTAGGACCTTCATTGATATCTGTTGTTGGAATATTATACCCAATATTTTCATATTGTTCAGGAGTCCCCAAATGATTTTTAACTAGGCTCATTTTTTTTTCAATTTCAGAGGGTAAACAATAATCTTCAGTTGCTTCATAAAAATCTAATGGATATTTATATAAGGTATCAATATTATGTGCTTCAACATCGATCTCATTAGGATCAAGTTTTGTACCAATTACTAAGGTAGCATCCATTCTGCCTCCAATTTTACTTGGAAGATAATGTCTTGAAAAGTTAAGTAGAGGATCTAAAAGTAACATAATACCATCTTCATCTCCATCGCAATTTCTTCTTTTTGCGGCATGCCAATAAGGATGAGCATAAATAGCTCTTGCAGGAGTAAAACCAATGATTCTCCCTATTATTCCAGCACTAGTGTGAGGAGCTAAGCCGACAGCTAAATGACCTATAAGAGATTCTCTACTAGAAATGTTATAAAAGCGGTCCATTTTATAAAACATTTCTAACTCATCATCTAAAAAATTTGCAACTTTAATAAAATATTTTGCACAGTCATCTGATAGAATAATATCCTGAACTTTAAGTTCTAATATCTGATCATCCTCCTTTAGAGTATCTCCATTAATATCCATCTCATATCCAAGTCTTTTTAATAACTCAATTGGTGTACCTACTTCACAGGGCTTAAAATGAGATAAAGGAATATCTGTCGCATCATATCTAATTTCAGCAGTTTTATATACTAGAACATTATTTTTAGCCCTCAAGATTCCTTTCTCGATTGGTTCTGGAACTTTATATTCATTAGTAAGACCTATAATACCTTTTAATTTTTTAGAAAACGGTACGTTAAGCGATTTTAAGGCAGAATTTATATATTCTTTTATATTAAATTTAACTTCATAAGAGGTTTTTAAAGTTTGATTGCATTTAGAGCATTTTTCTTCAAAGGTGGGATACAAAATTTTACATTGTGAGCATAATTTCTGAATCTCTGTGTGAGATCCACAGTTAGTACAAATATTTAGAATATTCACCTTCCCACAATTCGGACATTTCTTTCTACATACATCGATCTTTACCTTTCCCGTTTCTATAACATTTTCTTTCCTTCCAAAATCAAGAGCATTCCGTTTTTTTTTCTCAGGTTGATTTTTATTGTTTTTTATTGCGCTATGTTCCATTGCTTTTTCGACTAATCTTGAATTGCCCACAATATCACTTAAAGGAAAGAGAGTATGAATTCCTTTCATGCTTTTTCTTTCTGATTTTTCTGGTCGCCCCATACGTGATCCTATAAAATATGGTGCTTTATTTTTGATTTTGATTGAGGAAACCTTATGAAAATATGTAAATACATTATTAATACTTTCGTGGTCAATTATTTTTTTATTAGGTAAGTCAAAAATTATTTTATAAATAAGATTCATTTTTTTACTAAACCTAATTTTATTATCCTTTACTTTATGGAGCACATATGCTTCTTCCAATATTTTTTTAATTGAGTTATTAAATTCTAAATTTATAATTTGGTCTGTTTCGGAATAAGCCTTAATAAACGCATTCCTTAAAATTTCTAATTCTTTTACTGTAATATTACCCCAGAAATCTGTATAGGAGGGATGTAAATGGATATCAAGTTCCTTTGATATCTTTATTGCTTCCTCTGGTTCAGGTATATGTTCAAAAGGGTTTTCAATAAAACTTTTTAGTCGATTTTCATTTATTCCTCTTTTTTTTATTGTTTTTTCTAATTCTAATGCCCACCATTCCTCCACATATCCAGAAGGAACCAATTTATGATTATTTTCAGTAAATTCTCCAAATCCAAAAAGTATATCTCCAATAAATAAGACTTCTTTTATTTGATCGAATATTTTTTTAGCTTTTCTATAACTTGTAACTTTTATAACATCACCATTCTTCAATAAAACTATTGGGGGCTCAATGCTATCAACAGGACATACACTAGTACTTTTGCCAGGGCGTTCAATTCTTAATTGTGTTCCAATTGCAACAAAATCATCTAAAATAGCCATTGTTGCAGGATGAATACCTCCCGCTGCTAAACCTGTATTCCTTGATCGCCCATATCTTATTCTATGTCCTCCTATTTCAGATGGATGGCTAAAAACAGGACGTCCAGCAATAATGTCGGCTACATACTTCGAATTTGGAGCGATTTTAACTTCTTGTTTTAAATCATTATTTTCAACATTGTCCTTTTTTTCCTGTTTTTGAGA
This sequence comes from Promethearchaeota archaeon, assembly GCA_048939015.1. GTDB lineage: Archaea > Asgardarchaeota > Lokiarchaeia > Sigyniarchaeales > SOKP01 > Loki-b32. The sequence goes on from JBHLPW010000024.1 coordinate 26,743, forward strand.
TATTTTTTTTAGCTCACCAAGCCATCTCCAACCTTCTAAATTCATGTTATTGGCTATCTTGAGCAATTTAGGGGCTTTAAGTAGGATACCATCATTAAGAACAAGACACGCTCCTCCTCTTATACTATTTGTTTCAATTCTAGGTAAATCCCTAAATGCTGAAACTTCTTCATCTTCAGTTGAATCTCCATTGATTTCAACTGGCAGACGACTAACGGCATATCGAATTTCTTGATTTGAAGAAGGATATTGTAAATGCACAAGTCTATCATACAATTTTACCTCTTCAACAAATCTGCCAATTTCAGCTTCAGTGGCATCGTATTTAGGAATATTTGATTTTCTTCTAACATAATCAGCAACTAAAACGCACAAAGCTGCAGTTGTCCCTCCAGCAGCACGAATAGGTCCAGCAAAATATAAAGATAAATATTTTCTGCCAGAAGTGTCTTTTCGGATTAAAATCTTTGAAATTCCTTCAAGTGGAGCACTCACAACACCCATTGTTTTTATAGCTAAACCAACTCTTATTGCTCTGTCTACACGAGCCTCTAATGATTCGATACTTCCTAATTTTTTATCTATAATATCATCTACTACTTTAAATACAATTTCATCTTCAGTCATTCCTGCAATTTTTAAGTTTCTTATTAACTCTGCAACCCCTTTTGGACCGATAAGTTTTTCTACTCGTCCTGCTAAGTCTTTTGCTTGAGGAGATTCTACCTCTAATTCAGGATCTAGTCCTTTTTGACGAGCTTGTTCTGCAATTGAATAACATTCATCAACTTGTTTTTGAATGTGATTAAAGTATAATTCCATAGCTTTACTCATGTCTACCATAGAGTTCCCTTTTTCTAAAATTGAAATAAACAAATTTCATATAACATAGAATTAATATACTTATTTTTATGAATTAAATTAAATTCATTTATTAATCTGCTATTTCATTTATAAATTTAGAGAGAAAGCTAATTTTTTACAGTCTCCACTTATAAAAACCAAGATGTTTCTACTTTAATAATAAACATTTAATTTTATTTCCTCAACAATTATAATAATTCCATTTTAGATAGTACTACTTTGAAAGCAGATAACAGTAATTTAAAGGAAATCATTATCAAAGAGCTCGTTGACTCTGGTGTCAACGTAACTCCTTCAATTTTAGATTTTCTCATAAATTTAGAAGAACCACTAAAGAATGTTAAACTCATAATTAAAAACATTAGTTTTCTTCCAGATTTTGATAGTCATTTAACAGCTGATATTTTAATGAAAATATCAAATAAGGAGTTGGTCAAATCATTAAAGACACTATTAATAAAAGAGTTAGATTCCACTTCCAACCAAGTGTACGAGTTAAAGAATAAGAAAAATCTCGAATCACGCAGTTCAGTAAAAAAAACTAAAACTCGAATAGAGAATCAAATAAATGCTATTGAACAAAAAGTAACATTAAATGATTCTATTGGAGAATTCCCTAAAATTGCAGGGAATAATGAATTAAAAGTCTCCTCTTTTGGGCGATCAAAATCAACATTGAGTTTTAAACCAATTGCAAAAGATTTTGAGTTTGAATATGAAATTTTAAAAGACCCTACAGGAAAAATCTTTACAAATGGAGATTATGAAGATTTTTACAATTTAACTTTAGATAAATTTACAAAACTTCGAAATTTAATGAAAAAGAGACCAGAAGTTCTTTCAGCGAATAATGTAAATAACATATTAAGACTGACCAATAAAGTAGAAGTTTCAACAATTGGAATTGTTAATGACATTCGTAAGACTAAAAATGGAAACTATTTTTTAACGTTGGAGGATCAAACAGGTTTAATTAATGTTATTATCCATAAAGATTCTGAAAATCAAGATAATGTAAAATTGGCAGAAAAAACCATCAATGATCAAATGATTTATGTGGAAGGAACTTATAATCCAGGAGAAAGAGGTAAAAGTGGAATAATTTATGGTAATTATATATCCAAAATTGACATCCCAAGAGATTATACCCCAAATAAATCACACGATCCCATATCTATTGCTTTAATTTCTGATGCTCATATCGGCAGTAAAGAATTTGAAGAAAAATTATGGAAAAGGTTTATAGATTTCTTAAATGGAAAAATAGGTCATGCTGATCAACGAAAACAGGCTGGAAAAATCAAGTATATAATAATTAATGGTGATCTTGTTGATGGTATAGGAGTATATCCTACACAACAGAGTGATCTTAATATACCGGATATCTATAAACAATATGAAAAAGCAACTGAAATGCTTTCAAACATTCCAGAATACATTAAGGTTTTCTACAGTTCGGGGAATCATGAACCAGTAAGAAATGCAATCCCAAGACCTGCAGTGCCTAAGAAATATTCAAAACAACTTGTAGATATTGGAGTAAAATGTATAGGAAATCCTGCACTTGTTCAAACTCATAATGTAAATACATTGATTTATCATGGGGACAGTTTACTTGATTTAAATATGTCAATACCAGGCTTAGACAATAATAGACCAGTAGATACCATGATTGAATTATTAAAATGTAGACATCTAGCACCTTTATATGGTAAAAAGACACAAATAGCACCCACAAATAAAGATTGGCTTGTGATAGATAAAATTCCAGATATTTTCCATACAGGTCATATTCACATTAATGGAATGGATTATTACAATAATGTAGCTCTTGTGAATTCTGGATGTTTTCAATCCCAAACAGATTTCATGAATTCATTAGGAATTCATCCCACACCAGGTATTTTATCTATGATTGATTTGGATACTTTGAAGGGAATAAAGTTAGATTTAAAAAATAGTGTTTAATATTTCTAAATAGATAATTGATAACATAATACAAAGAATGACCTTCTCAATTCCTCGCAATAACATTAGAGAAATGTTATTATACATTTGGAAAATTATTGATCTCCCTTATATATCATTAAGTGATTTAGCTTATAGAATATCATTTGAGCTATTTCTTCTTACTCCAAATAAAGCTAAAAGTTTTATTAAGGATTGTATTACAAACAAATTTATTATCAAAGATGATAAACAACGTCTAATCCTTTCAGAAGTTCTAAATGAAGAACTAATTAATTGGCAAAAAGAAAGAAAAAAAGTAATTTTGGAAAAATTAAACTCTCGATTAAGAATTTCTGAAATAGAAGAAGAGATTGGAAAAAATGGATTATCGAATTTTGGTGTTTTATTGAAAACCTTCACCGATAAGGGAACGTTAAATCGATCTGTCTCTATTTCTAATACTTCTTTTCAAATATTAAAATTTGATTATGAAAGAGGAATTATTAAAGCAACAGTTTCTGGGTCTAAAGAAGAACCTTATATAATAGAGATTAATACAAATGAGAAGTTTATACGGCACAATTGTCATGATTATGAAACTCGTAGAGCTAATAATAAAAAGTTCTGCAAACATATAACAAAGTTGTTTTTAATACTAAAGGAGAAAAATGATGATTCAGCTGAGTTAATTCTAAATAAAATAGCTGAAGAGGTTGATAATTGGGATTTTATTTCCTAAATTAATTTTTTAAATATATTATTTTTCAGTTTAACTTTATCCTTTTGTAGAAAAACTGGTTTGTTATTCAAAATCCCTTGAATTTTGTCAATATCGCTTAAAACTCTCTCGATAAGTTCAATTCCTATATCAAATTTAATTATTTTCGTTCTTCCATAATGCCCCATAGATTTAACTTCAGCAGAGATTATTCCCGCTAGAGATAATTCATTAATATAATCACTTATTCTTCTTTTTGTTAATTGCCTGACACCAGGAATTAAAACTCTTATTTCTGAATGGACATCATAAATATCACCAGAAATAATAACATGGTCTGGACTAAATTTAGAAATTAAATAAATTGATGCTAAAATCAATTGTGCTTGAAGTGGCATACCTTTAATATATTCTATCACGTGATCATTCTCTAAATCTTCTTGAGCTTTCTTCACATGCTTAGCGGTGACAATTCTATTTTGATCTCTCTCCGCTAATTCACCTGCTTTCCTAAATAATTGTAATGCTTTTCGAGCATCACCATTTTCTTTTGCTGCAAGAGCAGCACACAAAGGTATAACCTCTTCTTTTAACACACCTTCTTGAAAAGCCACTTTAACTCTATCATTTAGAATATCCCTTAATTCACTAGCATCATAGGAAGGAAAAACAATATGTTCTTCGCCTAAACTTGATAAAATTCTTGGATCTAAATTTTCTCTAAATTTCAATTTATTCGAAATACCTATTATGCTCGTTTTACTATTATCTAAATTCTCATTTAATCTTGTTAAATCATATAAAATTTCATTTCCGCCTTTTTTATTAACTAAAATATCGATTTCATCTAAAACTAGGAAGCATATTGAATTTTCTACTCTTGAATCTAGTAATCCGAGTAATTTTTTAAATATTACATCTTTAGGGAGTCCTGTAGGTGGAATTTTCTCGCTTCTCGAAATTGTATTATAAATGTGGGCTAAAATACGATATGGTGTTGATACAATATTACAATTAATATAGATCCACCAAGGTTTAATTTCTGAGTTCTGTTGAGCTAATTTTTGACTTACATATCTAATAGTTGCCGTTTTCCCCGTACCTGTCATTCCATAGCATAAGAAACTCGGAGGAGTATCACCCAATAAAGCACAAGCTGTTTTTTCAGCAATTTTTTTTATTTGGGAATCCCGATGAGGTAATTCTTCAGGAATGTAAGATGAATCTAAAGCATCTCGATTTTTGAAAATTCTGGGACCACTCAAATAATTCTTGTAAAACCTATCGATATTAAATTGATGATGATTATTCTGATTTTTCAACAATTATAACACCATTTCCACATCTTTATAGAAGAATTAATTGCACTCGAAATTTTTAATTATATACCATATTTCAACTGCATATTTAAAATTATTTATTAATCTTTAATTTGGTAGAAAAATGTTAAGGCTTTAATAGCTAATTTTGATGAATCTTTTCAATAAGTTTAATATTATTGTCGGTAATTTAAAAGAGTATTATTTACGAAGCAATATTTATTAAGTTCTTATTAATTCACTTTTAATTAAAAAAAATTTAATTTAATTAAAGATTTGTTTAAATATTCATATTGCTTTTCAAAAAATAGTTCAATAAGGAAAATTAGAAATATGTCTGACGAATCTAATGTTGAAAAAAATCATAAAAAGATAGCTGTGTTTTTAGCCATTATTTTTGCTTGTTTAATTTTAGGAAATTTCCTAATTATAGCTTTAATATTTAATTGGGCTGATTGGATTGCCTTATTGATATTTAGCCTTCTATTCATTGTCCCTGCTTACATATCAAATGCTTCGATGGTAATAACAGGTGGAGGTAAACCTATTGATGGTGGGAGGACTTTTCGGGATGGAAGACGTATTTTAGGAGATCATAAAACTTGGAATGGATTGAAAGGGCCATTATACATTGGTATTCCTATTTCATTCTTTATTTTTATTCTTTTTAATCTTTTATGGGAACCGATTAAGGATGTTATTCTTGATGCGAGTGCTCAAGGACAATATATCTTGTATAACGATATAGGCGTTTTTAAATACTACTTTATCGGTGGAGAATTCCCAATTAATTTTCTTGTCTTGATCATTAGGATTGTATTGGCCTCATATGGAGCTGTTATAGGGGATTTATTTGGCTCATTTCTAAAAAGAAGGTTTGATATTAAGAGTGGGGCCCCTTTCTGGATTGTAGATCAATTAGATTTCGCATTAGTAGCTTTATTATTTGTCTCAATTCCAGGATTCATAGCACCTTCTATCTTCTTAGTTCCTGACATCTACATCATAATATTTCTTATCATATTAACTCCCGCAGTAAGTATTATAGCAAATACCGTAGCCTACGTCCTTGGTTTAAAAGATGTTCCTTGGTAAAATAAATTTGCATTTAACTATTCTTTAAATTTACATTTAACTTGTAACGGAGTATTTCTATTTTCAAAAATTACATAATTTTTAAAGATTTCATTTACCGCTTTAATATAATCTCCGTTGCGTCCAATAGCTATCCCCCTCTCATTCTGGAATAAAAAATATATTGATATTTCTCTTTGACCAGATTTACTATTTGATTCTATTTTTATGGTATCAATGTTCAAATCTGGGAAGAAACTAAACAATAAATTCAATAATATTCGCTCAATTCTTATAATTAATATCTTTCTCTTGCTAATCTCCCTTCTCATAGCGTCTAGATGCTTTTTAGAGTTAAAATAATTCTCCTTTTTAACAAAAAAGAATATAAACTGGTTAATTACCACAATAAAATCAGGATATATACCGTCCGTACGAGTATAAAAATAATCCCGTAATATAAGCTCATAATTTTTGTATTTCCTGACAAAATTTAATACTTGATAAAATATCAAATCATCCGCTATCGTATAGAACATATAATATTATTTTGTATAACCAATTTAAACAGCTAAGAAAATTATTAAAATACAAAAAAGTTATATATATCATACATACGAATTCAACTCATTTAGAACAATAAATTATGAGGATTGCTGGATATAAGTTTTTGGATCATACTGCTGATGTTTCAGTTGAAGCTCAAGGGAAAGACTTGGAAGAAGCTTTTGAACAAACAGCTTATAGTCTAATGGAAACAATAACTCCTAGTTTTATAAAAATACCTCCTGAAATTACGAAGAATATTATAATAGAAGCCGAAGACAAAGAGGCTTTGTTATTCGATTTTTTAACCGAATTTCTTTATCTTTTTGATGTAGAAGAACTTATTTTTAGTAAAATTAAGATACATCAGATAAAATATGAATCATCAAAATATCATTTAGCAGCAGATATTAAAGGAGCAAAATTTAATAAAAACACACATGAAATAGGCACTGAAGTTAAAGCGATAACTTATTCTTTTATGAACATCGAAGAAAAAAAGAAAGGAGTAAAAATCAATATAGTATTTGATATATAGATCAAATCGTATAATGGTAAATTTATCAAATTTATCCCTTCACTACACCTATAGGAACTAATCTTACTACTTTTTCAACAATACCAAGATCATGGCTAACTTGAACAACTTGATCTATATCTTTATATGCACCAGGAGCTTCTTCAGCGATAACTTTCATTGAAGCTGCTCTAACTAATATTCCTTTTTTACTTAAATTGTCTTTGACTCGCTCCCCCCAATATTTCTTAGTAGCTTTTGATCTGGACATTACTCTTCCTGAACCATGAGCAGTAGAACCAAATGATAAATCCATAGCTTTCCTTTTACCAACACAAAGATATGAAGCTGAACCCATAGTCCCCGGAATTAATGCTGGTTGTCCGGTATTTCTATATTCAGAGGGGAGATCAGGGTGATCTGGTGGAAAAGCTCTAGTAGCCCCCTTCCTATGAACATTTAATTTTATTTTTTTCCCATCAATTTCATGTTCTTCAATTTTTAAAATATTATGACATACACCATATATCAAATGAAAATCTAATTCGTCAATATCCTTTTTAAAAGTCTTTTGAAAGGATTCTCTTAACCAATGAGTAATTAATTGACGGTTTGTAAATCCAAAATTAGCTGCACACGCCATTTGCTTAAGATAATTTTGAGCCTCAGGTTTATCAGCTGGAACACAAGCCAACTCTCTATCAGGAACTTTAATATTGTATTTTTTCATAGCTTGTTCAATATTGCGTAATGAATCTGTACAAACTTGATGACCTAGAGCTCTACTCCCTGTATGAACCATAACTGTGACCTGATTTTTTTCCTGTATTCCCAAAGTCTTAGCTATTGTTTTGTTGTAAATTTCATCAACTTTTTGTATCTCAAGAAAATGATTTCCACTCCCCAAAGAACCAAGTTGTTTGATTGCGCGTTGTTTTGCTCTTTGTGAAACTAAACCCGCATCAGCATCTTTTAAACATCCATTTTCTTCCAAATGCTTTAGATCCTCTTCATTAGCATAACCATTATCTAATGCCCAATTCACACCAGAGTTTAATACATTATCTAAATCTGCGTAACTTATGTTAAGTTTTCCTTTTGAACCTAGACCTGATGGAATATTATTAAATATTGTGTTTAATAAACTTGGCAATACCTCTTGAATGTCATTAAGAAATAAATTTGTCCTTAGTAATCGTACACCACAATTAATATCATATCCAACACCGCCGGGAGAAATCATTCCATCCTCTGCATCGGTTCCAGCAACACCTCCTATACAAAATCCATATCCTTGATGGGCATCCGAAAGAGCAATAGCATGTTTTTTAATACCAGGTAAGCATGCTACATTACAGATTTGATCTAATGTACGATCTAATCTAATTTTTTCTAAAATATAGTCATTCGCGTATATTTTAACTGGAACTCTCATCTGAAATTTCTCAATATTACCTTTAATCCGTGTCATTAAAGTTTTTGGAGGAATCTCGAAGATATTGTCATCAATTTTATTAACATTCATCTTATCTTAATTAATAAAACAATTATCAAAAATATTTTCATTTACTACGATAAGATGTTAAGTACTCTAACAAATAATCATAAAAAATAGAAGTATGCTTTATTTTATTTCGATAAAAGAAAGTAATCCTAAATCATCTAGACTCCCAATAATACGTTGTATCTCTGACTCTGGCCTCCCACTCTCCTCAGCAATCTCAGATATTGTATGAAAGCCATCAGCTAAATGAGCAATCATAAATTCTTTCTCATCTAAGAATCCTTGAGTAATAATCTGTTTGGGTAACCTTTTAGAAGTCCATTCAGGTTTCACATCTTTTACTTCTCTTAAATCATTTTCTGATAATACTAACCCTTTCTTGGCAATCTGCTTCTGTGATTTTTGAAAATCTTTTTTGAAAATCTTTAAAATGGGAAGTTTTAGCTCAATTTCTGCGAGTCTGCCACTCTGTAAAAGATCATCGATAATTTGGTCAAAATTTCTAAAAATTCGCACATCTCCAGACCAACTCTCAAGTTGATCACCAAACTGAGCAACAAATTTGTCTATAATCTCAGTTAATGCCTTATGTGTTATTTTAGCATCATCATTTTTATCAGCTGCAGCAGTAATTAACACCCCCTCTTTAAAAACTAATAAGAGATAGAATACTTGCATATCTATTACCTTAAGTTCTCCACTACCTTTGGAAAATTCGACAGAAAAATCTTTTAAAGCAGTGAGAAAGCCACTAACTAAATCTTGATTAAATTCTATACTTCCATATTTACGATGGATTAAACAAATACCGGTGTGTTGGTGAATAAGATATACATTATGTAACAAGGTTAAGACCTCATTTATTTTTTTAACATTATGTTGTTCGTTGTATATGTAATATATTATGAGAATTTAAATTTCTTCTTTGAATATAAATCTAATAAAATGGTCTAATTTTAAAAAGATTCATATTTAGATATACATAATAATTCTTTTTTTAAATTTAAATGGGATTGGCATAAATTTGAAGTTTCTATGAAAATTTTATTTTTTGTTATATTCCTAAATTTTTATTAAATTTGATAAACATCTTAACTAATCCCATCTATTCAAAAAATACTAAAAGAGTAATTAAAATCAAAAAATCTTAAAACATTTGATATTAAGTAATCTATTAATCAGAATTACAATTATTAAAAAAAATGTCTATGTCGAATTATTATATTTTTTTTGTAACAGTCCCAAATATTGAAGAAGGTAAAAAGATTGCCAGCATTTTAGTTGAAAACAAACTCGCGGCATGTGTAAATATAATTCAGAATGTATTTTCTATCTATAGATGGAAAGATAAAGTCGAGGAGGACAATGAGCATATTTTACTTATCAAAACAACTGAGAATAAAGCAGATTTATTAATACAGAAAATAGTCGATATTCATTCATATACTGAACCAGAATGCGTAGGATTAAAAATTGAAAAAGGTTCTAAAACATATTTAAAATGGATTTTAGAATCTGTCGAAAAATCAAAAATCTAATACATTTACTTATGATTTACGTAATTTTTTATATTGATTGGATTTTCATTGATACTATAATAATAATCCTATTATTTCTTCTTTTATTAAGTGTGAAGTTATTTAAAAGAACACATCGATGGCGAAATTCCTTTTCGAATCAATCTCTAGAACAAGTAAATTTACCCAAAGCTCACAATATTCTTAAAAATCAGTTTGTTTTTATAAAGAAATGGAGTTGTACAAGAAATTCTTCTTTAGATGGGAGTAATTATCCCCTCCTTCTAATAATTAGAACAAAAGGTAAAAGAAAATTAATGAGAATTTTAACAGAAGGTCTATGTAGTTATGGTTTTAATGTATTAAATCTTAAAATCCAAATAAAAAATATTTCACAAAAAGCAGTATCTGAAAAAAATATTATTACTGATTGGAATTCTATCATTTATACTACAATAGACTTTTGTAAAAAATCAAAAGTAATTATTGAACCTTCTTATATATTAATTAGTCTTTCAAAATTCTTGTTCTCTTTTAACCAGATTCTATCAAATAATAATAATTTAGGTATGATTTTGATTAACCCTAAGATAAATAAACAAAATTTAAAGAATTATGCTAATGCTATCAAAGAATTTTCTTCAAAACCTCAAATTTACAATATTTTCAGTAAATATTCTGTCTTTTTATTAAAAAATTATAATTTTGTGAGATTTCTAAATAAATTTGATCCTCAAGTTACTAATATTTTAAAAATTTCAACTATAAATAAAGCCAAAAAATCATTTAAAAATTATGAAACCATTGTTTTGAGCATTTTAATTGATATAATTGAAAATATTTCATTTAACTCGAATAACAGAAGATAAATTATGAAAAAAGAGGGCATTTTAAGAAATCATTACGAATCAATTAAATATTCTAATGATGATTGGAATCTATTAAATTACAAAAGAAAAAATGCTCTTAAATTATTAGGAATATTCAAAAAAGAAGGATTAATACCATTTATTCATGGAAGTATAGCTCGAGGAGATGTAAATGAATCAAGTGATATAGATATCATTTTTTTTCAACAAATCCCCTCATTTCAGATAGAATTGATTTTAACTAAAAATGGGTTTAAACACTATTTTAGAGAAATTATTATGGCAACGCCGTATGATTCAATAAAACTCTATATCTACCTAAGTGAATTGGAAACTATAACTCTTCCATTATCAAAATTAGATAAAAAAACAATAGAGTTTTATGATTTCGGTGGAAAAGTTAATTATGATCAATTGAAATCAGAATTAAGAGTAAAAGGTATAGATAAGAGATTAGTGTTAATTAAACCAAATCCTAATGGACATGATGAAATTTCAGTAATAGGAAATGAAGCTAATGCCGCGAAAGAAGTTGGAATAAGTATTGATACTATAAATGAACGTAAAAAAGTACTCCTAAGAAGAGAAAAATATGGAAGAACTGGAGTATTTCTAAAAAGATCACTTGAAATTAATGAAACTATTGAAGAGGTTTTAAAACAATTGGCAGATAAAAAATCAATAATAAGAAGAAAATTAGTCAAAAAATGAAGAAAGTAAATTTAAAAAAATCAAAAGGAGCAACTTATTATATAAAAGGAAGGAGTATACCAAAAGGATGTAAATATTGCCTAAAAGGCAGTAAAGTAGTTTTATTTTTGAATGGTATCTGCCAAAATCCATATCATTGTTCTTGGTATTGTCCTATTTCAGAAGAAAGGAGAGGGAAAAACCTGACCTTTGCTGATGAAATTGAAATTAGAACCAAGGAAGAATTACTTCAAGAAATATTTATAATTAAAGCCGAAGGAATGAGTATTACAGGAGGAGAACCGCTTTCAGAAGCAAACTTTGAAAAAACTGTCGAATATATTAAATTTATCAAAGCAAAAAAAGGTAAAAAGTTCCACATTCATTTATATACTAATGGTATTGATTTTAATGAATCCAAAGCAGAAATTCTCTCTCTGGCAGGATTAGATGAAATTAGATTCCACCCTGCAAAAGAACATTGGTCACACATAGAAATAGCTCTAAATAAAAAGTTCTCTGTGGGTGTGGAGGTACCAGTTATCCCGAATAAAGTTTATGAAGAATATCTCGAAGAACTCATCTTTTATTTAGAAAATATTGGTGCTGATTTCATTAATTTAAACGAATTTGAATATTGCTTTCCTAATAGCCAAGAACTAAAAGAACGTGGTTTCCAATTAAGAAAAAACACTATAGCTTCTGTGCTTAATAGTCATGAAACAGCATTCGATCTAATCAATAAGATAGCTTCTCAAGTTTCTATCAAAATGCACTTCTGTACTATCAAATCTAAAGATCATTATCAATTAAAAAACAGATATTTAAGAAGAGCGAAAAGTATTAAATTACCTTATGAAGTAATTACGGAAGAAGGTCTTTTAGTTTTTGGACAAGTGGAAGGAGAAAAAAAAGATTTGGATAATATTTTTAAATATTTGATATCTGAGCTTAAAATATCTGAAGAATTAATATCATATGATCTTAAAAATATTAAAATACCTTTCTACATTTCACTCGAAGATCAAATAATTGATCTTTTAGAAAAAAATCAATTAGAAATATACATTGTTGAAATAACACCCTTTAGGGATTCAAAATACCAACAAATAACTGAGAAAACACCAATTAAAGTTTTTAAAGAAGAATATGGTTTTGTTAAAAATAAGTGATGTAAATCACAGAGATTTAAAGAAAATTTTTAATCTTGAACAAGAAATATTCAAGAAAAATGCTTTTCCAAAAAAATTATTGAAAAAATTAATAGATAACCATCAGTTCTTCTTAAAACTAGAAAAAGGGCAAATAAAAAGAGAAATGGTTGGTTTTGTAATAGCTTTAAATGACGGAAAAGAAAAGGTAAATATTGTTAATTTTTTGATTAAACCCAATAGTCAAAATAAAGGATATGGTTCCTATCTTCTACAAGAAACAATAGATAAAATAAAAAAATTGAAGATTATTAAAAAAATAATACTAAATGTTCAAATAAGTAATTTAAAAGCTATTAAAATGTATGAAAAATTCAATTTTAAAAGAAATCCAGTAATTCTGGAAGATTATTATCAATCAGGAGAGAGTGCTTATCTAATGGAATTAAATATTAATTCTTAATGAATAAATTTTCTTAACTATTTGATTATAAAAACTTATAAATAAATTCTATTATAATATGTGTAAATATTAATTTAATTAATTTTAATCAATTTAAAACCAAAGGTGTTAATTAAAATTGGCTCCAGTAGATAAAGAACTTCAAGAAGAAATTAAAAAGGGCGTTACACTTCAAAAAGTCGATGAAGCAGAGATGAAAAGACGAGAAGAAGAGAAAAAGAAACGCATGGAAGAATTAGAAAAAGTCAAAGAAGCCTTAGGAGAGAAGTAATTAGTTTTTTATATATATATTAGCGTTTATTTTTATTCTTTTTTTTATTTTAGTTCAATTTTATATCCTACCCAAATTAAATTAAGCTTTTCTGTAAGTTTGTATTAAAATAATATAAGAAAATTCGCTTTGGGAACCTGTTTATAGATTTGAAAATTCTGGATATTAATCAAAAACAAGGAGATATTACTGTTAAAATAGAAACTCTTTACGACTTATGGACACTGTATAATATTATTTGTGAAAACGATGAAGTAAGTGCTCTAACTCAGAGAAGAGTCGTACTTAAAGAGGGAACTAAGGGTGAACGAAAATTAATGAGATTAAAATTAAAGGTTGTAGATGTTTCTTTTCATGAATTTTCAAATCGGTTACGAGTAAAAGGAAAAATACTAGAAGGTCCAGAAGATTTTGTTAGTTTTGGAACATATCATACATTTAACATAGAAGTATCTCAAAAAGTAACAATAAACAAGGAGAAATGGTTGAAAAATGAAATAAGACGGTTGAAAGAAACTTCCCGATTTGAAAACAATTTTATTCTGCTAATTATTGCAATTGAGACAGGCTTAGCAACTTTAGCATTAATTACAAATTTCAGCTATAATAGAATTGCTACTATTAAAAAAAATATTCCCGGCAAAAGATATAAACAAACTTACAGAAATAAGGCTTTAGATGAATTTTTTAGTGATATTACAAACGTACTAATTGAAAATACTACAAATACAAATGTAGATTTACTAATTTTTTGTGGACCAGGGAGTAGTAAAGAAATGCTTCTTAAATTTCTTCAAAAAAATCTTAGTTTTAGCTTTAAGGGTAATATTGAATTGACTCATGCAAGTTCTGGAACTGAAAGTGCCATTAGAGAAACCTTAAAATCACCAAAATTATCAAAACTTAAAAATAAAATTAAAGTTCTTCAAGAATCTGAACTAATTGAAAATATCATGACCCAATTTGCCAACGATGCTGATCTTATTGTTATTGGTTTTGATGAAGTATATGAAGCTTCTAAGAGAGGTGCAATCAGCCAACTATTAATAGCTGATATATTAATTAGAGGTTCTTCTAAAAAACAAAAGTTGAAGATAGAAGATATCATCTCCAATGTTGAGAATTCTGGAGGAAAGATAAATATAATGAGTACCGAGAATATCACAGGGGAACAATTAGTAGATTTAGGATCAATTATAGGTATTTTACGATATAAACTTTAAGAGATATGGCATCTGAGATAATTTATGTAGATCACAAATCAGGAATTCCCTTATTTGGTATTGATTTTTTAGGGATAATTGATAGAGGGACCAATGTTATCGAAGTAAAACCATTAACCCTTTGCAACCTCAAATGTAAATATTGTTTTGTTAGTGCTGGAGATTATAATACTAATTTTATTATCGATCCAGAATATCTCCTTGAAAAGATCGAAGATGTTGTAGAAGCAAAAGGACACTCTAAGATTGAAATCCATTTTGCACCTTATGGAGAAATCTTGCTTTACCCAAAGTTGACGTATTTAATTAAGGAGCTTTGGAAAATAAAAGGAATTGAAATAATATCAATGCAGTCAAATGGTTTCTTACTTAATAAAGAAGTAATTAACCACTTAGAAGACGTTGGACTAACAAGAATAAATTTAAGTTTAAACACCTTAAATAGAGAAAAAGCTAACTTTTTTAGTGGATGTGAGAATTACAATTTAGAGAATCTTATAAACAGTATTTTACATATATTAGAAACTAGAATTAATGTATTAATTGCTCCTGTTTGGTTTCCAAGTGAGAACGATGACGATATTGAAGATATTATAAAATTTATTATAGATTTAAGGAATAAAGGTTATTCTGAGAAAAAGATTCAGATAGGAATTCAAAAGTATTTGATATATAAAACAGGGAGAAAATTAAAAAAAATCAGACCAAAAAGTTGGGATTATTTCTACAATCAGCTATCCAAATTGGAAAAAAAATATAATATCAAATTAAAATTGGGACCGAAAGACTTTGGAATTCACAAACGTAAAACTGTGGCATCCTTGAATGTAGAAAAAAATGATCTAATAAAATTACAAATTATTTCTAAAGGGCGTTGGAATAAAGAGTATATAGGCAAAATCAATAATAATTATGGTTTAAAGGTGCTCTTAAATAGAGAGATTATCCAATCTGAAAAATTTATTCAAAAAGAGATAAATGCTAGAATTATAAAAGCAAATTATAGAGATAATATTATAACAGCATCCTTTTCGATATAAACTTAAATATAAAAAATATTATATTATTCAAAATAAGTAAATCATAAAAGATATTTATCAAATTTTTTTAAAAACTATGGAGTTATATTTAAAATGAGTCCAATTATTACACATGAAGATGAATTAATACTTGCGAAGACTGAGAGGGACCTCGTATCTCAGCTTAAAAGACTGGCTAAAGCACAGAGTTCCCTTATTGATTCTCAAAAAAAGTATGCTGAGAATTTAACTCGAACGAATAATATTCGAGATATCTTGAACCGAACTTTCAGAGATGTATTAAAGCAGATGCAAACACTTGCTAGAGAGCATAGATCAAATATTAAAGATGAGGAAGTTAAGTTATTTAAACAAATAATTGATGATAATGACGATTATATCAAAAGTAATAATCAATATTTAAATGCGATAAAGGACCTAGCGGTTCAAAAAGAGTATTTAGTTCAGAAAAAGGAGGAATTTGCCAACGCATTAGCAGAAGTCGCTAATAGGAGATCCACTGTGATTAAAAAGGCATTAGATGCCGAAAAAGCAAAAAATAAACTAATTGACGGTGATAAATTGAACATCCTCGACCAGCAATTGAATGATGTCCAACGAGACTTTGATAGAGCTAGAGACATTTTACTTAAGAAAATTCATCAATTTATTGAAGTAAGAAATGAAATAAATACATTATGGCTAAAATTAAAAGACGTTATTACAGAATTAAGCTAGATTTACCTATTCTTTCTTTTTTTATTTTATGTTAAGAAAAAAACAAACATGCTTAAACTTAAATTTATTAAACAAAAATCCATTAACTTATTAGAAAAAATCAAAAATAACTAGACTTAAAGAGTTAAAATGTGTGCTGAAGAATTTGCAAGCTTCTTAGATAGTACTCGAAAAGCGCCATTAGAAGAAAAGTTAAATGCTTTTGGAGATATAATTGAAAAGATTATGTCAATCGTTCTACGCATCCCAGATTTAGTTGATCAATCACTTGGCTCTGTTAATGATAAAGTATCAAATTTGCAAAACCAAATAAATTCGCTAAATAATCAAATAACATCTCTACAATCAAGATCTGGTACTGCTCCTGGAGCTGCTCCTACTGCAGCTGCTCCTGCTGTTACAAGTGCACCAGGTGGTCCTCCTCCACCTCCACCAAGCGGCCCTCCAGGTGGTCCTCCAGGTGGTCCTCCAAGTGGTCCACGTGGTCCTGGTCCTGGGCCAAGCCGTCCTGCAAGTCCAGTTTCTCTTAGAGGGGCCATCATGGGTGAACTCAAACAACTCTTTGCAAAACGCAAAGGCCAATCTGGTTAAGGAGTACTACTATATACAGAACTCAATTAATTTATTATAATTTTTTGATATATTATTTAATTGATAAATTACATATCAATTCATTTATAAGATATTTCAATTAAAATTAAAAATTCTGAATACCTAACTTATTAAATACCAAGTCTATTTAATATTGGTTAGGCTAAGTGTATTCTTCAAAAGAAATATCCTCAACAGAAATTAAAATCACGGTAGCTCATGATCTACAACGGCAAATACTTGAAATGACTTCATTATTAAGAGTCATAAATAATTACTATAAAAAAAAAAATAGACTCAAATTAAAATTAAAAAAGCAGACTATAGAGAAAATAGATTACGAATTAAAATCACTTAAAAATAGCGAAGATCACTTAAAGAATCTCCCAACTATTTTAGACACATTAAATAATAAAAAATTAAGTGAAGATGATTTAATTAAATTTCCAGGTAGTATCTTATTATTTGAAGCATGGATGCATTTGGGTACTCAAGCACTTTATCCTCGTATTGCACTTCATCTTCAGTTTCCTGGGTTTGCTAAGGGTGAAAAGATAAGACATATCGTTCAATTTGTCTTTTCCACTTCTCGTGGTTTTGGTTTTCCAATAAATTTTGGACCAGAATTCTATTACTATAAGTTTAAACTTGCTAAATATTTTGATCCTTTATTAAAATGGGCTTATACAGTTTCTCATAGAGCAAATCAAGCGATAGTTCTAGGAAATAAACGTTTGAAGTCTAAAAGACATCATCCTGGAGAATTTGAATCTATTATTATATCAGAATATAACGATAATAAGTATAAAGGAATTGATACTCTTTTACATGGTTATTTTAAAAGCGAGGCTAAACCTTTAGGCAATTTCAATACATTAGATGAAGTTCTACGAAATTCTACATTTTATTATTCTATTGGTGATCATGCTATGAGAATTGAAAAAAAAAGTAGGGATAAAATATTGAATCTCCCATTAATAACATACCAGTGTATTATCGATAATTATTTTGTTGATTTCTATTCTTATGTTAAGGAACTACTAATAGTAAATAAATTACTCATCCAAAAAATTAATTTTTATCGAGAAAAAAGAAATGAACTTGTGAGTAAATTAAATAAGAAAAATAAATTGAAATTTAGATTCGAAAAATCGAAGCATTCTGCAAAGAAATTAGCACGAATGTCTCAAAAACTCTCAAGGAAATATCCTATTATAGATAAATATGATCATTACAAAACATTATTCGAAAAAATTAGAGAGTTATTATTTACTACACCACTTTATATGCACTCAATCCATCATCCTAGGGAAGGAGAGAAATTTTTACAATTATTGAATATTGACAGAACAGAAAGTAATAAAAATTCACAAACATCAGCGAATTCAATCTTATTATCATTTATTTATTATTATGAACAAAGTCATGAATTCACTTTTGATGAACAAGAAATCTTGCATAAACTAAAGATACTACGAGATAGAATGGCAAAAATGTGGTCTTTCTTTAAAGAAAAACATTATAAATTTGCTTTAGAAAAACTAAAAGAATTATCATCAGTTTCTTTTGATGAACCGAATTTTAAAAAAAAAATAATTTTCCTTTTGGACACTCTTCTCCCCATTATTGCTATTTATGAATTTTTTAATAAACCTTTATTTGAATCTGTGTACCCTGAATCTGTACCTCAAACCAAAAGACTTGGAGCTTATTTTGCACGTTTTTTGGCTTCAAAATATAATCCTACAGGTACTAAACTAATGAATTTATTTAATAGATTAGCTTTCCAAAACTGGAGCTATTTAATACAAAAAAAAGGAATGAATCGTAAGGAATTCTTTAACTATTTGTTAAAATTACCTATATGGAAGCATATACCTAGAGATGTGATACAAAGAATAATAATCAATAACAAATAATGGTATTTTAAAGGCTTTAAAACTCAAGAAATCCAGGATCGTCAAAAATATCTTCAATTTTTCTTTCTTTCTTGATTTTAGTCTCACTCTCTGTAAATAAAGATTCTTCATCAGTCCGAACACCTCGTTCCAATTCCTCAGTATCAAGTTTCAATAATGCATCCTTTTCAAGTCGTTTGAACTCTTCAGCTTTCTTTTTCCAATCATTAACTTCATCTAAGTCAACATTATCTTCCTCTAGTAAAATCGCAGCCTTTGTCTTACAAAGATCGGATAAAATTGAGTAAGCTAATGCGAGTTCCCCCCATTCATGATCCACCTTTAATTTTTTTATTCTTCTTTCTAACCGCTGTAGTTCTTGATCAGCATAATAGACATCAATAAAATCTCCAAAAGCATCAACGGGTTCTGAAATTGAATTTACTAACACTTCTTTTGTTAAATCGCAATTTCCACATTTTACCGTAGCAAAAGCACCTTTCTTTTTTAGATCTGTCACCTTAACGCTTTTTTCACCGCATTCTGGACAAGTAAAAATTTTAGGTACTCTTTTTACTCGTTTTGGTGTTACTTGTTTACGTTTTCTTCTTCCCATAATAATCACCACGTAAATATGTGATAAAACTCTTAATGTTCATTTAGAATAAAGAAAGGGAAAGCTAAAATATTTTTGCTTTTATGTTAAAATTTATAAAGATAATAGTAAAATTTTTTAGGAATGATTTATTTTTCCAATTACTCTTTTTCACTGAAATGTTATAGCAATTTAAATAATAGTGAGTGGATTTTAGGTATGGAACATAAAAACTTGACATTGGAAGATGACAAAAACCTAATTGTTAACATTCTTAATGATGTAGATATGAGATATATAGTATTATTCCTGTATATCATCAGAAATGATTTATTTAAAGATCTAACTGATAATGATCTTATTGAATTTTATGAAAAAGTATTGAATTTAGATGATATTTATAAAAACAACGTTATAAATTTATGGAATGAAGAATTCATTGAAATTTATATAGATTTAGGCTTAATGAAAAACATTAGAAGTTTGAAAGAGTTCGAACAAAAAGAAAATGATTTTATTATTAAGCTAGGTGAGGAAACAATAACAATTGAAAATGATGTCATATCTGTTCCAGATGATACGTTATTTCTAATTATAAATAAGAAATTTAAATCCATCGCTAGAAGAAATTTTAATTTGGCTCTTACAAGGTTAAAGGGCGTACGATGTGAAAAAAGTTCTACGATTCATTCATTAATTATTGGGATTGGAGAACATGATTATGCAATTCCCGATGACATTTATTATATATTAGATCAATATGGGAACATTTATCAATCAATAAAAATTGAAATTACAATTGAGTCTTTTTATCAAAGGTTTAAAGAAATTCAAGATAAAATTAACAAGTATATTAAGATTATTGAACCAGTGCTTGATACAAAACCTGTAGTGAAAAAGATAAATAAAGCAATAGTTGAAGGTAAAGATATCATCCAATACCTTAAAGATGAAAAAATAGAACTCTCAGAAAAATTCAATTTCGATAAAATCGATAAAGATCACGATATTTTTAAACAGTGGAATTCAAAAATAATATCTTTATTAAATCTCAGATATAAAATCGACCAAATTGATGAAAAATTGATAGAAATAAAGAATTATTATTCTGGAAAAAATAAGAAATTTAAATATTTAGAATTTATCGAAAAAGTATCCTTTAACGAAGATGGAATAGTAAATAATATTCAGGAATCATTGATAGACTTAAGAAAAAGATTAATAGATATTAATAACCAAATCGAAGAAACAACAGAGAAAAACTTAAAGTTATTAAATTTGGATTATGAAAGATTAGTTTTAATGAGTAGTGATGATTAAAAATGAATTGTCCTGCGTGTAATGTTGAGATGGAACCCTTGGTGGAGGGTATTTTCCAATGTCCACAATGTAAAAAAATTGTTAAAGAAAAAGATATTGAATCTCAAGCAAAAGAAAAGGGAAAGACTGGAGATGGTGAGTTTCAAGATGGTGAATATTATCACAAAAATGCGAGTCTGAATAAACAATATGAAATCTGTGAAAAAGGAATCACAATACAAAAAACTCAAAATCGTTTATTTGCAGTATTAATATGTCATAGTGCTTATCTAAAAGATGAAAAATATGTAAGATTATCTTGGTGGAAAAATTATCAGCATGCAGGTATGTTCAAAATCTATGACAAATATGTTCTACATAATTCTATTATTGCTTTAGAAAAAGTTGATTCAAGTTTTGACGACATTTGGAATTGGGAAGGAAAATATGGTCGACAGAAATCCAAAACAAAAGAAGATTTAGAAAGAGAAAAAAATTTGGATATAATAAAATATAGGATTCTTGAAAATCGGACCTGTCCAAAATGTCAGAACAAAATGGATAAGATGAAATCACACTATGAATGTCAACACTGTGGAGAAATTGTTATATTAGAAGGATATAACCAACCAATATTTAATATTGCTCCAGAAAATCTCGATTTGGAGTTTCATTCTAATTTACCAATAAATTACTATTTACCCGTTAGTGGAATAACTGTTAAATGGTTAATGGGTGAGTGGAAAGCAATAGCTGTCATATATGCTAAGGATAACCCTAACAAAAGATGGTTAAGGTTCTATTGGTGGGTACGTGATTTGAGTAATATCCTAAAATATGGACAGAGAGAAATGGGAAATGGTACTCAAATGGGATGGAAAGCTCAGAGAGGTTTATCTTCTCCTAATCTCTATGATAAAAATCTTGTTAAACCTCTAATAAGTGGACTAAAAAATGTTTCAAATGAATTGGGTTGGAATTTAAATGAATAAACTTATCAAAATTATGAGAATATTATGACAGAAATTCAAGATACAACATGGAAAGGATTATTAAATGAGTTTCAAGATGGACTTGAAAAAGCGTTAGAAGAATTGCAAAAAAGGGATATTGAAAACATTCCAGGGGCAAAGGAGGCTTTAATTCAGAGGTTAAATAATATGAAGCTACATTTTCCAAAAAATAATGGAGATCTTTTTCTAAAAGCGATAAATAATAAAATTCAGAATGCATTTTTTCCCAATACAAAAAAACTCTCTGATGCTTTTGAAAAAATTTTAAAATCGAGAACTCATGAACAGGATTTTATAATTAATGAATTATTGAACGGATTTGTAACATCTAAAGCAAAAACTATAGCATCAGGAACTCAAGGGCCGATAATCGATAGAATGGTTGAAGCTTTCAGTAAAAGAAATGACTTCCATATTGTTGATCATCAATTTTATGCAATGTTTGGTGATCCAAATAAACCTCGTCATTATGTGAAAAAACAACTTGAAGATCTAGTAAATATGTTTGGACTTGTATCTAAAGAACTAATTATTGAAAAGGATGTAAGAAAAAGTGAAGAAAAAATATATATGTTCTATACATTTCCAACTGAGATTATAAAAATTCTTGAAGAGAAATATTTAATCATTGATGAAGAGTTAGGAGTAACCTATGTGTCAAGTAAATTTGATAGAAATGTATTTATATGCATGTTTTTAGCCAATCTAGCGATTAATAGGGACGATATTGAAAATATCGGTGGATCTTATACGATTAACGGAATCTCTGCTATATTTGCACTTATTTTATTACTTAGCTTTATGCCGAAATTAAAAATTGATGAAACAAATCCTGTCTTAAATGATCCAAATTTTGACCAGAAAAATATGAGTGTTATCCCAAAATCTTGGATGATGAAGCAAGTTTTAGAACCATTATTCGAACCACTTATTAAAATAATTGCATATAGAATAGGTGGTGGATTATGGTTATCTAAAATAATTGATTCAGATATTAATAAAAAGATTCATAATCAAATACGTTTTCTACTTAAAGATGTTAATAAATGGATTCTAGGAAATTTATGTAGAGTAGAAATACCAATATTCATTGAAATCTCGAATATCTTTACAGAAATTTTGGTAGGCTCTGAAGAATAGCATAATTATAAAATGGAGGCATTAAAATGAGTCATAAGAAAAAATCAACGAGAACCGTCAAGCCTGGGAGAAAGAGAGAGAAGTGGACAGACATTTTGCCACGATATTTAACATTTATCAGTCATATGCGTCCAATTCTTAGAGAAACAAGAAGACTTATCATCGATCTAGATGCAGACTTATTGAATGATACAGAGATCTTAGATAAAATACGTCAAGAAGAAGAAAAGAGAAATATTCGTAAAGTGAGAGCTCTTTCAGAATTTTCAGCTATGTATCGTTCCAATGTTTATGACATAATCAAAGATTTCATTATAAAATATCGAGAAAAAATACCCATTATTGATATAAAGGACTACATTTTGGATTTTCTTCATGAATCTGTTGATGCCTTAAACGTTTTACGTCATATTACAAACCCAGACGAATTAAACTTAGAAAATACATATTTATATCAATTAGTGAAATTTATTGAAGATAAATTACTTCCAAGAGGAGCAAATCTCAAAATTATTTATAATAAACTACTTAAACAATCTCCAGAACTATATGAGTGCCAACGTCATTTATTACAATCACATACATATTATAGAGAAAAACTTGAAAATTCAGAATATTTTGAAATTCCCGGTATATCTCCAAAAGTATATCAAATTATAAATAATGTAACATCACTTTTTAACTTGGATCCTAACTTCGGGGAATTCCCAGAGAAAGAAAATCATGAAATTCCTATGATTCTAAAAAATGATGTTTTTCTCCCATACATTGATTCGATCGCGAATCCTGAAGAAGAAGCTCTTGAGAGAATAGCTGAACGACTAGGTTTACGCTTAATCGATGAAATATTTTTAACCCCACAAGTGGATTTTGTAGAGTTATTGTTAGATAATAATTTCTTACGTGAAAATAAACAATCGGATGGAACAATTAGGTATTATCCTCAGTTTAGTAATGAAACTCTGGTATTATATTATTTAGCTTTTGCTTCTCAAAGGAGAGGCTTTTTATCAAAGGAATTAATCAACTGGATATCTATGAATTTTGCTTTCTTGATATATATGGGTATCTTAAAATGGAAATTATCAGATGAAAATATATTCTATGCAATCTTCAAAGATTTACAAACAAATGAAAAAGTGCTTCCATATCTAATGAAACTCATATGCTTTCCGAATTATTTAGGATTAGATAAGATGAAAATTAGAGATTCAGTGCAATATCGAAAAGAAATTTTTAATTTCATTGGATCCCAAATTGATAATCTTAAGGATTTTATTGATGGAATAGCAATCTTTTGTGAAAAATTTGAAAATAAAAAATGAAAATAATTACATAATAAAGAATTGAGTAAAAATGAGTAAACCAAATAATAAAAATGAAGAAATCACTGTATTTGTAGATGATGTGATAAAAGAAAGACTTGGAAAATATGGGGCAGTCTATTTTCCCACAGATATTAAAGAGAGTGTAGACGATATTTTGGGGAATGAAACGAAAAAAGAAATTTTAGATGATTTTTTTAATGCTTTAAAAAAATATGATGAATTTACTGAGCATTTAAAAAATACTAAGTTGAGCCCTAATTTGACGGTACTTTTATATGGACCTCCTGGTACAGGAAAAACTTCCTTAACAAGAGGTTTTGCAAAAAAACATGAAATTCCAATGTGTGTTGTAGAATCTGATAGGCTTGTATCACCATTATTGGGAGATACAATTAAAAATATTAGAGGTGTCGTTGAACTAGCAGCAGAAATAGCTAAAGAAAGAGGAGCTTTTATCTTGTTTTTTGATGAGATTGATGCGATTGGATCTGAAAGATCTAACATTCATGAAGTAGGAGAAATCAAAAGAGCAGTTATTTCTTTCCTCCAAGTTATTGATAGAGTAAATTATGAAGGAGTACCTTTAGCAATATTCGGAGCAACAAATCATCAACATCAACTAGATTCGGCAATATGGCGCCGCTTTACCTTCCATTTTAAATTTGACTTCCCAGACTTTCATTTAAGGAAAAAAATTATTGAATCATTCATGGAAAAGCTCAAAAATGCAAAAATTGGAGTTGATGATTTGATTTTTTCGAATCTTAATAATGAGTACAAAGAAATTTTAGCAGTTTTAAAAGATCTAGAAAAAAAATTAGGACATGTTATTTCAGAATTTGATAATAATATTTTTTGGGGAGAATATAGTAAAAAAAACAATTTAAAGGGGCTTTTAGAGTTAACTATTGGCTATTCTGGTTCTGATATCGAAAGAGGCACAAGGGTTGCCTTATTGAAATCAATTAATACCGGCATTCTAACATATGATATTTTCTATAATTCTTTAACGTTAGTTGGAGGTACTGCTATCCATGTTGAGAGGCAAGATGTATTAAGTGAATCAAGACAAAAAAAAAAATTCATAAGTAAGAAGGAAGAAAAAAAAAACCTAACAGGTCCTCCAGAAATATAAATAATTTACTTTACAATTTTTTAAAATTAAATTATGAGTACAAACCAATTATTTGATATAGAAAAAATAAAGAATTTAACGGTTCAAATTGAAGAATTGCAAATAAACTTGAGTCAACTAAATGATACTTCTAAAATTGCTTCAGAAAGTATTAAAGTATTTGGAAGTGAATTTGAAGATAAAAAATTGCATATTCAATTGGAAAAGATCGAAGGTTTAATAGAATATATCAGTAGTAAATTAATTAATATTTCAAAACTCAATCTAAGTAAATTCTTAGAACTGCAAGATCAATTAACAAGAAAATATAAAGAAAATTTTAAAAACAAACTCAAAAAATTACACTTGGATCAGGAATTTACAAAATCTATTGGACTTTCACTAATTGAAGATAAAAAAATTAGTAAAATAATTGATAATGTATCTTATATTCCTTCAATTGAAATTCCACAGTGGTTAGATCTTTTAGAATCCTTAAAATATAATACTCTTTTTCTAAAATCAGTAGATAATATAGAAACTTATTATCACTCTATACTACAAGTAAGATTAAAAAACGAATTGAGTAAAATACCTGAGGCTACAGATCCCGAGTTAATAAACGCTTATGAAGATTCTTTCGAAAAGGACCCCACATTGACATTCAATGAATTTTTACGAAAAATAGAGAGTCAATTAACTCAACAAGAAATAAAAGAAAAAGAAAGTCTTATTAAGCAAGCGAGAGAAAGAGAAGAATTAGAAAAATTAAAAAAAAGACAAGAAGAGCAAAAAGAAACTTATGAAAATTATTTGAAACTTTCCGATAGAGAATTTAAAAGAATGAGAAGGAAGAAACGCAGAGAAAAACTAACTAATATTTCTTCAGAATCCACTATCAAAAAGGACCTTGAGCTTAGTGATGAGGTTTCTGAAAAAATTGAAAAATTTAAATCTCAACTTGAGAAAAGTTTTAATGAAAAATATATGATTCAAAAGGATGAAGATAAAGATCCTCTTGATATAATAAGAGAAAGAAAGAAAAGAAAAGAAGAGGAGTATAGGGAATATAAAGGTCACTTTGAGAATTCATAATCAAAATTTAAAGGGTATTAATTATTCAAAAGCAAAGTTTTAAAGTATCCATTGGTACAGTGGAAGTTCCAATCACTGAAAAGTTTACACTAATCAATGGAAAAATCAAAAAGACTCTATTAAATGATTATAAAAATAATACATTCCTAGAAATTTCTGAAAATTTTAATGCAATTCCTATTGAAAAAATTATTGGGTTTCTACAGGAACAATCTGAGAAATATAATGATTTATTAAAATCTAAAAAACTCCTAAAATTTATATATCAATATCGTAAAAGCGTTTCTTTTAATATAGAAGTTTCTTCTAAATATAACGAAATAATACAAAATTTAATTTTCCTTCTTAAAAATCATATGTTTATAAAGAAAAAAGAAAATTTATATAAAGAATTAGAATTAGCAGAGCGATTAAGGAAATCAAGCGATATTACAGCTAGTACTGATTTATTAAAAAAATTAAATGAGTCATTAACTAATAACAAAAATAAATTAAAGTTCTTAGAACAGGATTATTTTCAACAAAAAAACCAAATTGGGCAACTTAGAAAAAAGATAAACGGATTAAACTCAAAAATTCAAGAATTAACAAGGCAAAAAAAGCAATATTTTAGTCAAATTAATAGAATCACTCGAGAAATGACTAGTAATATTCAAGAACCAAAAGAGGATTCGAATAATAATGTTGTAGATACTGGTATTAAATTAACAAATGCTGAAAAAATAAAAAATTTACAAAAGAAAGCAAAGGAAACTCAAGTCGAAATTAATAAAATTACATCTAAAAAAAGTCAAACTCAATTAAAACTTGAAGAAAAAGCTCCTATATTTGATACCTATGAAAAAGATTATCAATCCTTATTAGACATGATCAAGACAGAGGAAAAAAGGATTAATGATCTTCAATCTGACCTCAAAAATAAATTTAATGACGAAGAAAATCAGGGGAATCAAGATGTTGATTTATCTAATTTTAAACCGATTAGATCTTCATATAGTATTGGGGAAGAATTGGAAAAAATAGATAATGAATTAAAGAAGATAATAATCCCAAAAGAATTTGGTGATCCTAAAAATCTAAATAATTTATCATTAATCATTACAAAACTAAGGGATTTCGAAGAAAAGATAAGAATTCATGAATCAGAAATTATGATCACCATAAATGAAACAGAGATTTATGAATGTTTCGAACAATTTAGAAAACTAGAGAATCATTTTGATGATGTCGAAAATTTAATAAATAAATTTTTATCTGTAATTAACATACAGGCTCAATTTGGAATTATAGTTGATGATAACAATCAGAATTTTTTTATTGAAATAAAATTCCTTAAAAATGAAAAGGAAAACGTCAATTATGATGAATTAACAACCCCAGAAAAAATTTTTTTTATTATCGCTTTTTATCTATCAATTGAACTTCATATTAAGAAAGAATATATTATTTTCTCAAATGCATCATTATTAAGTAAGTATAATAAAGCAGGGTCGATTTATAGAACTATTAGAAAAATTTTACCCATATTTGAAATGGATGATTCATTTTCAAGTTTCAAATTAATCTTTATCATATCAAATTTGGAATTAAAAAAAGAAATTAAAAATTTAAAAGTCAATCTAATACAAGAGAGCTGATATTAATGTCAACTGATAATAACAGTCTGAATGAAATTGTAAAAAATATAACCAAACTAATTTTAACTAATCCTCAAAAAATTATTAGGGAAGAGGATCTTAGAAATTTAAGTAAAGAATTTAATTTTGAACAAATTCTTAATGACGTTTATCTGAACCTAAGAAATGTAGGATTTGAACTTATAAAAACAAAATTCCTGGATAAAGACTTTTATATTTTAACCTCAGATGGTAAGGACGATAATATTACTCCATCCCAGTACGGAATTTTAGCTTTAATTATAGCTTTAGGAAAAGAAGTTGATGAAAATATAAAAATTGACGATTTAAAAGAAATTTTTAAGGAATTATGGGATACCGATGTTCAATTTCTAATCAATAATGATTACTTAAGAAAGTTTGATGATTTAGGGGTAATTCAAGTGACACCTTTAGGGAAAGCGACCATGAAAAATATTATCAAAGACTTGCAATTAAAAAATTTATTAAATTTTTTTGAATAAAATTAAAATCTAAGGATTTAAAAAATAAAAAAAAAGTTAATCTTCAGGTGGACTTTCTAAATCCATTTTAAACTGGTCAAAAATCTTTTTTACACGTTCTGCTGAAGGACCTGTTCCCCTTACTTCATTTTCATCGACAATGATTTTACCATTTAATATTGAAATAATATTTTGATCTTCAATGTATTTTACATGCCCTTTTGAAAATATAGTTGCTATTCGATCCGCAAGAGCAACCATCGGAAAGGGTTCTTCTTCTAAACTTACATAATTATAAAAAGCACTTCTAATAAACAATTTTGGAAATGATTTGTTTTTTTCGTTCTTAGCATTTACAAGAATTAAATTTGAATCATCAGAAACTCCTTTTAATTGTCCAACAAAGAATTTATCTTTATCAAGATAAACTTTAACTATTTTATCTATTAACGTACCTAACTCTGTATTATACTGCCTTATTGACATAATACATCAGAACTTCCTTAGTTAATATTATAATTATTTTCTTTAGTTTTTATTCTTAATTTAACTAATTTAAAATATAATTTATAAGTTTGGAGATGTTCTCTCCAGTTGTAGCACTTGTAACAATAATTTTAAGATTTGGATTAATTTCCTTCGCATCTTTTATCATATCTTCAACATTTACTTCCATAACATCCTGTAAATCTATTTTGTTAATGACAGCTATATCTGAATATTTAAATAGCATCGGATGTTTTCGAATAACCCAAGGACCTTCAGTTATAGATACAATTACGATCCGCTTCTCGGTCCCTAAAATAAAATCAGAAGGACAAATCAAATTTCCAACATTTTCTATGAAAAGAATATCGATATCATTTAAGTCATAATTTTTTAAAACCTGAGAGATATGATATGAATTCAGAGCACATTCCCTTCCAGTGTTGATCTGAATTGTTTTTACTCCATGTTTCTCAATTCTATCGGCATCTATTCTTGTGGCAACATCTCCATTTATAACTAAAAGTTTATAATTTTGTGCTAATTTATTTGTTATATTTTCAATAATTGCTGTTTTTCCCGCACCTATAGCTCCTACAAAATCGAAAGCTCTTATCTTTTTCTTTTCCAGTGCTATTTTATTTTGTTCTGCTAATCTATTGTTATTTTCAATTAGGTCTTCATTTAATTCTATTATTAAAGAAGTTTTTTTTTCAGACATCCTAAATTTTCGTTTATTATTTATACTGATAGAATATAAAAAAAAAGACTTACTCCTTGATAATTTTTATGGATTCGAATCAAATATCTAATTCAATCTTTGTCTTGTAGAGAATTGATATTTATAGATAATATATGACGCTAGAATACCCCCTAATTCAGGCAAGTAAAATACAATATAAGAAAGGTCATACCAAGCGAATAATAAGACAGGAAAGAGCCTAAGTACAATAATAAGAATTAAAAAAGATCTCCCACTCATTCTAATGGGTAGGAAATACATGAACGCAGTAATTTTTCGATTCATTATAGGAAATAGTGAATATGCTAATAAACCTAATATTCCCCCCCATGCTAATCCTATAGGATCAAGAGGTTCAGTTAAAGGTTTTATCGATATTAGCGCAATTCTAAGTAATATGTAGAATAAAGCAGTAAATAAACAACAAACTACATACAGTTTTATTAGAAATTTGATTCCAAAACTCGTTTCAATATTTCGAACCATGAAGTATAATATAAACAACATAATAAATAAAAAGAATAGACTTATCAGATCACCAGAACTTACAAAAAGGCTAGTAAAAAAGGTATAATAGGTGAATTTGTAAATTAATCCGTGTAAACTTAAATTAAAGTATTCTGAAAATCCGTATGACGCAAAGACTATTGCTACTATTGAGAATATTATAATCATAAAAAATAGAATCTTAGTGCCTTGGTATGGGGAACGATTCGTATAAGCTTTTTGATAACTCCTTAAAGTTCTTTCTGTTTGTTTATCTTGTCTTTTCAAATACTTTTTCAAAGATTTTGGCTCCTTATCTAAATAAACGCGAGATAAAGGTTTTTTCAATTCAGTATCTCGATATCTTTTCATAGGTTCTCTTTGCGTAGTAGGAATAACAGGTATATGTTTTAGTTCAAAAGTACACTCATGATTTTCAGGTAAACGATGTTTCTTACAATATGTTCCACCACAATACTTACATGTAAATGGTAAATAAGATATCTGATCACCACAGAATTCGCAAAAGGTCAGCTTAAGTCACACCAAAATTAAATACTTAATTATTTAAAATTATCATCCTTCATAATTTTTTCTTTTCATCTTTTTCTTTTCATTTATGAATTCTCAAAAGATTTATAACTTAAAAAAAAAAAAACCTGCTCCAAATCGCTTTAAACACATCAGTTATCTTATATATAGACTGGTTGGAGAGTATATAAGCAGATAAGTTATTAATAATAACACTAATAATGAACTACCAAGCATTATATATACTTTTCTATTCCATTTCCAAATATTTTGCCCATCAAGGATACCTATTGGAATCATATTAAAGGTTCCTAGCATGAAATTTAAATTTGCAGCCAACCCTATAAGCATGTTAAGTGGATATGAAGAAATTATAAAAGAGATTATGAAAAGTACACTACCATAAACCAGGTTAACTGTGGGTCCAGCAGCTTTACACAAACCTGTTGTTCTATCAATTTTACTCAAACCTAAAACGACGACAGCTCCTGGTAGAGCCAATGAGGGAAAACTTCCTCCTCCAGAAATTAATGAATAAATGTTAAAACCAACTCCCAAAACCGTTAACATCATTCCAAAAGTTAATAATCTAAATTTTGTTTGTAGATCGAAATGAACTGCAACTTGTCTATGTCCTAATTCGTGAAAGAGAAATGCCGTAGCATAAAAACCTGCTAACATGAAGATCGCCCATTCAAATCCAGTTCTTATTAAACTTGGGTAGAACGTTAGAATACCAATAAGATAAATCAGTGATACACCAATAATAAAATGGAATAATTCTGATTTATGAGGTAGTAATATTCCTTTAAAATTAATGCCTGAATCAGGACTAAAAGCATCTACTGGTATCTGGCTTTCCTGACGATACCATGTATATGTTCCATCAGTAGTACCTCGAACTACTCCTGCAGTATCTGATTGTTGATATGTTTGCTCATGAGATACTTGTATAACTTGAGGAGGCTGGCTAAAAATCTCAGCTTGTGAAGGTGATTCTTCTAATCTTAAACTCTCGATGATAATATTACAATCATGATCAATAGGGTCTTTGTGTCTTGTACAATAATAATATCCACAATCATTACACCTATTCGGTTCTCCGAATATTTCTTCACCACAATGACTACATTTTACCATAATTAATACCTTTAATGATTTAGGTTTTTTCGAAAAGAATTATATTTTAATTAATTATAAAATTAAAGATTTAAAATTTTATTCAGTATATGAATTCTTTGAAGTTTACTTAAAACCATTATTATTCTCTGATAAGACTTATTAAGGTTAAATTAAATAAAGTATATTAAGCTGTAGTACTCTAGTTAATTAAAGTTTAAGAATTCATAAGTGAGCTTTATGAGTGAAGATGAAAATGAAAATGAGATGTCATTAGACGAAGAACGTAAGAAACTAAAGGACTTAGGTGTCAATAGTACTTGGAATATTTTATCTTCTAGTGAAAAGAGAAAGAAAAAGCCCGAAGACGAAGATAAACCTATGTTTAGAGGATTTAAATAAGAGTTTTGAGTAAATTTTATTATCTCTATATCAAAACTTTATTTATTCTAAGTTAATTTAACCTTCAGAAATAAATTATTTACTATCAGGAAGACAATTTTATATTAATCAAAAAATAATTATAATTCAAAATATTAACTTTAAATATTATCATAAGATTTTGGGAACATAAATAATGGCATTTAAGGTTTATTGTCCCACATGTGAAAAAGTAGTTGTTCTTCGTCGTAAGAACTTCGATCATGCCTACCATGAGATTTTGTGTTTTTCAGTAATTCTCACCATGGGTTTGGGCTTCATCCTTTATTACATCCTAAAATATAGAAAGAAACCTAATACATGCCCCAATTGCGAGTCAGTATTTGATCTTAAAACAGGCTCTCAAATATCAAATAAAAAAAATGCAGGATTAAAAGTTAGAGCCTTACGAATCAACCCTAGGATATGAATCTCGATCAAATCTTGCTGATACTTTACCAATTCACAATTATTTAATTTTCATTGTTTTGTTACATCTAGGACAAATTTTATCATCATTAGTCAGTTCTTTTTTCATAATTATTTTTTGGTATTTACATTTTGCGTCTGGGCATACAAGAGTAGTTTTCTTTAACTTAATTGATTGCTTTTCTTGATCTGATTCTTTTACTCCTTTGAGCTTACTTACTTTTGCTTGTTCAGGTGATTTTTTCTTTTTCTTAGAATTTTTGTCATTATCTTCTGTTTTAATCCACCTATCCAGACCCATTCAGTTTCACTCTAAAAAAATCTCATTCTGCAATAAAAAGACAAATATTATTTGATAAAATAATTACTCCTTAAACTTAAAATCTAATAAATAAAAAAGAGAAAAAAATAAAAATTTGTTTATCAATAATGATTTATTAAAAGACCTGAACTTTTCCTTCAATAAGTCTCTTTCTTAAATCAAAGAAACTATCCTTACTAAGTCGCTCCGCTGAGACTTCTTCTGCGATTTTCTTTACGGATTCAAAATTTACATTTTCTGCTGGGATCAATTCGATAGAATTAACCCAAGGGTCTGTTATTGGGCGACCTATTTGAGATAATAATTTAACATGTGCTTCTATGATATCACCTTGACCTCGTTTAACTATCTCTCTTGCAATCTCAGTACTTAATACATTATATAACTTTCCTACATGGTTTATAGGATTCTTTCCACATACAGCTTCTAGACTCATCGTCCTACAAGGAGTTATAAGTCCATTTGATCTATTGCCACGTCCTACTTCTCCATCATCACCTGCTTCCGCAGATGTACCAGTAATAGTTAAATACATAATGCCTTTTTCTATATTATCAGCTACATTTACCTGGCATTTTACATCACGGTCTGGAATAACATCTGCAGCTAAATCTAAAACAGCTTCTTTAATTTGACTAGTATAACTAACATATTCACTGGCATCATTGATATATTTACTTATCATTGCTGCTGCAATAGTTATCCCCACATCATTACCAATTCTTTCAACCATTACTTTTATATCTTCTCCTGAAGCTTTACATTTGTCTTTGAATTTATCCGAATTAACCAATCTTTCAGCTTCTAATGCAATTTTTTCAACATCCGAATAAGGTGCATATCCAACTCCAAAACTTGTATCATTAGCAAGTGGAACCTCTTCAGTATGATGAGATTCATCAAAAACACCTGTTAAATCTATCGATCCTGGTCTAACTGCATAATCAAACTGTATGTCTTTGTTTAGATCTAGATTTCTAAAAATACTAGAAAGCACTTTTCTCTGAGTTTCTATACAAATAGTTGGAATGGGTACATATTCGAGTTTATTTGTACCATCTCCACATTCTGTAAGAATCTGATTTATAGCTCGTCCAACAATCAGAAAATACTGTGGTTGGATAATTTGGCCTCCACCAAATTCTGGCCTTGCAGTTCCTCCAACTAATGCCGCTTTATCGACATTATGATGATATACCCGGTCAAAATTCTCTAAATAATACACACATAACGCTCTTGAACAAGCATCAGCAACTGCGTCGCACACTGTATCAGGATGTCCAATCCCTTTTCTTTCGCAGAGTTCTGGGAAATCACTTTTTTCAATAGGTAAAAAGTTAGCACGAGTAATTTTCAACATTTCATTTAACCAACTTCTTGATCTTAAATAGTTCTTTTAAATATATTTTTAAATTAATTATCAGTTAAATTCCTTATTAAATGATAAATGCAGTACTTACGTTTTGTACATATGAATAATTATTAAATGTTTTTTACTCCTAATATGCATACCACGTATATATTATTATAATAAAATATGAAAAATTTACCAACTTTAAGCGAAATTAAACAGTTAAGAAAGAAATTAAATATAAGTCAAAAGGATCTTGCTCTCAAACTAAGGTTGACACAATCCACTATCTCAAGAATTGAAAGTGGGTTGATTGATCCTCCTTATACTAAATTTAAAATGATATTTGAGTATTTAGAGGAAGAAAAGAGTAAACGTAAGAAAACTAAAAGATATGCAAAAGATATTA
Organism: Promethearchaeota archaeon; assembly: GCA_048939015.1. Lineage (GTDB taxonomy): Archaea > Asgardarchaeota > Lokiarchaeia > Sigyniarchaeales > SOKP01 > Loki-b32. The sequence continues at coordinate 61,663 of JBHLPW010000024.1, forward strand.
TGACCAAAAATATTAAATTAATTAAACCTAATTCATCTATAAGAGAAGCTATCGAGTTAATGAATGAATTTGGTATATCTCAACTTCCTATTATTGAAAATAAATATAATTTTGGCAGTTTAACATCAAAAAAAATACAGAAATATATTACAGATAATCCTGAAATAATCAATGCTGATGTTACACTTATAAAAGAACTACCTTTTCCAGAAATTGATAAAAATTGGAATGTCAAGGATATATCTAATCTACTCCTGCAATATCCTGCTGTTTTGGTAAGAGAAAATAATGATTACATTGGAATAATTACAGATTCTGATCTTTTGAGAATAAACAATATAAAATAGTGTCATCAATAGAAAATCAACATTTTAATCAAGCTATACAACTTAAGTGAAAAAAGAATAATTTTTTTATACAATATTTTTTTTTAAAGATTAGATTAAATGATTGAAAATATACTTGAAAGAATTAACTTTTTATTAAAGAAAGCTAATTATGAAACGTTAGCTTTGGGTAATTTTGCGCCAAAAAAAAATAGATTTTGTTTTGATCTCTTAGTGAGGAAAGATGATTTGATTTTTAGCGTAAAAATATTTCCTAATATTGATAATATAAATCCGAATATAATTCGAGATATCAAATCTTTATCTGCAATTCTCAAATCAAAACCATTATTAATAGGAATTAGAAATAGATATCAAAAATTAGAAGACAACACAATTTATATAAGAGAAGACTTACCATTTATTACCCTCAAAACATTTGAAAATATTCTTGATGACAAATATCCTCATATTTTAGCAAGAAGAGGTGGTGGGGTGGTATTTTTAGATGGAAACTTAATGAAAATATTGAGAGAAGATCACTCAATAACGAGGAAAGAATTGGCTGAAAAGTTAGGAGTAACTAAAAGAACCTTATGCGCATATGAAAATGAATCCATGAGACCCTCAGAAACTATAGCAGAAAAAATATTAGAGATATTAGAAAATAATGATCTCTTTAAAAAAATAAACATTTTTGGATGGCCTGTCAAAATAGATAAAGAGAATATCCTAATTATTGAAGAAGAGGAATTAAGTGAATTTGAGACCCATATTCAGGATATTATTAAGGATATTGGAATCTCCTCTTATTGGTATAAAAAAGGGCCAATCCCATTTAAATTATCGTTGTACTCTTCCTCAGATAAAATAGACACAAAGGGATTTTATCCTCTTTTCTCTGGTATTTCTGATAATCAAGATAAAATGAATGAAAAGAGTTTCAAATGTCTAAAAATGTTTACAGATTTATTCCATAAAACGTCACTATTCATAATAGATAATGATATTAAAATTCCTGAAATCTTTAAAAAAGAAAAAATTCCTATTGTAAAAATAAAAAATTTAGAAAAAGTAGATGATGAAGAGGAGTTCATTGACCTCATCCAAGAATCATAATAATAAGGTAAATTTGATTTGTGGAATAGACGAGGCTGGCAGAATATAATTCATTTCGAATTATTTGTGAAAAGGCTCTGTCTTAGGCCCTATGGTTATAAGTGGAATTTGTTTTTATGAATCAGATTTAACTTTTCTCTCCGAAATTGGGGTTAAAGACTCAAAAAAATTATCTTCAAAGAAAAGAAGCCAATTGGCTGAAATTTTAATAAAAAACTGTTTCTCTTACAAGATAATAGAAGTCAATGCTCAAGAAATTGATGAGAGGGTATCAAAAAAAATTACTATGAATCAACTTGAAGAAATTAAAATGGCTGAAATCATAAATGAACTAAAACCAGATATAATATATATAGATGCCGCTGATGTTAATGAAGAGAGATTTGGATACTCTATTAAGAAACTATTAAATTACAACCCAAAAGAAATAATATCTAAACATAAAGCAGATGATCTATTTCCTATAGTCTCAGCGGGATCAATTGTTGCTAAAGACAAAAGAGATACTTTAATTAATGAAATTCACAAAAAATATGGAAATTTTGGATCTGGATATCCTTCTGATATCAGAACTGTTGAATTTCTAAGAGAATATGTTAAAAAATATAAAAAACCACCAAAAATCGCGAGGAAATCGTGGGATACTACAAAAAAGATTATAGAAGAAGAAATATCCACAAAAAAAATAACTGAATTTCTAAATTAAACACTCTTCTTAACTACCAAAATTATATGATTTGCCGCGTATTTATGAATATTTACACTTTCTAAAATAGAATATCCTGAATTTTCAAGAATCTTCTTCTCTTGATCATAGATAAGTTCAGATTTTTGAAGACTATTAATTGATTGAGATTTAATGGCAATAATAAGTATCCCATCATTCTTCAAGTAATAATTACAATTCGACAATGCAATTTCCGCTTGATTTGGTTGTGCTACGTCCTGATAAATCAAATCTATTTCTGTAAAAATATATCTTGAATATTCTTCCGGGAAGCGAGCATCTCCTAATATAGGTATAATATTCAATCGATCCGATGTATTTTGAATCAGTTGTCTTATACTTCTTTCAGCAAATTCAACACCATAAATAATACCAGATTGAATAATATCTGAAAGATGAGAGATAGATGTACCTGAAGATGCTCCTAAATATAAACATTTCAAATCTTTAGCTAAAAAATTTGTAATTGGATTCCCTAAAATTAAGGCAGCTATTTTACTTCTGAATGGATCCCATTCTCTATACTCAATATCTTTATGATCTATTAATCTCTCTCCATAAATCCTTTTCCCTTTAATTGCATTCTTGGTATAAAGTTTTAATTTGTCTTGGGGTCCAGAAATAAATACATTGGGAAATTTGGGATGGGCTCTTATTTCTAATTTAGACATGTGTCTTGTTAATTTTTACTTTTTGGTTCTAATGAAGAAATTCTATTATAGGTCAATTAATCTTTTCTATTGATTATCTTTTATTCTTTAAATTTATTTCCACTTTTTTAATGTATTTTTCAGCTTCCTTGATAAGATAAAAGCCTCTCAAAGATTAAAAAGAGATCCGATACCTAAAAACGAATTTCTTGAAAAAAATTCGAGTCCATTCTTAAGGGCGAATCCTACATCTAATTTCTTTGATGGATTCAGCATTATTAAAAGCTTTGATATTGGGGTTTCAATACTAGACATGAAATATTCAAAATTGGATTTCGGCTTAAAATATATACTTTTTATTTCATCCGGGACCACATACTTGACATCCCTAAATAAGGGATTAGATTCCTTGTTACCAACCATTAGATCATGAAAGGCCTCGACTCTTGTTCTAAGTCCTTCAAAACCAGAACTTCCATCAAGACTAAAGTGAATATGGGGCATGTAAAACTTGTCCATGTTTTTCTCAGCTTCTAACATTCCCATGAGGGATATTTCAGGCATGCA
>JBHLPW010000088.1:0-15968 GCA_048939015.1 Promethearchaeota archaeon
GGCATTAAATATGGAAAATTTCTTACTTTTTTCATGATGATTCTAGATAGTTATTTACGCTATAACAAATTTTTATTTTTTGAATTAACTTTTTAAGCAAATCAAATGCTAATATTTACTAGAGTAATACTTGTTTTTATACTCAATTTTAGAAATTAGGGTTATCAAATATTGGAGCAATATAAAAAAGAATTAAATGAGAGAATATTTAATCCAACCGAAAATATCAACTCTGTAAAGGGATTTGAAATAATATCTGAGTCTTTAGTCTATCAAGTTTTTGATGTATTCGGACGTAATAGCTTATTGTCTATTCTATATCAAACTGGAGTTCATCCTGGGAATATTATAGCAGAAAGAATTAAAAAAGAATATGGAAAAGAAAAATTTGAAATAGTGGAAGCTTTAGTAATTCTAATGGATGAGTTAAAAGAATTTTATTCGATACAAGTTCGAGACGTTGAACAATACGAAGATAAATACAGAATTGTTATTGAAAATCACTGTTTTTTACGTAAACCAATAAGTCACCGTGAGAAATTAGATTTTGGAAAAGCATTTTGTAGAATTAATAAGGGATATTTTGAAACGGCGTTCCAAAAATTATTGGGGGATAATATAAAGAAGATTGAGATAAATTTTCTCGAAAATGATGATGAAAAGGATGTTTGTGTTGAAGAACTAAATTTTTACCTTTAAAAATTTAACCTAAAATAAAAAGAAAAAAAAATCATTAAGTTATAACAATAACTTTACTTATAATCTTGTTCATGTAAAGCCCAATAACTCAATATAGAGATTATTTCTTCCTTTCCATTGAATCCTAGTATTTTATTAGTATACTCGTCATTAATTATTACAATTTATGGTTGTGCTCTTAATAGATTTAATTTTTTCATTGCATCTTTTTCTGTTTGATCTGGTTCTACGTACAGAAATTCAGATTTAAATTATAAAAAATCAAGAATAAAAAAAAATTAAAACGAATGTTAAATTTAAGTTAACAAAAATACAATTTCCGATTTAATTTTAAGAGGTTGAAAAAACAAATGACAGATATTAAAAATGTAGTTGTAGTAGGTGCAGGGCAAATGGGTCATGGAATTGGCCAAATGGCTTTGATGGCAGGATATAACGTAACACTGGTAGATATAAAAGATGAATATGTTGACAAAGGATGGTCTAAAATAGATGAAGGTATGAAAAAACTCGAAGCAAAAGGTACTTTACCAGAAGGTAAAACCGCTGCTGATTTAATGGCAAATTGTAAAAAATCAACTGATTTAGCATCAGCAGTAAAAGATGCTGATATTATGATTGAAGCTGTTATTGAAAAAATGGATATAAAACAGCAAGTTTTTAAAACTTGCGGAGATAATGCACCATCTCATTGTATTCTTGCATCAAATACGTCTACAATGAGCATTACAGATATAGGTAAAGAATCTGGTAGACCAGATAAGTGTATAGGAATGCATTTTTTTAATCCAGTTCCCTTAATGAAGTTGATTGAGGTGATTTATAGTGAACATTCTTCTGATGAAAGTATAAACAGTGGAATGGATTTTGCAAAGTCAATACCTTGTTTACGAGGAGAACGATATATCGCAAAAGTGCTAAAGGATAGACCGGGATTTATCTGTAATCGAGTTACTGCACCCCCCCAAATTTATCAAAATTATGTGTTTGATAAATGTGCTGAAGAAGGATTCTCGTGGGACCAACTGGATAATGATGCTCGATCTGGACCGATGTCAGTTACAGTTTTAGCGGATTATGTAGGTATCGATGTTTTATACCATGGTCAAATGTATTATTCCAAAACACTTTCACCTGATTTTGCTCCAGGTAAAGTAATTACTAAGTTGTACAATGAAGGAAAGCTAGGTATGAAAACAGGACAAGGCTTTCGTGACTGGTCAAAAGGTAGACCACAGCCAGATAAGAGTGCTGGAAAAGCACGAATTTATAAGTTAAAATATCCAATAGCGATTATGCTTAATGAAGCATGTAGACTTTTAGAGGAAGGAGTTACCACTAGTTGGGAAGTAATTGACAAATCAGTAATGGCAGGTATGAACATGCCAGGACCAATGGCTCCAAATATAAATACTTGGCAGAAGCAAGTGGAAGTATTAAATGAACTTGTTGAGCTCACAGGTATAGAATATTTTAAACCTTGTGAATTATTAAAATCTGGTAAGTGGGTAGATATGAAATAAACTTTTGGAATTGTATAATTTTACTCAAAATTGGTGAATTAGTATGACTGATATTAAAAATATTGTAACATTAGGTGTTGGCCTTATGGGCCAAGGAATTGCCCAAGTTGCCTTAATGGCAGGCTATAATGTCACATTAGTAGATGTTAATGAAGAATTGGTGAATAAAGCATATACGAGTATTGAGAAAGGTGTTAAAAAATCTGAAGAAAAAGGTGTATTAGGAGAGGGTGTGACGTCGGCTGATATAATGGCAAGATGTAAAAAATCTACTGATTTAGCTTCAGCTGTGAAAGCCGTCGATATGGTTATTGAAGCTGTTATAGAAAAAATGGACATTAAAAAGCAAGTTTGCAAAACAACAATGGATAATGGTCCTTCACATATTATTTTTGCTTCAAATACTTCGACAATGAGCATAACAGAAATCGGTAAAGATTGTGGTGCTCCAGACAGAGTTTCAGGGATGCATTTCTTCAATCCTGTCCCCTTAATGAGATGTATTGAAGTAATTCGAGGAGAAGATACTTCTGATAAAACATTTCAACAGACTATGGATGTAGCAAACAACCTACCTTGTTTAAGAGGTGCAAGATATATTGCTCCTGTTTTAAAAGATCGTCCTGGATTTATAGTAAACAGGATGAATGCTCCTATGCAAATATATTTAGGGTGGGTTTTTGATACTGCTAAAGAAAAAGGAATACCTGCGGAAGGTATTGATGCAGATGCAGGAGGAAAAATGCCGATGGGACCATGTGAGTTATCTGATTACGTTGGTTTAGATACTATGATACATGTGATGAATTATTACAAAGAAACACTTTCACTCGACTTTGAACCACCAAAAGTTGTTAAAGAAATGGTAGACACAGGTAATTTGGGAGCAAAAACAGGTAAAGGATTTTATGATTGGAGTTCTGGAAGGGAGGGAATTAAAGCAAAAGTGAAAGCTGCAGAACCGGCAGGATTATTTAATTTAGAAACTTCAATGGCGATTTTATTGAATGAAGGATGCCGAATATTAGAAGAGGGTATTGCATCTGGTTTTAAAATTATTGATGATGCAAATATGGCTGGAATGAATAGCCCAGGACCTTTTGCAGCAGGTAAAAAGAATTTTGAAAAATGGAGTGGTATACTAGAAGAATTAGCAAACAAAACTGGAAAAGATTATTTAAGACCTTGCGCCTTAATGAAATCTGGAGAATTTGCTAAAATGAGAAAGTAAATATCAAATATTTAATTTTTATTCATTCTTTTTTTTTTATTTATTTTTATGATAACGAAATTCATTTTGAAAATTTTTAATTTTAATAAAAATAATACTAAATATCTTAAAATCAAATTTTAATAATGGTAAAAACAATTTAAAAGAGGTTAGATTAAATGTCAGAAAAGAAATTTGAACATGTAGAGGTTGAGAAAAACGAAGAAGGAAATTATGCAGTTATTTCCATCAATAGACCCGATAAATTAAATGCACTTACAACACAAACCTTAAGAGAGATTTATGAAGCAATGGAACAATTCGAACTTGAACCTACTGTTAGATGTATTGTCCTGAGAGGTACAAAAAATGTTACAAAAAAACCTGCATTTTCTGCTGGTGCTGATTTATCTTCTCCCATGGGAAAGGGATTAAAACCAAATATTCCAGTTCATTGGACAATATCAATGCAACAAAAACATAAATATTATACATTAATTGAACAATTTCCAAAACCAGTAATTGGGGCTGTGGATGGTTATGCTTTTGGAGGAGGATGTGAATTATCTCTTGTTTGTGATATTCTAATTGCTACCAAACGATCTTTTTTTGGATTTCCTGAAATAGCAAGAGGTATTTTTCCTGGTAATGGAGGAACTCAAAGAATGGCAAGACGTATCGGGGTAAATCGAGCATTAAACATGATTTATTTTGGAGAACGTGTGTCAGCAGAGAAAATGTATGAATGGGGGCATGTAAGTTATTTATGTGATGATGGCGAAGAATTTGAAAAGCTTGTTCATGAAAAAGCTTCAAAGTTAGGATGTGGACCTACTACTAGTCTATTATGCATAAAGAAAGCAGTTAAATTTGGAACTCAAGTACCCTTAGATATTGGAATCCAGTTCGAAATGCTTGGATTCGGAGTAAACGCAGGCTCTAAGGATGTTAATGAAGGCATTACAGCATTTCTACAAAAACGGGACCCAAAATTCACTGGTGGAATATAAAATCTCCCTTAACCTATTTTTTCCATTACATTTTTTAACCCTTTTTTTTGATATTTTTGTGTAGCTAATTGTTATTATTATTTGAAATAATATCATCAAACTTTGAAAAATGATTAGGAACTCTGAAGTAGTTGAAGAACTTATAGATGGAAATCTTTTGTTAAGAAAAATATCTAAAGATGATGCAGAATTTATATTTAAAAGTTTAAATGATAATGATTTAACCACTTATTTATCCTTAGGTCCATTAAAAACATTTGAATACGCGAAAAGATTAGTGAAAAATTATTTAAAATATTGGGATAATAATATTCAATTTAATTATATTATCGAACTAATGGGAGAGAAAAAAGTAAAAGTTGGCTCCATTAGTCTTTGGAATATTAATTGGAAACATTATAGAGCTCAGATTGGTATCTGGATAATTCCCACTTTCTGGAATAAAGGATTAGGAGAAAAATCTATAAACCTAATGAAAATTATTGGATTTAAACATCTCAAAATTAATCGATTTGAAGCTTACATAGCAGCAGAAAATAAGAGATCAATATTTCTTTTTAAAAAATGTGGATTTAAAGAAGAAGGAACTTTAAAGCAATATTTGAATTTTCAAGGGAAGTTCTATGATGCCTTGGTGCTAGCTTATTTAAAAGAGAATGGAATTTAAGAAACTCCAATTATACAACTATTTATAGTTAAAAGAAGGGTCTTCTTTTGTTCACATTACACTTCTTTTATGGCATTAGCTAATTCTTTTTTATTCCGATGGCACAGTTTTTTCCTTAATTGGGACTGGTATTTTAGCTTCGGTTTCTTGAGTAGGTTTCTTCTTCCGGATTGGTGGTTTTAACTTTAATACACTGGATGTTTTACTCAATTCCGTTGTATAAATGGAGTTAAATGCTTTTTCACGACTACTAATTTTTATATTGGGGGCAGTTTTACGTTTTAAACTTTTTCTGAATTTCCGAACTCTCCTAACAGGTTTTGGAAATCTCAATACACGCATATAAACTATAAGATATGACACTAAAATTCCCGCAGCTATTGAGATACCTATTAATAATCCTTGAAATAATAGTAAATCTTGTTTAGGCCTAATTACACTTAAAACAATTTCATAAGGTTCAAAAGCATAATGATCCCCAGCATATGCATATACGGTTATAATAAATGAACCTTCTGGGACATCTGATATGACCACTTCATATATACCATCATTCTCAGGATCAGTCAATTCACCTGGCTCATATTGCCATCTATAAGTTACTGTTGCTCCTTTAATCATACCACCAAAATCTAAATCATATAATACTATACTTAACGTAATAGATTTACCTGGAGAAGTAGAAATGGTGTTTTTACCAGATACCGTTGTTATATTCGTGCTAATTCTTTGAATATTAATATAAATATTTTGGATGAAGAAAGGTTGAAAATTCGGTCTTTCAGCCAGAATACTAAAAACATTAATACCAATACTTAATTGAGTTGTATTAACGATAAGATAATATTGTTCTAAACTGGCATTTTCATCTAAAACCGCTGTAAGATCTCCATCTAACCGAATCGTTGCTCCTGGAATGAAATTTCCTGTTTTACCATCAAAAAATCTTAGAGTGAAATTTACTAGACTCCTTACAGGCACTTCCAGATATGGATCATCTGTTTTGTTTACCGTATTTAGCAATAGTACACCATCCGATTCTCTTTCAACAACTTGTACAAAAAATTCTATTAATGCATATTGATAATTTTCTATTTGTGCTCCTATAGATAGTCTATTTAGACTTTTTTCTAAATCAAACACATTTACAGTTATATTATAGAATTCTAATATTGGATTCTCATCTAAGCTGCCTTTACCGAATAATTCGATTGTTGCATTATTAAGGAATGTTTTTGTCACATTATCAAGGTACTTTACAGTAACATTGAGTATATCATTAATTTCAGCCTCTATTGTCTCACCATCAAAATATTGAGTACCATTTATATATAATTCTATACTCGATTCCTTTTCATCAATTAACACTGTTACCAATTCTGTAGAAAAAGTATAATTATCCTTGTTTGCAGTTATCGTTAAAAATTTAACACCTGCTCCTAACAATTCCGTCTCAACTATTATACTGTAGTAATGCAAAATTGGATGTTCATCTAAATCTTCTGGAGTTCCTGTTTCAATCATTTGGACAGAGGCAGAACTGATTAACAAATCACTAATAAAATCTCTATAGAAAACAGTAATATTTAGGAAATCTCCAACAGAAGTGTTATAATATTGAGATGGGATATATAGTGAGTTATTAATATAGATTTCTAGATTAGTTTCTCTTTCTAATACAGATATTGTTATGATTTTGGTTGCTATACTATAATTATCCTTTCGAGCTGAAATGGTTAAAAAGTTAACTCCAAGTTTTAATTTACTTGTGCTAATATCTGTAGAATAATTTAATGGAGAATTTTCGGTGAAATTTATTGAAATTCCTGTTCCTATTAGTTGTACTAAAGCATTATCAATGAAATTATCTGTTAAAGTATCATTATATGTAATAGCAATGTTTAAATTCTCATTCCATGGAATTTCTATTAGGATAGATTCAGTTTTGTTCAAATATATTTTATCAATATAAGAACTTCTTTCAAGGACTTCAATTTTAAAACGAATTGATTGAGAAGTGTAATTTTCTTTTATGGCATTAACACTTAAATACGTCGTCCCTAACCCTAAATCTTTAGTATCAATTATAATAGTATATTGATCCAATCCATAATCTAATAAATCTTGAGGGTCACCTAATCCAATTAAACTTACATTAGCATTATTAATATGAACATAAGGATACGATTCTTTATCCTTATACGTAATTGTTATGTTTCCACTGTTTCCATATATCATTGTGATCGATTTATCTAATGTTTCATTGTTTCTATCTAAATATAATTGTAAATCCGTCTCTCTTTCTAGAACTTTAATGTTAATCAGAATAGATTTTGATTCATAGTATTTTTTACTTGCAGACAGAGTTAAGTAATTATTTGAAAGATTTAATTTAGATGTATGAACAGTAATGTTATATTGACCTATAATATCATCTTCTGATAAATTTTTAGGAGATCCTAACCCAATTAATTGCACTGTAGCATTTTGAATAAAGTCTGATGAGGTTTGGTTTTTGTATACAAATGTAATATTAACTGCGTCCCCCATAGTGACCTCGATTGATTTTTCCAAAGTTTTATCTATAGAGTTTAGTAGTAGATCATAAGAAGTTGTTTCTTCTACAATGTTTTCTGTATACGATATTAATAGACTAGCATTATCTATTGATACTGTGATTGTTTGATTTAAAGTAAAAGTATCTGCTAAATATACTTGTATAGAGACTGATATATTTACCTCTTTTAAAATCAGACTTGTAACATCAAATCCTCCACTTTTTATATCTTGAAAGGTATCTTTCGCTTTAGATAATTTAACAGTTTCAGTATGGACTCTATTATTTATATATACTCTAATCTCTGAATTAGGAGACGACGTTGTCCAATTCTGTTGATCAATTTTATACTTGAAATTCAATGTAGCATTTTCAATATCGATATTTGATCCCATTAATGTATTTCCTATTTGATTCCATGAAAGAGATGTAAATTGATCAATTCTTTTCTCATAACTTATTGTAAGGTTAAAAGTTTTAATTATCAATAAATCCCAAATATCAACATCACCACCAAATTCATTGTCTTCACAATAAAGGTCAATTCCCATTGTTATAGTAAAATTGCGATTATCAGTTTGCAAAACCGCAGTTAATAAGTTAATTAAAACATTTTCTGGTACGTTACTCATTTCATCTGAAATAGTTGGAGTAGGTGGGTTATCTCGTCCTAAATTAACAGTTTGATTATATGCAACTTGATATTCTTGAGTTTTTGGCAAATCTGAGATTCGGACATAAAAAGTAGCAAAATCTCCCACAGAATAATATATGACGCCTGTGTCACCGTTTCGGTCGATTCCATTAATACGAGGTGATACAGTCACTGTTGCATTAAATGTTACATTTAATTTTGCAGCTGTAATAACATAATCTGACATATTAACCGGCATATTAATGTCTCTTTCCCAATGAATACTTGGAGTATTTCTTGTTTGATTAACATTTTCATCCCAGGTATGTGTAATCCAGCATCCACGAGAATCAACTCCATAAGAATCTGGTCTAACAGGAAATTCTGGATTTGATTTATTAATCCAATATGTTTTACTTAGGGGATCATCAATTCGATATACCCCAGAATCACCAATTACTTCAAAATTTGCTTGATCTTGTTCTGTGGTGGCATTAACATCAGTACTATCTCCTTCAGTTATATTATACCATGGGTCTATAGGAGTTTCAAAAGTGGGATTCTTAAGCCATTCTGTTGTATGTGGTTCTTGTATAATTCCTTGATTCTTAAGCGCTAAATCATCCTCATCATCTTTCTCGATATTATTTTCAACATAAAAAGCACTTTGGTTTAATAAGGAATTGTTTATAAAAATATTGGATAATATTAAAGCAATTAAGACTGTAAAGATTAAAATTTTTTTATTCCTATGGCAAGATTTTCTCATATTTAATACAACCTCGATAAATATTTAATATTTAAAAATTACAAATTAGGATATAAATTTTGTATATATTCTTATTAAGATATATTTCTATATTTCTTATAATAATTTTCCTTTATTTTTTTAAATTTCATCTATAATGATTAAGCTATTTATTCCTTTGTAAATTTTTTAAGATTAAATTCAAAAACAGTTTATTATAAGAAAATGTTATTCTTCAATAAAAGATATTGAGATACGAATGATTTAACGTTAATTAATAATTGAATTCTTGACTTAAATTAAAAAAAAAATAATTGCATTTTATAATTTTATATATTTGGAGTATTACTATTTGAGTCTTTAACCAATTTGTCTAATTCTTCTTTTTTCTCAAGTATTTTCTCAGTTAACTGATTTGGTTCCATTGGTTCTTCTAATGGCTTTTCAGGGCCTTTATCTGAAGGTATTTTTTGAACCTTAGGTTTAATCACTCCAGGATGACGTTTTAATTTTAAATCACTTGTAGATTTTCCTAAATTTTCATTATAGGCTATTTTAAAGGCAGTTTCTTTTCCAATAATTGGAGTTTTTGGAGCAGTTTTGTATTTTAGAGATTTCCTAAATTTCCTGACTTTTCTTACTTGTTTAGGAAATTTTAAATAAGTTTGGTATGCATAAAGATAAATCGCTAAAGCACCGATTACAATCATTGAGACTACAAATAAGATAGGAAAGAGAGGATTTTCTGGTACCACCTCACTAGTTGCAGCAATAACTATTACGTAATCTTCAACAAAATAATTATCACCGATAAAAGCGGAAATTTCTATAGGAGAAGTACCTTCAGGTACATTTGGCATAGTAGCCTCATATATGCCATCATCATTAAGATCCTCTAGAATACCCACACGACCCTCCCAACTATAAGTAACAATTGCTCCTGTAATAAATCCACCAAAATCAGTATTATTTAATCTGATTCTCACAAAAACATCAGTTCCAGTTTTGGTCTCTATTGTATTAGTTCCAGTAGCCGGTTCGATTTGTACATTGATCCTCTTAACAGAAACTGTGATATCTACAATTTTAGCTTCGAGGGATTCTGTTTGCGCTGTAACCCTCAATAAATTTGTTCCTGTTTTTAAACTTTGATTAGTATCAATAAGTATTGAATATTGTTCAAATGTGATACTCTCATTAATATATGAGGTAAATGTTTCAGAGGATAATAGAATAGTTGCTCCAGAGATATGGCTACCATTAAGTAATTTATATTTTAGGGTCACATTAAGTATTTCGCTAACAGTAAGTTCTATAAATGGATCTTGAGTGACATTTTGGCGATTTAATATAACCTGTAAATCTTCTGTCGGAAATTTATTAATCCTTACAATAAGATCTATTACTTTTGAATAGTGGTCTTCTGCTTGGGCAGTTATAGTTAAAAAGTTTATACCTGCATCCGCTACAGTCGTGTTCAAAATTATTGTATACTGTTCAAGAATTTCATCTTCCTTTAAAAAACCAGTAAAGTTTCCAGTTACTTGCACAGTAGCATTGGGTATATGAACTTTTGACATATTTAAATATTTAATTGTTATATTTAGAGAATCACCAATAAAAATATCAATATCGGGATCATCAGTTTTATTAACACTATTTAAGAATAGATGGATTTCTGTTTCTTTATCGGGAAATATTATTGTATACGTAAGATCGAGATATACTTCATCAATTGAAATTACAATAGTTCTATTATTTCCAAATTCATCTGCGATGTAAATTTGAATAGAAAGATTGACATCATCTATAATTAATGAAGTTATATCAAATCCTCCCACTTTAGCTTCTTGAAATGTTGTGTTTGCATCGACTAATTTTATTGTTTCAGTATGTAAATTATCATTAATTAAAATTCTAATCTCGGAATTTGGGGATGTATTAGGCCATGTAGCGTTAGTCTTATATTTAAAATTAAGAATTGCCTTATTAACTACAACTGTATCATTACTTATATCACTAATCTTATCTGCATTTTGATTCCAAGATACAGAAGTAAATTGATTAATCCTTTTTACATATGTAAATGTCAAATTACAGGATTCAATATATAAAGAATTCCAAATATCACGATCACTTATCCAATTATCTTCACACCAAATTCTAATTCCCAATGTAATTGTAAAGTTATGATTATCACTTCCAAGGACGGAGGATAAGTAAAATATTAGAGCTTCTTTTGGGACTGTTGTCATGAATGTTGAAGGCATTGAATCAGTAGCACCCGCAGAATCTTTTCCAAGATCAACCGTTTGATTATAGGCAATTTCATATACTTTATCTTTATTCAAGTCTGATAAAAGAATATAAAATCGAGCATAATCCCATGTGTAATTTTGAATACCTGAATAAGTAGCATCTCCTGGACATTCTACTCCCCCTCCACTCCAATCTCCAGGGGAAGCTGTAACTGTGCCACTAACAGTAGCAGCAATGTTTGCATCTGTGATAATATAATCTGACATATCATCTACTATAGATACGTTTCTCTCCCAATGTACACTTGGGAACTGAGTAGCCAATTCTGCAAATGAATGAGAAACGTAACAGCCTTGAGCATTTATAGTTGCTGTGTCTGGATATAAAGGAAATTCAGGATTATGAACTTGCTGCCAATCTGTGATAAGAGGTGTTCCTGATATTTCATTGAAAGTTTTTTCTTCTCCCAAAATTTCATAATTTGCTTGTCCTGGACTTGTTGTTGCATTTACATCTGAATTATCTCCTAATGCACCATATGAAGAAAACCATGTAGGTTCTATAGGTGCTGTAAAATTAGGATTATCAAGCCACTGTTGAGTAAAAGATTCTTGAGCCGAAATCCCAAGTCCATTAAGATTTTCATTAACAACATTATAAAACGAGTTTTCAGGAAATTTAAATAAATTTTGAGCAAATAAAGGATTAAGTATTGACGAAGACAATAAGAGTGTTGCTAAAATCATAATCAAATAGAATATTTTTCCATTTTTATTCATTTTTAACGAATTTTTCCAAAAATTTCTTATTCTTAATGTAAAAGGTCTTTTGAAAGTTCTTTGCGTATTTTTGTTATTCCTTGTACGGTCATCTGGTTTATAGGAGTTTGTATTTGGATTTTTCGAATCACTCACTAAATCAACTTTAGGAGGTAATGGTTCTTTTTCCATAATTTTCTCTATACTCTCTTCTTCCTCTTCCTTTTTTGGCTTTTTCTTTAAAAATCTAATTGTTTTAGGTAATTCTTGTTTATAAGCAGAATTGAATGCTTTTTCACGACTTAAAATACTGACATTAGGAGCTCTTGTTCTCTTTAGACTTTTTCGAAATTTTCGAACTTTTCGAACAGTTTTAGGATATTTTAACACTTTCTGATAAGCATAAAGATAACCCCCTAATCCTATGGAAATTACTATACCTATTATTAATAGGATTAGAAAAAGAGGTGATCCTGGCCTTGGTTTGCTCGCAACTATTATAAATTCAAGACTTACAAAATTATATTTATCACTTCCAAAAGCGTTAATAACTATATAATGAGTTCCTGCAGGTATATCCAATATATCTGCTTCATAAATACCATCATTGTCTATATCTTGAAGTAATCCGCTTTCTTCATTCCATGTATATGTTACTATTGCTCCTTTGATAAGTTCATTAAAATCTGTATTGTTAATATATACTTGTATATTAATATCTTCACTGGGACGAATACTGATTGCATTAGAATTATTAACTGCTGTTATAACTGAATTAATTTTTCTCACTGTAATTCTGGGGTTTTTAAATTGATCTTCAAAGTTTAACTTATTAGCCTCAACCGTTAAAAGATTGATACCAGGATTTAATTTTATTGAACTATTAACAATGATTGAATATTGATTTAAACTAATGCTTTCATTTAGAGTTTCTATTATTCCTTCCCCAAATAAAGTTACTGTTGCTCCGGTTATTGGTGTTCCTAAAAGGGTGTTATATTTCACTGTTATATTTAATAGACTATCCAAAGGAACGTCAATTACAGGATCAGATGACATATTATCACCGTTTAAGAATAATTCCAACTCATTTGTCTCAGTCGGTAATACAGTTATAATTGGACTTAAAGTACTCAATTCAAAATTTACTTTATGAGCAACAATTTTAAAATAAATTATTCCTACGTCCAAATCATTAGCATCAATTATTATTGTATATTGTTCATGTGCTGGATCTTCTAATAAACTCCCTGTGAGATTTCCAGATAACAGTACTAGCGCCCCTGGAATATGATTTCCAGTATCATCAGGGTATTTTACAGTTATATTTAAGTCATTCCCCACAGGATGATCGTATATAGGGTTAGAGGTTTTGTTAATTCCATTGAAAAATACTTGAATATTTGTTTGAAAATCAGGGAATATAACTGTATAAGTGATATTTAGATAAACATCATCGAGAGAAATAGTAATATTTCGATCTAAACTGAATTCATCTGCAAGATAAACTTGGATTGAAAAATTAATGTCCGTGTTATATGGAATTAACGATTTAACGTCAAATCCACCTGTTTTCGCAATTTGGAAACTTTCATTCGCCTTACTTAGTTTTATCGTTTCTGATAATTTATTAGTGTTAATATAAGCCCTTATTTCCGAATTTGGAGAAGCATTTGGCCATTTATCATTTATTTTATATTTAAAATTAAGTTTAGCTTCATTTAATATAACTGTATCACTGATATTGCTAATTTGATTTCCATGTTGATTCCATGATATCGAAGTAAATTGATCAACCTTTTTTTCATATGTAAAAGTTAGGTCACACGTCTTTATTCTTAAAGAATCCCATCTATCACGATCATAATTAAAATTGTCAACACATTTTATTCTAATTCCAAGCGTGATCTGGAAGTGATAACTATCACGTTCAAAAAGTGAAGTCAAATAAAAAATTAAGGCTTCTTGTACAACGGTATTCATAAAGCTGTCTGTTATATTGCTAATTTCAGGATCGTCTTGACCTAAATCTATAGTTTGGTACCAGGCAATTTCATATATTTCATTACGTTCCAAATCAGATATCTGTACATAAAATCTTGCTGTATCATAATCACCTGGTTGATCCACAGAATCATTTGGTGTATCTACGCCATAGTAGGGATTTGGTGATCCTGCACCACCAGGCTGAGTAGTAACTGACGCATTAAATACAGCTGAGATATTTGCAGACGTAATTATATAGTCTGACATATCAACATCCATTGTAATATTTCTAACCCAATGGATACTAGGAGATTGTATTGGATCATCTGGATCGATCCATGTATGCGATACTTCACAACCATATTCATCAATGTTATTGAAATCTGGAGGAGCTGGAAACGCAGGGTTTGTTACATTTATCCACCCAGGAGAACTTGATGAATTTGGAGTCCCTAACACTTGCGTAAAAGTACGTTTGTCTCCTAGAACGCTTAAATTTACATGCCCTAATCCTGCTGTGGCTTCTACATCTGAAAAATCTCCTCCTTTCTGGGAATACCATATAGGTTCGATTGGATCTTCAAAAGTAGGATTTTCTAGCCATACAGCTGTAAGCGTTTCTTGAGCTGCCATACGAGGGTCGATAGAATCTGAATCTCCAAATTTATTATCGGAGTATATTTTTTGACTTTGAAATATGGAAATAGTAAGAAGTGATGATGAAATTATAATGATAAGTGCATAAATTGCTAAAATTCTCTTTTTTTTATAGTTATTCAGTCTCATATTGGGTTTTCATTGGTTATTTAATTTAAAACTTTTGATTAAGTTAGTATACCAAATTATGTAATAAATAATTTGCCACTTGATCCCAAATACATTTGAAATATATTCTTATCTGAAAATCATTAGGATAACTTTAAATATAAATTAAATTAAAGAATTCTAATAGCTCCAAATGTGTATTTTATATAAATATGAAAAAAGTTTAATTAAATAATAATAATACATAATACTTAAGAAATAATATTAAAATTTTAATTTAAAAAACATATTTATCAAGTTTTTGAAGTGATATAATTGATCCAAGGAATTTTGACATTTCAGTTCAAGATTAATCAAAAAGAGACGGGAGAAATAGAACCAGAGTTCGATCCTATCCAATTAGTCTTTCGAGATGATACCTATGATGAAGAGGATTTTTCAGAATTGCTCTCTCAAAACGATATTTTTGCAATTTTTTATCAGCATACGACTGGTTTATTTGGTGTTAAGTACAGCTATAGCAACTATTATGAAGGAAGATTGAAGGACACACCCTATCAAGTAATATCTTATTTTAAACAAGTCGCTGATGGAACTCAATATTTAGCTATTTCAATATTCGAGTTAGATGATGAAATTGATATTTTTGATGATTTAATTAAAGAGATGGGAAAAAGACTAGATGTAATATTTGATAAGTTAACACGAGCAAGAAATTCAAAGCAACTGTCTTTAATCGAAAATATTAATATACGATTAAAGAATGAAGTAAAATTTACTATTTTTCAAGTAGATAGATTATCTAATTTGGATAAACTTCAAAAAGTAGCTTTAATCTATAATAGTGTAGAGCGTATGAAGATCTTGGAAACTTTACGAGACTATCCAATTTCAAAAAAGGAAATGAAGAATATATTAGAGAAAATGAGTTCTAATATTAATATTGATATTCTTTTACAACCTTTTCTAGAACTAAATATTATACGTCGTGATTGGATAAAAGGAGAAAAAGATAAAAAAACAGGAGAGATAACTCATCAAGGAGAATATTTATTTCTTGTTAAAGACTTGATGCTTGCTCGCGTACCTAATGAAAATCTATTAAATCATTTTAAAGATACAAAAAATGAATTACTACCTTTATACAAACAA
>JBHLPW010000025.1:0-64511 GCA_048939015.1 Promethearchaeota archaeon
GTGGAGGAATAAAAAATGGCCGCATTTGCATGGAGTCCATTACGGGCTCTAATGAAGAAAGCTGGAGCTGAAATCGTTAGTCGAGCCGCAGTTGATAAATTAATGGATTATTTAGAAGAATATGCTAAAGGTTTAACTGGCTGCGCGTTAGACATCGCAAAACACTCTGGCAGAAAGAAAGTAACTGCTGCAGATATGAAAATCGCTATTGGTTTAGTATAAATCAGTAGTATTTTTGATTTTGATATTTCCAGCAAATTTTTTATTTTTTTTTAATTTTTACCTTAAATCATAACTTATTTGGTTAATCTAATCAAGAAGACCATGAGAGTCTAACTTTAGTCCAACCTTCCCCTTTCCATGATTTTTTTAGAAAGCGAAAATCAATCTTTCTATCAATACTTAATTCAATATATGTTTGCGCCCACCCTACAGCTATATGATAAAAATTTTCCCAATCTTTGATAAAATCTAAATAAGTTAAATCTATTTCTGTATCTGAAATAATTTCTGAAACAATTTTCCCAAAGTTAAAAACCATTTCGTGAAAACGTGAATATTTCTTCACTGCCAATTGAGGGTCTCCCTTAACAACAGTTGCTTGGTAGATGGTTGTAAGCCAACGGTTTGCTTCAAGATGACCCCATTTATTTAATTCTATTGGATTATTTTTTGCTTCTATAAAGCACAAAGTATCAAAGCATTCCCTATATTCTTCGAAAGGATACCATGTCGAACTAAGAATTCTATTTTGAAGAAAATTCTTCGCTTTCTCAGAAAGAAGCTTATTATATTCTTCTCTTTTATTAATATTTGCTTTTATGGACTTTACAATCGTTATTACCATTGTTCCTTTTACTTGTTTCAAATAACTTCCCTCAATTAAATATACAATAAAATTTAAAAGAAACTTTTAAAAAATTAATAAACAAGTTATTTTAATAATTATGTAATTAAATCTAAATTTCGTGTTAAACTAACAAATTAAACTAAGATCTAATTTTTGAACAAGGTGAATAATAGAATTGTTTTTAAGAAGATTTAAAGAATTTCCTAAAGAAAAATTTGTATATTTATTAATTATAGTTGGTTTTGCAATAGTTGTCTTGCTTTATATTTTCGTGTTTATACCTATTGAAGCTTCGGTTTCAACTTATGGTATCTTAGATTATGAATTTGCCTGGACTACGGATAGAGTTGAAACCATATTCTCAGTATGGGGTGCTAACGGTATGATTCGACAAACTTCAGCAATATATTGGGATTTTTTATATATTGTTGGGTATGTTTCTTTAGCGCTTGGATTGATTTTGCTTGTATTAAGGAGGTCGGAAGGCAAAATGCTTATTCTTGGACTTTATTTTACACTGGCACCATTTTTAACAGGCATTTTTGATGTAATCGAAAATATTAATCTTCTTATAATGCTAGGGTCTCCTACCTCAATTTTAAGTGTTAATTCATCTATAGCATCAATTAGTGCTTTAATTAAGTTCAGTATCTTATTTGCTGCGATAGCTTATTTTATTGGTGCCTTAGTTATTATAATAATTACAAAATTAAGAAAGAGCTGAATAAATAAAATCTAAAAAATTTTTTTTTTATGATTGTTCTAAATATAAATCGTTCAAATGGTTTATCCATTCCATTCCAAGAATTTCTATATGATTTACAAAATCTAATGAAGTTAATTTCATTATATCAGTAAATTCACTTTTATATTCCGTATAAAGTTCTATAAAGTAATTAAGTATTAAACTTTCATATGATTTAATATGAACTAATGGATTTAAGAAAAATATCACAGTAAAATTGTCTAATTCAAAAATGGAGTGTAATTTAATATTAGTTCCTTCAAGATTTAAATAAGGTACATTTTGAATGTTAATTTCTTCTGAAAATCTTTCTAAGGCACAGATGAACATAGGAATGAGATCTATATTAAAACTTTCGCGTTTTGATTCATCTTTCATATTCTTTTTAATAAATAAATCTAAAGCACCTTTGTATATCTCAAATGATGCGATTGTTTTTCCATTCTTATCCGATAATAAACATCCAATAAATGGAGGAGCAGAAAAATCTTCCTTCTTATTTTGTTGAGGTTCTAATTCTAAGGAATGATTTGTAATCATATTTATCATCTATCTTCAATTATTTTGAAAAATTTTTTATATTTAAATGATAACAAAAAGAAAATGTTTTATGTTTTTAGTACAAAATAGAATTTTTTGTGTACAGAAAGTAATATTAAATAATATGATGAAATACAATTAGGTTGTTCTTTAAGGCTTGGTAGTTCAATAAATCATCCTACTTGTTTGTTTTAAATAAGTTCTCATTCTTAATTTTAAATTATGTTAACAAGTACTATATGTGATAAATGCGGACATCTTATGAAAGATCATATTATTTTACGAGCAGATCTTAAGGAGTGTACTCAACACTACTGTTCTAATTGTGGATATAACTATGAATCGGGACTAAGGTATAATATACTAACTAAACGATACATTAAATACCTACGTTTCAATCCTTGAATTAAAAGAGTTAACTATTAATTACTTTTTGCATAAATATTATATCAAAGGACCTATTAAACTTCATAGCTATATCAGTTAATCTTCCACATTCGATAAAGCCATGCTTTTTATGGAAATTTAAACTCTGTTCATTTAAGGAAGTAAGATGAACAATAAAAATATTAATCCCTTTCGCTATCGCACTTTTAACTAATTTGTTCAATAAAATCGTACCAAAGCCTTTATTAGTATATTCTGGTTTAATAAAATAGCTTAATTGTCCAGTATGTTTGAAATTTTCATAAGGTAAATAATTTCTTAAAACAGCGAAACCCACAATTTTATTTTCAATTTCTAGAATAATAAATGAAATTGAATCTTTTTTTAATCGATTAATAAATTCAATTTTGAGTTCTTTATCAGAATATGCAGCAAATCCATTTATAACATGATAATTATAAATTGATAAAACAGCATGTTTATCGGATTCACTTAACTCTCTTATCTTAAATTCAAGTGTCATGTAAAAAAATAATTTATCTTTAACATTTAATATTCTCATTTTAAACCTAATTAAAAAAATAGAATTAATAATCCCAAACCCTGCACAAGGTTGTCCTTGAGCGTCTCGTTTTTTTCACACTCAATTCATTCTTAATTGGGATTTTTTAAGTATTTGTCAATTAGAAATATTAATGCACTTACAGAAGGTCTGTCTGTTTTATCTCTGCCAACATATTTCCAGATAATTTCCCCATTACTATGGATAAGAAATTTACTTGGTACCGCCTGTTTTACTTTTAGTTTTCCCCAACCTTCTGCAAACCAATAGACATTATAGTCTTTAGCAATTTTCCCCCCACGATCTGAAATCATATCTACTGGAAAATTATTAGTCTCTTTATATTTCTTTAATAATCCTGTTGTATCTGTTGCTATTGAAATAATTTTAATTTTTCGTTCTTCTAGCTCGTCATAATGCTTTGTTATATGATCTAGATGTTCTTTTCAGTAGGTTCACCAAGTACCTCTAAAGAAATCGATTAAAATTCCGTTATATTCTTTTAAAAGATTTTTCAAGTTAATAGGATTACCATATATATCGAATGTATCTATCATAGGTGCTTTAATATGGAGTCCTAATCCTCTCGGTCTCTCTGTAGTTTCGTTTTTAATATCCATTAAAATCTTTTCCTCATATTCAATTCTATGTAATTTAATTGTAAACATAAATAAAATTAGGACGTTTTAAACATTTGCAAATCGAAAATGTTAAATTTAATGACTATCAGCAATTTTAAATAAAATAAAAAGAAAATGGATCCCAAAACCCTCACAGGGTTGTCGTCGAGTATCTCGCTTTTTTAACACTCAATTCATTCTTATTTGGGATTTAAAATTTTTGTATCTATTATTTCTGTCATCATTTCAATTGAAGGTCTATCAGTTTTATCTTTGCCGATATATTTCCAAATAATTTCTCTTTTCTTATTTATGAGAAATTTACTTGGCACAGCTTGTTTAATTTTGTAATTTTTTCCTCCACCTGTAGCAAACCAGTATACACCATATTCCCGAGCAATTTTTGCTCCCCTATCAGATATCATATCAACATTAAACTTATTTTCTTCTTTAAATTTCCTCAAAAGTCTTATACTATCACTGGCAATGGAAATAAGTTTAATCCTCCTATTCTCAAATTCTGAAATATTTTCTGTTAATATTGTTAGGTGCTTTTTGCAATGACTTCACCAATTTCCTCGAAAAAAATCAATTAAAACCCCATTATAACTTTGGAGTAAATCAATTAGGTTAATGGGATTTTCATAGATATCTATTGTGTCTATCATTGGTGCAATGGTATTTATTGGAATGCCCTTAGGCCTTGGAGATTCTCCATTATTAATGTTTGTAATGAACCACACCTTCCTCTAGAAGTTTTTATAAAAATAATATAAAATTATACGTTGAAATTTTAATATGTACTCTTTTTAAAAAAAAACAATTCTTTAAAATTAGGATGAATATTTTTCAAAAAGAATTTCTGTCATAACATTAAAAGCTTTTTCCACATTCTCTCCAGTTTTAGAAGATAATTCTACAAAAGAAGAAAGATTATACTTTTTAGCTGCTAGAATCCCATCCTCCCTAGTAACGGCTCTGAATTCATTCAAATCTACTTTTGAACCAATTAACATTATTGGAATATCACCTGCATGCTCCCTTATTACTTGTGTCCAATCTGGTAGGTGATCTAATGATGTTTGATTAGTGATATCATACAAGAAAAATGCTCCATTTGCGCCTTTACTATATTGAGAGAGAAGAAATCGAAACCGTTCTTCACCACCAAAATCCCAAATCTGTAATTTGACTTTTTTATCTCTAAATCCGGTAGTCTTGGAATAAAAGTCTACACCAATAGTCAGTTTTAAATCTTCCATAAAGAATCCAGAGATATATCTCATGGTAAGAGATGTTTTTCCAACAGATGCATCGCCTAGCATCATAATTTTGAAAGTATAATCATAATCAGTCATAATTTACGATGATTCGGATATTTTGAGGATTCTCCACGATTTTTAGAAATAAAATTTGAAATTAATATTGTAATATACCTACTAATATTAATTAATTTTTGTCTAATTTATATTTAATATTTTCTCCAATAGAAAACATTATAATAATAAAATAAGAATATTGAATATTGAATGCGCAATTGAACATGGGATTAAAGAAAAATCAAAATAGACATAAATAAGAGATAAAATAAGTCCAAATGTAAAATAATAACCAAAAAAAGTTAATATTGTAGTTAATGGCACTAAAAATGGAGGCACGTGATATAATGTAAAAATAATCGATGAAATGATGATAGAATAAGCTAATTTCAATTTGGTTTTCAATTTTTTTATTAAGAATCCCCTAAAAAAAGATTCTTCGCAAGGACCAATGATAATTAATTGGATGATTATTAAGATCATTAACTGAATATTATTAGGTTGAAGGGGAGATGTACTAATAGCTCCTGCCTCCCCAGCTTCGACAAATTCATTACCAAAAATATTTCTTATTATGATTTCTTGGAAAAATATAATTATATAATTACCAAAAAAAAATAATACAATTCCAAAACATATACCTGAAATGGTTTTAATAAAAATATCATCATTTTTTTGAAAGCCCATCTCATTGATTACATCTTTAAAAGATTTCTTTTCCAATTTACTAGATATTAAAGCAGGAATAATGATAAATAAAAATTCAAAACACGTTAATCCTATCAATAACCAAGGATTTTCACCTAACTGTATTGCCATTTTTCACATACTACGGATTTAAATCAGTCCTAATAAATCAAAAATTTAAATATCTCATTATTATTAATATGATTTCTATTATTTGTACTTTTAATGACAATTAAGAATAAATTCACAAAATCAGAATTGATGAAATCTAGGATTTACTCATACAATAAAGATATAACACTTAATCCTGGACTTACAAAAGAGCAGCTTTTATTAAATGATCTTAAAAATATTGCAAAAGAATATTTAGCACTTGAAAAACTAAAAATTGATTTTGTCATGCGAATTCAGAAAAATCTTGATTCAATAAATTTCTCAGAATTCATTGATTTTCCAAGATTTAATATTAAAGAAGAATTTCTTAAAAAAAAAGTAATTTCAGCTAATATTAGAGGATTAAACGTTGTTAGTGTAGATGGGAGTTCTGTCACAAAAAAGTATATGAACGTAGATTTTTCATTTTTAAAAGCTATAGCTGTAAAATATTACTTTCGTAAAAACCATGCTGCTAAAATTGATTATTATCCCGATTTGAGTGGGTTCAATAATTATTTTGTACAAGCAAATTTCCTTAACCAAGATGAAATTGCTGTAGAAACAAAAATATCAATTGATATGAATTTCATGGAGATTAACCTATTAAACAATATGATAAGAAAAAGTTCTGAAATTGATATGATTATAATTGATGGTTCAATTGTACCCATGCCAATAAACTTATTATTTTCTAAAGATCCAGATATATCACGAGAATACGATCGGCTTTTGAAAGAATATCATAATCTATATTCAGATTGTAAAGAAAAGGGAATACTGCTAATTGGTTCAATTAAAGATACAAGAACATCAGCATTATCACATCTTTTGAGAGAATCTATTCAATTATTAAGACCCAGCTATTCAAATTTAACGGATTTTGTTGAAATAAATTATCGTAAAATAATGGAATTTTTCTCTGATATCGACTTGTTTAATCGTTTATTGAAGAAGTCTGAAAGATCCTGTATCTTCAATTGCAAAAGAGAAATTGATAAAATCAGAGATACAGGGATTAAAAAAGAAATTCCATACTATTTCCCTCTTTCATTTTATGCATTCTATTTAAAAACTACTCATTATGATACTCCTTGTAGAATAGAATTCTTTATGGATGAAAAACATTCCTTTAAAAAAGCATCAGACAAAGCAGATTTAATTACTTCAATTCTATTGCCAATATCAAGTTTAAATGAACATTATGGTTTACCAATCCCTCAAATTGAAGCTCATAGGAGAGCAGTTTTTAAACCAAAAGAAGTTGAATTGTTTCTTAATAATTTAACAAGAACATTAAGAACTCATGGTGTGTCTTTAATAGAAAAAAGAAGAAATCGTAGACCTTTTTAATTATTGTTTAAATATAAGTCTATTTAGAAGAATATCTTCAAAGAAAATATGTTTTTTTTCTAATATTTCATTACTGTAACCTAAATCATTAAATATTTTGGTCAGTTCATCTAAATCCGTTCTATTAGATGTAATACAATAAATACTATGGGGTTTCGTTAAATTAAGGTAATCCTTAGCGTTTTTAAGGAATTTTATTAAAATTTCATATCCCTTCAATCCTCCATTCCAGCTATAATCAATATTTTTCTTATTTTCATTTTCTTTTATCAATTCAGAGGATGGCAAATAAGGAGGATTAAAAATGATAATATTAAATGAATTCTTCAAACTTTCTGGAAATGAAATAAATAAATCAGAATGTAGAAAAGTAATGTCTTTGTTAATTTTATTCATTTTTTCATTTAACTTAGCACATTTTATCGCATCTTCCAAAATATCTGAAGCATATATTTTTGGGTTAAAATTTGAATAATGTAATTTAAGAGTTTGTAGAAAAATGGCAATTATTCCAGTTCCAGTACCTAGATCTAAAATATATTCAATATCTTTCAAATTTATACCATCAAAATAATTTTCATTAACATTTTTCCCAAAATAATCAATTATTAGATAAGAATCATCAGATGGAGCATAAACATTATCATAATCGCAATGAATTATATAATTAGATTTGAAAGGAATGAATATCACTTCTTCTTTAATTTTATTTAAATATAAAAAATTCTGCAAATCTCAATGAGTTCATCAATATTAAATTGAAAAACCTTTTTATTTTCAAAGTTATGGATTGATAAAATTTTCAGAATATTGTCTTTCTTATATTGATTAATATTACGCTTTTTTAGAAAAAGCTCTACAGCATTTACAATATTTTTATTTTTAAACGGCATTATGCTAGCAATAAATGTTAAAAAGAAATTGATTGAATCATTTTTAGAGAGAAATGGATTAATTATCTCCCTAGGAACGATTTTAATTAAAGAAAGCGCGATTTTTGGAATAGGATAAAAGCTTTTATTTGCAATATCTGATTTTAGAACCGGTTTCATAAATGCATTAATACCAACACTTATTCGTGAGTAGTCTTTATAACTTCCTGACAGGAAAATTCGATTTGCAATACTTTTTTCTATTATCAATATTCCTATAGGGCTTGAAGTATTATAAAATATTTTTTCTATTAATGGTCCAGTTATTGTATAAGGAATGTTGGAGATAACTTTATTGTGAATAGGTATTTCAATATCAAGCACATCTCCATGAATAATCTCAATATTGCTATAAGTTGATAATTTTTCTTTTAAAAATGAGCTTAAACGATGATCAATTTCAATCCCATACACTTTTTTAGCTAATTTTGCTATGTTTGCTGTTAAAGCTCCTAAGCCGCTTCCAATTTCTAAAATTACATCATTTTGAGTTATTTCAGAAACATTGATAATTTTCTTTAGAACGTTTGTATCGATTAAGAAATTTTGACCAAACTTTTTGTTCGGATTTATTTCCAATTGTTGTAAAATGAGTTTTACTTCTTTTGTATTCATGAAACTCATTCGTATTTTTGAGTTTTACTGAAAAGATAGTATTTTACATCTCGTTCAAGTTCTTTGATTATTCTTTGTGCAATCAATTTTTGGGGATTAGAAATACTAGTTCTATCAGCAATGTCTTGAAATGCCCCAAATTTCTGTCTTTCCCTTGCTTCAAGAATTTCCCACATGTGCTTTTGTCCAATTCCTGGCAACAACTTTAAAGCATGCATTCTCGGAGTAATTGATGTTGAATTATTAAAAAAATTAATGAACTCTTCTTCATATTTTAAAACTTCTTTTTCAAGAATCGGGAGAATTAATGCCTTTGAAGTACTAGTTAGATCTTTGTAGTCTATCTTTTTTGTAACTTCATTTAGCTTATCTTCATTTAAGAATTCTTCATATGTTTTTTGTTCTTGAACTTCGAGATTTGAACTTTTATTAACCTTCACTTCATAAAGAACAAAATCCGGAAAAGTAAGTACTTGTGCTATTGAAGTTTTTGCCCAACTAGGTCTATCTTCTTCGGGATGGCCATGTAACAATACATCTAAGATAATTACTTCCCGAAATCTCTTTATAAATTGCTTTTTCTTCTTGGGACCACTTCGATAACTTCTTTTGCGTGGAGGACCTCTGTATCGCTCTCTTCTTTCCATCATTACTAATTTTACTTTTTTTTACTTTTCCGATTACCATTTCAAAATTTATATTTTAATGAACTTCTTTATTAGTTGGGATTGTTCAATAGAATTTAAAACAAAAAAGACTTATAAATTTGACGGATTCTAATTTCTACCTTCAAAATTTTAAAAATTGGATGACAAAATTCAATATTTAAGACGATTTAAGTTCTTCAATTTCTTCTATGATGATTTCAAGTTGATCATCCGTTAAAGTTTTTCCTGTAAAACTCTTTTCCAAAATAGTCCTCAGTTCAGGAACCGACTGTGGATCCACGTTCACTATATTAATTGAATAAATTTCCTCAATATCATACTTATCCATTAATAATTTCTTTACTTTTTTAGCAATTTTAGCATCATACTTTGCAAATTTATTAACATAATTATATGTAATTTCTTGGAAATGAGACATTCCTTCATCAGAATCTATTTCTAATAGTTTATCCTTTACATTTTCCATAATTTCTTTAACTTCAGGAATAGATATTGTTTTTTCATCTACTTTTCGTCCAGACATAAGTTTTTCTCTGTGATATTTAGTTTTCTTTTATTGAAACAGCGTTTAATCTTAAATGCTCTTTTCCGATTATTAGTGTCTTTTTTGAGTTACCCAATTTTACTTCTACCAAATAACAGCGCCCTCTTTGACCAATTATGGTTCCCGTACGACCATGATATCTAGAATGAGGAAATCCACGTTTATGAATGGAAGGATCACTAATTATATCTACTTTATCATTAATTTCATAATCTATAAGATATTTTTCAATTGATCCTAAACCTCTCTTACGGACTTTTTTTCTGTGCTTATGACGCGTTTTGGTTCTATAGCCTCTGTGTTTGACTATGGTTATACACCTTTAAAAATAGTTGTATGAAACACTAATCAATTGATTTAGTAGAATTATGATTGATAGTTTATTTATTTTATGATTTTGAATAAAGAAAAGTTGATGTTTTAAGCTTTAAAGAGATATTTCTATTACATCAAGTTCTTTACAAACTAATTTGTTTTTAAAAATCTCTGAAAAAGAAGGAGAAGTGCGACCTTCATCACCACTTATCAATTCTTTAATGTATGTTCCTCCTTGAGTTTCTATTGTGAATTCGAAAATATTTGGTTTTATATATTTACAATTGATTTGGAAAATTATCTTTTCTCTTACTTTATCAGCACGACGATGAGAGACTCTATAGGGGGTTCTTTGATAAATTTTTTGATTTTCAAGGGTTTTTTTTAATTCCAATATTAGAAGATTAAAGTTATCCTTATCAATCTTGGTTTCAGCTTCAACTATTGCTTTATAGACTTTTTTTGTATCTTTTGCTCCAGATTTTAATCTGATTACTTCCTTTTTATTACTGTATTTTAAATCACTAATTTTTATTGATTTTCTATTTTTTTTATTAACTTGCCTTTCTATTTTATTTAAATTTAAATTCCTAATTTTAGGATTTCTTAATTCAAGAATAAATGGTCTTCCTGAGCCTAACATTCTTACATCTATATCTTCTCTTCCAGCACCATGGAATTTAGAATTATTTGCTTTTGAAGCTATTAAAAATTCTGGACTTATTAATTCTTCAACCGTAGTCTGGTATTGCTTACCAGTATAATTACATAATTCACATCCTTCTCCCATGCATTTCTTACAAAACCAGTGAGTTTGTGGAATTCCTCTTATGAATTTATTATATTTCCCAAATATAAATAGGGATTTTAAAGTTAATTCGATACTAAAAGTTTCAAAATTAAAAGAAATAATTAGCAATACATCCGGTTGGTTAAATTTAGGAACCTTATTAAGAATAGTTGTTAATTTTTTTCCAATTACACGATTAAAATGACTTTTGAAGGATTCAGCCTCTAAAAGATTAAATTCCGTTTTAAATCTATCTTCTCGATTAATAATCTGAGCACTAGGAGTTGAACCGACTAAAAAACTGTCGTATTCAATTTCTGCTATAATTCGTCTCGATTCTTCAATATATTTATGAATATCGAAAAAAATGTTATTACATAAATAGCATACTTGATTTGATTCTTTCTTCACGTAATTTAGCCCTTCATTTATTAAAACTTTCTGACTGGGAATGTAATTTGCATTTTCTGCTAATATTTTCAAATTATTGATTGCTTCTTTGTGGAGAGCATCATCTCCAGATAATAAATTTTTATGATTTTCCATGGTTAAAGCCAGTAATAAAGAAGAACCTCTATCATAGTTTGTTGTAGAAGATCCTAAAAGAGAAAACATTCTACCAAGACAATGAATGCATATATAATATTTCTGATATATTTCTAAAACTTTATCTAAAATCATCAGCATTTAAATTAAGTGTATAATGCTTTATTGCTTTTATCAAGGAAAGAAATTCATTAAAAAAATTTTAAAATAAAACTTTATTTTTCTATATAATTTCAGTTTAATATTTCACTAATAAAACAAGAGTATTTGTGAACTTTATTTACTAATTAAAAACAAGAGAATTTCTCATGGCAAAAAAGAAAAAAGTGACAAAGGGTCATGTAAAGTGGTTTGACGCAAAAAAGGGCTATGGATTCATCAGTGTTGTTGATCAAGATGATGTATTTGTCCATTTTTCAAATATTGATATGGAAGGGTTTAAAAAACTTGATATGGGTGACGAGGTAGAATTTGAACTAAAAGAGTCTAATGATGGAAAAGGTCCTGAAGCATTAAAGGTAAAAGTTGTTTCAAAAGATAGAAGATATTAAGAATTTAGCTATAAAAATAGTACTATCTCTCATTCTTTTATTATTAAATGATATAATCGAAATTATAAAAAAAAAAAATTAGATTTTTATTATTATCTCTTCTCCCATTCGAAATCTAATTTAACATATTTCCTTGTATAGAAATAGGATATAAGTAGTATAACAGAGACTACAGGACCGAATAATACTAAACCTATAGAAAATTCTGCATCCACTGCTCCTGTTGGATTAATAAGAGGTAAAGATAAAATAGATCCTATGAAAAATGCACCTGCAGCTTGAAAGATATTAAGAATAATTGAAGGAAATCCTGCATAGATTCCTGCTTTTAATTCTCCTGTGGATTTTTCATCATCTTCAGCTACATCAGCATAAACTATGTAAGGAAACAAGAACCACCCTCCTAGTATCGCACCGATTCCCATTATAAAGATTATTCCCAATATCAAAGGAGAAGCCATTGGGATAAATCCCAATAAAGAAATGGGCATAAAGATTACTGCCGCAAGAAAGACATATAATAGAGCTGGTTTCTTACCTTTTTTTTGGATTAATCTTCTCCAGAGATATAGAAATATAAAAATTGATAAAAGAAGAAATACAGCAGAAATAATATAGTCGGTTGTACCCATATTTAACGCGTCTTGAAGAAATTTTAACATGGAGGTGGACACCATCGACCAGCCTAAACCTGATATACCAACCATGAGAACAATTAGCATAAAATTTTTGTTTTTTACTATTTGCTTTAAAATTTCTATTAAGTTAGTTTTTATTTCATATTTTGGTTCAGTAGGCATCTTAAAAGCAATGATATAAAATAACACAATTGTTAAAATGCCAAATAAAATGATTGAAATACTTACGCCTAGAGGAATCGGAATATTTAAATCAACTGCCGCGTCTAGATCATCAATGTAGCTTGTAAGAACAATCATAGAGAAAAGTGCCATTATCCCATTTCCTATATAATTGAACGTATTTTGAAATTGAGAGACTTTTGGGCGTTCTTCTATAGGAAATTCCTCTGCCATCCAAGCTTGATAAGGAGTTGTTACTGCATAACTCGCTCTAAAGATAATCTCCCATATTAGCATCCATATAAACAAATTTTTCTTTTGAAATAAAATTCCACCAAAATAAAATGAAGTTGGATCATTAAGATCTAATAATAAACCAGGCAATATTAAGAAAATTATTGAAATTCCTAATAACGGTGCAAAAATGATTATAAATGGTTTTCTTCTTCCCCACTTCGTAAATTTTGCATCACTAATCCATCCTAATAAAAATTGTGAACAAGCGATAGTTAAATAACCCATAGCAATTGAAAATCCTGCAAGAAAGGGGTGTAATCCATAACCACTTGTATAAAGAGTAAGGAGTGCCCATCCCTCTATCCCCAATACGATTGATGTACCTAATCTCGGTGCACTAAAGAGCATTTTTGTTGAAGTGCTTGTTTCTTCTCTAATAATTTCTTCAGTTTCACTCATTTGATTTCACATATTATAATTATTTTAAATATTTTTACGTTAAAGATTAGTTAAATATAGATTAGAGAAGACTTTATTTAAAATTTTATTAAATTTTTAATACTTCCCCAAAAGTACATATAAGACTATATCTCCATTAAATTATAGAGATAAAGTGAGACTTGTTTAGATTTATGTTACAAAATAATTAATCTTCTTCTTCCCAGCCAAGGTCACGTAAAACTGATCCCAAAGCTTCAGATTCTTCCTCCAAAACAAATTCTGTATCGTATTCAGAAGCTGAAATTTCTGAATCAAAATCCGGAGGAGCTAATTCTTCAAATGAAGGTAGCTTATCAAGAGGGGGTAATTCTTCAATAATTTTTGGTTCTTCTTTTACAGATACGGGTTGTTCTGATACAGACTCTTCATCCATTTCCATTGGAGTGTAATCATCAAGGGGAATTGGAGGGACTTCATCTTCATATACTTTAAATTGAGTTCCTGAAGTTACACTTTCTGTACCTTTAGTTTCTGCAAATTGAGCTACTCCTTTTATTTCTTTATCAATTCCAAGTCCGACTGAGTGGGGAATTGATACTATTCCACTTTCAGTTGTAGGCTCAAGTTCTTCAAATTCTTCGCCTTCTTTTTCCCAATCGTCTAAAAATCCTAATAAATCATCTAATGCAGCTTTATCTTGTTCAAGCGATGGTTTTATTATAGCTTTTTCTTCTTCTGCTTTTTGTAATTCAATCTTCTCTACTTCAGATGCTTCCAGAGAAAGCATCATCTCTGTTTCTTGATCCCCCGAAATGAGCCTATTTAATTTTTTTGCTAACTCTCTTAGGTATCCTAAATAATATCCAATACGATATATTGCTCTTAACCCTCCAAACACTATATATTCATCATTTATAGCCATTAGAATACTATATCCGGAAGTGTTGTGTAAAATTATTTCTGTTAGCGCTCCATGAACAGTAGCTTGATTTAATCTTAATCCTAGATCTATCAAGGCTGTACTTGATGCAGACGTAGCATCTGCATCCAGATCTGAAGATGTTGCACTTGCCACTTTCATCCCTACTCGTGATAAAACTGCAAGATTTTCCAAATCTGTTTTATTTTCTTCATCCCTTAACAACAACATCATATTTTTACGAATATCTTCCACAATTGATGACATTTACTTCTTCTCCTTGATGTAATATAGGATTGAACTCGAACTTTTTAATTACGATTTATGTATAAATAGAAAGACTATTTTAATATATTTTATCATTGGATTATTTTAAGTATTTCATTAAATTCATTTGGGTTGAACAAGATTTATCAAACTTCTCAAAGGTATACCCGGATAATTCTGTTATTATTTTTTTCATTTCACTAATCACGTCTCCTGGTGTTAGTTCTTCTGTATTAATCTTGATAACGTGTGCTTTATTCGAAAGATATTGTTTATAGTACGAGAGAATAGTTAATAAATATTCTTTATCTTCCTCATTCCATTCACTCCTGATTTTTTCTATTGAGCCTCTTTGGATTATGCGTTTCATGATTGTATCCGGTTCTGCATATAAATAAAAAATGTAATTCTCTTTCCATTGGATAGAATTATATGTATCTAAAATTAACTTGTAATCTTTTTCTTTTAAATTCAAACTCTTAGAATAAATTAAAACACATAATGGGGTTCTATCCAATATTATAATTCTACCATTATACTTGTTATCAAAATTTACTATATTTTGATTACGTCTTATGAGTTGTTGAAGAAAATGAAGCTCACTTCTAAAGCCGATTTGTTTATTTGAAGAACCAAATGGAAAGGGTGGATTTTTTACATATCTTTCAGGAAAAAATTTAAATTTATTATTCTCTTTGACTTTAGATTTGAATAGATTGAAAACTGTTGTTTTTCCTACACCGTGTACTCCCGCAATAGATATTACAATGTTATCTTTAGAACCCTTATTTCGATATATTGTTTTACTCAATATATTTTACTCCAAATAAATAAAATTGAATCGTAATAACCTAATTAAGCATTAAAAATAATAATTCTAGAGATTATTGATTTTTCTTATTATTAAAATTTTATATTTGGGGGATAATGAATAGTTATAAATTCAGATAAATGAGTATCATTATAACAACGTTATAAAAGATGTTAGCAAAAATCGTAGCACTCAGGTTTCCGTTAGTAAGTTCAAAAATTATCCCTAGTACCATAAATATTAGGAAATTTGCAATAAAGAAACTCATTCCTACTGGAAAAGTAAATAGCAACATTACAAGTGAGTAAGTAAGCGCAACTAAAAGGACCACATAAAAATCATTTTTAAATTTTTGCTTTAATGTGTTATGAAGTACACCTCTAAATACTATTTCTGAAGAAAATGCCCCTATACATAAAGCTGTTATTAGCAAAATTATCCATAAAAAATCGGAATCCCTAATTACTTGATTCTGTTCTAATATGCTTGATCGTACATTAAAAAAATCCCATCCAATATTTGAAAAGAAATTAATAATAGAATCTGACATATAATTAATTAATATTAATATTATACCACCTAAAATTCCAACAGCAATTCCTAAGAGTATTTTTTTTGATTGAGTAAAGATTCCAATTTTACTAAAACTATGTTTTTTATTGTAAATGTACCAGATCGGATATATTCCAAATACTAATTCAGGTACTTGACTTAATAACACCTCTTGAATACTTAGAGTTGTGGTATCTAA
This sequence comes from Promethearchaeota archaeon, assembly GCA_048939015.1. Taxonomy (GTDB): domain Archaea; phylum Asgardarchaeota; class Lokiarchaeia; order Sigyniarchaeales; family SOKP01; genus Loki-b32. Next base: position 16,404 of record JBHLPW010000025.1, read on the forward strand.
TTGAAATGAAATTACCGTAAATAATAAAAAAAAAACGATCACTAATACATAGATACATGTTCCAAACACATTGATACCTTCTTTTAAGTTCCAGGTGTCTTTCTTTAGTATAAATTTTTGTTCTGGTTCGAGTTTTTTACTAGTAAATATCAATCCCGGTTTTTTCTGAATTACAGTTTTTTTAATATCAGGAATTTTTTCTAATTCAGTATTGCATATTGGACATTGTTCTAGAATAGTTGAAGTTATTAAAGAACCACATCCTGGACATTTTCTTTCAATTTCTAATCTTTGAATAGGTTTGGGTTTTGTAATTGTTTTATCTGTTTTAACCTTAATAATAAGTTTTCCACATTTTGGACAATAGGTCTTATTTTCTTCTACTTCAGATCCACAATAAACACAGTACTTTATCTTTATCTTATTTTCTTCTGACATAAAAGTATTTCCAAATTAAATTCTTTTTCATAACCTTATTTTGTAATTTATATAAACTAGAAATTATATAATTTTTGCTTACTTTTTATTAACCTAATTGAATATCAATATCGATTAAATTTTCATGAAAAATAGAGAATTTAATTATTAATTAGGGTTATACGTTATGCTAAAAAAAATTTTTAAAAAAAGAATTCAAGAAATACATGAAAAATATGAAGAAAAACATGTTTTAATCGCTGATGATATAGCTAACTTTTTTGGGTTAGAATCAGCAGGGGTTTGGAAAATTCGTGGAAATGGTGTTCTATTACTTACTGAAGAAGATTTGTTTTTTGGAATGTGGAAACCTAAAAAAGATCTATTGATCCCTATAAAATATATTATAGATATTACGAATCCTAAATCACATTTGCACAAGTCAATATTAAGACCTCTTTTAAAAATAACATTTAGAGATGATAATGGAGAAATTGACTCTGCTGCGTGGTATGTACGTAATTTGGATGTTTGGAATGAAGTTCTAAGACGAGTATTGCAAGAAAAATAAAAACTATTTATGAGTTTTAATTTTAAGAGTATTTGATTTTAATGAAATTCATTTTTAATCATAATATCCCATTCTCTTATTGCTGCAATAATATTTAATAAATGTTCATTAAAATTTTTAGGAGATGAGCTTTCATAAAAACGAAATTTCGGACGAAATAGAAAAAATGGAAAGTCTCTTTTTGTCTTTTTAAGAAGCCATCGTTTTTCTGAAATTCTTTTATATATATTAAATTTATTTTCATCTGATTTTAATCCTAATTCATTTGATTTCATATAAATTCGTACCATTTGAGATTCTGCTTCTACATGCTTAATTAGTTTAAATTGAAAATCAATTTGAACAGAATAAGGTCTCTTTAATTTCAATAGAAGATAATCATGAAATACTCCTCGAAGTATAGGGATTGCCAGACTTAAAAATATATAAATAATGATTAGTCTTATAATTAGAGAGGTTATATAGTAGTCATTTGATATATTAATACCCAAATTAACGAGTATAAATAAAAATAAAGTAAAACTATTAAACATGAAAAATTTTAGGCCTATTTTATGCTTTCTATTGATTTCAAAATCCAGATGTTTTAATTCCTCGTTAACGTAATTAATTAAAGTTGGAGAAAATCTACTAATTGTTATTTGTGAAAAATGAATTAACAAATAAACTATAAAAATGAGCCAAGAAACTATTAGATCAAATATAAGACTCAGATTAGATATGAATAATTGATAAGAAAGCATATAATAAATAACACTTATCAAAAATATTATCATTATTATAGAAAAGACTCTAAATAGCATTGTAAAATATTCTTTTTTAATCAAATTAATAAATTCAATATTTTCCTTGCTATTATCCACATTTAGTTCTTGTGATAAACTATTATGATCCATTATTTTACGGCCCTCCAAGATTTAATTTTTTCTTTTTCTTCTTGAGGAGATATCCAAAATTTCTGAACTAACTCTCGGAACAAAATGAAATCAGGATTATCCTTCTCATTGAGCTTAACCATATGAAATTTACTAGTTTTTTTCTTTATTTTAATAAAGTTTTGCTCTAACAAATAGTCAAAAGCATGGATTAACTTTTCACGTCTATCAATATTCAAGCAATTCAACACATCAGTTTTGGATATAACGTCGTCAAAATTCTTTAATTTCGCTAAACTCATTAAAACTTGTCCGCCTCTTAGCGAAAAAATGGTTGTAAGTTTATTTAAAATTCTACAAAAAGTTTCCATAATAGAACTTAAATCATTGAAAAAATCAATTTTATTTCGTCCCTTTAGAATTAACTCTTCATCAAAATTATCTAATTGATATTTTTGAATGAATTTGTCATATGAGATCATAATAATTATTAAACATTGAATTCAAATTATAAAACCTTCTATACTCTATCTTTATGATTATTAATATTTATTTTAATAAAACAAAATTTATGTCAAATAAGACAAAGATATTGTCTTTATTAGCAATAATTAGAGCCATATATTTTTAAGTAAAATAATCAGTTAAGAATCATGAGAATCTTAAACAAAGTTTAATAGAGGGAGGAGCCCTTCAGAACTAACATAACCATATTAAGAAAATGATTTCAAAAAATAGTAAATTAAAGATTATTATTTTTTCAGCAGTCATTTTATTAGGAAATTTCTGCTTTATAGCCGATAGTATTGCTTTTTATACTTATCGTTCAACCACACCATTATGGGTATATCCATTAGGAAGACAATTTGTTAATGGGGTTGCTATTTCTTCAGATGGTACGTATATTACTGCCATATGCGATAATAACCCAAGTAGTATCTATGATCCAGATGAGGGTATATTATATCTATTCAATAACTCAATCTCAAAAAATAAGACCCCTTTATGGAATTACTCAATTTTAAATAGTTTCTATTCAGTTGATATTTCATCAGATGGAAGAAATATTGTAGTAGGTGGGGATCCCGATGATAAAACAGTTTATCTTTTTAATAGTTCGCATTCTACGCCTCAATGGACTTATAATACTGGTGATTGGGTATATGATGTGAGGATTTCTGATGATGGATCTTACCTGGCTGTGGCTAGCGGTTCAAGAAGAGTTTTTTTCTTTAATACTTCAGAAGCGTCACCTATTTCAATATATTACACAACAGGAAGAGCACTTCGAGTGGCAATTTCCTCAAATGGTGATTATTTGTCTGCTACGGATAATGCCCTGAAAATATACTTCTATAACACCTCCAAATCTTCTCCTGAATGGACCTATACCATATCTGGAGATATGGGCTCTAAGTTATCTATATCTTCAGATGGTAATTATATAGTAGGAGGCTGTAGGAACGTACTTCTCTTTAATAAAACCAGTTCAATTCCATTGTGGAATAAGGAACTTTCTGATGATATGGGTTCTATTAAAATATCTAAAGATGGAGATTATATCGTTGTGGGTGGAGATTATAACGATTATAATGTTTATTTTTTAAATCGATCAAATCCTAATCCTGAATGGACTTATACGACTAGAGATTCTATTGTTTCAGTTGATATTTCAGATAATGGGGATTATATTATTGCACATGGTCTTGACCAATTTGTTTATCTATTTAGTAAAAATAGTTCAACACCAATATGGAAATATAAATTAGATAGTTGGTTTTCTTCTTCCAGAGATTATAGTTTAGGGATTTCCTCAGATGGAAAATATATTGTAGCTGCAGGCAGACACTACATCTATTTATTCGATCGGGACATTATTACTCCAAGACAGATTATTGAAGGATATGGAACATTTATAACAATATTAACAATCGTGATTATAATATTAGTGGTGGTTGTTGCTGTTTTTCCTTTTAAAAATAAAATAAAAAGAAATTCTCATGAAGAAAATTGAAAATATGAAATTAGAAACTAAATTAATTATGTAAAAAAATTTGATAATAATATTTACTGATAAAAATGGAAACTAAAGAAAATGATGACATAAATGAGATTGGATCTCACATATCTGTTGCAAGGTTTGAATTAAATCGCACTCAAACTTCATTAATTCTTGTAGTATCCTTAATGGGAGTTATGATTCTCCCCTTTTCAATTGTTGGAAACATATTATTCAATTTATTTCAATATATTTTTGAGACATTACCGATGTATTTACTTGAATCACATTTTTACCATGAGGATTATCTTATTTATCATCTTACTCCCATAATAACAAGCCTCATTTTGAACACTTTACTATTAATATTTAGTATTTACGGTTTAAAGAGAACTATAAAGCAGAAGGTTCCCGATAAGCGACCCCATAGAAAATTTATTCCATTAAATAGAAGAGTAATTTGGTTCGGTCTCAAGCTCTCCCATGGGCAATCAATATTCATATTTTGCGTATCTTTAATAGGCATATTATATATTATTCCAGAACTTATTTATTTGTATATAACTCCGGAATTCATGTTTGGGCTTTTTAGTTCCCTATGTACTATCCCTACCGGTCCGAGTAGTGGGACAGGTCATTTACTATTAGATACTAATGTACCACGTGCAATATTGATAACATTTATAATTTTATGTCTTTTCAGTCTAATATTTATAACTCGAAGAGGTAAACCGATTTCATCTTCAACAAGAATTGCAAAGAATTATAGTATTTTTATTTTTATCGTCTCTTTTGTTGTTTTAATCTTCCTCTCCGCCAGAATCTTCTGTCATCTTGCCTTATTCAATCCTGAAATATCCGATATGTTAGGAATATCTTCTAATCCAACAAATCCATATCAGAATAGTGATTTTATAAAGACTTTTGTGTTTTTTATTATTTTTTTAACCCTTATGATCACCAGTATCTTTTTAAAAGAAAAGTCGTATGAAAAAAGGAATTCTAAAAAGGAACTCACATGGTTACATAAAAAATTGACTCCTCAAAGAGCGATAATTCTAATTTCGTTAGCAGTTTTCTCTTTCATTATTATATTCTTTGATTTTTTGTTTTATATTACTGCAATAATTATGATGGATTTTCACTTTATTTCTTTATCCTCTATTATATACTATACAATTTTTCTAGTGATTTTCATTTTCTGTTATTATCCTATTGGAAAGTTATTGAAAGACAATCATTTAGATAGATTTATCAATGAGATTAAAAGTGAAAGTAATTTTGAGACAAATTGGTTTACTTCACGCCTAGATAAGCTAAACTCTATTATTTTTCTTTCAGTGAGTTGCGGTTTAATAGTTTTTTATATTTATCAACTAATAATGAATAATATAGCTGCTAGTTTTTTATTGAATGATATTTATTCTTCAGGTGAATACCTTTTATACAGTTTTCCACTTATCACATTATTTATCGGTGCAATTTTACTTTTGAACGTGTATACTATTAGAAAAACACTTCCATCTCTTAAATCACATGAATAAATGAAACCAATTCGTATAAAATTATATTTATAATATAAGGGGATAATTCAATGGATGTAATTTATGAGCTTGTACGGTATTTCATCATTCTAATAATAGGTATTGTCCTTATTAAATGGTATGACATAAAAAAGGGGTGGGAAAAACCTCTAAGGATTTCAATACTATATATTTTTTGTTGGAAAACTTCAATGTTATTTATTTTTCTTGGAATGAATTTTTTAATTAATCTTTTTTTGTCATTGCTAGAAATTTATTCTTCTTTTTATGGTTTATATATTCTTTATCCAATTATGTTAGTATTACAATCCTTTTTTATCAATCTCATTCTAGGTATCGCTTTTTCTAAATTTATTTATAAACAAACTATGCAGGAGTCCGTAGTTATAATTCTAATAATAATTATCATAGAAATTATACTTGAAAGTTTTATATTTTATTTAATCATAATTCCAATATCTTTAATTTCATAATTCCTCTATGAAAATTTAAGATGCTAAATATCTAATATCGAAAAAAAATTGTAAAAGAAATAATAACTGGATACTAGATATTAAAAGACTTATCAAATTAATCTCAAGGAATTGACAAAATTTACTTATTGCTATTTGCATTAGAGCTTTTCAAACTACTCTTTGTTATTGTGTTTAACTCCATAAATAATAATCCGTGATAATAGGATATAGAATCAAAATAACCTTCCCCTAAATCAGATTTACCTGCATGAACTAATGCCATTTGAGCATTAAGAGATGCTCTCATTAGTAGTTCAATACCTTTATAAATTAAATTAGGACTCCAAGTCCCATTTTGAGGATTAGACCACCAAACAGGACACGAATAGATTCCTTTATCATAATACCATCTTGCGGTATTATAATAATTCTCAACCTCCCAGTCTGTTGTTAAATCCAAATTATCTGCTAAATTCATTAAATTATTAAGACTATTCATTAGCTTCCAGTAATATCGATGTATATTGTTATCAGGATGTTTCCATAATGGATAATAAATTCCATCTTGAATATTTTTATAATTTGTACTCCAGCTTGATTCACGAGGTATGATTTTTTCATTGCTTATTGGAAAAATTTTGTCTAATTCTGAAATTGAGATGATTTCAATTGTTTCTTCATCATAAATGAGATCTAAAACCTTCTTTAGAAAAGTCTTATCGTAATTTTTAATATGATGCCCAAAAGTCTCTCCATCCATGGCTGTGATAATATATCTATCCAGGTATTTTGTTGGTTTTGACTTTAATTTATCTTTTGGTTGAAAAATCGCCTCAATTGATTTTATGAATTCTTTAGCAGATATATCCTTGAATGAGATCTTATTACTAAGAATATCATCCCTAAAGAATAACTGTAGACCATTCGGAGAACAATAAATCTTATCATAAGGCCAATCAACGGGACAAGCAATTCCACTCATTATTACCCATTTATATCCTAACTGGCGAATATATTTAGCAACAGCTCCGGAAATAGCCATCTCAGGTGGGAAAAACCCAATTCTTTTCCAACGGCCAAATTCTTCTCTATTTAATTCTTCGTTTAATTGGATTTGATGTCGAGCTTCTTTTTTTGGAATTAAGGGTAGAATTGGATGATATTTTGCTGTTCCTACGATTTCAATTTTGTCTTCAGAAACGAGATTTTTTAATTGTTCCATCGTGTCTGATAAATCATACTGATAAAACAATTCAACAAGAACTCCGTTAATATTTAAACAAATCTTCATATTTTCATAATTCGCTAATAATGAGAATAATGGTTTATAGCACTCTTTGTCTATTTTTTTCAAAACATTTAGATCTTGAGTAGGGGGTTGATAAATGTGAAATAAGGGTGCCCAATAAGTAGTCAAGTCAATCACTTTTGATTTTTACTGATTTAAAATTAAATTTTAATATAAATAATTAAAAAAATATAATTAAAAGGTTTACATAATTTCTTTGCTATCATAAGTATTTGATATTTATAATGAAGCCTAAAGTCTATATAACTTCTACTAAAAAAAATACTGAAAATGATTTAATAGATGCGGTTAAAGCTTGTTTTAATCAATTTGGGGGAGTTAATAAGATTGTTAAGGGAAATGTTTTTATAAAGATAAATGCCACTGCTGTTAATCCGGATGCAATTACTACACCTGAAGTTATATTAGCTACTATAAAAGTAATTCAAAAAGCAAATGGCAACCATAGAGATATTTTTGTTTTTGATAATTCCGCTTTTGGGATGCCAACACGCTTAGTCTTTAAGATTGAAAAATTAGCCAAAAAGATTAAAAGACGGGGAGCGATTCCGTTATATCTAGACGAACAGGAGTCTACTTTAATGGAGTTTAATGGGAAAGTTTTGGATAAATCGATTCCAATTCCAAAAATACTATATCAAAATTTGATTGAACATAAGGCTGAAAATACATACATAAATGTGCCAAAGTTAAAAACTCATTTACAAACAGGAATTACAGTTTGTCTAAAGAATCAACATGGTCTTCTTTATGACAGTGAGAAATTGTATAAGCACCACCAGATTGATGAAAAAATAGTGGAATTATACCAGAAATTTAAACCAGATTTAAATATAGTTGATGCAACTACAGTTTTAAATAATGGAGCTGTATCTTTTGCCAAGGATTGGAAAATTCCAATGAATCTCTTATTAGCTGGACAAGATGCTCTTGCTGTTGATAGAATAGGGGCAGAATTGCTTGGTATTCCTGCAAATCGAATCAAATTTCTCAAGATTGCAGGTGAAAGGAATTTAGGATGTGTTAAAATTGAGGAAATTGAAGTTTTACCCAATATGAATATAGTTAAAGAAAATTGCATCAAATTGAACGATATTTTTGAAGATATTGAACTTGACATGCCTGAAAATTTTCAAATAATGTGTGGAAAGGAATATAAAGGGTGTCCAGCAGGATGTAAAGGAGTTCTAGAATACTTCAAACTAATCGCAGCAGGAGGAAAAATACAACCGCTTGTGGCTATTTGTGGTAGAGGTCATGATCTTTCTGAATTAGATAATTTAAGCGGCTCGATATTAATTATCGGAGACTGTGCCATTAAAGAATTAAAAAAGTACTTTGAAAAGAGAAATAATCAAGATAAAATTAATGTTTATTACATTGATGGACATTTTGCTATGACAGGATTTTTGAAACCTTTTCGTGAAGTATCAAAAATTTCTTTAAAACAACTTTCTACTATGCTACAGCTAAGTCTTCCTAAAATTATAACTGGTATGATTGGTGCAAAAAGACATAATGCAAATTTTAAAAGTATGATAGAATTTTAGTTCTATGCGACATAAATTATATTCATTATTTAGAATTTTTTATTTTTTCAATTCCATTATCTTCAGTTTCTCTAGTATACGGTTTTGAAGGTTTAGTTTTATCAAACGGAGTATTACAAACCCAACATGCATTCTCTAAACGAGTTAAGTTTCTAGCACAATTTTCACAATATAAAGCATCACATTTCGTACAAATATAATTGAATCCTTTAACGTCTCCTCTACAGACGAGGCATATTTTCTGTTCTCGGAAGAAAGTTACCTCTTCTTCAGATATTTCACCCGGCTTAAGTTCTGATAATCTGAAGAGTGAATCTTCAATTTTTACTTCTTTTTCCGGGGGAATATATTTTGTAGCAATAATTTCCTCTTTTAGACCAAAATACCATAAAAAAAAACATACAAAAGTAAGGCCTCTCATAATTATTAAGGCTGTTTTAGGATTAGTATAAGCATCAAAAAAGATAATGATATGATACAAAACAAAACCAAAGGCTAAAATAAAATACTTCTTCCTAACTATACCTCTCGATTTTATGCCTTTATATAAAAATCCTATATCTACAATAGTTAAAACATATCCAAAAAGAAAAATTAATAAGAATGAAACAGGAGTACCGAAAATTACATTAGTATGTATCAAATTATCACCTGAAATATTAGGATGTACTGAGTGAAGACTTTGAAATGGATTAATAAAAATCAAAATTTCATAAAATAATCCAAATATTAAAAAACTAACGAGTATCAAGGTTTTACCTTTTTTAATTGTTAATTCTGCTCCAACAAAGGTTGCTATAAAACCAACAGGAGCCGCCCACATAAAGATAATAACTGCATGAAGTCCGTTAGTATTATCTAGATTTCTATTTGTTACCAAAACTGTTAAAAAATCTAAAAAAACTCCAAGGTATATTATACTTGAAACCATAATTAATAATCCCATGTATAATAAAAGCTTAGCTTTAGTTTTTTTTGATTTGAATATAAAGATTAAACCTGTAACTAATCCAAAAAAGAAAATACTTGATGTTATTATTCCTTCAAACCATCCTACTATCGAAAGCATTAAAATTTTCTAATTACACCGAGTTTTTTGAATTAAATTTAATTTAATGTTAATTTTCTAATAGATTTCAAGGTTATATTGTTTCAAGAGGTTTTAAATTTTTTTACTTTTCTATTATTGATTCTTTTATTACTGCCCCAAAATGAGTGGCTCCTGGCCCTATATGAACAAAAACTTCATCTCCTATTTTAATATCGACAACAGACTTAGTCTCTCCATTAATATCAACTAATCGAATAGTTTCAGCATTTTGACAGATACAACTCATCTTTATTCTTTTATTCTCATGTACTACTTCTAATTCGAATCTTATCATTGGGCGTGTTTCAATTTTTACTCTACCAACGGAAACAATTCTAACTTCACCTTTACTTGATACAGCTAAGACTTGATCTCCACCTTTTAATTCACTAAGATATTTAGTTCGATATAGTTTTTCTGAATCATTATCAGGTACTAAAATATATGATGATACATCTCCAGCATTTACTCGGAATGGTCTTGAAGAGACAAATTCTGTATCAAATGTCTCAGAATGAATCAAACAGAATCCTTTAGCAGTTGAACCAACTAGAAATCCCTCTCCAATGTTGAGAAGGGAAGTGGAGTCAACACATACTCTCTCTGCTTCTGGAATTGTTTGAATTTTAGTAATTTTAGCTTTAGTTAGTTTGATATTAAATTCTGTTTTAAGTAGTTTCCTTAACATACCAATATCATCTATCTCTTTTGGCTTAAAAAGAATACCATCAACTCCGATTTCTAAAATATTAAACACTAATTCAGCTTCCTTAATTGAATCAACTAATGCGATTAAATCTGTATCATTTGAATGCATTTCAGCTATAAGATTTTCAAAAGGAATTATTTTCCAGTCCTTAGCAGAAACTATAATGAAATCGAAATACCTAGTTTTCGATAATCTAATTATTTCGCTCTCATCTTCTTTGCTTTTTAATTCAATAAAAAAACCAGAGTTTTTAAATTTACATTTCTCATTTTTCAGATTTTCTTCTAACTTTCTTTTATTATTAGAAATTAAATATTTAGAAGGGACATCAATGTCCCTTGAGTATAACTGTAATCTTTCAATCTTTCCAAACTCTTTTACGGTCTCTTTAGAAATTAAAAAATTTAAAAAATTGTTATTAAAAGCTTCTTGAACCAATTCTTTGAAATTTTCACCTTTAATTTCGAAATCTAATATAATTTTTTTCATTGTGCTTAAATATTGGTCTAGGCTAAACTTTTTTGCTGAGAATTATTTTAATAATTATAGCAAATAATATTAAATTTTTAAGTTAGAAAAATCATATAATTCATAAATTAGATATTAAATAAAATATTATTGGAGTTGAAACGCTTATCGGGTTAAAGAAAAAGCTCTTTCCTCGAAAAGGAAAAGAAAAAGATGACCTTGTGGCAAAAGCTAAAGGACATATTCATAAACTAAACATGATGAACAAAAATTACAATAAACGCGCCGAAATAAGTCGCAAAAACGCTAAGATTGCATTGAAGCGTGGAGAGAAAGAACGTGCAAAGAGTTATCTCGTCCAATATAAAGCTTATCAAGCGAAGGTTGATCGATCTAATAATATCAGATTAAAGATTGAAAGACAGATTCAAGCGATAGAAGAAGGAATGTTAATTTCACAAACAGGTGATGTTATGGGAGGTATAAGAGATGAATTAGAATATATTGCAACTAAAGCATCACCCGTAAAGGTTGCTGAAATAGCAGAGGATTCTGAAGCATATGTTTCTGAGATTGAAGAAGCAGCAGATATTTTAGCAGGAGATCCAGAGATCGATCTCGCTATTGATGTAACTGATGAATTAAATCAACTAGAAACTGAAATGCTTTTAGATCAAGGGGGAGCAATGCCTGAAATCCCTTCAGACGATTTACAGTATATTCCTGAGTTTGATGAGTTAGAAGAAGAAGCTGAGGTTAAGTCAAAAGATCAACTAAAAGACGAAATTGATAAACTTCGTAAGGAACTACAGGGTTAAGAGATTATTATTAAACTTGCAATTCTTCTTAATTAATTTTAATTCTAATAATATCACTTAATTTCATTTAAAGCAAGAACCATGTTTTTCACTTTTTTGATTGCGATTTCATAACCATCCTTTTCTCCAAAAACTTTTAAAGGATAAAAACCACAATCAGGTTTTATAATTAGATTCTCTCTTCCATACAGTTCAATGCTTTTTTTAATATATTTTTTTAGAAAATCAACTTTTTCCACATAATCATCAATTTTTTTATCATTCATTGGAGCAAATTTAGATTCGACTGTTCCCAAAGCTAAGAATTTATTAGTTTCTTCCAAATGTTTTCTCTCAAAGATCTTAAAATTCTGTGCATTTGTACTAAATTCATGATCGAGAATCTTTACATTTGTTTTTAAAAGAAGATCACGTAAATTGGGACTAATTCTTCCACATACATGGATAGATGAAAGTCCTTTAATTCCTGATATTGCTTTATTTATAGTACTAATAATAAAATCTTCTGAATGAAACAAAGTTTTCCTACCCACTAATAATCCTAAAATTGGTTCATCACACGAAATAATATTTATTCCCATAGCGCTATAAGCTGTAGCAAGTTGTTTGATAATATCTGCAAATTTATCCACAATCCAATCAACCATAACTGCTCGTGGTTCTTCAAAAATTATTGGTTTTAACCCTTCTGCAATTTGATTTTTCAATATTATTTCAAATGTTAAAGTGAATGGACCAGTCAAACAAGCTTTGGTACCCATAAGTGATGTTTTAAGACCAGGATGCTCCTTAAAAAAGTTTGTAATAAATTCTCCATATTCTAAAGCACAAGGTTGTTTTGGGACTTCAAAATCATCATTTAAATAAAATTTTTCATCAATTTCTTCCATTTGAGTTATTTCTTGAGATAAAGGGGTTAAGAATTGATGTGTCATAGATAAGAGTTGAGGATAGCATGGAAAATCAATGCCTATTTGAATTAGATCTGTGAAAATTCTAACCATATTGTCATGGTTATTACTTAAAGGCCAACTTCCGACGACTGTGGTGAATAATCCATCCTCTTTATCCATGAGATGTAGAATAGTAATAAAAATATAAATATGTTATAAATGAAATATGCAGTTTAAGCATAAAACTAGATATACTTTTTATGTATAAAATCGTTTATTATCAAAATTTCTACTACTTCGTTTAAGTTCTTCAACCTCTTCGAGATTTTCTTGAAGCTTTTGTATTTTTTTTTCAATTAGATAAATTTCTTTTTGAAGATTCTTGAAGGTTTTAAAATAATCGACCTCAGAGATAATTCCTTGATCAAATTTTGCATCTAATTTTTTCAGAGTTTCTTTTAAACTATATCTTTCTTTATTCAATTCAGTCATCTTTTCATGCTTTTCCTTATCTAATTTGAAGAGTTTTCTCTTATATTTATAAGAATTATTTGGATGATTATATTCTGAATCAAAAAAATCCGATAAATGATTTCTATTATAATCTTGGAATATTCTATCATTGTTCAATAAATAAGAATCTTCATTATAAGGAGTATTTATATTTCCTACCTGGTTGGGATTGTATGGATTTAAATTGTTAACCAATTCATTGTCAGAATTTAATCTTTGCGGATTATAATTTTGAACACGATTTTGTTCATAATTATTTTGTAAAAAGAATCTATGCTGCTTATAGTCCGGTATGAATTGAGATGTTTGATATGAGGAAGGATGAATATTTTGAGGAATACCTGGAAAATTCATATTATCTGGAAATGGTCGATATTGTTCTTTAAGCCAGAGTTGTGCCATATTTTGAGGTAGATTGAATCGAGGAGGTGTCTGAGAGGCAACATAATTCATTTGGTTGGGGTATACATTAAAAAGATTAGATGGATCTTTATTATTAACATGTAGCTTTTCGTAACTTTTATTATATTGACACTTTATACTAAAGAACGAGTTAATGCTTTCTTCAATAAAGTTAATTAAATCATTTAAATCTATATTAATTTGTTGCAGTTTTTTTGCGGTCTTTTCATCATAAATTGTAGTTTCATCAAATGACCGCGCTAAAAGAATATATTCAATTACTCTAGAGACTGCTTTAGGTGGTAAAGTAAACTCATATTTTCCATATTCAAATTCGATATACAGTTTTTTAAATACCTTACCTTTTTCCTTTATTCTTGTTAAGTCTTCAACAGGTGCTTTAAATACTAATTCTTGCTTCCTTTTAACTAATCCAAATTCATGAATAAATGAAAGATCGTAATTTGTAATAAAGAGAATCCCTTTATCTTTCTTAAATTTCTCCTGAGTATTTAAACCATTAGTTAATTTTGCAAAAATAGCATATACAGGTTTTTCACCATCGGCAAGTCTTATAAGTTTCTTATAAGTGCTAAAATAATAACTTATCTTTGTGATAAATTGTAAATTTTTTTCGAAAGTCTCAAAACTACCAGAAAATGTCTGGATATTTGTGTTAATAAACTCTTCAATCGAACTAAAACTTCGAAATAGATTTTCAAAAATACCCTCAATAATAGTTATATTTGAATTAGGTTGAGCATAAATATCAAAAAAGTATTCTTTATTTTGATTTAATTGGTGAAAATGAACATTAATTTTCTCTAATAAAGTGTTTTGTATATAAAGAAATAGTTTAAATAGAGCTAATAAATCCGATTCCATTTTAGGAAAGTGATAACATTTATTAGGAGGATCTCTAACCTCTTTGATTTTTGATTGAAATTCATATAACTTTTCAATAATATCTTTTAAAGGATTAACAAAAGAGCGTGTATTTTTTATCAATTCCAAAAAGTTCTTTTCAAGTTCTTCTTTTTTCTCGTATATATTAATTATTTTGGGTGAATCACATTTAGGGCATGCACGCATAAGTTGATTTGTTTTAACAATATTTGTACTGCCACAATCTTGACAGATTTTCTTACTATCTGAGTCTAAATTTCGAATATTTTTAGATTTACAATCCTGACAAATATAATAATTAACTTTTTTTTCATGAAGACAATCAGAACAACAACTAGAGCCACATTCTTCACAATAATAAGCTAACTTAACATGTACACTATGACAAAATCTACAAACTTGTTCTGATGACATTTTTAAACTGAAACCCAACCTAATGAAATAACAAAATTTCGTTTAAAATCGCTTTATCAGAAGAATAAGAAATTCTGAGACATAAAAAAATCTTATAATATGGGTGTATCATGTATTATCCAGATAAAACTGGATAGTAAAAACAATTTAAATTTGAAAGGTCTACTTAATTATTTTTATTTTTTTACCAAGGGCTTGACCTGGAACTCCTGCTTTCTTAAAATGAGCTCTTACAGCTCCATTATTTCCATGAGCTCGAGATATAACTCCCTTCAATTCTTTACCCGTAGGAGTAACCCACACTACAGTTCTCCCAATAAGCTTATTAGCATCTTTTCTCGTTTTTATATTTGGGAACACTAAAATACAATGTTTCTGATGTATTGTATGGCGTCCACGTTTATAATTTGAAATAACTCCTTCCATACCCAAAATGTTTAATTTATTTAATGACATAGATGAATACTTACAAGCATTTAATTTTAAAAAATTAATAGGAAAAATACTCCAAAACTATTAAGTTTTTTTAATTATCAAAGCGGTCTTTATATTTGTACTTAAAGGTTTTATTGGTATACCATATCAATGTTTATTAAAAATATTCACTTTATAAAATAAGATTATTAAGATTTCCGAATAAATAACCAATAATTGAAATAATATGAGAGAAATAAAATTTCCTAAAGGATTTATTTGGGGTGCTGCCACCTCTAGTTATCAGATTGAAGGTGCATGGAACGTGGATGGTAAGGGAGAAAGCATTTGGGATGATTTATGTCATACAAAAAATTTAGTTCATAATGCTGATACGGGAGATATCGCATGTGATCATTACCATCGATATAAACAAGATGTTCAATTAATGAATGAGATGAATCTTCAAGCTTATCGATTTTCGGTATCATGGCCTCGTATTTTTCCAACTGGGAAGGGAAAGATAAACCCCAAAGGGGTTGATTTTTATGATAATTTAATTAATGAGCTAATTGATAATGATATAGAACCATTTATCACACTTTACCATTGGGATTTACCACTTGAATTAAATAAAATAGGTGCTTGGGAAAGTACTGAGGTAGTGAACGCATTTGTTGATTATGCGAGGTTCATGTTCGATAAATTTGGAGATCGTGTTAAGAAATGGATTACATTTAACGAACCTTTGGTTTTTATTATGTGGTTTCATTTACTTGGTCTTTATGGTAAGAAAGATTTTGCAGCAGCTATTTACATGACTCATCTCGTCAATTTGGCTCATGCTAGGGCTGTGGAATCATATCGTGATTCTGAAAATTCTGATGGTATGATTGGTATAACTCTTAATTTGGATCCAATATATCCTAAAACAAATACATCATTGAACAATGAAGCTACCAGAATTGTTGATGGTATTAAAAATCGTTGGTATTTAGATCCTATCTTTAAGGGTGAATATCCAATTGATACATTAGAACTATTAGAAAAATATTTCAATTTCCCTTCAATCACTGACAAAGATTTAGAAATACTAAAAAATAATCCATCAGATTTTTTAGGAATTAACAATTACAGTTGTACTCGAGTTAATTTAGAAAAGCCAATAAATAAATTAAAAGATTTTTACAAAATCCTATTACCAAGTAAACCAGAAAAAGGAGTTGAAGTTTCAGATGTCGGTTGGGAAGTATATCCCGATGGACTATATGATCTTCTAAAAAGGGTAGATAAAGATTACGAACATCCTCTTATTTACATAACAGAAAATGGAATGGCATGTAAAGATGATTATATAGTTAATAAAATAGTACAAGATGACGATCGCTTAAGCTATCTTCAACGTTATTTAGAAGCTGCAAGTAGAGCTATTAGCGAAGGTGTGAAAATGAAAGGTTATTTTGTTTGGTCATTAATGGACAATTTCGAATGGATTGAGGGTTATTCAAAACGTTTTGGGGTAATTCGAGTTGAATACGAAACCCAAGAAAGAATGTGGAAAAAAAGTGCTCTTTGGTATCGAGACGTAATATCTAATAATAGTTTTAATTTTAGCTAAATTCTTCAGTTTAAAAAAATATTTTTGTTTCAATTTACATTTAGTATAAATTAATGAGAGTTTCTTTCAGCAAAATTAAAATATCCCCAAGAGATTTTATTGGTAGGCCAATGGCGGGTTACAGCCGAAAAGATCCTTGTTTGGGTAAGTTGGATGATCTATATGCGTATGGAGTTCTAATCGAAGGAAGTAATGAAAGTAGAGAAAAAAATGAACTACTTCTCATCTCATTAGACTTGTTGAAGACGCCCATAGCACTCTGTAATTACATTAAAAAAGAAATTAATGAAAACCATCCCTCTCTAGAACCCGACCAAATTTTAATTCATTGCACTCATACTCATTCTGGACCTGATCTTACTGGTGAATTTTATTGGCCAGGTGGTTTATTCAACGTAATGAAAGGGATAATGTTTGGTAGTAATCGTAGTGATGGTTATATTGTATGGTTTGTAAATCAGATCGTAATAATGGTTAGAGATTTGAAAAATAAATTATTACCATGTAAAATGGCATGGAAAAAAATAAAATTTAATCCAGATATTGTTATTAATAGACGCCATCCAATTCGTCAATCAATACCAGAACTAGGAATAATTAGCTTCATTAATTTAGATAAAGATGACTTAATAGGATTTATTATTAATTACTCTTGCCATCCAACAACATTATCTTATCAAAATAATAAGCTATCAGCAGATTACCCCGGAAAAATTATAGAAAGAGTTTCCCAAATTACAAACAATAAAGTAGGTGTAATTTTTTTTAATGGTACATCAGGAGACCTAAACCCTATTACTACCTGTGGAACTGATTATAAAAAATTAGAACTTGATAAATCTCTGATTTATGATCAGTTAGGTACCTATTATCATACAAAAAAGATTGGATATATAATTGCTGAAGAAGCATTAAATTTAGCAAAGTCAATACCTAAAAATGATTATATGAAAGAATTAGAATTTCAATTCTACTTAGAATTTTTCTGGATCCCTAGTAAAGATTTTAAGTATTTTACGAAAATTTGGTTTAAGAATAAATTTAATTATACATTTAAAAAATATCTTTTATTGAAGGTTGCTAAAATAATTTTGGAAAACGCTAATTTTCCTGCTTTTACTATAAAAAGAAAGAAATTTAAAATTCATGGAAAAACCGTGATACAATTTATCAAATTCGATTTCAAAGATGATAACAAATCACAGTCATTAGGTATTTTGACCGTACCAGGAGAACTTTTTGAGGAATATGGTGATTTATACCTCAAAAAATCACCTTTAGGTAGAGCTAATTCCTTTATATTTCAAAATTCAAATGATTGGATATCATATTTATTTCCTGCTAGAGATTATATTAAAGAAGGTGGATATGAACCACTTGCTAGTTTTAGTCCTGTTTGTGGAGATTTTATAGAAAAAAGGACGTTAGAACTCTTTGAAGATATAAAAACTAAGTTAAATTAACTTATTAACTCGTACGATTTATTCCATGCTTCTAAATTTAATATTTTTATATTTTCAAGGAATTCTTCATTAGAAAGATTATTTTCTTGAATTAATAGATCATTTATTTGTGATATAATTGAATTTTCTATTATTTCAAGGTCAATTTTTCTATTTACTGGTTTTGATCTAGCATGCTTTATCCAAAACCAATCAGAATCTATCACAGAGTAAGGTCCAGGGTCATAATATTTCTGGCCTTTAACAGGAAAAGCATATGGTTTATATGTGCTGATACAAGGAAGTGTAGTTCCTGTAAACCAGTGAATTGCTTTATGTTCATTCCTTAAGTGGGAGACTTGAGATCCAGTTGACTCAAAACCACCATGCATACAAATTCCTGCTTGATGCTCCCTTAGAAAATTCATCATTAATTGAGGTGTAATTTTACCTACGTTCTTATTTAGCAATATTGAGGCTTTTCCTTCTCTCGAATAAGGTGAAAGAACAGTGGAAATTGAAGATCCGGAAAAGGTTTCAGCAAAATCAAATTCATTATCATCCTTACAATATCCTTTTTCAATCGCATGTTCGATAATTCCTTTTCTTCTCATGTCTCCTTTACCTCTAATAGTTATATTATTTGAAATTGAACGCACCCCTTTTACTTTCTCAACGATCCACCATTTATCTGCAGTTTCTAAAACATAAGCTTCTTTGGGATCTGCAATAATATAGGAATTATGATACAACCAATTCGGATCATTATATGAACAACCTCCTCCTTGTCCAAAGTTTTCCAATAGATTAATAATTTTCTCCATTGATTCCTTTGCAGTTTTTCCTCTTTCAAGACCTAATCTTAATAAATCCATTCCTAATAATCCTTGATTTCTTAAAGGTTCATGTGTGTACACCGCCTCATTTCCAATTACTACTCCATATTCATTAGCACCCATTTCTGCTCCCCACATCCAAAATGGTTGGCTTAAAAGGATGGCATTAGTTTCAGAGACTTGAGGAATTTCTATATAAGTGCATTTTAACATTTGTCCCTTTTGAAACCTCATTTTAGGGGAATAAGTTATCAATTGTACCTCATTAAATGGACGATCAGAATTCTTACCAAAAATTATACTTCCATCCTTAGTTGAATTTCCTAATGCTACTAGAGTATCACACATAATTCTTTACCTTATTACTATTTTTAATATAAATAAGTACGAAATTAGGTCTGTTTAAGATAATTATAAGCAGTTAGAGCATAGATTTTGGTTACATTTAAAATATCATCTATATATACAAACTCATCTTGAGCATGATGATTTGTTTCTCCTCTAAGAGGCCCAATTACAATAGTTTCTATTCCATTTTCTTGAAATATTTGAGCATCAGTAGTAGGTAAAAAAGTTCTAAAATCTCTTTCCTCATTGTAAACAGTTTTAAATACTTTTTTTACTATTTGCGAAAAATTGGACTCTGTATCTGATATATGGGGTTTTATATAAGCTCCAACTTGTGCCTTAATATTTAAGTTAGGATCTTCTTTCTTAAGAGATTCTACATAATTAAGGATTCGTATCTTAATACTTTTTATATCTATTTCTGGAATGACAGTAATCATACATTGTAAAACACAATTGTCTGGAATTGTGTTTACTGAATTTCCTCCATTTATCATTGTAAAATTAACAGAACTTACTCTTGAAGGAAGATCTGGATGGAGAGGATATTTAGTTTCCATTTTTTTGAACTCTTCTTGCAAATCCATTAAGAAATTCATAATTTTCAACATCTTTCCAATAGAATTTATTCCTGAATATTGATTTCGATTAGGTGGAGGTAAATCTGGATAAGTTTGAGCGTGTCGACGTATTCCATGAATTATGAAACTCATTTGAAGTGCTCCACCAAGATAAGCAATTGGATAATCACTAAAACCATCACCCAATAAACAAGCATTTCCTGTAACAATTTTATCCTTTACAATATATTCTGAACCTAATAAACCTCCGATTTCCTCATTAATTACAGCAGTTATGATTAATTTACCTTTTAGTTTTATTCCTAAGTCCATTAAAACTTTTGTAGCGAAGATTTCTGCTGCTACACAGGCTTTATCATCTGCAGCTCCACGACCATAAATTTTATTTTCAATATTTTCTCCTCCATGCGGATCTTTAGTCCAACCATCATATGTGGCAACTGTATCAATATGGGCATTAAAAATTAGTTTGGGTTTATCATAATTTCCTATTTCTCCAATAATATTCCTCTTTTTGACTTTTGTATTTATTTTAAATTCCCTCATTTTAGATTCAACAAATTTTGATATTTCTTTATATTTCCCTGGTGGTACTTCAGAAGGAATTCTAACCATCTCCTGGAGAAATTGGATTATATCATCTTTCATATCATCAATTTTTTCTAAAATAGCTTTTTCCATATTATCCATTAATTTCACTAGTTTTTTTTTTAAGTCTTTATAGAATTGAAAATATTATTATGTATATAAAGTATCTTCTGAGGTAAAATGGACTAATTTATTTATTGTTGTAATTGAATCAAACATATTCAATTATAATTAAGTTTTAATAAAATTCATTTTTAAACGAATTAGACCTAATTATAATTAAAGTTGTACACTGTTATTTGGTTTAAAACCAGAAATTGCGTTTTTTAAAAATTGAAATATCTTGATTGCAGAAAAAGATAATGTTTGGATATTTACTTTTGAATACGCGGGAATAGTTAAGGTGGGCGGTCTTGGAGAAGTACCCGCAAATCAAGCTAAACATCTAGCTAACGAGTATAATATTACAGTATTTATTCCCTCACATGGTCAATTAAGAAATTTAGAAAAAACTCTTATTTGGGAAAAATTACCATTTAACTGTGTAGGACAAATGAATCCATCACAACTTGGAATAAATGAACCAGAAACTACATATAATATCGCTTTTTATAAATCTAAAATAAATAATGTGAATATTATATTATTGCATGGAGAAAATCCATTTACTAATAGATTTTTAGATGATAAAATTGTATATAATCCTGATACCCTTGATGGAAAAATATGCCTATTTAGTATAGGGATGCGTTGTTACATTGATTATTTAATTGATAATCGTATCGAAAAATTGCCAAAGATAATTCATATTCATGATTATCATGCTGTAATACCATTTATTGGGATAAAGCAAATATTAGCTAAAAATGGACTGGATGTAGCCTCCATTATAACAATTCATTTATTAACTTGGCCAAGATATACAATTGATTTTTATCGAGTATGTGGGATTGATCAAACCCCTATTAATATTCATCTAAGAGAAGGTCTTAAACCACTCACTTTAAATGAAATTTTCACTATTTGTTTAGAAAAAAGTAATGGCTATCATTCTCCTACAGTTGAGATGATAGGCTCATTTGTTAGTGATTTAGTAACCACAGTAAGTCAATCCTATCTGAAATCCGACATTATACCAAATTGTGGCAATGAATTAATTGAATTCAAGTCGAATTTTATCTGGGATGGTTGTGATTGGGACTATGATGAAATTTTTAAGCACGTTTTAAGAGATCATGAAAGTGAAATAAGAGACTTTTTGCATATACCCCTAGAGACAGATTTAACTTTATCTGATATGAAAATATACCTATTAACTTATAAGATAGCTCATTTGGATAGAAGTCCATTAATTCGTTCAGAAAAAGTATTAAATGTTATTAAAGAGATCTCAAATGGTAGTGAAATCGTTGAAAATGGATATATTAAAGCTTTTGACGAAACTGGTCCATTAGTAATTACAACTGGAAGGATATCACCCCAGAAAGGATTTGAAACAATTTTTGAAGCTATACCTAAAGTAATAGAGGTTATTCCATATACTAAATTTCTTTTCCTTATATTACCTACAGAATATAGTTTAAATGAAATAAAAATTTATGCTGAATACGTTAAATTATATCCAAATAACTTAAGAATAATTTTTGGAGTAGCATCAGATATTTTCAATCTTGCACATATTTCTTCTGATGTATATTGTTCTTTATCTCGATGGGAACCTTTTGGAATTATAGCTTTAGAAGCAATGTCTTCAAAATTACCAGTAATAGCAACAAAAGTAGGAGGATTTCAAGAGACTATAATTGATATTAGGAATTTTCCAGAAATTGGCACAGGAATATTGATTGATAAAGATAATCCGATACAATTTGCTGATGCTTTAATTTCTCTTTTTAAATTAAAAGAAATCTCTGAAAAGGTAAAAATTAAAGAAGAAATTTATGAAACCGAAAATCTCAAAATAGTAAATCAGATTCCTGATAAAATTCTTGAATCTTTAGTATTATTAGATCCAAATTACTACAATAAGATTAAAGAAAACTGCTATAAAAGAGTTGAGCATAATTTTAGATGGAAAATAGTGTCTCAGAAAGTAATCGAGTTATATACATTGATAGAAAATCTTCGATCATGATAACATAAAGGAGTCGTCATTTTGACAATTTCAAAAAGATCTGTAATTCTTCTTTTAATTTCTGTTCTAACTTATGGTACAGCAGCGATGGCTCTAATATATTATCTTCCTCGATATTTACGGGACTACTTAGGCTTTGATTTGGCTATTATTCAATTAGTTACTACTATATATCCATTTAGTGCAATATTTTTACCCCAAATTTTAGGTAATTATTCAGATAAAATACAAAATAGATATTTATTTATTTTATTTGGTTCAATAGGGGCAAGTATTTTATATTTAGCGTTGATTTTTACGAAAGATTTAGTGTTGATTACATTTATCTTAATAATTTATAGTATGTGTGGAGTTTCCTACAGATTAAGTTTTACATTATATCAGGAATTGACAAAAAACAATCCTAAGTTTGTTACCTTTTATAATGCTGCCAATGTTTTTGGATGGTTTCTTGGGTCTCAATTTGGAGGTATTTTTATTGATATATATGGGATTTCAAATATCTATATTTTTATACTAATCATTTCAATGATAAATCTTATAATAATCATTTTTATAAGAGAAAATCGAAACGATATATTAAACTACTTTAATCATGAATTTGAAATATCTAATTCTAAGGGGACTAACATTGATGAGATAAGTAATAATATTTCTAAAATTATTTATTTAGCTCTATTTACTCGACATTTTGGGGTTAGACCAATTATTACAATACTTGCTGTTTTAATGTCCTTTCATTTAAGTAGTGATACGCAAATAGGTTTCCTATTAGGATTTAATCCGTTACTTCAATTTTTCCTTATGTTGTTGACAGGTAAAATAATTTCTAAAAAAAATGAAAAATATATTTTATTGATTGGATTTTTCTTAAGTACTATTGCGATAATTGGATATATGCTATCAACTGATTTTTTAGGATTTTTGTTCAGCCAAATTATGATTTCAAGTTCTTTTGCTTTATTTTGGAATGCTACACAAATTTATATTGCTCAGAAAACAAATCCGAGAAATAAAGGTAAATATTTGGGATATGCAAATTCAAGCTTTTTTTCAGGAGGATTTATAGGAGGTTTGTTTTTTAGTCTATTATTATTATATAATCCTGATTATTATGCTTTTATGTGGATAATGCTTTTTTTCCCTTTAATTTCAACCTTGAGTATATTTATTAAATTTAAAAGTGATTAATTTTTCAGTCCTAAATATTTCAGTAAAGTTTAGTTTAATTCTTAATTTTGTAGAAAACTAAATAAATTGAATAATATTTTTTTGAATACTTTTAAATATTTTTAATGAATGGGAAAAATTTTTGATAATATCAAAAAAATCTATTATTTTAATCCTATTATCTGCTTTTATTATTAATACAGCTTCCATTATCGTTTATACTTATGTACCAAAATATTTATTATTTTTAGGTATCACCAAACCAGTAATGCAGCTTATCATCACAATTTTTCCTTTAACTGCATTTATTTTTCCTCCATTTTATGGTCATTATTCAGATAAAATTCAAAATCGGTATATTTTCATCTTATTTGGGTCTATTGGAATAACTCTTTCATACATTTTCCTATTGCTAACTCAAAATTTGATATTAATAATCATATTATTATTTCTTTTTGGTTTTTTTATGGCATCATCTAACTTATTAATGACTTTATTTGCTGAATTAGTGGAAGATGATAAAACATATATTTCTTATTTTAACGCATCAATTGTAGCCGGTTGGTTTGTTGGAGCTCAATCAGGAGGAATTTTTATTGATTTTTACGGAATTAAATATATATTTTTATTGATTTTATTAATATCTTTACCAAATTTAATTTTTGTCGTTTTTATTAAGGAAGAGAGAGCTTCAATTTTAGATAGGTATAATAGAGAGCAAGAAAAAATATCTAATAACCACATTTTAAATAATACTGAAGAGGAAATCTCAATATCTACCTCAATTTATTATGGTTTATTTTTTAGAAATTTCAGCATCAAACCGATAATGCCAATCCTCGCTATTATAATGAGTTTTCATATGGGAAGTGATTCTGAAATTGGTTTTCTAATTGGAATAAACTTTTTACTGCAATTTTTTCAGATGTTATTAATAGGAAAGCTAATGACTAATAAAAATATAAAGTCTTTTATGATAATTGGTTATTTATTAAGCTCAGTTTCTATTTATGGATATATTATTTCATCTAATTTTTGGAGTTATTTATTTTTTCAATTATTAGTATCTTTCAGTTATTCAATGCACTGGGGAGCAACTATTACATATATAGCTCAAAATACTACACCTAAAAATAAAGGTAAGTTTATGGGTTATGCTAATTCTAGTGTATTTTCGGGAAGCTTTATGGGTGGACTCTTATTCAGCTTACTATTATCAATATTTAACTCCGATTATTACATTGTAATGTATTTCATGATAATATTTCCAGCGATTTCTACTATTATTATATTTCTGAAATTTAAATCCAATTAATTATTTACTATTTATTCCAAAAATGGGAAAGATTTTGAATGATTGCATTAGGTTCATCAGGAATTATTTCTAAAACATCTCTTATCCATTCTGAAATCCATTTATATTTTGTTTTAAATCGACTATCCATAAAAATTATTGATCCTTTATCAGTTATTTTTCTTATAGGCCTTCCTGAAGCTTGATTTGCCCGTTGAGTAGCTGGATATAAATAAGCAAAATTCCAACCTTGATTTTTGAACACTTTATCATAATATTTAATTTTTGCTTCTATTCTAGGGGTAGGTAAATGATAAGGAAACCCAGCTATTATTACGGAATTCATATAATCCCCCGGATAATCTTCTCCTTCTGAATTTCTCCCACCACATACTCCTAATAAAATAGCTCCATTATTTGAAGCCATGCTTTTGAAATTATCAACCAACATTGCATTTTCAGAAGCAGATAATCCTGGTTCTTCGATAAATAGTGATTTATTATTATTTTTTACAGTAGCTTCTAATCCATTATTTAGCAATCCTCTGAGAATTTTATAAGAAGCGCAAAAAATACCTATGTTTGCAGGTGTACAATTCAAAACCTCATCTATCTTACTGATTATTTTTTTAAACATATTTGGTGTTCTATTATCTCTCTTTGTATCTACTCCCTCTGTAATAATTGCTTTGATATTCCTCTTACTAAAAGGAGAATCTGCTATAATTCCTTTATAACTTTTACCACACTCATTTAAACCCATTAAATTATTATAGACATACGGGTTTACAGTTCCAGAGAGGTTTAAACAGGTGAAACTCTTCTTCAAAATAGGAATAGCAATTTCTCTAGGATCTAAGGCAACAATCTCAAGTGAGATTACTCGCTTTCCCTTTTTTTCTTTAATATTATAACAAAAAAAATAATTATCCAATGAATAAGTTTTCAACCATTTTAGCCAGAATTCTGCTAGAGATCCAACATAATCACGTGAAATTTCTCCATTTGCAAGTTTTTCTTCATGAATAGAAACACTATAATCATGGAGATCCTCAATAAAATTTTTAAATCCATTTAAATCCTGAATTCCCAACTTTCTATAGAGTAATTGTAACTGTTTATCTGGTTGAATTTCTTGTTCAAATACCCGTAAATTTTTTTTATTCTCATCTAACTGATCCAGCAATATTTTAACAAAACTTTGCATTAAAACAGGAGATCTATACATTTCGAGATCTTTTAAACAGAATCTTAATGAGTATGGTGTGATTCTTTGTGAATTAACTTCGGTTGCTACATCAATAATGTTATGACATTCGTCTATAACTAAAATACAATTTGGAAGCTCTTGACCTATGAATTCTAAAAAAGATTCTCGTATAAATGGATTAAAAATCCATTGATAATTGCAAATTATCACTTTCATAAATTCTAATAGAAATTTACTTAAAAAATATGGACAAAGTTTGTTTTCCTTACAAAAGCAGATAAGATCATCAGCATCAATAGGTCTATTGAACATATCTGGTGCGATTGAAATCGTATTATCAGTTTGTCCTCTTTTTTTTAGCAAGTTTAAAAAATGTATGCAATTTCTATTTTTCCTTAGATCAGCACATACTGACATTGCTTCTCTTGGATTTAACTTGAGTGATAATAATGTTTTATTTAAGCACATTTCATTTCTCCCCCTAATAGAAAGGCCATTAAGGTTTACTCCAAGTTTGTCATCATTTATTTTTTGTGAGATTTTAATTAATTCTTTTATGATTCGTCGATTTTGAGAATGGGTTCTACACATATATATTATCTTTAAA
Organism: Promethearchaeota archaeon; assembly: GCA_048939015.1. GTDB lineage: Archaea > Asgardarchaeota > Lokiarchaeia > Sigyniarchaeales > SOKP01 > Loki-b32. Next base: position 43,579 of record JBHLPW010000025.1, read on the forward strand.
TTTTTTTCATAAGCTAAAGGGAGCAAACTAGATAATGCAATAATAGTTTTTCCTGTTCCATTAGGGGCTGATAATAAAGACATCTTTTTTGATTTTGAACTTAATTCAAGCTGCTTAATGATTTTCTCTTGACTTTTTCTGAAATGCTCGTAAGGAAAAAAAGATGAGTAGTCTATTTTTGTACACCAATATCTAAATTAAATATTTTTATACTTTAGAACTTATATTGGCATGGACTATTAAAATTTATTTATTAATAAAGGCATGAAAATTTAATCATGCAATATTGGGTTTCTTGCAGCTAACACAGCATCTAAACGTTTAACTGCTGTATTATGAGGTGCACTTTTTATAATCTCAGGATTATCTTTTGCTTCTTCATGGATTTTATTCATTACTTCAACAAAGTACTCTAAGGAATGTTTTGATTCGGTTTCTGTTGGTTCTACCATCATAGCACCCGGAACTATCAATGGAAAATAAATTGTAGGAGCATATATACCATAATCAAGAATTCGCTTTGCAATATCTTCAGTGGTAATTTCATTGGGTATATTTCGATCTGAAAGTACAAACTCATGTTGGCATATTCGATCATATGGCAGAATAAAGTTCTTTTTTAACAATACTCTTAAATAATTCGCATTTAAAACTGAAATTTGACCAACCCTTCTTAATCCTTCAGCTCCTAACGCTAAAATATAGGCATAAGCTCTAACAATTATTCCAAAATTACCCCAAAAAGCTCTTATTCTCCCTATGGAATTATCGTTATGTTCGCTGCATATAACTCCTTGTGCTGTGGAAATTAGGCACGGTTCAGGGAGAAAAGGAATGAGTTCACTTATGACTCCTATAGGTCCTGATCCCGGTCCACCACCACCATGTGGAGTAGAAAAAGTTTTATGTAAATTTAAATGAACTATATCAAATCCCATATCACGAGGGCGGCAAATTCCTAGCATTGGATTCAAATTTGCACCATCATAATAACATAATCCTCCATGTTCATGAACAATTCTAGTAATTTCTTTAATTTGTTTATCAAAAACACCCAGAGTATTAGGATTTGTAAGCATGATTCCAGCAACATCATCCTCTTTCATAGCAAATTCTAATTGATCTAAAGGAACTTCTCCGTTTGAATTTGATTCTAATTCTATGATTGAAAATCCAGCCATTTTTGCTGAAGCTGGATTGGTACCATGAGCCGAATCGGGAATAATTATTTTTTTCTTTGGAATCTGCTTTCTCTCAAAATATTTTTTCATTATTAATAAGCCAACCAATTCTCCATGAGCTCCAGCAGCAGGTTGGAGGGTAAAACCATCCATACCGGTTATTTCTCCTAATAAAATTGAGATATGATGAATTAACTCGAGAGAACCTTCATTTTCTTCTTGTAATGGATGTATTTTAGTAAAATTCGATAATCTTGCAATTTTTTCATTTATTTTAGGATTATATTTCATTGTACAGGAGCCTAACGGATAGATCCCAGAATCAATACCATAATTTCTATTACTTAATCTGATAAAATGACGAACAATTTCTACTTCTGGAACATTAGGAATTGGTAGATCCTCTCTGAGAAACGATTCTGGTAATATTTTATCAAGATTGGTTTCAAATATTATATCCATTTGAGGGATATAGTTTTGTTGATCAGAATCTCTTCCCCTTTCAAAAATTAATTGAATATTTGAATCCATCATCAATCACCCTCTTGTTTTACATTTGATATTCTTTTCGCTACTTTAAGAAATTTATCAATGGATTCTTTTGAGTTAACTTCTGTAACGCATACTAATGCAACATTCTTCATTTCTGGATAAAATTTTGAGATTTTTAAAGGAGGAAGTATATCATTTTGTTTACATTGGTCAATAAAATTATCTATATTGGGAATTTTCACTAAAAATTCATTATAAGTTGGTTTTTTATTTATTATCTCAAAACCAGGAAGTTTACTAAGGGCATTTTTTACGAAGCAAGCTTTTTTTATATTTTGCGAAGCCACCTCTCTTAAACCAGTTCTTCCTAAAGTTAATAAATAAACCAACGCTGCTAAAGAACATAAAGCTTGGTTAGTACAGATATTAGAACTGGCCTTTTCTCTACGAATATGTTGTTCACGAGCTTGTAAAGTTAAAATAAATCCTAGATTCTCACCTCCTATTTCCTTAGTTTTTCCTATCAATCTCCCTGGAATTTTTCTAAAATATTTCTGTTTAACAGTAAAAATTCCTAGGCCTGGACCTCCAAAAGAAGGACTTAATCCAAATGATTGTCCTTCAGCTATAAAAATATCTATATCGTTTTCACCAGGAGGGCTTAGAATTCCTAAACATGTTGGGTCCGTCATAACTTGAATAACAAGGCAATTTTTATTGTGATCTCTTACTTCTTTTGAAATTTTTTGACTATCTTCAATATCACCAAAAAAATTAGGACTCTGGAAAATTACTGCCGCAACTTCATTATTTATTTTAGAGGTTAGATCTTGGTAATTAACTTTTTCTAATTTTATATCTTGTCCCCAACAATAAGTTTTAACAACATCTTCATATTCCGGGTGAATCCCCTCTAATAATAATATAGTGTTTTTACGCGTTATGACAGTAGCCATAATAGCAGCTTCAGCTAGAGCAGTTGACCCATCATACATACTTGCATTCGATACATCCATTTGTGTTAATCGAGAGATTATAGTTTGGTATTCATATATAGCTTGTAGATATCCTTGGCTAGCTTCAGCTTGATATGGGGTATAAGAGGTATAAAATTCAGATCGGGAGATAACAAAATCGACAAGAGAAGGGATATAATGATAATAACATCCTGCTCCTAAGAATGTATTTGTATAAATTTCATTCTTCTGAGAAATTTTTTTAATTTCAGTAAAAAGATCTGATTCAGAAAATCCGGAGGGTAAATTGAGCCTATCAATAATCAAATCTTTAGGAATATCTTGAAAGAGTTCTTGTAATGATTTTACACCAATTACATTTAACATTTCGTTGATTGTTTTATTATCATGAGGAATAAAATCCAAAATATCTCTCCTCTTAACATTTTATTAAAAATTAATTAAATCAATAAAGAAAAAATATTAAATTTCTTCCTTTTGGATTAGTTGTTTATAATTATCAGCTGACAAAAGTTCAGTAATTTCACTTGGGTGAGAATATTCAATCTTTATCATCCATCCCTTGGAAAATGGAGAAGAATTTACAAGTCCGGGATCATCAACAAGATTTTGGTTAATCTCAATAATTTCTCCTGATAAAGGCATTAATAAATCACCAACAGCCTTTACTGATTCTATTTCTGCCGCATTACTTCCCTTTTCAAATACCATACCTACTTCAGGAAGTTCTACAAATACTATGTCACCTAATTGATGTTGTGCATAATCAGTAATTCCAACTATAGCAACTGAATTTTCAATTTTTATCCATTCATGAGTTGATGTATATTTTAACTCTTTAGGGAATTCATAATCCATAAACATCACAAATTTTTTTCTTTTTTACACATTTCTATAGAAGGGTGTAGAAACAATCTTTCCTCTTAATAATTTATTACGAATTTCAATATCTATTTCGGTTCCAATCTCTTGATATTGTTTATTCACAAGTCCTAAACCAATGGTCTTTTTTAGGGTAGGAGAATATCCACCAGAAGTAACAAATCCAATTTCTTCTCCTTTTTTAAAGATTTTATAATTTTCTCTAATAATTCCTTTATCAATTAAATTTAAACCTACTATTGTTCTATTTGTACCTTCAGATTTTTGTTTTATTAGAACATTCTTTCCAATGTAACTTATTCCTTCTTTTGGTTTTACTAACCAACTAAGCCCTGCCTCAACAGGATTAATACTATCACTTATTTCATGTCCATATAATGAATAACATGCTTCTAATCTTAGAGAATCTCTTGCTCCTAAACCAGCTGGGCTGGATCCAGTATTGAGAAGTTCATTCCATATTTCTTCTGCGAATGTGTTTTCAAAAGAGATTTCAAATCCGCGCTCACCAGTATACCCTGTCCTTGCTATGAATATAGGTTTATTATTTAAGTTACAATGAGTAAAGTAAAACCTATTAATTTGAGAAAGATCAGTATCAACAAGAGGTTGGAGATATTCATCTGCTTTAGGTCCTTGAAATGCTAAACGAGATCTACTCGATGAAAGATTTGTGATTTGAACATCAAATTCCCCAATATGTTCATTTAACCATTGCAAATCTTTTTGAATATTACTCGCATTAACTATCATTCTAAAACGCTCAGGTGTTTCTTCATAATATACGAGATCATCAACAACGGTTCCGTTTTCGTAACACATACAAGAATATTGACCTTTAGATGGATTTAATAGATTTAAATCGTTTATCATTATTAATTGAAGAAAATCAATTATATCTTTACCAACAAGGATAAATTCTCCCATATGCGAAATATCAAATACCCCTGCGTAAGAACGAACTGCTTCATGCTCCTTGATTATGCTTTCATATTGAACAGGCATCTGCCATCCAGCAAAATTAACCATCCGTGCTCCTTTTTTTACATGAACATCATATAGTGCAGTTTTTTTAGTATCCTTAGGTTCAGTACTCATAGTTTCTACACACACTTAAAATACTAATGTGTTTGAAGTATATGTGGAATAAAAGAGTATGCCTAATTAAAATCTTTTGGATATTTGATAAGAGGCAAATGTTTACATTTCAAATTTTAATATTCTAATTTAAAATAGTAAAAATTTATTTATTTCATATATTTTAATAAAGAAAATGAATGAAAAAAATCAAGAAAATCATTTTTTATCCATAAAAGATTTAATCTCTGAAAGCATTATACGAGATTTAATATTATTTACTTTTCTTTTTCTTCTAATCATCTCTCAAATATGGGATAATATATTTTTTTTATTATTCCCATTAATCACTTTTACATTTTCCCTTTTTTTTCGAATTTTAAGCGTTAATAAAAAAAAAGCATTTTTTGAAAGGAGTGATATCATTTACAATCCTTTAGGTTCTGAGGTAAGAAATGCGAACCGATTTTTCTTTTCAGCACAATTTCAGTTGATATTGATTTTCTGGTTAGGTGCAGAGTCGCTATATAATCCTCATTTAGTTAGTAATTATTATTGTTTTTTTATAATCATTCTTACATTCTCATTTACATTTACATTTTTCTGGATTTTCATTGATTTATGGAAATTTGTCAGGTTTGAAATTATAATTAATGGAATTGAAAAAGAAATAGATTCTCAAATTTTAACCGATTCTAAACATGTTATATCATTTTTAAAACTCAACTCTTATAAAATTATTTCTGTTATTAATCTCTTAGTCTTTATACTTTTTAACATTTTAAATTTGATTTCCATATTTCTGATAAATGGGATTCCAAGTTTAGGAATAGAAGTTCCCCTTCCTGGTTCTCAATTAATACCTATCTCATACTTTTTGTACATAGTTCTTTTTATATCGCCCATTATAACAATTTTGGTTCATATTTTCAATTACAAAGTGATAAACAATATTGATGATAAAAAGCTTGAAAAAGTTATTGAGCCTTTACCAAGAAACATGCAAATTAAAATAATTGAGAACCTTAAATCCTTAAATAATAAAATAAAAGAACAATTGAAAACAGAATAAAAATTTATTAGACCGTCATTTATTATATTATTAATTAACTCTCAAAAAATGTAGGTTCTGGATCATGGCTCAGAGAAAAATGTTATTTAAAATCGTTGTCGTGGGAGATGGGGGAGTAGGTAAAAGTACCATGGTTCAGAGATTAACAACAGGTCAATTTATTCCACAAAAAATAACTATAGGTACCGATTTGGCGACATATGATGTTCAAATCGATAATAAATTTGACGTAAGACTCCAGATTTGGGATTTCGCTGGAGAAAGACGTTTTAGACTTTTTTTACCAAATTATTCTAGAGGAGCGACTGGTTGTCTTCTATGCTATGATATTACTCGTAGGACTAGTTTTGATTCTTTAGAAGAATGGTATAATATTGTGAATAACAATGCTGATGATCCTATTTTCATTTTAGTGGGTGAAAAACTTGATTTAGCAGACATAAGAAGAACCGTAGAATATGAAGATGCTAACGAGTTCAAAGAAAAATACAACATTGGCTTTTTCTTTGAAACTTCTTCAAAAAGCGGAGAAAACAATAAAATGATTTTTGAAACACTTACTCGCTCGATTTTGAGAAAAAAGGATTTAATTGACTAAATTCTGCTTAAAATAAAAAAATATTATAAAAGAAAATTAGAATTATTCTTCAAGAATATCTTTTAACTCATCAGTGTTAAGATCTAAATACTTAGCAGTTATTAAGTCCTTTCCAAGGAGAGTTAAGAAATTCTTTTTACGTTTCTTATTAAGAAATTTTTTCATTTCTGATAAATCTGGATTGGGATCAGTAATTTCTAGTAATTTATTCTTAACCGCTGTATCAACTAATTTTTGTCCTACATCTGTTCTTATTATTAGAAAAGCTTCACCAGAACCTTTTGGAGCTCCCCAGGGAGAGTATGAAATATCTGAAAATTCTCCAGAGAAATCTGTGCAGTATTTACACCCTGTCATTCCACCAGATGAGCAAGCAAAAGCTATCCTTAAGGATGTACGTTCTGCTCCAGTGTTAAAATCAGACACAAGGATTTTAGCAAGCCCTTGAAGATGACAAGGATTACCAAGTATCCCAATATCTCTTTTATATTCTCTATATGCTTGTCCAATACCAGTAATTAATGGTCCTGCATTCTCCATTGTGGCTTTAGGAATGTATTTTTTTGCATCCTTTGCGTTATCTACAACAACAGGGAATGCGACAGGTGGTTTTTTACTTTTAACTTCACTTAAGACCATATGCTTAACAATCCCTGCTTTAAAGGCAGAAACTACGAGATTATATAAAATATCATCTTTATTTTTTGATTTAACTTGAATTATATCATTATAAACTCCAACAGCTAAATCAATACGAGTTTTCCCGAATAATTTTTGTTCAATTTCAGATATAGGAAGGAAACTTCTTGGACAAGAATTGTAACAGAGCCCTACAGTTTCAGCACATTCATCTACAACAAATGCTTCTCCTGTTTCTTTGTTAAAATCCATATGCGGACAAAAAGCATTACAACTTCCACAATGTATGCATAAACCTGCGTATATTACTTCATTTTCGAGATCTTGGCTCGATTTTTCCACTTTCATTTATTTTAACCATATAAGTTATTTTTTATTATTAGTGTGAACCTTCACACTAAACTCACACTAAGTGAAATTAAAAAAGATTAAAAAAGATACCGTTGATTTAAATCTGATTTTTTTCTTTAAATACGGCAGTTTAAATTAATATTTATCAATAAAATGATATGGAGTCTAATTTACTTACCATTTCAGCTTTTCAAATATATAGTACAGGAATAAGAGATCAAATCAATATTATGGTAGATCGTTTATGGATAAAAGATAATCGGGTATTTTTTAGAGTTGTTGAAGAATTGCTCCCAAATAAAAAATATTTTAGAAAAGAACAAGGCACAAATGTTTTTTCAATTATAAGAGAAGACCTCTTGAGTATTCGTTGCAGGTTATATTTTTAACAAATCTCCTATCAATTTTATCAAATGAAAAAAGTAAGAGATAATGGACAATAAAAAAAAAATTGGAAATCTTGATTTTATATTTGAGTGTGAACAATGTACGGAGTCTTGGTCTGAGAATTTATTGGATTTAATAGATAGATGTGGTATTGAAGAGTTACAATGCTTACAAAATTATATTCAAAAAAAAATTAATTTTTACTCAGAATTTGAACATAAAAAGTAATTTATTCTAAAGTCTAATTTATAGATACCGTAAAAATATCCTGTGGACAATATAATTAGATTGTATTAATTCGATATTCAATATTATCAATAATTATAGTTTTGATATCACTCATCCAATAACTTAGAACAAGTATCAGCAAGTTTTTTAATCAAATGATTACGATCTTTCCATATGATCCATGTGCTTCCAGATTTTTCAAAATGAAATCCAACATATTGTTCATTTATTTTTGCTAATGTTTTTTTAACAAAACTCCAAGAAAATCCTGTATCTTCTACGATTTTTGCAATAGCTATTGGATGGTTTATCTCAAGATTTTTATTAAAATAATCAATTATTTTCTCGAACCCTGTTTTAGGAGAATTATCAATCTGATTCATTTTTAGTAATTTTTGATTTAATTTAAAAACTGCTCAGTTTAATTATCAAGATTTTATAATATAGGTTTATTGATTAATTTTAACATAATAAATTTGAGTTTGATTTTCTCAAATAACATATAAAAATTGACATTGCTTTTTTAATTTAAAATATTTATTGAAAGATCACTTATATTTCAGAAAATCTCCTGATTGCATTAATTTAGTTGGTCGGAAATATTTTTTTCCAGAATTTTCCGTAAATTCATTTAATAAATTGCACCATTCTTTATATCGATCTATTCCTAATTCAAATGGACCACGTGAGCGCATTCCTGCAATCATTGTTTTATCAATTGTTTCATAACTCGAAACGATTCCTTCTTCTAAGAGTCTACAACCTTCATTCATTTGAAGCGCCATAAAACAATCCATATTCCCTAGATTTGCTCTTTCTGCTCCAGTAGTTATAGGCTTTCCATCTTCGGTCCATTCAAGATACCCTTTTCCCGTTTTTCTTCCTAAATTACCTTGATTAATTAGTTTGGTTAAAGATTTTCCAGTAGCAAAGTCTGGAGAAACTTTTTCTTCAAAATATTTAGCTGCATTCCGAATAACATCTAAACCTAAATAATCCCTCTTTGCTAAAAGTCCCATTTGATTTGGAACAACAAGATCTTCATTCAGATCTTCCCATTTAATTCCTTTTTCCATCGCTATATCAACTAACCAATCTATATATGCTCCACTAGCAATAGTAAGTCTATTGACAATGAATCCAGGACTTTCTTTTTCAATTCTCGCAACAAATTTTTTTCCTCTAATGCAAGGAAGTGATTCACCTATGGCGGCACTAATTTCAAAAGTCTGATCGGAAGTTTTTTCACCTCTAATAAGCTCTATTAATTCAAGGACAGGTATAGGTATAAAAAAATGCATCCCAACCACTTTATCAGGTCTACCAGATGTAGAAGCTATTTCTGTGATACTCATTGTAGATGTATTTGTTGCTATTATTGTATGTTCTGGAGCAAAATTTCCCAGTTTTTTAAAAGTTGATTGTTTGAGATCCATGAATTCTGGTACCGATTCAACTATAAAATCAGCTTTAGAAGCTTTTTCTAAATCTTTTTCTATAATTAATTTTTCCAAAAGATTTTTAACGGAGTTTTCTCCTAACATACCTTTATTTTTTAATTTTTTAAGACCAGTTTCAATAAAATTGGTTGCAATATCTAAAGTTTTCTGCGTTCTTGACCATAACTTTACTTGATCGAATTGATTAGACATGATTGCTACTTGGGCAATCTCACGACCCATGGTACCTGCTCCTATTACAGAAAATTCTTTAAAATTACTAATATCAATCATTCCAAGATCTATTCTTTTTTTATTTTCTTAACTTATTTAATAGATAGAAAATAATAAAAGTTGTTGTTAAAAATGCTTTTTAGATTCAAATTCTATAATTAATAGAAGTTATTATAAAAAAATTCGGGTTAAACAAAAAAAGTCGTAATAAGGTACCACGATAATAACATTGTACCAATTCCTAGAAAAATTGATATTGGTAGTCCTGGCAATATTTTATTTCTTTTTAAACCTGAAATTGTGATTCCTGTGCCAATTATAATTGCTAATGCTGTAAAAATCATCACAAATAAATTATTAGATTGAACAAGAGCACTAGATGTAAGCATACTATAAAAAGCTAAATCTCCAATGCCAATCTCTAATTTTGAAGTATCATACTCATATTCTCCAGATTCTATTTTTAATTTTATTTCTGATTCAGAAAAACTATCCTGTTCATCATTATTTGACGCAATATCAATCATCTGCTTAATTGGTCCATGTTTATAAAATACAGCGAATATGTCCCAACATGAAATCCCAATTAAAATTGCTAAAGTAGTCCAAAGAGGCATTAAAACCCCCATTGATGCTCCGATTAAAAGACCTATATAAAGAACTATAAAATTTTTGAATTTTATTGATTGAGATGTGAAATACAAATAAAGCATCAGTATTGTAAAGACCGCAGCAAGAAAGATCAATTCAAAATGAAATAAATTAAAGAATATAAGGGGTAATCTATAAAATATCAAGAAAATTATTATATATCCAAAAAAATACGTTTGAAAAAATCCAATTAAGCCAAAACTAAATCCAAAGATGTACATTAATACACCAATTCCTTTTCTTTTTATTATGAAGATTATTAGAAATGCTGTAACTACAGCTAATCCGGTATAAATCAAACCATTTAGCAAGCCTCCTACCGCACCCATCTCACTTTCTGAAAAATAGCCCCCATCTATCTGTACTCCTGCTACTATATAGGTTAAGTAAGCTAAAATCCCTGCTATAGCAACTACAAGGATAATTGGTAAAGCATATAAATTTCTTTTAACTCTATACGTTGGAAAAAAGTGAGGTATGGAATCTTTTTTTACTATTTCTTTTTCCTGAGATATATCTTCCATAATTTCGAATAATTATGTAAGTAAAATATAGTTTGTCAAAATATAATATTAGGAATTATTTTTGAAATCATTGTAAAATATGTAATTGAAAGAGAATTTTCAGAATCTAAGAGTTTAAAATGACACAATTGGTAATTTGTGAATAAACTCTTTAACCAATTCTACTCTTTCTTTTCTCTCTTGTTTATAATATCTAAGAGGATAAAGTTCATTAATTACAAATTTATAAATTTTTATCCAAGTTTTAGCCACTTTGCTAATCCGATAATTTCTTGCTACCATTTTAGCATTTAGTCCCATTTCAGTTCGTAAATCATCATCCTTCAATAATGTTACCACTTTATCCTTGAAATCGTCTAGATTATTGGCAAGATACCCTGTTTTACCGTCTTGGATTACATTTGAAATCCCTGTTGCGTTTGCTCCAATACAAGGAGTCCCTTGGGCCATTGATTCAATTAAAACTAAACCTTCTGCTTCAATCCAAGACCAAAGACAAGCTAAATCTGCAGTATTATATAGTTTTAATAAATCATTAAATGGTACGCGTCCAAGATAAGAGACATTATCCCTATAATGTTTCTTCTGAATTAATTTCTTGACATGTAAACTTGAAGGACCATCGCTTCCTACAAGTACTAAATGTGAATCTGGTACCTCTTTTTGGACTTTTCGAAATGTTTTTATAATACTCAATTGGTGTTTTTCTGGAGATAACCTTGATGCATATAAAAGAATCTTTTTACTGTCCAAATTATATTTATCTCGGATTCCGTTTTCTTTTACATCAGTAAAATACAAATCTGAAATCCCATTGGTTAAACAAACAATCGGTTCTTTAAATCTCTGCTCTCTAAGCAGATCTTTCTTCGATTTTGTTGGAACTGAGACAAGATCATATTTATCTAATACATGTCTTTCATATCGCCAAACCCAATCCATTCTTGATAATAATTTTCCAAGAACTGGTATATACTGTGCTGTGTAAAAAGTCAGAGGTGAATTATGTGTTCCTGTCATTGGAATGCCCAAATATTTAGCCCAATTAATAGCTAAAGAACCAAAACTAGCATGTGTATGGATGTGGGCTATATCCAGATAATCATGACTACAAAAAAAGTATTTGTGTATAGGAAAACTGAGTACAAAACCTGTTTTAGGAGATATTTTTGCTCCAAAAAAGTTATGGAGGTGCAGATTTTTAGGTTTATTTTGAGGTTTTTCAATTCCTGGTGCAAAAACATGTACATTATGTCCTGTATACTTTGCAATGGCTTCGGCAAGATTTCTGCAAGCAATAGCAGTGCCATTAACTTGTGAGTACATTGAGGTGAAAAATCCGATGTCCAGTTTTTGCTTAGCCATATTACTCAAAAAAAAGCTATAACCCTTAAAGAAATAAATTTTTCTTCATTGATTAATTTAATTAAACACTTATTTATATAAAAATATATAATATTTAATAAAAAAAAACTGAATTTTTAATAAGATAAAAAAGCCAAGAATTATATCTATTAAATGCAATAAATAAATTCGAAGAAGTAATATAAGTTTTTAAAAAAAACTTTTAACAGATTAATGAAAAAGGATTTTTCTTCAACAAATTGTGTTTAAAAAGATTGATTGATTTTTAGACTTTTTTCTTATTATACTAAGATTTATTTTACCAATTTATCAAAATCTGTAAGATTTTCTCCCTTTTTAGTATTTCTGATATGAATTATTGAAAGATTTACTGCATAATGTATTATTTATTTAAATCCCAATTATATGTTTATTAACAGAAACAGTAAATTTTTTTTGTTAAGTTTAATAATTCAAACTCATGGACTCAAATGAAGAAAAGAAAATTATTAATGAAATTTTAAATCAGAGAAGGTTGTCATATTCAATAGAAGTGTTAGATGTTCAAGGGAATAAGTACACTATTAGAAACAACTTCGGTTCCACCATTACCTATATTAAAAAAGGAGATAATTTTCTTTTAGAAACAGAAATTGAATAAAAATCAAAAAATTACTTACTTCTTTAAGTGTCTTATTTTTAATTATTAAAAAAAAATTTGTTATATTAAATATTAGATAAGAATTTAAGAGACAAATTTTATAACTAAATTAATAATCTTTTTAAAATTTCATAAAGAATCAGTTGATATAATATTCGTCGAAGAAGGATTGGATCAGATAGTACTGATGCAAAATTCATTGAAAGATTTCGAGCGGTTCTTGATGATAATAAATCAGTATCAATCTATAACAAAAAGAAGAGAAGTTTTTGCATCATTAGAAAAGATTTGACAAAATCATATGAAATTGAAGTGGATGCCTCAGAAGCTCCTGTAATGAATAAAATGGTGAATGATCCAGAACCTTATGAAAGTTCAATGGCTGATCTGAAAATATTGGAGGATGAAGTATTTCCAATAAATGAAGCCTTTCAAAAAGTATTCGGGTTTGATAAAGAGCTTAAATTAAACTCCATCAAATTGGCTATTGGAAGTAATTATCATGATTATGTAACAATTGAAGAGAATGATTTGATAAAATATGAAGTAAAACCAACACTTAGTGGATTACTGAGATTTATAAAAGAAAATAAGGAAAGCATCCTTGGATTTTTAGATTGTGAATATATAAGTGAAGAGGGAAATGTAATTTATCTAAGTTGTGGAAAAAAGAATCTTTCTGACAATATAACTTCAATAAAAGTCTTAATCCTTGCCTCAATGCAACAGAGAGGTTTTTTTCTTCAACAAGAACATAAATATTATGGACTTCAACTTTATATAATTATAGAATCAAGAAAACCTAATGATCTCAAGTTGCTTGAATTATTGAGAGAATTAGAGATTGATTGGGAATTAGTATTTTTTAGGAGAAAACTTGCTATTCACGATTGGACAGAAATAGAATGCGAAAGAAATTCTGAAAACCTCAAAAGTTATCTACGCGCTAAATTTGAAACATTAAATTATTTTGATGTAAATAATATAATACGTTTAGTAGTTAAAAATCAACTACCTTTTAAAGTAGCTCATAAAATGGCTTCTTTGCTGTACAAGCTAAAAACTGAACGAACAAATAGATTTCAAGATAGATCCTTTCATGGGGGTCAATATCAAGAAGAAGATCAAATTCAACAAGATGAGTATTCTATAACTCTTAAGAAAGCGGAAGTAGCTGCTGCCGCTAAACTTGCTTGTGCATATTTGGGAATTCAGAAACAGATAAAATACGACAGAGATATCTCTGACGATGACATAGTTAAATACCAAGAAGAATTAACAAATATGTAATTTCTTATTACTTTTAATTGTATAAAAAACAAAAAAGTTGTAGAAAGATTATATTAATTATTCTTTATATTAACAATCCAAAAGATTGTTTTAGTAATTCATGATTTACTTTTCCAACTGTTATGGTTTTGCCCGTTCTAATATTGTTTACTGTATAAGTAGCTGGTGCAAATAACCCTGGATCTATATCATAAAAATTATAATTTGCTGATTTAAATGTTTCTATAAAGGGTTTTCCATAACTTGAAGACGTATTTGCTGGAGCCTTTTTAAGGGTTTCAAATAACTCTTCCTCTTCTTCTTTAGCAACATTAATAGTATAATATGTTTTACCAGAAGCAATTAGGGAATCGTTTGTACGCCCCATTGCTCCAAGATCATCTTTGGCAATGGGAGCAATAGTTGTTGTACCGAATCCATCCCCAATTACATCAATTGGGAATTTTATTTCATGCAATTTATGAATTCCAGTTTCAACTATTCTTGCAGCTACTTGAATGGAACCTGTTAAACATGCTGTTGGTGCAAATATAGCATAAGTATTATTTGGATTAATTTCACATTTATCGGCTACAATATTCATGACTTCTTCATTTGGTAATTTGGAAGTCTCAAAAACAATGATAGCACAATCTGAATCATCAGTATAGTTAATTTCCTCAAAGATTTTTTCAATTTTACTTTTTGCACGAGCGGGACCTGATCCTAATGATTGAAAAACGACTTTCTTTTTCATTTGTCCATCCTTTTCGACTTCTTTTTTTAATTTAATATTCCACCCTGCTAATTGAGAAGCCATGCACGAGATTAACGGTTCTGAAGTATAGACATTAATACTTGGAATATAGTGTCCATCAAGATTATAGGATGAAAATTCAACAGTCCCTAAGCCACCCATACAAATTTCACTTACAAGTCTTCCTCCTTCCCAAGATGCCTTACTCATATCAAGAATGGTAGCTCCGTTGTTTAGTTTATGTATATTGGCGTTATATAATTCTTTATTCTGAATTATTTTTTCAATGAGATTCTTAGCTAATTCATTAATTTTTACATGATGCACTTATTTTCACCTTATTAAACTTATTTTTTTTAATTGAGTATTTATTATTAATTTGATAATTTAATTTAATTTAATATAATATTAATTTTGCATTTATGATTAACTACTTCTTTAGACGATGAATAACTCGAAACAGAAAATTGATAAGTTTTTTGGAGCGTTAAAGATTGTAAAAAATAAATTTCTTGAAAAATTAAAAGAAAATAAAACAATTATCCATATATATACTCATTTAGATGCCGACGGTTTAAGCTCAGGTGCCATCTTGGGTAAAGCTTTATTTAGAGAAAATCTTCCATTTCAAATTACAGTCTTACGTCAATTAGAAAAAGAAGAAATTGAAAAAATTTCAAAGCAAATTAACGAAATTGAGAGTTTTTTAATTTTTACCGACTTTGGAAGTGGTCAATATATTGAACTTCAAAAAAAATTGGTTTTAAAGGATAATTTCAATTCCTTTATAATTCTGGATCATCATCTTCCTCAGAATATTTCATCTATGGAAGATATTGAATTAATTAATGAAATTCATAAAAATACATATCAATGGCATGTAAATCCTTATTTTTATGGATTCGATGGAAGTTTAGAGATATCTGGAGCGGGATTAAGTTATTTTTTTGCGAAATGCTTAAATGAAAAAAATATTGATTTGTCGCAAATTGCAATCTTAGGAGCAATTGGAGATATTCAAAATAAAGGTTCTAATAAATCTTTTATTGGTTTAAATTCGTTGATATTAGAAGATGCTAAAAGCATTGGACTAATTGAAATTAAAAATGATTTAAATTTTTCTTCAATAAAACCATTAAATGAAGCAATCGCGTATTCTAAAGAAATTGATCTTCCTGGATTAACTGGTGATCCCAATAGAACTCTAATCTTTTTGCAAACTTTAGGTATATTAATGGAAAATTCCGATGGTAATATAAGAACTTTAAATGAACTTAGCAATGATGAAAAGCAGAAAATTTCTTCAGGGATTATTGAATAT
This sequence comes from Promethearchaeota archaeon, assembly GCA_048939015.1. Taxonomy (GTDB): domain Archaea; phylum Asgardarchaeota; class Lokiarchaeia; order Sigyniarchaeales; family SOKP01; genus Loki-b32. Next base: position 59,663 of record JBHLPW010000025.1, read on the forward strand.
GCGTCAATAAAACTAGATATTGAACCAAGTAAAATTGTAGAGAAATTAATTATCAATAGATACTTATTGAAAAATGAAGTAATTGGTTCAGAATTATATGACGCTGGAGAGTTTTCTAATCTTTTAAATGCATGTGGACGTACAAACAGCGCTTCATTGGGCATTGCTATAGCTATGGGAGATAGAAAAAGGTCATATCAGAAATCTCAAGAAATATTATTAAACTATAAAAAAAATTTGATGAAAGGCCTAAGATGGTTAAAAGAAAATCAAAAAATTCAACATATGGAAAATATCCAATTTTTCTTTGGAGAGGATATTATTCCAGAGCAAATTGTTGGAACAATTGCTTCAATGCTCGTTTTTGAAAATAGTGAAGGGTTTGACAAATCTAAACCAATATTTGGTTTAGCCCGTAGAGAAGATGAAAATGTTTATAAAGTTTCTGGGAGAGCACATGAATATATTGTAAACAAAGGAGTCAATCTATCACATGTGATCAGGGATGTTTGTGAACAATTAAATTTGGATGTATTAGGAGGTGGACATCCTCCAGCAGCAGGTACTAAAATCCCTATAGATAAAGCTGAAATATTCCTTGAAAAATGTAATGATGTAGTTCGAAGTCAATTAAGAGAATAAAGAATCTAGTTTAATTATAAAAATACAATTAAATTTTATATATTTCACCAGTTTCAGGAGCGACAGAATTGTAACCTTTTTTAACTAACTCACTTGCTAGGCTAGTTGTTGATTTATTATCTCCATGAATACAGAAAATATCTTTACTCGAATTCTCTTGGAAGTTCAAATTATTAATATAATTATGAAGATGGATTTTATCTGAATGACTAGAAAAGTCAAAATAATCATAAACGCATTTTGCATTAATTCTTAAATCAGTTGAAAAATTTTTATTCGTTCTTGAATCTTTAAATTCAAAAATACCCTCGTCTAACAAATATCTCCCAGGAGTTCCTTCCACTTGATATCCAACTAAATAAATTGCGGATAAAGGATCTGTCAAAATAGATTGGATATAATCAATAGCTGGTCCTCCTTTGAGCATTCCAGATGGTGAAATTATCACACCATTAGAATTCTTAATTTTTGACCTTAATTTTGGTTTTGATACAAAAAGTGTTTTTTTTAATGCTCTTCTAAAATTTTTTATACTCTTTATAGAGTCTGGATAATCTAAATATAATTTTGCTATTGTTCTTGCTAACCCATCCAGAAATATTTTCCCATTGTAATGATATTTCTCTAAAATCAATAAAACTTCTTGGGAGCGTGCTACTCCAAAGGCGGGTATCAATACATTCCCTCCATTATCGGTAATATCAACGATTTTTTCTACAAATTCTTTCTCAAGTTGTTCACGAGGCGGATGTTCTCTAAGAGCATACGTAGATTCAATTATTAAAGTATCAATCTCTGGTATATTGGTTGTGTTTGCAGGATGAATCAAATTAGTAATTTGTGTATTAATATCACCAGTATAAAGAATATTTTTATTATCTACTTCGAGTAAAATTGATACACTTCCAGGAATATGTCCCGCATCTAGAAATGTTAAATAAAAATTATCACTTATCCTTTGACGAGTTTCATTTTCGATAAAATACGAATTTCTTTTTAAACTTTCCAAATCTCTATAACCAAAAGGGAAAGGAAAATTTGATATTTTTATCATATCTCTAATTAAGATTTCAGCTGTTGCTAATGTCATTGAATTTGTAAAGAATGGGACATCTCGATTCTTATATAACATGGGGAGTCCCCCAGAATGATCAATATGGCTATGTGTCAGAGCAATCGCTTTAAGGTTATCTAAATTGGAATTATTGGGAAGTCTTTCTTCTCCTCGAAATCTAATCCCATAATCCAAAATGCACTTAGTACCGCTTCGGGACTCTACTAGTAAAGCGCTTCGTCCCACTTCTCTACAACCGCCAAGAAAAGATAATGTAACCATTTTTAAAATTATGTATGAAAATAGTAGCTATATAAGAATTATTATATAGGTTAAAAAAATCAAAAGGATAATAATTTTATTAAAATTATAGGAAAAACGTAAAAAGAAATCAATAAAAATAGTTTTCTTTAATTTATTAAATAACTAATTCTATAAATTTAAAAAAAAGCGACTAACATTAAACAAAATAATTACTTTATTTTTTTTATTGTTCTGGTTAATAAGGAAATTACATTATTTACATTTTTTCCGAATATTTCTAGGATTTCTTCCCATGTTACAGGAGCTTCGTCATCTTTCCAACAATCATAATCAGTAGACATTGCAACAGCAGCATATGGAATATCCGCTTCATTTGCCAAAATCGTTTCAGAAGCTATACTCATATTAATCACATCCGCGCCCCATATCCTAAACATCTCCGATTCTGCTCTAGTCGAAAATCTTGGACCTTCAATTGTTACTACCGTTCCGTTTTTGTGATATCTAAGATTTAATTCTCGCGCTGATTCAATAAGAAGATTTCTTAACTCCTCTGAATAAGGATATGCCATAGGAGTGTGTTTCATATCTCCAGGTTCAAATTTTTCGAAAAATGATACTTTTCTGAGTCTAGTAAAGTCGATAAATTGATCAAGAATAACAAGATCACCTCGGCCAATCTGTTCTCTCAAGCTTCCGCAAGCTGTTGTTGCTAATATATGAGTACAACCTTGATCTTTTAATGCTTGTATGTTAGCCCTGTAATTTACCTGCGTAGGGGGAATAGTATGCTCTCTCCCATGTCTAGCGATAAGAACAACATCAACATTACTAATTTTTCCTAATTTTAATGATGAAGTAGGTTTTCCGTAAGAGGTATCAACATTTAATTCTTGAACATCCGTTAGAATGTCTGGATTGTCTAATCCTGAACCACCAATTATACCTATTTTTACCATTATATTCACTATTTAAAGTTTTTAAATTATAATATTTAAAATGTTATAAATTATTTTTTTTAGGAAAAGAATTTTTAATTAGAGGTTTTTGAATGATCAATATTAAATTCTATAAAGTCCGAATATTTTTACGATCACTATAAGATTTATTTCTTAGCTATAATTAGATTTCTCATGTTAAAAACAAAAGTTCTTGTCCTCGGATCATTAGCATTTGATTATATAATGGGCTTTAAAGAGAATTTTATAAACGCAGTGTCAATTAATCTTGATAAAGAGGAATATCAAAGTACTATAACAGCTGAAAGTAGACATCAATATTTCGGAGGAACGGCAGGTAATATAGCTTATAACTTAGGATTACTAAATATTGCTAAAGTAACGTTATTTGGTTCTGTTGGGAGTGATTTCGAGAGATTAGGATATAAAGAACATATTAATCAATTTAATAATATAGACTTAAATGTTGACATACATAATGATTTGTATACAGCAGCTTGTTATATCGTAAATGACATAAAAGCTAATCAAATGATCATTTTTCATGGTGGAGCTTTAGATAAGTGCAAAGATATCAATTTGAAAGAAAAAATTTCAAATCCACAAGATTTTATTTACGCAATAAATTCTACTCAGAGTGTGGAAGCTATGACAAATTTTGCTATTCAATTAAGTGAATTAAAAATTCCCATGATTTTTGATCCCGGTCAAGTAACTCCCCTTTTCCAACAGGAAAACCTCATTACCATAATTAAAAAATCTGAAATCTTAATTGGTAATACTCATGAGATAAAAAAAATTATAGAGAAATCTGAAATGACTGAAGAAATTATCCTTAAGAATGTTAAGGCTATAATTAAAACGATGGGTTCTGATGGTTCTGAATTAATGTATAGAGATGATTCCGGAAAGATTTTTAAGTTAAATATCCCAATTGCTATTGTCGATGAAATTGTGGATACCACAGGAGCGGGTGATGGATATCGTGCAGGATTATTGACGGGATTAACATTAAATATGTCCATATTGGATTCATGTCGGTTAGGGGCAATAATAGGATCCTTTGTAGTTGAAACAAGGGGTGCACAAACGCAAAAATTTGACATTATAAGTGTACGGAAGAGATATTTTAATACATTCAACTATATTCCATCAGAATTAGAAGGTTTATAAAAAAATTATTTTTATTCATGAAAATTCTTAAGAAATTTCTTGAAGTGGTTTTATTCTTCAACGGGAATTTCTACTAAAGACATTACATCATAATCCTTTAATTTATCTCTTCCATGTAAACTTCCCGTTAATTCTATTACAAAAGCTATTCCTATAACTTCCCCACCAGCTTTTTCTACTAAATTACATGCAGCTTTTGCAGTACCTCCAGTTGCCAAGAGATCATCAAAAATTAAAACTTTATCTCCTTTTTCTATAGCATCAATATGCATCTCAATACTATCTGTCCCATATTCAAGCTCATACGTTTCATTTAAAGTTTTGTAAGGTAATTTACCTGGTTTTCTTATAAGGACAAATCCTGCTCCTAATTGATATGCTAAAACTCCACCCCATACATAACCGCGAGCCTCAATGGCAGCTACTTTCGTGATTCCTTTATTTCTGTATTGATTGATAATTCTATCACAGGATTCCTTAAAGGGAGCGTGAACTTTGCAAAGAGTTGTTATGTCCTTAAATTGAATTCCTGGTTTTGGCCAATCTGGAACATTTCTAATATGATCTACTAATCTATCTTCCATTTTTTATACTTTTTATGTATTAATTTATTAAATTGATTTTTTTTTATTTAAGGTAATTAAAAATGATATTTAATTGATTATCATTACATTGAATTCAAATGAACTAATTTTCTTTAATTAATTAGAAAAAATTAAATAAAAATTAAAGTATAAAAAATATATTAAAGATAAAT